>DATKVJ010000029.1:0-46517 GCA_035530135.1 Rhodocyclaceae bacterium | reverse complement strand
TGGCGGTCATCGACGCCGCGATCTCTTCGGTCAACGCCAGCGCCGCGGCGCTGGGCGCCCTGCAAAACCGCTTCAGTTCGGCGGTCAGCAATCTGCAGACGACCAGCCAGAACCTCTCGGCCGCCCGCAGCCGGATCCAGGACACGGACTTCGCGGCGGAAACCGCCAACATGACCCGCGGCCAGATCCTGCAGCAGGCGGGCACGGCGATGCTGGCGCAAGCCAACTCCCTGCCGCAATCGGTGCTGGCGCTGCTCAAGTAAGCGGGTAATACGCTAGTCGGAAGGCAGCGGGGCGGGACACCGGAACAGGGTGCCCCGCCCCACGCCGCTCGACGGAGGAAAAGGCCATGGCAATCCAGTCGCTCACCGGATCGGGCAATGCGCCCGCGCCCAATCCGCAGCCGGCACGCGGTGCGGAGGCGGGAGCCGCGCCTGGACAGGCCGCGCCCGCCCAGCCCGGGCAAAGCCGCGAGCCCAGTCTCGAAGAGGTGAAGCGCGCCACCCAGCAGGTGCAGCAGGTCGTGCAGGCCAAGGTCAGCAACCTGCAATTCGCCATCGCTCAGGATCAGGGCCAGACCATCGTCAGACTCATGGACAAGCTGTCGGGGGAAGTCATACTCCAGATCCCGTCCAAGGCCATGGTCGCCATCGCCGATCAGATCGACAAGACCGTCGGCATGTTCGTCCGGCAAAAGGTCTGATTTCGGCAGCCCCTTTGAGACCCCCGCCCGGCGCGAGCCGGCCGGGGCTTTCTTTTCCGGCCTTCAGTTTTCCGCTTTTTGGCCGATAATGACCATATTCTCCTCAAGGATCGGGGCTCCATCATGTCGCTTTCATCCCCAGGAATAGGTTCCGGCCTCAACGTCAATAGCCTGGTCTCGCAACTGATGGCGACCGAACAGCAACCGCTGGTCGCCCTGCAGACGCAGCAAGCCAGCTACCAGGCGGAGATCTCGGCCTACGGATCGCTCCAGGGCGCGCTGTCCACCCTGCAGACCGCCGTCACCAGCTTGAGCAACGCCTCCGTGTTTTCCGCTTACAGCACCTCCGCCTCCACCCCCGGCTATTTCACCAGCAGCGCGGACTCGACCGCCAGCGCCGGCAGCTACAACCTCAGCGTCAGCTATCTGGCGCAATCGCAGAAGCTCGTCACCGGCGCCTACGCCGATACCACCAGCGCGGTCGGCACCGGCGTCATCACCTTCCAGTACGGCACCTACAACAGCGGCACCGACACCTACAGCCTCAATGCGGCGAAGCCCACCCAGACCGTCACCATCGATTCCGCGCACAGCTCGCTGTCCGGCATCCGCGACGCCATCAATGCCGCCAACATCGGCGTCTCGGCCAGCATCACCAACGACGGCACCGGCTACCGCCTGGTGCTCACCTCCAAGGACAGCGGCGCCGCCAACAGCCTCAAGGTATCGGTCGACAACGCTAGCCTGTCGGCGCTGACCTACGACCCGACCCTGGCCGGGGTCAAGAACCTGAGCCAGACCGTGGCGGCACAGAACGCCTCGTTCACGCTCGACGGCCTGCCCATGTCCAAGGCTTCCAACACCATCACCGACGCGATCCAGGGCGTCACCCTGACGCTCACCCAGCCCACCGTGGCGCCGGTGACCCTGAACGTGGCGCGCGACACCTCCAGCATCCAGTCGGCGGTGCAAGCCTTCGTCAATGACTACAACGCCGCCCAGGCCAACATCAATTCGCTCAGCGGCTACAACGCCAGCACCAATACGGCGTCGATACTGACCGGCGACTCGACCCTGTTCACCATACAGAATCAGATGCGCACCATCCTCAATACGCCGCTGTCCACCGCCGGCGGCGGCTTGACCAATCTCGCCGATATCGGCGTGAACTTCCAGAAGGACGGCACGCTGGCGCTCGACACCACCAAGCTGAACGCCGTCCTGGCCGATCCGACCAAGAACATCTCGACGCTGTTCGCAGCGATGGGAGTACCGACCGATTCCCTGGTCAGCTACGGCACCTCGACCGCCGCCACCCAGGGCGGCAATTACGCGGTCAACATCACCCGGCTCGCCACGCAGGGCAATCTCAGCGGCTCCGCCAACCCCGGCCTCACCATCGCCACCGGCAGCAACGACACCCTGAACATGGTCGTCGACGGCACCGCCGCCACGGTCACGCTTAGCCCCGGCACCTATACCCCGACCGCCCTGGCCGCCCAGGTGCAGTCGCAAATCAACGGCGCCACCGCGTTGTCCGGCGCCGGGATCAGCGTCGCGGTCGGCTACAACGGCACCCAGGGCAATGCGCTCGGCTCCGCCGCCGCCGGATTGACCGTCACCACGGGCGTAAACGACACGCTCAATCTCACCGTCGACGGTACCGCCGTCAGCGTCACCCTGGCGGCCGGCACCTATAGCGCCAGCACGCTGGCCGCCGAGGCGCAAAACAAGATCAACGCCGCGCTGACGCTCGCAGCCCCGGGAACCTCGCTGGTCGTCTCGGCCTCGAACAGCGGCGTCATGACCCTCACCTCGGACAGCTACGGCGCCACTTCTGCGGTCAGCGTCACCGGCGGCAACGGCGTCGCGAATCTGCTCGGAACGCCCACCAGCACCGCCGGCACCGGCACCGGGACGATGCTGATCAAAACGACCGGTTACGGCTCGGCCACCAGCGTAGCCGCCACGGGCAATGCCGTCGCGAATCTGCTCGGAACGCCGACCAGCACCGCCGGCGTCGATGTCGCCGGCACCATCGGCGGCATGGGCGCGACCGGCATCGGCCAGGCGCTCACCGCGAGCTCCGGCAGCCCGACCGGCCTCACCCTGACCATCGCCGGCACCACCACCGGCGCCCGCGGCACGGTGGCCTTCGCCCCCGGCTATGCCTCGCAACTGGCGTCCGCCCTGGGCAACATGACCTCCACGACCGGCCTGATCGCCGACCGCACCAACGGCCTGCAGAGTTCGATTACGGCGATCGGCAAGCAGCAGACCCAGGAGCAGGCTCGCCTGTCGGCCATCCAGGCGAGCTATCTGGCGCAATTCACCTCGCTCGACACCTTGATCGCGAGCATGAACCAGACCAGTACCTTCCTGACCCAACAGCTGACTTCCCTGGCAAACAATCCCATCGTCATCAAATAACCGGAGAAATTAATGTTCGCCAATCAAGGCAATTCCGCCCTAGCCTATGCCAAGGTGGGCATGGAAACCGGGGTCTTGGCCGCCGATCCGCACAAGCTGATCCTGATGCTGTTCGAAGGCGCGCTGCTGGCGATTTCCAGAGCCCGGCTGCACCTGCAGCGCAAGGAGATCGCCGACAAGGGCCGGGCCGTTTCCCATGCCATCGAGATCATCGCCAACGGCCTCAAGGCCAGCCTCGACATGGAGGTCGGCGGCGATCTCGCCGCGAGGCTCGGCGCCCTCTACGACTACATGTGTCTCCGGCTGCTCAATGCCAACATCGAGAACGACGACGACGCCCTCGCCGAGGTGAGCCGCCTGCTCGCCGAAATCAAGGGCGCCTGGGAAGAAATAGCCGGCAATCCCGCCGTTCATCCCGCGAACCAGGCGGCCGCCTGAGCACTACCATGCCGTTCATGCCCACCCAGATATCGCTCTACGAGGAAATGAGCGCACTTTCCGCCCGGATGGTGGCGGCCGCACGCGCCCAGGACTGGGACGCCCTGGTTTCGCTGGAGCGCTCGGTCGCAGCACTGCGACTAGCGCTGGTGAACGACGACGACAACGGCGGCCTCTCCGAGCCGGAACGGGAAAGCAAAACCCGCCTGATCCAGCGCATCCTCGACGACGACGCCGAGGTGCGCCGCCACACCGAACCATGGATGGAGCAGTTGCGCCAGTTCCTCGGCAGCGCCGCCAGGAAGCGGCAGGTCGAACGCGCCTACGGCGCCGGTCGGTAGCGATGGGTGAGTCGGGCCGCAGCCCGACTGTGCCACTTCCTTCAGTCGTCGGGCTACGACGGCGGCCATGGTCCTGATCCCTTCCGACGCCGGCATCAACCTGCGCCAGCCCGGCGACAACGCGCTGCAGCCGGTCGCGCGCGTACCCGGGATTCCGGCCGACCTGCCCGAACTGCGGCAGGGGCAGAGCTTCACCGCCACCATCCAGGAAGTGTTGCCGGACAACACCTACCGGGCGCTGGTCGCCGGCAAGAGCATCACGCTGTCCCTGCCCGAGTCGGCCAAGGCGGGCGACACGCTGGAACTGGTCGTCCTGGACCGCACGCCCAAGACCATCCTCGCCCGACTTTCACAACCGGCCGAACCGGGCGCCGGCGCCGCCCCCGAGCCCTACCAGGGCGCCAGCCTGAGCCGCGCCGCGCAAACGCTCGGCACCCTGCTCGCGGCCGACCTGCCCGACTTGCGCCTGGGCCAGCAATTCAGCGCCAAGATCCAGGAAGTCCTGCCGGACAAAAGCTACAAGGCGCTGGTCTCCGGCAAGAGCGTCGCGCTGTCCTTGCCCGAGTCGGTGCAGGCCGGCGACACGCTCGAACTGGTGGTCATCGACCGCACGCCCACGACCGCGATCGTCCGGCTGGCCGAGCAGCCCGGCGCCGCTGCCGCCGCGGCGGCCGAGCCCTACCCCTACGCCACCCTGAGCCGCGCCGGGCAGATGATCGGCGCGCTGGTCACGCCGGAAGGCGAGCCCCCCCCCGCCGCGGCCTTGAACCGCGGCCAGCCGCTCCTGGCACAACCGCCCCAAAACGGCGCCGAACTTGCCCCGGTCTTGAGTAAAGCCGTGGCCCAAAGCGGCCTGTTCTACGAGGCGCACCAGGCGCAGTGGGTGGCCGGCAAGCTGCCGCTGGCCGCGCTCCTGGAGGAGCCGCAGGGACAGCACTCGGCGCCGGCGACCATCGCCGCGCGCGCTGCGCCCGCAGGAGACGCCGTGCCCAAAGGGGACGCTGCGCCCGCGGGGTCCGCTGCGCCCAGCGGCCGCCCGGGCGAAGTCCAGGCTGCGGCGGGCCATGCGCAGGAAGCGCAGAAGGCCGGCGCGGCGCCGGCCGCTGCCGGCGCCGAACCCACCCGCAGCAAAACGGCGCCCCCCGCGCCGGCACCGGCCATGCCGGAAGCGGTGCGGCCGCTGGTGCAGCAGCAGCTCGACGCCGCCGCAACGCAGCGCCTGCTCTGGCATGGCGAAGTCTGGCCGGGGCAAACCATGCAGTGGCAGGTCGAACGCGAGCAGTCCGGCAGCGGCTCAAGCGCGGAAGCGGAAGAGCGGTGGCAGACCACGCTGCGCCTGAGCACGCCGCGCCTGGGCGAAGTCCAGGCGGCGATCCAGCTTTCCGGCGGCGGCGTCAGGATCGCGCTGGCCACGCCCACCGGTTCCAGCGCCGCCGACCTGCGCGCCGCGACACCCGCCCTGGAGCAGGCCTTGGCATCCGCCGGCGTGCCCTTGCTCGGCATGACGGTCAAGCATGAAACGGAATGAACCGGGCAAGCACCAGAACGACGACGAGCGCTCGCTCGCCGTCGCCTTGGCCTACGCGCCGGGCAATGCGGCGCCGCGCGTGGTGGCGAAGGGACGCGGCCTGATCGCCGAGGAAATCATCCTGCGCGCCAAGGAGCACGGCGTCTTCGTGCATGAGTCGCCGGAACTCGTCACCCTGCTGATGCAGGTCGATCTCGACGCCGACATCCCGCCGCATCTGTATATCGCCGTGGCCGAGCTGCTGGTCTGGCTCTATCGCGTCGAGGAGAGGACCCTGCCTGCCTGAAGACGGAGGGGGCCGAAGGCGGAACCAGCCGCAAAGGCGGGATTTGCCTGGAGGGCAACATCGATTAAACTAGCGTTTCGTTTTGGACGACGACAATTTAGGTATGGAAGAAAGCCAAGCGGGGCAGCGAAAATCGGCGCTCGACGTCGATGACGACTTCAGCAAGTACCAGGTGCATTCGAAGACCGAGATTCTCTCGATCCTGCGCGGCTTGCAACAGCAAGGCTCGCTGATCACCTTCTACTTCAACCAGGGCTACGACTTCCTGCTGACCTCGCTGCTCGACATTGCCGCCGACGGCAAGACCTTGGTGTTCGATTACGGCAGCAACATGGAGATGAACAAGCGCGCGCTCGACATCGATCATCTGGACTGCGTCTCCAGCAAGGAAAAGGTCAAGATCCAATTCGCCCTGGACGGTCTCGATTCGATCAAGTTCGAGGGCCGCGATGCCTTCCTGGGCAACGTGCCCGCCACCCTGGTGCGTCTGCAGCGGCGCGAAGACTTCCGGCTGACGACGCCGATGGCCAATCCGATCAAATGCAAGATACCGATTCCGCAACAGGACGGTTCGCTCAAAAGCGTGGTCGCCACGCTCGTCGACATCAGCGGCGGCGGCCTGGGCTTGACCGTCCCACCCGACGAGGCCGGATTCACGGTCGGTGCCGAATTCTCCCACGTCCGCTTCGACCTGCCCAAGGTCGGCGCCATCACCGCCTCGATGCGCATTCGCAACCTCTACGACGTGACCACGCCCAGCGGCAGGGTCCACCAGCGCGCTGGCTGCCAGTTCATCAGCCTGCCCGGGCCGATGGTGACCCTGATCCAGCGCTACATCATCCAGGTGGAGCGCGAGCGCAAGTTGCGCGAACTGTAGGCCGGCCTCTTCAGGCCGACATCCCGCGCCTTGTCGCCTTCGCCAACATCTCGCGAAAGGCGGCGAACACCTTGCGCGTCTGTGCCCCCTTGTAGGGGAAGAGTTCGACCGGGTCCATCGCATGGACGACGGCGCCGGTATCGACCTCGAAGATTAACAATCGCCCCTCATTGGTTTCGGCGCAATCGATGACCAGGTAGTCGAGTCCGAAACGCTCGCAGACAGCCTCCAGGGCTGCGCCATGCCGGCGCGCGAAATCGTCGTCGAAGCTCGCCATGAAGCGCGCTTCCTCCGCCCGCTTGCCGGCGCTCTCGGTCATGCCCGCATTCAGGTAATGGATCATCCAGTGCTCGGATATGCCCATATGCACGGCGAACGCCCGGCCGTCGATCAGCACCACCCGATACTTGCGATACTGCCCGTCGGCGTCGCGATAGTCGACGAAGCGGGAGACATAAAATTCGCTCCCGGCCATCTCCTCCAGATAGCGGGCCAGCGCCGCCGGGTCGTCGAGCTTCATCAGGCCTCTGCCGGCGTGGGAATCGACCGGCCTGGCAATGACCGGAAAGGCGCCATCCTCCAGCACCGCGGTGATCGGCAGCTCGGCGCGCGCTAGCCGCTCCAGCGTCTGCCTGTCGACCCTGGCCGAGAGCGGCATGACCACGCCCGGCGCCGATCTCAATCTCAGCGAGGCGCCGTCGCGCGAGGTCCGGGCGATGCGCTCGGGCCTGTTCAACACCGGGCGCGGCCAGGTCTTCACGGCCTCCTCGAGCAGCGCCAGCAAGCCGTGCGTCCGGTCAGACTCGCCCAAGGCGACGAACAGCACGTCGTGCTCGGGCAGCGCTGCCGGCAGGGCCAGATCCGGGGCCAGATAGAGCATGTCGAGCGCGACGTCGGATCCCTCCAGCAGGAAATCCAGCGGGGTGTTGGTCATGAAGTCGCCCGGCGCCATCAGCGCCAGCAACCTGATCCCGGTCACGCCCGCCGGCGCCGGCAGGTGATAGAGCGGACTCGCCGCCAGCGCCTGGGCCTGGACCGCGAGCGCGATGTCGAGTTGCGCCCTCAACTGCAGCACCGTCGACAGATCCATCAAGGCATTGGCATCTGACGGATGGGCCTCGGCGCGGGCCATCAGCGCCGCCCCGATCGGGGCGAGATCGGTGCCGGAAAATGCCATGGTCATTATTCTGGCCTGGCCGATCAGGGGCTCGCGATCGCCCTCGATGTCGGACTGCGCGGTGGGATTCATGATGTGGCTACCCTGGACTTGCCGAATGCGACGGTCGCGGACAGCAAGGCGTCGATGTCGCGCGCGGCGGTGCGGTGATTGACGATCGCGGCACGGATCGCCAGCCGGCCGGCGATCGTGGTGGAGGAAGGCGCAGCGATGCCCGACTCCTGCAGCGCGACCACGATCTCCGCATTCACCCGGTTTGCGGCCGCTTCGTCGCCGCAGCGATAGCGGAAGCAGACGATGTTGAGCGCCACCGGCGCGAGCAGTTCCAGCTCCGGGCTGGCCTCGATCCGCCGCTTCAGGTACTGGGCCAGTTCGCAGGTGTTGGCGATCATCCTGCCCAGCTTCTCGGCGCCATAGACCTTGAGCGTGAACCAGGTCTTCAAGGCCCTGAAGCCGCGCGACAGATCGGGGCCGAAATCGCAGGGCCAGGGCGAGCCTGCCGCCAGCCCGCGTTGCTCGCGCTTGAGATACGAGGTGGCCGAGGCGAAGCTGTCCTGATGCAGCTTGCCGTCCCGGACCAGGACGAAGCCGGCGTCGTAGGGCACCTGGCCCCACTTGTGAAAATCGAAGGCGATGGAATCGGCATCCGAGATGCCGGCCAGGCGCGGCGCCAGTTCCGGCGCCAGCATCGCCAGCGCGCCGTAGGCGCCATCGACGTGGAACCAGAGTCCCTGTGCCCGGCACAGGCGGCCGATCGCGGCGAGATCGTCGATGGCGCCGACATCGACCGAGCCGGCGGTGCCGGCGACCAAAAACGGCCTCAGGCCGGCGCTGCGGTCATGGGCGATGGCGCGTGCCAGCGCCGCGACGTCCATCTGGAAATCGTCGTTCATCGGGATGAGGCGCAGCGCTGCCGAGCCTATGCCCGCGATGTCCATCGCCTTGGCGACGCAGACATGGGCGCCGGCGGAGGCGTAGGCGACCAGATGCCGCTCGCCCAGGCCCTGGCTGCGCACCTCGACACCCAAGGCCGCGGTCCTGGCCACCAGCACGCCGATCAGATTGGCCGTCGAGGTGCCGGTCACGAAGAGGCCGGTGGCCTCATCGGGAAAGCCGAAGATCTCCCTGACCCACTCGACCACTTGCCGCTCGACCGCGATCGGGATCTGGTCCCTGCCACCGAGATTGGCGTTCAGCCCGGCGGCCAGCATCTCCGCCAGCATGCCGACCGGCGTGCCGCCGCCATTGACCCAGCCCATGAAGCCCGGATGGGCGTTGCCCGCGGCGTAGGGGAGGATGTCATCGACGAAGCGGCGATGCACCGCAGCAAGATCGCCGGGGCCCATCGGCAGCGGCTCGTGGAAGCCGTCCCTGACCGCTTGCGGGATCGGCTGCCAGACCGGGCGGGCGCGCAGTTGCTCCAGGTAGTCGAACATGTCGTCGAGCATGGCGTGCCCCTGGACCCGGAGTTCCCGCCAATCCTCGGGATCGAGCGTCGCCTGCAACTGCTCGCGCGCATCGTAGTCCATCGCGAGGCCGCCGCGGCTCAGGGCCGAACCTGCAGCACGATCTTGCCGATATGCCGGCTGCTCTCCATCAGTCGGTGCGCCTCCCCCGCCTCTCCGAAGGGGAAGGTGGCGAACAGATGGCTCTTCAATTTCCCGGCGGCCAAGGCCGGCCAGATATTGGCCCGCAGGGCGTCGCGGATCGCCGCCTTCTCGGCCACGGTGCGTGGCCGCATCGTCGAACCGGTGATGGTCAGGCGCTTCATCATCACCGGCAGGAAATCGAATTCGGTCTTGCTGCCCTCCAGGAAGGCGATCATCACCAACCGGCCGTCGCGGCGCAACAGCCTGACGTTCTTCTGCAGATAGGCGCCGCCGACCATGTCGAGCACGACGTCGACGCCCTCGCCGCCGGTGGCCGCCTTGACCGCCTCGACGAAATCGCCGCTGCGATAGTTGATCGCGGTGTTCGCGCCGAAAGCCCTGCAGAATGCAGCCTTCTCTTCGCTGCCGACGGTGACGATGGCCTCGGCGCCGACGTGGTTCGCCAGCTGGATCGCGGTCAGGCCGATGCCGCTGGAACCGCCATGGACCAGCAGCCGCTCGCCCGCCTTCAAGCGGCCGATGTCGATCAGGTTGGCCCAAACGGTGAACCAGGTCTCCGGCAGACCGGCGGCATCGGCGAGGCCCATGCCCCCGGGAATCGGCAGGGCGTGGGCCGCCGGCGCGACGCAATACTCGGCGTAGCCGCCGCCCGGGACCAGCGCGGTGACCAGCTCATCGACCCGCCATTCGGTGACGCCCTCGCCCAGCGCCGCGACCCGCCCGGCCACCTCCAACCCGAGGATGGGCGAGGCGCCCGGCGGCGGCGGATACTTGCCGGAACGCTGCGCCACGTCGGGCCGGTTGACCCCCGCGTAATGGACCTCGATCAGGATCTCGCCCCGACCGGGGACCGGCGTTTCGCACTCGCCCAGGCCCATCGATTCTGGCGTGCCCTCGCTGCCATAGTTCACGTACTTCATCGTCTGGCTTCCTTATTCAAGATTGTTTCGCTGCCGGCCTTCAAGAGGACTTCCTTTCGATGGGGATACCCGAACGGGTACGGGCGTCACTGCGAGGCCGAAGGCCGCGGCAGTCTGGCGCAACTCACTCGATGCGGCAGGCTTCGGCAAATGCCAGGCGGGGATTGCGCGGGAACAGCTTGGCGGGGTCGCCGTAGCCCAGGTTGCAGACGAAATTGACGCTGACCGTGCCGTCCTTGAAGAATTCGGCATTGAGCTTGCCGGCATCGAAGCCCGACATCGGACCGCAGTCTAGCCCCAGGGCCCGCGCCGCCAGGATCAGGTAGGCGCCCTGCAGGCTGCTGTTGCGGAAAGCGGTGGCATCGATCAACGCCTGGTTGCCGACGAACCAGGAACGCGCGTCGGCCTGCGGGAACAGCATCGGCAATTTCTCGTGGAAGGCGCCGTCCATGGCGATGATCGCGGTGACCGGCGCGGCCCGGGTCTTGTCCTTGTTGCCGGGGGCCATGCAGGGCAGCAGGCGCTCCTTGGCCTCGCGCGACTTGACGAAGACGATGCGGGCGGGCGAGCAGTTGGCGCTGGTCGGCCCCCATTTCATGCACTCGTAGAGCTCATGGAGCAGTTCGTCGGCGACCGGGCGGTCCTGCCAGGCGTTGTGGGTCCGTGCAGCGGCGAACAGCTGATCGAGCGCGGCTTGGGTGAGTTTCATGATCGTTCCCTGATGGCGGCGAGAAGCGCATTATAATTGCCTTTCGGAGCCGACATGAACCTCGCCTACATCCAGAACCGCACCTACGACGAGATCCAGATCGGCGACAGCGCCACGCTGGTCCGCACCCTGCGCCCCGAGGACATCCAGCTGTTCGCGATCATGTCCGGCGACGTCAATCCCGCCCACGTCGACCCCGAATACGCGCGCTCGTCGATGTTTCGCGAAGTGATCGCTCACGGCATGTGGGGTGGCGCGCTGATTTCCACCGTGCTCGGCACCCAGTTTCCCGGCCCGGGCACTATCTACATCGACCAGACCCTGCACTTCTCGCGGCCGGTGGCGCTGGGCGACACCATCACCGTCACCCTCACCTGCCAGAAGAAGTTCGACCACAATCACCACATCGTCTTCGACTGCCTGTGCACCAACCAGGACGGCCTCAAGGTGATAGCCGGCAGCGCCGAGGTGCTGGCGCCGACCGAGAAGATCAGGCGGGCGCGCATGACCCTGCCCGAGTTCACCCTCAGCGACCGGCAGGCCCGCTACGACCACCTGCTGGCCATGGCCCGCGGCCTCTCCCCGATCTCGATGGCCGTGGTCCATCCCTGCGACAGCGAGTCCCTGAGGGGCGCGCTGATGGCGAGGGACGCCGGGCTGGTGGTTCCGATCCTGGTCGGTCCGGCGGAAAAGCTGCGCCTGCTGGCCGAGCAGATCGGTGCCTCCCTCGACGACTGCCGCATCATCGACGTGCCGCACAGCCACGCCGCGGCCGAGGTCGCGGTGAGGATGGCGCGCAACTTCGAGGTCGAGGCGCTGATGAAGGGCTCCTTGCATACCGACGAGCTGATGGAGGCGGTGGTAGACAAGGAGACGGGCTTGCGCACCCACCGCCGCATCAGCCACGTCTTCGTGATGGACGTGCCGACCTACCCGCGGCCGCTCCTGATCACCGACGCCGCGGTGAACGTCGAGCCGACGCTGGAGGACAAGGTCGACATCGTGCAAAACGCCATCGATCTGGCGCAGATGATCGGCATTCCCGAGCCCAAGGTGGCGATCCTGGCGGCGGTGGAAATGGTCAACCCCAAGATGCGCGCCACGCTCGATGCCGCGGCGCTGTGCAAGATGGCCGATCGCGGCCAGATCTCGGGCGGCCTGCTCGACGGTCCGCTGGCCTTCGACAATGCGGTGTCGCTCGTCGCCGCCAAGACCAAGGGCATCCGCTCGGTGGTGGCGGGCCAAGCCGACATCCTGGTGGTGCCGGATATCGAATCGGGCAACATGCTGGCCAAGCAGCTCGAATATCTGGCCGACGCGCTGTCGGCCGGCATCGTCCTGGGCGCCCGGGTGCCGATCGTGCTCACCAGCCGCGCCGATACCGCCGAGACGCGCACCGCCTCGACCGCCATCGCCGTGGTCATCGCCCACGCCAAGCGTAAGCAAAAATGAGGGGTGTTCAACCGCTGACAGATTGCTTCGCTCCGCTCGCAATGAACCCACCACCAAACCCGTCCCACAGGGACTTCCTTTCGATGGGGATACCCGAACGGCTACGGTCGTCATCGCGAACGCAGCGTGGCAGTCGCAATGACGGAGAGTAGCCCACATGAGTGACGCGCTGCTGGTGCTCAACGCCGGCTCGTCTTCGATCAAGTTTGCCCTGTTTCCGCTGGCGGCGACGATCGCTCGGCGCCCCGCCCTGTCCGGCCAGATCGACGGCATCGGCGCCGGCCAGGGTGCTGCGCTGACGGCGGTCGATGGTACCGGAGCCCCCCTCGCCGATCAGCCGCTCGCCGACTGCGCTCAACACCACCAGGCGATCGCCTTCCTGTTCCAGTGGCTCGACCGCCACGGCGCCCACGATGTGGCCGCGGTCGGCCACCGCGTGGTGCACGGCGGCGAGCACTACCACGAACCGATCTTGATCGACGATGCGAAGCTCGAAGCCCTCGCCAAATTGATTCCGCTCGCCCCCCTGCACCAGCCGCACAACCTGGAAGCCATCCGCGCGCTGCGGCGGTTGAAGCCGGGATTGCCGCAGGTGGCCTGCTTCGACACCGCCTTCCACCGCAGCCAGCCGTTGCTCGCGCAAGCTTTCGCGCTGCCGCGCGAGATCAGCGCCCAGGGCATCCGCCGCTACGGTTTCCACGGCCTGTCCTACGAATACATCGCCGCAGTCCTGCCCGAGCACCTGGGTGACGCTGCCTGCGGCCGCGTAGTCGTCGCGCATCTGGGCAACGGCGCCAGCATGTGCGCGATGAGAGAGCGCAAGAGCGTGGCCACGACGATGGGCTTCACCGCCCTGGACGGTCTGATGATGGGTACCCGCTGCGGCAACCTGGATCCGGGCGTGCTGCTCTATCTGATGGAGCAGCAAGGCATGGACTGCCGGGCGCTCACCCGATTGCTCTACCATCAGTCGGGACTCTTGGGCGTCTCGGGCATCTCGCAGGACATGCGGGAACTCCTGGCATCGGACCAGGCGGAAGCGAAGGAAGCGGTCGATCTGTTCTGCTACCGCATTACGCGCGAACTGGGCTCGCTCGCCGCCGCCCTGAACGGGCTCGATGCCCTGGTATTCACCGGCGGCATCGGCGAGCACGCGGCGCCGGTGCGCGCCCAGGTCTGCGCAGATGCGCGCTGGCTGGGCGTCGAAATCGACGCGGCGGCAAATTCAGCCGGCGCCATGCGCATTTCTGCCGCCGGCAGCGGCATAGCGGTGCTGGTCTTGCCGACCAATGAAGAGTGGATAATCGCGCGCCACACCGCGCGCCGGATCCAATAGACTGAATTTCTGCGGTTTTTCCCCGCCACCGACCTACTACATGTAGTGGCATACCGCTTGCTAAGCTACTAGCAAAATTTCCAATTCCTTGTTTTAAAAGGAACGTGAAATTTTTCACTTTCAATGAATTGGCGGTGGAGGTATGCTAACTCCGCTCGTACTAACTCTTCTCCGGAAAAAAACCATGACAACGAATATGCTGAAACCCGGTGAAACCGTTTCAAATCAATCTATTGCGCTGCCGCCGCCGCAGGAAATCTCGGGCGAGGTGCTGATCGAAAAATATGCCAAGGGCAACGAGTCGAACGTCGCCGAAGTGCGTCTGCGCGTCGCCCGCGCCCTGGCCGCGGTCGAGCCCGAGGACCGCCGCGTCCATTGGGAGCGCCAGTTCTATGAAGCGCAGGAGCACGGCTTCGTGCCCGCCGGCCGCATCAATTCCGCCGCCGGCACCGACCTTTGCGCCACGCTGATCAACTGTTTCGTCCAGCCGGTGGGCGATTCCATCTCCGAGGTCGTCGACGGCCGCCCGGGCATCTACACCGCCTTGCAGCAAGCCGCGGAAACCATGCGTCGCGGCGGCGGCGTCGGTTACGACTTCTCCTCGATCCGTCCGGTCGGCGCGCACGTCAAGGGCACGCAGTCGCGCGCCTCCGGCCCGGTCTCCTACATGCGGGTGTTCGACCGTTCCTGCGAGACGGTGGAATCCGCCGGCAGCCGCCGCGGCGCGCAGATGGGCGTCTTGCGCTGCGACCATCCGGACATCGAGGAATTCATCCACGCCAAGGACAGCGGCGACCTGACCAACTTCAACATCTCGGTCGGCGTCACCGACCAGTTCATGCTCGCGGTCGAGGCCGACGGCGAGGTGGAACTGACGCACAAGGCGGTGCCCTCCGCCGACTTCAAGGCCGCCGGCGCCTATCAGCGCGAAGACGGCCTGTGGGTCTATCGCAAGGTGCGCGCGCGCGAATTGTGGGACCAGATCATGCGCTCGACCTACGACCACGCCGAGCCTGGCATCCTGTTCCTCGACCGCATGAACCGCGACAACAATCTCTACTACTGCGAAACCATCGAGGCCACCAATCCCTGCGCCGAGCAGCCGCTGCCGCCCTACGGCTGCTGCTGCCTGGGCTCGATCAACCTGACGCTGTTCGTCACCGCGCCGTTCTCGGACCAGGCCTCGTTCGACTACGCCGCCTTCGGCCGGGTCATCGACACCTCGGTGCGCATGTTGGACGACGTGCTCGACGCCACCCACTGGCCGCTCGAACAGCAGCAGGCCGAGGCGCGCGCCAAGCGCCGCGTCGGCTTGGGCTTCACCGGCCTGGGCGATGCCCTGATCATGATGGGCAAGCGCTACGACACGCAAGATGCGCGCGACACCGCGACGAAGATCTCCGAGTTCATGCGCGACCGCGCCTATCTCGCCTCGGTCGAACTGGCCAAGGAGCGCGGCGCCTTTCCGCTGTTCAACGCCGACATGTATCTGTCCGGCGGCAACTTCGCCTCGCGCCTGCCCGCAGAGGTGAAGGAACAGATCAGGAAGCACGGCATCCGCAATTCGCACCTGCTCTCGATCGCGCCGACCGGCACGATCTCGCTGGCCTTCGCCGACAACGCCAGCAACGGCATCGAGCCGCCGTTCTCCTGGGTGTATACGCGCAAGAAGCGCATGGCCGACGGCACCTTCAAGGAATACGCGGTCGAGGATTACGCCTGGCGCTACTACAAGTTCCAGGGTGGCGACACCTCGAAGCTGCCCGATTACTTCGTCACCGCCCTGGACATCTCGGCGCAGGCGCACAAGGACATGGTCGCCGCGGTGGCGCCCTATATCGACACCTCGATCTCGAAGACGGTGAATGTCCCCGAGGACTACCCCTACGCCGACTTCGAGGATCTCTACATGGCGGCCTGGAAGGCCGGCCTGAAGGGCCTGGCCACCTACCGCCCGAATGCCGTGCTGGGCTCGGTCCTCTCGGTCGAATCCGCCGAGAAGAAGAAGCCGCAGGACGTGGTCATCTCGGACGCCAACCGCCGCCTGTCGATCGGCACGCTGCCGGCGCCGGTGCTGGCCAGCCTGCGCTGGCCCGGCCGGCCGCGGATGAGCGAGGGCAACGCCGCCTGGACCTACATGATCGAGACCCCGCACGGCGAGTTCGCGCTGTTCGTAGGCCACATCGCCAACGGCAAGTCGGTGCCCTTCGAGGTCTGGGTCAATGGCTCGGAACAGCCGCGCGGCCTGGGCGCCGTGGCCAAGACGCTGTCGATGGACATGCGCGCCAACGACCGCGGCTGGCTCAAGCTGAAGCTCGACATGCTGGCCAGGACGATCGGCGACAAGCCCTTCGACATGGCCTTCCCGCCGCACGGCGAACACAAGCTGGTGCCCGGCGTCGTCTCCGCCGTGGCGCAGGTGATCCGCTACCGCTGCGAGCAACTGGGCGCCTTCGAGGGCGACGGCCCGACCCCGGTGCTCGACACCATGTTCAGCCGCGAGGAGCCGAAGACCGGCACCGACGGCACGCTGTCGTGGACGGTGGACATCGTGAACCCCGCCGCCGACGAAGAGTTCGTGCTCGGCCTGAAGGAAATCACCCTGCCGGAGATGGCCGGGGTGCCCGGCGTCACGCGCCCCTACTCGATGTGGCTGTCGGGCAACTACCCGCGCGCGCTGGACGGCCTCTCCCGTATCCTCTCGCTCGACATGCGCGTGATGGACCCGGCCTGGATCGGCATGAAACTCAGGAAGCTCCTGAACTACCCCGAACCGCTCGGCGACTTCATGGCCTTCGTCCCCGGCACCCGCCGCCAGCAGAACTGGCCCTCGACCGTGGCCTACCTGGCGCGGCTGATCATCCACCGCTACGCCATGCTCGGCATCCTCGACGAGAACGGCTACCCGACGCGCGAGATGGGCATCCTCGAGACGCCGCGCGAGGCCGGCGAACCCAGGGTGATGCAGGGTGCGCTGTGCAGCGAATGCGGCAACTTCACCGTGATCCGCAAGGACGGCTGCGACTTCTGCAGCGCCTGCGGCGCGGTCGGCAGCTGCGGCTGAGCAGGGTTTCGTGGCAGCCGTAAGGTAGGTCGGCCGCCGCTGGACAGCCATGCCGCAGGGCGCGCCCTGCGGCCGATCCGCTCGGCGGCAGGAACCGGCGCTTCGCCGCCATCGCGCCGTCCTGCGTCGCGTCCGCCGAGCTTCATTCTCTCGATCCCCTTGCCTATCTGCGCGACGCCTCGACTCGCCTGCCTTGGGCGAAAACACTCGACGATTTCCTGCTCTCTATTGTTCTCTCACTATGTCGGAAATTTTTACATATTTGCTAATAAATATTAGCGATATTTATGTACATATTTGATAATAATCAAAAATTATATTTGGCATGAATATTGATTGTATTTTTGCTTGAGATCGTCGATGGTTCGTCGGATTTGATCATTTTCTATTTAACTCCCATGAGGAGACCAATATGAGAATCGCGTTCAAGAATGCAAGAAATACACAGCATGCCAACTCGCATAAATCTTTATCTACTCTAGCATTGGCAGTGATTGGTGTACTTTGCGGCTCCTCCCCGGCATGGGCCACGCCAATTCTGGGTTCGGATTTGGCGACCTTTACGGTCCTGGGTGCCTCGACGGTGAGCAATGTCCCCACGAGCACCATCGTCGGAAATGTCGGCGTCTACGCAGGCAGCGCGATCACCGGCTTTAACTCCTCACCAGGCGTTGCGGTGTCGGATCCGCAGGTGACTGGAGGACTGGTGCACGCAACCACTTCAACCGCGCAGTCGGCTCAATCTCAGCTCACCACCGCGATCACTAATCTTGGATCTCTGGGGCCAGGTACCACATTGGCTGCGGACTTGGTTGGACTCACGATCTTTCCGGGCATCTATACGGTTCCTGCGGGAACGACCAATTTGTCGGGGGCGCTCACGCTCGACGGCCAGGGAAATGCCAACGCGGCCTGGGTTTTCCAGATGCCGAGTACGCTGATCACCTCGCCCAACTCGGTCATGAACGTGATCAATACCGGTTCAGGTGCCGGCGTGTATTGGAATGTCGGCAGCTCCGCGACCATCGATTTTAACACCACATTCCTGGGGAACATTCTCGCGCTCACCAGCATCGGCATGAACACCACCGCAACAGATCTTTGCGGTAGAGCCTTGGCGAGTACCGGTGCGGTGACCTTGCAGCAAAACAGCCTCTCCGGCATCTGCACGGGTGATCTGGCTGGCAGCGGCGGCTTGAGCGGCGGCCTTGATGTTACAAGTACCGGAGTCACCATCCTTCCATACGCTCCCGTTGGCGGCGGCGGGACCGTACCCGAGCCGGCCACGCTGGCGCTGCTGGGACTCGGACTCGCGGGACTTGGATTTGCACATCGCCGCCACGGCTGAGAGCAACCGTTCTTCAAGGCAGACCCCGCTGCGGCGGGGTCCGTTATTTCCTGGGAAGGAAACTATCCGGATTCTGGCAGTCGAAAAGCGGGATCCGGGCACTGCCTGACGTATCGTGTTTGCCGATGGCCGCGCACAGAAGTGAGCTTCTCGATCCCCTTGCCTATCTGCGCGATTGATCTGCACCGTCTGTCGAGAGTGCGCGCCCGATCCGCCGCATCAAGACAGAAGCAAACCGCTCAGGATCGATCCGGCAGCCGGCAATCTCTTCAGCGGAAATGGTGCTACGCCGCAATAGCGGCTCGTCCGCGGGCTGTCCCATCGCATCGCAGAGCAAAAACCAGTCAGCAGCGCCAATCAGCGTCCCGGCAACAAGCAACACGCCGGTCCGCCGCTTTCTCTGCGCGAGCCCCACCAGTTTGCGTCCATCGCTACTCACGAGCTCCCACGGCGACAAGCCACCAAAGCAGGCCCAAGCCACTGCTCGGTCGCCGCTTGAAGCATTGCTGCATGGCAGTTCCTGGGGTGACAAGGCACGGGCCTTGACGCCGAGCTCCTCGAGTGCAGCCGCGTGCAATTGTGCCAACCGTCGATAGCTGTCGATCAGGCCAGCGCCAACCCAGGGATGACCATGAGGCAAGACCAGCGAGACGCTGACCAGCCACGGGCCGGTCAAGACGGCGCCTCCTCCCGACTCGCGTGTCACCAGTTCAGCCCGGCCACCAAGCCTACGCTCGATGTCCGCGCGTAGGGATCGCTGAGAACAGCCTAGCACTATGGCGGGCGACCGGTGAGTCCAAACGCGGTAGCGCGGCGCCGTAACGGCCAGCGCCAGCTGATCGCCATTCCACGCCTGCTCTTGCGCGGCGGTGTCTACCTCGCCTCCTGCAGCAGGGCAATCGGCTTGCCCCGCGCGAAGGTCTCCTCGGCTTTCACCAGGATCTTTTCGACGCGGCCATTGGTTGGCGCCACGATCTCCTGGTTCGCCTTGACGATGACGACATTGGCAAGGACCTGACCGGCGCGAACGGTATCGCCCTCGGCCACCAGCCATTTATCCAGCAGAGCTTCGGTTCCGGGGTCGATATCTTTCCACGCGTCAACACTGAGCGTGATCTCCGTCATGCCGCAATCCCTTCCGCAACGTGCGCCTTCATCAATTTCTGTACCGCCTCGACAATGCTGCCGACCTGCGGGATGGCAAACTGCTCCAGCGGCCGACTGTAGGGAATCGGCACATTGGGCACCGCGAGCCGTTTGACCGGGGCCTTCAGCGCCAGGGTATCCAGGTTCTCGGCCACGATGGCCGAGATTTCGCCGGTCAAGCCGAAACCCAGGTAGTCCTCGTCTGCGACCAGGAGTCGTCCGGTTTTGGCGACGGACTTGAGCAACGCATTCCGGTCGAGCGGAACCAGGGTGCGCAGGTCGATGACTTCCGCGCCGATGCCCTGGCGCATCAGTTCGTCGGCTGCGACCAGCGCCTTCTGCACCATCTGGCTGATCGTGACGATGGTGACGTCCTTGCCTTCGCGCACGACCTTGGCCTGCCCGAAGGGGATCGTGTAGGCTGCCTCGGGCACCTCATTGCTGCTGCCCTCGAAATATGCCATCCACGGCAGGCCCATGATGCCCTTGTGGTACATGAACATGACCGGGTTGTCATCGCGTATCGCCTGGATCATCAGACCCTTGGCGTCATAGGCATTCGAGGGCACCACCACCTTGATGCCCGGCATGTGGGCGAAGGTCGCGTACAAGCACTGCGAGTGCTGTGCGGCATCGCCGTAGCCGCCGCCAATCGCCGTGGTCAGCACCACCGGCAGCTTGATGTTGCCGCCGGCCATGTAGGTGTTTTTTGCCAGGTGGTTGTAGATCTGGTCCATGCAGACCCCGAAGAAATCGACGAACATCAATTCCACAATGGGCCTCATGCCGGCTGCGGCAGCGCCCGTCGCGGTACCGATAAAGGCCGTTTCCGAGATCGGCGTATCCATGATCCGGTCCTTGCCGAACTTGTCGAGCAGGCCGCCGGTGGCGCCAAAGATGCCGCCGTATGCGCCAATGTCTTCGCCCATGACGAACACATTGGGGTCGCGTGCCATTTCCTGGGCGATTCCCTCTGAAATCGCCTGAGCCATCGTTAGTTTTCGGGTCGTGCTCATCTTGAGCTCCTCATGTCGATCGTTTCGGGTTCAGGCAAAAACGTCATTGAGCGCATCCTGCGCTGCCGGATAGGCGCTCTTGCGGGCGAAGTCGAAGGCATCTGCCACGCGCTGTTTGGCCCGGGCCACGATGACACCTTCCTCAGCCTCGGTCATCATGCTGCGGCTTCTCAGAACCCCCGCAAGCTTCGGGATAGGATCATTCCTGCGCAGATTGCCGACCTCGTCCTTGGGGCGATAGGTCTCCGGATCACCCTGAAAATGCCCGAAATAGCGGTCTGTCTTCACTTCGATCAGGCTGGGGCCTTCGCCCCGGCGGGCGCGCTCGATCGCGGGCGTCACCGCCTCATACACTTCAAGCGCGTCGTTGTCCGCGACACGAATGCCGGGCATGCCGTAGGCCGACGCACGATCCGCCACCGACTCGATACTCGTCGCGTTTGACTTCGGCACCGAGATTGCCCACTTGTTGTCCTCACAGACAAAGATGACCGGCAAGTGCCAGAGTGCGGCAAGATTCAGCGACTCATGAAACGACCCCTGGTTGGCGGCCCCCTCGCCAAAAAACGCAATGGCCACCCAGTCTTTTCCCATTTTCTTCGCCGCGAGGCCGGCGCCGCAGGCCGGGGGCAAGCTCGCACCGATGATGCCACTGCAACTGAACTTGTGCTCGGGGTCAAACAGATGCATGTGCCCGCCCTTACCCTTGCCAAGCCCCGTGACCTTGCCGAACATTTCAGCCGTCATCTTGTCGAGCGGCACGCCTTTGGCAATCGCAAAGTGGTGCGGTCGATGGGTTCCCACCACCGTGTCTTCCTGCTTCAGATGGGCGCAAACGCCCACAGCGACGGGTTCCTGGCCTGCAGCGAGATGCATTTCTCCGGGAACCGGACCTGATCCGATGTCGAACGCGAGTCCTTTTTGGATCTGGGGCGGCAGCTTGCCCTCCAGGTAGACGTTGGCCATGGTCTCTTCGTAATTCCGGATTTCGACCATCTTCTCGTACATCCAGAGCAATTTTTCCTTGCCGGCTTGCATGTTGATCTCCTTGAAGTAGTTGTTGGCCTGGTAGCGCAACCCCGTCTCGCTCGATGTTTCCTCATGGGAGATCAAAGCATATGCCCCAGCCATTCCCGCGTCAATGCCATATGGGTAGCCGATGATGCTAAGGTGTTGACGCGGGCCTTCCCAGAACGACCGGGAAGCCTGCTTCGACGAAAACAGCTATCGGACGCGCGAGGCCGCGCACCCGGGCGATCTAGGGCGCTAGGCGATAGGCTGTGGGATGTCGACCGCTCTGCGGCGGCGAGCGGTTCCGTCCCGTTGCATCTCGCCAGCGAGCACCCAGTCCGCATCGAGGGAGCGGATCGGCACATCGGCATCGGCGGGGATGCGTCCGGCGAGTTGCAGAGCGAGGTAGCGCCCGCAACAGACGCGCAGGAAGGAACTGAAATTGGCGCAGTCGCCGCCGGCTTCCGACAGTTCGTCGTACAGACGGGTGATGAGCAGGGCGACGCTCAAACCGTCGCGTCCGCCGATCTCCTCCAGCACCTGCCAGAACAGGTTCTCCAGCCGGATGCTGGTGGCTACCCCATGCAGGCGCATCGAACGGGAGCGGGAACGATAAAGCTCGGGGTCCGCGCCGATGAATATCTTGCACATCGCCGTCCTCCTTGAATTGGCAGGGGGTGGATTCCGCATCCCCGCTGCCAATGTATCACTGCCGGGGCTAAGTCGCTTCGGCTCAAAGGGCGATGCGCGTGCCGAGCACCTGCAAGAACTGGCCGATCCAGCTCGGATGGGCCGGCCATGCCGGGGCCGTGACGAGATTGCCGTCGGTGACGGCGCCATCGATGGCGATGTCGGCATACGTGCCGCCGGCCAACTCGACATCCGCGCGGCAGGCGGGATAGGCCGAACAGCGCCGCCCCGCGAGCACCTTGGCGCCGGCCAGGATCTGCGCGCCGTGGCAGATGGCCGCCACCGGCTTGTTGGCGGAGAAAAAATGCTGCACCACTTCGATCACTCTGGGGTTGAGGCGCAGGTACTCCGGCGCACGACCGCCCGGAATCAGCAGCGCATCGTACTGTTCCGGCCGCACCTCGGCGAAGGTCGCGTTGAGCGCGAAGTTGTGTCCGCGTTTTTCGGAATAGGTCTGCTGCCCTTCGAAATCGTGAATGGCGGTGGCGACCGTATCGCCGGCCTTCTTGTCGGGACACACGGCATGCACCGTGTGGCCGACGGCCAGCAGCGCCTGGAACGGCACCATGACCTCGTAATCCTCAACGTAATCTCCGGCCAGCATGAGAATCTTCTTGCCTGCCATGTCATCCTCCTTGTCGTGTGGGGGCATGCAAGGGCACGCCCGAGAGGATATTTTTACAGCGCGGACAGCAAGGCGGGTGGTAGCGGGGTAACGCAGAGAAGCTGGGCTTGAAGACTTTTGCCTATGAGCTCGGCCCCAGCGCCGCGTTCAATGCTTTGAAAGGCAGCAGCACGCAGCCGTGGCGGCTGGGATGGGCCCGTACCGGCGCGAATGCCTCCAGTTCTGTCCAGGCTGGGGGCAACGCCGCGGCGGTGGTCAGCATCGCCTCCAGCGCCGCGGCGACATCGGCCATCTCGGCTCGGCTGCGGCCCGGCGCGCGCAGGCCGATGAGCGAAGCGGCGGCGCGGCACAGGAGACAGGCGCGGGTCTCGTGGCGGACGGCCGCGATCACGTCGCCTTCCAGCCGAACCGTCAAGGAAATTCGGTCGCCGCACAGGGGATTGTCGAGGCGGGAGCTGCCGTCTGGATGCTCCAGCCTGCCGCTGCCGTGGGCGGCTTCGGCCAGCGCCTTGATCGCCTGCTGATAGACGGTCTCGCTCACGACAGTACCCGCAGCGCGTGTTCGAGCCCCGCCAGCAGGGCGTCGACGTCGGCGAAGTCGTTGTAGAGCGCGATGCTCGCCCGGGTCGCGCCTTCGGATCCCAGCGCCGCGAACAGCGGCTGGGCGCAATGGTGGCCGCCGCGCAGCGCGACCCCCCGCTCGCCAAGCACCTGGCAGACGTCGTGGGGATGGACGCCGGCGACCTCGAAGGAGACGATGGGCAGGCGCGCATCGAGATCACCGGGACCGATCAGCCGCACCGCAGGGAGGCGAGCCAGACCTTCGAGCAGCCGCGCCAGCAGCGCAGACTCGTAGTCATGGATCTCGGCCCAGGGCAGCGTCATCATCCAATCCAGCGCCGCGCCCAGCCCGACCGCCTGGGCAATCGGCGGGGTTCCCGCCTCGAAACGCGCCGGGGGAGGGGCAAAGCTCAGTTCCTCCAGCGACACCGTCCCCACCATGCCGCCGCCGGTGAGGAAAGGCGGCAGCGCATCGAGAACGGCGCGCCTAGCCCACAACACGCCCACCCCGGTCGGGCCGAAACACTTGTGGCCGGAGAAGGCGTAGAAATCCGCCCCCAGCGCCTGCACATCCACCGGCCCATGCTGCACTCGTTGCGCCCCGTCGAGCAGCACTCTGGCGCCCACGGCACGGGCCGCGGCGACCGCGGCCTTGACGTCGCTCACCGCGCCGGTGACGTTGGAACAATGGGTGAGCGCGATCAGCCTGCAGCGTTCGGTGACCAGATCCGCCAGGGACGCGGTGGCGATGCGGCCATTGGGCAATACCGGCAGGACCCGCAGCCGGATGCCGGCGCGGTCGCGCAGACGCAGCCAGGGGACGAAATTGCTGTGGTGCTCGGCGGCGGAGAGCACCACTTCGTCTCCAGGCTTGAGCGTCGACCCGAAGCAGCAGGCCACCAGGTTCAGCGCAGCCGTCGCTCCCGAAGTGAACACCACCTCGTCGGCAGATGCGGCATTGAGAAAGCGTCCCGCCCGTTCCCGTGCTTGCCCGTAGGCCAGTGTCGCCGCCTCGGCCAGCCGGTGGGGGCTGCGCTGCACGTTCGCCCGGCTCGTCTCTTGACGGACCATGGCGTCGAGCGCCTGGCGATGGATCTGGCTGGTCGCGGCGTTGTCCAGATAATGGTCGGGCGGCGCCTTCGGGGCGTAGAAGGGAAACTGCGCTCTCAGCTCGTGGGCGATGCTCACCGCCGCTCCAGCGACGCGAGCGCGTCGGGGGTATCCACATCGGCGAAGATCGCATCGCTCGAGATCGCGACCGATGTCACCTGGTCTGCGTGGCGTTCGAGCAAGCTGCGGGCCCCGACATCGCCGGCGAGGGCGCACATTTCGGCGAAGTACCGGCGCGGCCACAGGACCGGATTGCCGCGCCGGCCATCGCGTTGCGGCACGACGATGTTCGGGGCCGCCGGCGTGTAAGCCGCCAGCAACCGGTCGATCTGCCCGGCGGTGATTTCCGGCATGTCGCCCAGCATCACCAGCACGGCATCCAGGTCCGGCGGCATGGCCTTCAGACCGCAGCGCAGCGAGCTCGACATGCCCTGGCCGAAGGCCGGGTTGTGGGTGAAGGAAACGGGGCGTCCGGCCAGCGCCGCTTCCACGAGCTCAGCTTCGAACCCGGTGACGACCATCACCTGTGCGCAGCGCGAGGCACACGCGGCATCGACCGCCCGCGCCACCAAAGGGCCGCCCGCCGTCGTGCACAGCAGCTTGTTCGCGCCGCCCATTCGGGTCGACCGTCCGGCAGCCAGGACGACGGCGCCGACACGGGGCCCGGCTGCCGCAGCCACAGGCTTCTCTTCGCCTTCATCGTGCGGGCTGCGGATCAGACCGCCCACCCCCATGTTCATGATGTCCGCGCCGCCGACCGGGAGCTTGGCCAGCAGGCGCTGCAGCAACCAATCGAAGCCGTTGGTCCGTCGGGAACGCGCACAGCCCGGAAGATTGATCACCGGCACCGTTCCGATGCGGGCGAGCAGGAGCATGTTGCCGGGCTCGACGGGCATGCCGAAATGGCTGATTTCGCCGCCGAGCCCGACGATGGCTGCCGGCACCACATCGCCTCGGTCCTTGGTGACGGCGGCGCCGGAGACGAGGATCAGCTCGCAGCCGGATGCCAGCGCCTGATCGAGGGCAGCGCCGATGGCGCCCGGCTGGTGTGGGCAGCGCAGCTCCAGGCCCAGGCTGCTGCCCAGGTCTTCGAGGCGTTGCCGGGTGACGGCGAGCGTCTTATCGAGAATCCCGGGCGTGGTCCCGGATGATTCGCTCATGATCAAGGCCACCCGGTGCGGCACCAGGGGCACCAAGCGCAAGGGCGACGAGGGGGCGGCCACGCTAACCAAGTCGCGGCAGGCGGCGATCCGGCTTTGCCTGACGGCGAAGGGAATGATCTTGACGGTCGCCACCACCTGTCCCTTGCGAACCGGCGCGTAAGGCGGCAGCGTGCCGATGGTGATGGCTTCGTCGACGTGATTCAGACGATCGATGACGCCGCCATCGACCATGACGATGCCCGATTGCTGCGCGTGGAGATTGCAGCGACCGGCATGGGCGGCCCGCGGCGCGAGATGCTCGCTGCCCAGCAGCGCCGCGACGGCGCCCGCTGCCTGGTTTTCGTCTAGATCATCGGGGGCGAGACGGGCCCCGGAAACGGTAATGATGCCGGCGGCGGCGAGCAGTTCGAGATCGGCGGCGGAGAGGCAGCGGCCCTTCTTGAAAACGGCTGCCGGCAGCCTGATGCTGTGCGCCAGCATCACCCCTTCCGCCTCATCACGGGGAAAATCGCCAAAGATCATGGCTCGGCCTGGTATTTGACCTGGACGATTTGCGCCAGGATTGCCACGGCGATCTCGGCCGGGGAACGGCCGCCGAGATCGAGTCCGATGGGGGCGTGAATGCGCGAGATCCGCTCTCCCGCACCCTGCTCGATCAAGCGAGCGCTTCGCTTGGCGTGGGTGCGGCGGCTACCCAGCGCGCCGATGTAGAAAGCCGGACTGGCGAGTGCCGCGAGCAGGGCGGGATCGTCCAGCTTGGGGTCGTGGGCCAGGGCGACGACCGCCGTTTGCGCATCGGGCGCGAGCCTCGCCATGGCCTCGTCCGGCCACTCGTCGGTGAGTGCGACGTTCGGGAATCGATCCACATCGGCAAAGGCGCGCCGCGGGTCGATGACGGTCACCGTAAAGCCCGCCATGGCCGCCATGGGCGCCAGGAACTGCGTGATGTGCACGGCGCCGACCACGAGCAGCCGGGAGGGCAGGGCATAGACGCGGACGAACAGGGCGGCATCGGAATCGAGCGGGCCGCTGCGGTCGGCCGTCAAACGGGCGGCGATCTCTTCGAGATGCGCGGGAGTCAGCGCCAGGTCGCCGGCGCCGGCCCCGCCCGCAACCACGGATTGGCAGCCGTCGGCGATGCGGGTCACCAGCGCGCAGGAAGCTCTCGCCTGGCGTGCCGCCAGCAGCCGATGGAAGATGTCGGCCCTCATTCGACGCGCTCCACATAGACTTCCACGCTGCCGCCGCAAGCCAATCCCACTTCCCAAGCCTGCTCGTCGCTGACGCCGAACTCGAGCAGCCTCGGTCTTCCGTCTGCGATGGCCGCTCTTGCCTCCTGGATGACGGCGCCCTCGATGCAACCGCCGGATACGGAGCCGAAGAATGCGCCGGTCTCATCGACGGCGAGATGGCTGCCGGCCGGTCGCGGCGAAGAGCCCCAAGTACGCACCACCGTGGCCAGCGCCACGCCCTTGCCGGAGCGCTTCCACGCCAGGATGCGGTCGAAAATATCGTCAGTCTCTGCGGTCATGAAGCACTCTCCGAAAGCGGCCAGCGCCGATCGCCGCGTGCGGCGGGTCTGCCTCAGGAAATGAATTCGACGGCGACTTTTCCCGGCGCAGCGCCGATAGCGCGCGACCGCGCCAGTTTACCCTGTGCCGGGGTCTTGGCGTAGAGGCCGTGGTGGCTGCGCGCCGTCCAGCCAACGGAAGATCCGGCGGTATACGATCACCAGCAGCCACATCGCCCACACCATACCCGTGACCATGCCGCCCAGCATCCCCATGCCATCCCAGTGCAGGCCGGTCAGCCGGGCGATCAGCTCGAAGGCCACGAGGCCGCCGAACATGCCCAGCAACATGGTGGCCGAGCAGAGCGTATTGAAGCCGGCGCGCGCGCACAACGCACGGCGGCAGGAACGACCGGCGCGCGCACGGACACGCAGGATGAGTATCGCCGCCAAGCCGCCGGCCAGCATGCCGGCATGCATCAAGGGCATCGCCTCGACGTGGCGCAGCCAACTGTCGTAGCCGGACAGTCCGCCCGAACTGCAGATCTCGACGATCGAGATCAACTGGGCGCGCGCCGCGTCGGCATAGAGGCCGGCATACATCAGGAGCGCACTGGCCAGCAGCATCCATTGCGGCGCCGAAAGAAAACCGCTCGCCGGCCGTGCCCCCGACATCCGCCAGACACCGATGGTAACGGCGATCAGCGTCAGCAGCACCCACGTCGGCGAACTCGAGCGCAATGCCACCATGCCGTCCAGCACGGCGCCGCCGCCGATCAATGCGGAGAGCAGCAGTGCCGCCTGGACGTGCCTCACAGGCTGGTTCTGGCGATCCATCGGCTTCGGAGCGTTCCGCGGTAAGGCCATGTCGCCGGAGGAATGGGGGCAACTACGCCATCGCGGCTCTGGCGGCCGGCAGCCTGAGGCGCATCCCCAGACGCCGTTCCAGGCTCAGCAGATCATTCTCGGTATCCAGATCGACCGCGAAATGATCATTATCGGTTTCGAAAACCCGGACCAGCTCCGGCTTGCCAGCGATGAACTGGCGACAGCCGAAGTCTCGCTCTCCGGCCAGAATATGCTCCCGGGCGGCCCAGTCGAAAATGATCGGATTGCCACGCCGGCCACGGACCCGCGGCACGACCACGCTGCCGCCGTCGCGCTTCTTGTAGGCCGCGATTAGGCTGATCAGATCCTGCGAGTTGATCAGCGGCTGGTCGGCCGGGCACACCAGCACGGCGTCGAATTTCCCGGAGAGCTGGGCCAGTCCAGCGTGAACCGAACTCATCCGGCCCGCACGATAGTTTTCGTTGCGCACGATGGTGACCGGAAAGTCCTGCACCAGCTGCCCGACCAGTTCCGCCTGATGGCCGAGCACCACGGCCACTTCGTCGACGCCAGCACCGCTCAGGGCGAACAGGGCGCGCTTGATCAGCGGCACGCCTTGCAGCTCGATGGCCGGCTTGGCAATTCCGCCCATGCGCTTGCCTTCGCCGGCGGCCAAGAGCACCGCAGCGATGCTCATGCGGGAGTAAAGTCCGCCGCCGCCTTTCAATGGACAACCCATATCACGCCGCCCCTGGGTGCCGCGGGTTATTCGGAACAGCAGGAATGTTTGCCCGCGGCTGGAGCCGGGGCGACCGCTGCGGCCGCAGCCTTGCCGCCGCAGCAGCTCGCAGCCGGCATCACGGCCTGCGGCTCCGCGGCAACAGTCGGCACGGGGGCGGTCCGCTCCACGCTTCGGACGGCGCCGGTACCGTCGCGACGCTTCGCCACCAGGGAGTACACGATCGACAGGGCGATCTCCTCCGGCGTCTGGGCATCGATCGGAGCGCCGGCCGGCGCCTCGATGGCGTCGACCATCCGCCGGTCGATGCCGGCCTCGATCAACGTCTCCTTCAGAACCTGGGCCTTGCGCCGGCTGGCGACGAAGGCCACGTGCCGCGCGTTCAAGCCGAGCGCGAGCTGCAAGAGCGGCAGGTCCTGCCGCCCCTGGGTGGCGACCACCACGTAGGCGCCCGGCCTGATCGCCTCGTTCCGCGCCGGCGACACGATGCGGACGTCGCCTTCCGCGGCATCCGCATCCGCCAGCCAGGTGACGCGAAAGCCGACGTTCGGCGCGATCCGCAACAGGGCGTCGGCCACCGGCGAGTCGCCCAGCACCACCAGCTCCTGCTGCGGCGCCACCGGGTCGACGAACAGCTCGATGGTGCCGCCGCTATGGCAGGGCATGCCGAACTCGACGATGTCCTCGATCACCTGCTGGCCGCTTTTTTCCGGGGTGATGCGGATATGCCTCGGCTGTCCGTCGGCAATCGACCGCCTGACGGTGCTGATGACCGCAGGTTGGGCGCAGCCGCCGCCGATCCAGCCGTGGATCATGCCATCGGCGGTGACCAGCGCCTTGTCGCCGATCTTGGTCGACGTAGGGGAAAGTGTGCGGATCACCGTCACCATGGCAAACGCCTCGCCTCTCGAATGGCAGTCCGCTGCGCGTTTCAGCAGTTTGGGATAGTCATGCATGATGCCTCCTCGCCTCCGGGTCAATGAACGAGTCCGGGAATCTTTTCCAGGCTCTCCAAGTTGTGTGCGGGAATGAAGCCCTGCACGAGGTGTTGCGAGCGCGCCAGCGCCGTCGACAAATGGCTGCGTTGCGAGGGATGCAGCCAGTAGACCCTGGCGCCGCGACCCTTTATCCGGCTCAGGCTGGCTGCAAGTTCCTCGGGCGGGTCCGTGTCATAGCCGTCGCTGAAAACCAGCACGATGCTTCGTCCCGACAAGGCGGCACGCGCCTGGGCGTGCACGAAATCGTTCACGCTGGTGGCGATGCGCGTACCGCCGCCGAAGCCGAAGGTAACCGCGTTGATCTTTTCCTGCACCCGATCCGTGCGCTTTTTCAATAATTCCGTGATCTCCATCAGCCGCGTATGGAAGACGAAGGCGCGCGCCTCTACGACCTCGCAGAACGCCCGCGCCACCCGAAGAAACAGCTGGGCGTACATCTCCATCGAACGGCTGACGTCGACCAGGATGTAGATCTTGGGCAGCTCGCGCCGGGCCCGCCGGTAAGCCGGGGCCAACGGTACGCCGCCGTAGCGCAGACTGTTGCGCAGCGTACGGCGCAGATCCACGGTCTGCGAACGGCTGACCCATTCCCGGCGCCGCATCAGGCGCATCCGTACCCGTCGCGCCACCTCCTCCGCCAACTGGTTCAGACGCTGCAGGTCGGACTGCAGCCACTCGCCGAAGTCGCGCTTGGCGAGGGGGTCGGCGCTGCTGGCGCCGCCCATGGCCTTGTTCCGGTTCTCGCTCTCGCCGGCACCGGCGGCGCCGTCGGCGAGGCCGAGCGACGTGGCACCGGGCTTCTGCCCGCCCTGCGCCATCTCCTGGTGCAAGTCGCGCACCACGTCCGGCAGGCTGCGCGAGCGCCGGGTCATGCCGCTGGTGCGCACGCTGCCGCGGGCCCGCTTCGGATACCAGTAGCGCTCGAACAACTCGGGGTAGCGCCGCCAGCTGTCTTGGTTGGCACAGACGATGGCGCGCCAGCACGACCCGACCCGGGCGTGGTCCGCCAGTGGCAGGCGCATCGCCGCCTCGAGCATCGCCTGTTGTTCCGGGATGCCGACCTGGAAGCCGTGATCGCGCAGGTGCGCAGCGAAGCCGGCCACGGCGTGCAGCGGTTGGGCCATGGCCGGCATGCGCTTTTACGCCCGCGCCAGCCCGGCGGCAACGCCGGTGGTGACGCCGACGCGCTCGCCGCCGAGCAGCTTATCGACCGTCTCCGCCGCGACCTGCCAGCGGTCGTTCTTGGTCTTGAGCATGCAGCCCAGCGTCTGCAGGATCAGCTCGGGCTCATCGGGCAGCCCACGCAGATCCAGTTTGTGCAGTGCCCGGACCCAGTCCAGGGACTCGGCGATGCCCGGGACCTTGTGCAGATCCTCGCGGCGCAGCTTGTGCACGAAGGCCACGGCCTCCTCGACCAGGCGCGTTTCGGCCTCGGGCAGCCTCAACTTGACGATCTCGATCTCGCGCGAGAGCGTCGGATACTCGACATAGTGATAGAGACAACGGCGGCGCAGCGCGTCGGACAGCTCCCGGGTGCCGTTGCTGGTGAGCACCACCATCGGGATCGAACTCGCGGTGATCGTGCCCAGTTCCGGTACGGTGATCTGGAAATCCGCCAGCACCTCGAGCAGGAATGCCTCGAAGGCCTCGTCGGCCCGGTCGATCTCGTCGATCAGCAATACCACCGGCTGGGTCGAGCTGATCGCCTGGAGCAGCGGGCGCTCGAGCAGGAAACTGCGGTCGAAGAGATCGAAGGCTCGGTCTCCCGACGGCTTGCCTGCGCCGCTCCTCTGGATCTCCAGCAGCTGGCGGCTGTAGTTCCACTCGTAGACCGCCTGCTGCAGGTCCAGCCCTTCGTAACACTGCAGGCGGATCAGCCTGCGCGTCTCCATCTTGGCGTACGCGGCGGCGATCGAGGTCTTGCCCACGCCCGCGTCGCCCTCCAGGAGCAGCGGGCGCTGCAAGGCCTCGGCCAGCCACAGCGCGCTCGCCAGCCCCTGGTCCGGGATGTAACCGGCGCGCTTCAATCCTTCGCTGATTTTTCCGACATCCATGGCGCGCTAGCCGGCAGAGCCGCCCTTCCTCCCGCCGAACAAGCCGGCGAAGAAATCCTTGAGCAAGCGCCAGACTATCGCGAGCGCATTGAGCTGGGTATTCAGCTGCGGCGCCGCCGTCGACTCGGCCGCAGCCGCTGCAGGTTGCAGGGCGGCGGCCTTGGCCGAAAAGTTCTGGGCGAACTGGCCGAGGACCATGTCCGTCACCGAGTCCATCATGCGGGCGCCGAATTGCGCGAACTTGCCGTTGACGATGACATCGGCGGAACCGACGAGCACGCACTCGCCGGGCTTGTCGCCGGCCTTGAGCATGGCCGTGAGGTCCATCGAGGCCGAGGAGCCGCCCTTGTCGGTGCCTCTTCCCTGGAGCCGGATCGTCCTGCCGGCGAGATCGAGTCCGAGCACCTCGATCTCGCCGCCGAACGCAGCGGTCACCGGCCCGACCTTGACCTTGATGCTGCCCTTGTAGCGCTGGTCGTCCGCCTTCTCGGTCAGATCGGCGCCCGGCATGCAAGCCGCCAGCTCGGGTACATCGCTGAGTACCCTCCAGGCATGCTCGACGCCGGCGGCGATCGGATACTGCTTCTCGACTTTTACCTGCATAGGAATTCTAGTCTGCGATTGATGTGGTGCCGATGTTCCCGCACCACGGGTTGAAGGGTCGGAACGCGCTCAGGACTTGACGCCCGAGGCCTGCAGTTGCTTCCAGACGCGGGCGGAGGTATGCGGCATCTCCATGTGGGTGACCCCCAGATGGGAAAACGCGTCCACGACCGCCGACGTGAAGGTGGGGATGCTGCCGACGTGGGGCGACTCGGCCACGCCCTTGGCGCCGATGGGATGGTGCGGCGAGGGCGTGACGGTATGGTCGGTTTCCCACCTCGGCGTCTCCACCATGGTCGGCAGGAAATAATCCATCAGCGTGTTGCCCTGGATATTGCCCTGCTCGTCGAAGCTGAGCAACTGGCCCATCGCCACCGCGAAGCCCTCGGTCAGGCCGCCGTGTATCTGGCCCTCGATGATCATCGGGTTGATCCGCGTACCGCAGTCGTCCAACGCGTAGAAGCGGCGGATGGCGGTCTCGCCGGTCGCCTTGCTGATATCGACGACGCAGAGATAGATGCCGAAGGGAAAGGTGAAGTTGGGCGGATCGTAGTAATGCACCGCCTCCAGGCCCGGCTCCATGCCCGCCGGCGGCTGGTTGTAGGCCGCCCAGGCGACGTCCTTCATGGTCTTCCACTTGGCATCGTCGCCCTTGACCTTGAAGCGGTCGATTTCCCAATCGAGGTCGTTCTCGCTCACCTCGAGCAGATGGGCGGCGATCTTCTTGGCCTTGGCGTGAATCTTTCGGGAGGCCATCGCGATGGCCGCGCCGGCCACCGGCGTCGAGCGCGAACCGTAGGTCCCCAGGCCGTAGGGCGCGGTGCTGGTGTCGCCCTCCTCGACCTGGATCACCTCGGAAGGCAGGCCCAGTTCGGTGGCGATGATCTGCGCATAGGTGGTCTGGTGCCCCTGCCCCTGCGATATCGTGCCCATGCGCGCGATGGCGCTGCCCGTGGGATGGACGCGGATCTCGCAGGAGTCGAACATGCCCACGCCCAGGATGTCGCAGATCTTGCTCGGACCCGCGCCCACGACCTCGGTGAAACTCACCAGGCCGATGCCCATCAGCGTCGGACAATTGGCGTCGGCGCGCTTGGCCGCCTGTTCGGCGCGCAGCCCCGGGTAGTCCACCGCATCCAGCACCTTCTTCAGGGCGGTGTGGTAGTCGCCCGAGTCGTACTCGAAACCGAGCGCCGACTTGTAGGGAAACTGCTCCTTGCGGATGAAGTTCTTGGCGCGGATCTCGGCCTTGTCGATGTTCAGCTTCTGCGCCAGCACGTCGACCATGCGCTCGATCAGATAGACCGCCTCGGTGACGCGGAACGAGCAGCGGTAGGCGACGCCGCCGGGCGCCTTGTTGGTATAGACCCCATCGACCCGGCAATAGGCCGCGGGGATATCGTAGGAACCGGTGCAGATATGGAACATGCCGGCCGGAAACTTGGTCGGGTCGGCGCAGGAATCGAAGGCGCCGTGGTCGGCGATGACATTGACCTTGAGGCCGGTGATCCTGCCGTCCCTGGTCGCGGCCAGCTCGCCGGTCATGTGGTAGTCGCGCGCAAATCCGGTCGACGACAGGTTCTCGATGCGATCCTCGACCCACTTCACCGGGCGGCCGAGCACGATGGACGCGACGATGGCGCAGACATAGCCGGGATAGACGGGAACCTTGTTGCCGAAACCACCGCCGATGTCCGGAGAGATGATCCTCACCTTGGACTCGGGTATGCCGGAGAGCATCGACACCACGGTACGCACGACGTGCGGCGCTTGACTGGTCATGTAGGTGGTCAATTCGCCGCGGACCGGATCGAAGGATGCGACGCAGCCGCAGGTTTCGAGCGGACAGGGATGGACCCGCGGATAGAACAGCTTCTGCTCCACCTTGACCTCGGCCCCCGACAGGGCGGCATCGGCCGCCGCCATGTCGCCGGCTTCCCAGGTGAAGATGTGGTTGGGGTGGTAACGCTTGCCGTGTGCGCCTTCGGTCTTTCCCGCCAGATCCTCGCGCAGCACCGGCGCCCCCGGCAGCAACGCCTTGAAGGGATCGACCACCGCCGGCAGTTCCTCGTACTCGACGTAGACGGCCTCGACCGCGTCGGCCGCGATGTAGCGATCGTCGGCGACCACCACCGCCACTTCCTGCATCTGGAAATGGACCTTCGCATCGGCCAGCACCGCCTGCACGTCGCCGGCCAGGGTGGGCATCCAGTGCAGCTTGAGCGGCTTGAGATCATCGGCGGTCAGGACCGCATATACGCCGGGAATGGCCAGCGCCTTTTCCTTGTTGATGCCCTTGATCCGCGCGTGGGCAAAAGGCGAGCGGACGATGGCCATATGCAGCATGCCGGGCATCTTGATATCGTCGACATAGTTGCCCTTGCCCTGGATGAAGCGGGCGTCCTCTTTGCGAAGACGCGAATCGCCCATGCCCATGAGGGCCGCCTGACGTTCAGTGATCGATGCATTCATTTGTGCCTCGCTATTCGGTTTGTAGACGACTCGGTTGGCAACTCAGGCCGCGGCCTTCTGGCCGGCCTCGCGCAGGGTCCTGGCGGCGTGCTGAACGGCCTTGATGATGTTCTGGTAGCCGGTGCAGCGGCAAAGGTTCCCGGACATGCCGGCACGGATCTCGTCTGCGCTAGGATCGGGATTCTCCTGCAGGAAACGGTAGGCTCGGATCATCATGCCGGGCGTGCAAAACCCGCACTGCAGGCCGTGCTCCTTGTAGAAGGCGTCCTGTATCGCATGCAGCGCCCCGCCCTTGGCCAGTCCCTCGACGGTGACGACGTCGGCGCCGTCGCACTGCACCGCCAGGATGGTGCAGGCCTTGAGCGACTTGCCGTCGACATCGACGGTGCAGGCGCCGCAATGGCTGGTGTCGCAGCCGATATGCGTGCCGGTCAGGCTCAATTGTTCGCGCAGGAAATGCACCAGCAGGGTACGCGGCTCCACCGCCTGTTCCAGCTTCTTGCCGTTGACGGTCAGGCTAATGAGTTGTTTTGACATCGCTCTTCTCCGGGTTCTTAGCGGCAGCGCGAGGCGGCCAGGCGGATAGCCCGCTTGACCATTTCCCCGGCCATCGCGGTCTTGTATTCGACGTCGCCGCGCAAATCTTCTGCGGGATCGCATATCGACATCGCCGCCTGCGCGGCCGCGGCGATGTTGGCATCCGTCAGCGGCTTGCCCTGCAGGGCGGCCTCGGCGGCCTCGGCGCGAATCGCCGTGGGCGCCAGGTTGGTCAGTGCGATACGGATGGCGGAAACCTTGTCGCCCGACAGGGTCATGACCACCGCTGCGGCGGCCGACGCCCAGTCGCCGGTCTTGCGCTTCAACTTGCTGTAGGCGTAGCCGGTCTTGGCTGCGAACGGCTCGATCCGTATCTCCCTGAGGATCTCGTCCGCCTGCAGTTCGGTCATGTAAGTGCCGTGGAAGAACTTGGCTGCCGGCACGCTGCGTTCCCCCCTGGGGCCGGCCAGGACGAAGGTCGCGTCGAGCGCCAGCATGATCGCCGGATGATCGTTGCCCGGATCGCCATGGGCGATATCGCCGCCCAGGGTGCCGCGGTTGCGTACCTGCGGATCGGCGATTTGCAATGCTGCCTCCGCCAGCAGCGGCAGCTTCTGCGTCAAGAGCCGGGAGGCGATCAGATCGCTTTCGCTAGTCATCGCGCCGATGGCGATGACCCCTCCGTCTTCCCGTATGCCCTTGAGTTCGGCAACGCGGTTGAGGTCGATCAAGTGCGCGGGATCGGCGAAACGAAACTTCATCATCGGCAGCAGGCTATGGCCGCCAGCGAGAATTTTCGCTTCGTCTCCATGTTGGGCAAGCAACTTCAGCGCTTCTGGCAGGGAACTCGGGGCAGAATAGCCGAACGACGGGGGGATCATGGGTCTCGTCTCCTTCTTGGCAGGGGGCTGGCTCGCAATCATTCGCGACGTATTTTGAAATTCGGGAGCGCGAGCCGAGGCCACGTTCGCATAACGCAGTGCACCAAAACAATTCATATTTCACCAATGTGCTTCTTCAATGCATGAAGCGTCGATATTTCAGCACGAACATAGTTCTGGCACCCGAGCGCGTTTCGTGGCAAATTAGTCGACGGGTCATGCCGTCCGCCCTCCCGGAGTGTCGACTTTGGCGGTAGGGTCTATCAGGAGTCAGCCATGCCATTTGAAGCTCGGACGGATGTGCTTTCGCACGGCGAGCCCGTGGTGAAGGAAACTTTCCAGCACAAACTCGAGCAATTCAACCCCGGCATGGTTTGGCTCGACGCCGAAAATCGCGTGGTGGCCTTGAACGACGTGGCGATGCAGATCCTGGGACCGACCGCCGAGCAGACGATAGGCATTGGCAGGGGCGAGCTGATCGGCATCGATGTGCTGAAAATGCACCCCGAGAAAAGTCGCGACAAGCTTGCTTTTCTGCTGAAGTCCGAGGACTCGCCGGGCTGCCCGGTGAAATCGCCGCCGCCGATGGCGATGATGATCAACATTCCCGATCGGGTATTGATGATCAAGGTGTCCAAGATGCTGGGCAACAAGGGCATCATGGGTATCTGCATGGTCTTCTATGACCTCACCGAGGTCACCACTGTCGCGCCCAGGGAGAGCACCGCAGCGGTTCGTCCGCGGATCCTGCAGAAGATCCCCGTCTACCGAAAGAACCGCATCGTCCTGGTCGATCTCAAGAACGCCGTGCGTTTCGAGGGCGAGGGGCACTACACCTCGATCGAGACGCTGGACGATCGCTTTCTGTGCAATCTCTCCCTCTCCGATCTAGAGGAAAGGCTCAACCCGGAGGTTTTCTTCCGGGTCCACCGCAGCCACATCGTCAATCTGAACTACGTCCTGGAGATCGAGCGGGTCGACGACAATGTCGCGGTCATCATGAACGACAAGGGGCGCACCCACGTGTCGGTGAGTCGCAACCGTGTGCCGCAATTCAAGGAGCTGCTGGGACTCGGCTAGTGCCCAGGTAGCAAGCGCTTATTTGGCCAGTGCGCGCTCGACGAAATCCAGCCGGTCCTGGCCCCAGAATCCTTCGCCATCGACCCGGTACCAGGGCGCACCGAAGACGTTCGCCGCGATCGCGTCGTCGGTGTGGCGCTCGTAGTGCGCCTGGATGCCGGCGGTCTGCGATTCTCGCACCAGCCCGCCGCCGTCGTAGCCGCAGGTCGAGGCGACGGCCGCCAGGGTATCGGCATCCGCGATGTTTCTGTCTTCGACCCACAGAGCGCGCATGATCGCGCCGGTGAGATCGAGCGCCACCCGATTTCCGCGCTCGAGTTGGCCGGCGATGATCAGCTTGGCGGCGGCATCGGGCGTCACGGGAAAAAACTTCGGCTGCAGCGTCAGGGGAAGCCCGAGATGGGCGCTCCAGCGCGCCAGCTCCAACAGGCGGTAAGCCTGCCGTTGCGGCGCGCGCTTGGGCAGCGGCAGGCCGCCCGAGACGCTGAATATCCTGCCGAAATCGCTAGGCTTGATGACCACCTCGGCACCATGGCGCTCTGCCATGGCGGCGAAGCGATCGTGCCCGAGGTAGGCATAGGGCGATTGCGGCGCAAAGTAATACTCGCAGACCTGGGTCATGAACGGCTCCGAATGGATATTCCGATGATGGCGGCGACCGGGACAGCGCATTTTGACGCCGGCACCTAGCTTCGCGGCTGCCGATTCTACGCGAAACTCGGCGTCCGGCTGAACGCGACGCTGGGCGACGGGTCCGGCGGGCTGTCCGGGCAAATTCTTGGTATGATTCTGCCTCGTTGCGGTTTGGCCGGCCGCCATGATGACGGCGGCCGGCGCGCCCTTTTCACACTCTCCGGCTAATCATCGAAGAAATGGCATTGATCGTTCAAAAATACGGCGGCACTTCCGTCGGCACCCCCGAGCGCATCAAGAACGTCGCTCGGCGCATCGCGCGCTGGCATAGGCAGGGGCATCAGCTGGTGGTGGTCGTCTCCGCCATGAGCGGCGAGACCAACCGGCTGATCGCGCTGGCGAAGGAGATCCAGGCCAACCCGGACCCGCGCGAGCTCGATGTCGTGATGACGACCGGCGAGCAGGTCACCATCGGCCTCCTGGCCATGGCGCTGAAGGAGGTCGGCCTGTCCGCCAGGAGCTACACCGGCGCCCAGGTGAAGATCCTCACCGACAACGCGTACACCAAGGCGCGCATCCTCAGCATCGACGAACAGGCGATGCGCAAGGACCTCGACCACGGCGCCATCGTCATCGTCGCCGGTTTCCAGGGCATAGACCGGGACGGCAATCTCACCACGCTCGGCCGCGGCGGTTCAGACACCACCGGCGTGGCGCTGGCGGCTGCGCTAAGGGCCAACGAGTGCCAGATATACACCGACGTCGATGGCGTCTATACCACCGATCCGCGCATCGTGCCGGAAGCGCGTCGGCTCGACACCATCACCTTCGAAGAAATGCTGGAGATGGCCAGTCTCGGCTCGAAGGTGCTGCAGATCCGTTCGGTGGAATTTGCCGGCAAGTACAAGGTCAAGCTGCGCGTGCTCTCCAGCCTCGGCGATCCTGACGAGAACGAAGGGCCGGGCACGCTGATTACATTCGAGGAGTCGCCCCCAATGGAACAACCGATCATCTCCGGCATCGCCTTCAACCGCGACGAAGCCAAGCTCACCGTGCTCGGCGTGCCCGACCGCCCCGGCATCGCCTACCAGATACTGGGGCCGATCGCCGAAGCCAACATCGACGTCGACATGATCATCCAGAACGTCGGCCACGATGGCACCACGGACTTTTCCTTCACCGTCAATCGCAGCGACTACGCCCGCGCGCTGGCCATCCTGGAAAAGGTCAAGCAGCACATCGAAGCCCGCGCCATCACCGGCGACAACAAGATCTGCAAGGTCTCCGCGGTCGGCGTCGGCATGCGCTCGCACCCGGGCATCGCCAGCAAAACCTTCCGCACGCTGGCGGAAGAGGGCATCAACATCCAGATGATCTCGACCTCCGAGATCAAGATATCGGTGGTGGTCGACGAAAAATACCTCGAACTCGCCGTCCGTGTGCTGCACAAGGCATTCGATCTGGACAAGGCCGGCGCCTGAGTTTGAAGCTTGATTTGACCCCGGTTTGCGGAGCGGGTAACATCCCGGGCCTCAGGAGACGTGGCCGAGAGGTCGAAGGCACTCCCCTGCTAAGGGAGCATCCGGGCAAAACCTGGATCAAGGGTTCGAATCCCTTCGTCTCCGCCAGAGCTTCCTCGCCTGGCACTTGAGGAAAATGAAGCGTGTCTCTATAATGCAGTTCGTTTTTTGCGCCCGTAGCTCAGATGGATAGAGTACTTGGCTACGAACCAAGGAGTCGGGAGTTCGAATCTCTCCGGGCGCACCAATCAGGTATAAAACTGGGCACTTGATTATTCAAAGTGCCCAGTTTTGCTTTCTGCATGGTCTCCGCCAACGCTGCATAGCGGCCCTTGACGGTGGCAGTCCCATCCTGCACCACGATTTCATCCACCAGGTGATGCAAGTAGCTTTTGGCCAAGGATGAGCCGGAGGCCAGCAGCTTTTCGCGAAGCACCCTGCCGAATACGTCCACTCGGCTGGCCTTGATGTGCTCGACAGCCGGCAAGGAATGATCGCGGCGCACCCCCGCCAGTTCGATGAACAAGGCCTCGCGAGCCGATTTGAGCCCTTGGGCGCGGCGCTGGGTAATATCGTCCAGGTCGATCGTGCCCGTCTCGATGGCTTCAAGCAGCCGCTGCTGCCGTTCCTCGATGGCCTTGATCTGGCGGTTCAGCTCGTTGATTCGCCCTTGCTGATCGTCTTTTGAGGATCTGGTGCGCTTGCGCAGTTCCGCCACCATCACCTGCAAGCGACCCGGGGTAAAGACCTTGTCCGCAAGCTGGGCAAGCACCAGGGCATCCAGCCTCTCCATGGGCAGGTTTTTGCTGCTGCAGGCATGGTTGCCCTGGCTCTGGCGGCTGGTGCATTTGTAGTACTTGTAGCGGCCTCCCTTGCCCGTCGCCAGGGTCATCGCATGGCCGCACACGCCGCACTTGAGCAAACCCGTTAGCAAGGTCGGGCAAGACACCAGGCGCGGCGCTCTTTGAGCCGGTGCGCGGGACTCCCGCTTGATTCTGACGCGCTCGAAGGTGGCCGCGTCGATGATCGGGGGAATGGCTGTCTTGATCCATTCTTCCACTGGCCGCTGCGTGTTGGCCTTGGAATCGCGCATGTTGTAGTGATACTCGCCCATGTAGAGCGGGTCCGAGAGCAGCGTATGGGTTTTTTGGATTTTCCAGGGCTTGCCGCGCATCAGCAGCCCCTTCTCGGTGAAATGCTTGCCGATTTCCTTGCCGCCCATCTCGCGGCCTTCGTGGCCGTTCAGATAGAGGTCATACGCCATGCGCACGATCCCCGCCTCCGCCTCGTTGATGACCAGCTTCTTTTTCTTGCGGCCACGGCTGCCGGCAATGTCGGTGACCAGCGCCTGATAGCCAAAGGGCGCACGGGAGCCATTGAAGAAGCCTTGCCGCGCGTTCTCCTTCATGGCGCGGGAAGTATGCTTCGAGGTTTCCTTGCTCTGGTGCTCGTCAAACAGATTGATGATCCGGCGCATCATCTCCCCGCCGGCATCGTCGCTGGTCGGCTGGGTGATGGAAATGACCTTGACTTTGTTCTTCGCCAGCTTGCGCTCGTAGACGCCGAACTCGATGCCGTCACGGAAGAAGCGCGACAGGCTGTGAATGATGATGGCCTCGAACGCCGGCGGCTTCATCAAGGCGTCAGCCATCATTCGCTGGAACACAGGCCGCTTGTCATCGGTGGCGGATGCGCCCGGCTCGATGTACTCCTGCACCACCAGATGCCCGTTGGCCTTGGCCCAGTCGTTGAGTTGGCGCAACTGGTCGGGAATGGACAGGTCATTGTCGGCCTGCCGCGTGGTGGAGACTCTGGCATAGATCGCTATGTGCATGATGCGCTCCGTACTCCGTAGTGACGCCGCATTCCGCCTGCTGGATTATGGCTACGTGCCCCAGCGTGTCAAGGCCAAGCCTGGCGGTGCCCAACATCGAGCAGCCTTGACACGCCGCGGCACTCCGCCCTTTTTGTCTGCATGCACAATGCGGCTGGTCCGGTGCGCGCTAATCAGGCCGGCTCTCTGGTTCGACCATCAACAACGCGCGGATGATCTCGGGCAGGATCGATTCAAGCAGGGCAACTTCGTCGGGGGAGACGACGGCCGCTTGCGGCTTGAATCGAATCTCGATATTCGTGGATTCGTCCAATCATTTCGGCACCTCCTTTCCTGCATGTGTATGCCTGCCCGTCTCGTTCCGTTCCTTGTGCTGCAATGCTTCTTCTAACTCTTTCTCGAATCCGTCGCGCCCCAGCTCATCGAGCAGAATCGAGCGGAAGGCGTCGAACTGGTGCTGCTGCGCGAAGCCGACTTGTGCCGCCTGCAGCAAGCGCTTCTTGTGCGCGTTGAGCATGGCAATCAGCGACGGCAGGGCAGTAGCGGCTACCATTCGCCTAGCCTCATTTCCGTGACGCGGCGCTCTACGTCCTTGTCCCAGGTCAGCGAGTCGTGGACGTGATTAAGCATGATGGCGAGGTGCCCCGCCGCTTTCTGGTGTGAAATCGTCGGCAAGCCATCCTGCATGCAGCGGATAGCCGCGATACGCTTAAGGTAGCCATAGACGCTGATGGCAATGCGCATCTCGCGCTCGTCCAACAACCCGCGCATATCCAGCTCACGCACCACGCCCAGGCCGGCCATTTGCGCGACGCGCGCCTGTAGGTCTAACCACAGGGGATGTACCGGCCAGCGAGAGCGGTTATCGTCGTTGGTCCTGATGCGCAACGTGGTGTGATCATTGACCAGCAGGCGCAGCAGATCGCCCTGGCGTTCTTGCAAGTCCTCAAAAGTCAGAATGCCCACCGTGCGCAGCCATTCCTTGCGCACCTCCCACTCGAAGCGCCACACTTCCTGTTCCATGCCCCACAGGTCATAGAACCAGGTCTTGGCGCTGCTCTCCTGTATTTCATCGCACTTGTTGTAAATACGCAGCATCAGCGGAGAAGCGCCGAACGAGAAGGTCTGCACCTGGCGATTCTTGCGGTGCTGGTTGTCCTTGACGAAGTTGGTAACGAAGCTGTCCTCGTCAAAGTCAATCACGGGCAAGTGATAGTCAAAGGTGAAATCCACCCGGGACAGACGCTCCGGCAGATAGCTTCCCAGGCCGACCGAGCGCGCCCACGATAGGAACCGATCATGCAGCCCCTGTGCGCCGGAATGCCACAAGGCGATGCTGCGGAAGGTCACGAAGAAAGACGGCTTGTTAAACTCCCCGAACTGGATACTGAAGGCCTCGTTCTCGATCAGGAAGGGGTAACCGCTCCGGGTGCCGTGGCCGGCGAGCAGAAATTCCTCGCTGCCGAGCTTGATATGCGTGGGCTTGCGCGTCTTGGACTGGCGCAGCGCTTCCTTCTCGGCGGCCAGCTTCCCATAGTCCAGCAGGCAGGCCTCGGTCGGCGCGAGGTAATACGCGCACTCGATGGTGTCGTGGCCGGACAGGAGAAGGCGGAAGCTCATGAGGGCTACTTCTTGGTCGGCCTAGACTTCGGCTTGGCCCTACCGGTTTCCTTGTCCCATTTGATGTCAACCTTGGAGGACTTGGTAGGCCGTTCTACTTGTTCTTGGGTAATGAAGGACAGCTCCTTGACCACTTGTTCAGGCAATTCCTTCTTGACAGCCTCAAGCCCGCACCCAAGCAGTTGATTGATGATCAGCGACACCGGCACAGATCCCATGCGCGCCATGTTCTCGATCTGGGTGAACAGCATCACTGGAAAGCGATGGCTGCGCTGCACGGTTGCCTCAGATATGGTTATACCGGCGTTACCGGTTACCAGGCCTGCTAGAAATTCCGCTGGGGAGGGGCGGTTATCTTGATGGGTCATGTTGACATCCAAGGGTTACGTAATGGGACACAGCGTATCCCGTCGAAGAACCCATGTCAAGCGCACTATAAATCTCCGTCACATATTGGCCCGATTTGCGGCCAAGGCCATGCCACCCGCGCTAGCGCGCTGGCCGGCATAGCCTGAGCCGCAGAATGGTCTTGTTTGCAGGATGCAGAGCGAGTAGCCTATCGCTTTATATTTATTCCAATGTATCCATAGCCCCCCGTGTTACTTGGACGGGGGATTTTGCAGTTTTTTTAGTCATGTGACACTACCGGTGGTGCAACTTGGCAAAATTGGATTATGATGGCGCTTTGGCAAAACTGCGTAGCTCAGGGGCGAACACGCGGTGCAAAGACCTCACAAAAATCCTCGAAGACCTGGGCTTTAAGGTTCGTGACGGAAACAGTGGTGCTCATAAAGTATTTGATCATCCTTCAATCCCGGAATTCTCTGGAAGCAACTACAACTGCGGTCACGGCAGAAATCCTCAGGTTAGGCCGGGGTACGTTAACAGAATCATTACCGTAGTTGAGCGACTTGAAACGGAAATTAGGACTTACCTCAAAAATGTCAATTGACCCGAGTGCCTACAACATCACCATTCGCCGCGTCAAAATAGGCGATGATCTGCTTTTCAACGGTAGCGTTGCCGAGCTTCCCGATGTCGCAACGTTTGAGTCGACGTACCAAGAAGCTTACGAACTTGTCATCGATGCTATTAAGTCTTTGTACCAAGCTTCAGTAGACGCAAGCAGGCCTTTTCCGCCGCCCCTAAGGGATGTCGAAGTACAAAATTACAGCGGCCGGATAACCCTTCGGATGCCGAAGTGGCTTCACGCTCAATTGGACGGTCAAGCTGTCGCCGAAGGCATTAGCCTGAATCAATACTTGATTTCACTACTGTCCGCTTTCGGTTCCATTAATGCGGTCGTGTCTAGCGCTGTTAAGAAAATTCATGTTACCTCGAGCGCGCAGCCGAGCTACCGCATTTACCGCGATCTTGATTTGATCGGAACGGGTATAACCGCCTTGGCTGGAGGAGCTGCACCGGCAGGTTACGCTTTGAACATAGAAGCGCCGCAATCTGAACCATATATTAGGACGCTTAATTCATGAGTGATACTAAAGACACCCAGCAAACCAGCTTCATAGTGACTCCTGGGTCAGCTCAGTCCGCACAGCAGATATTTATGGACGGTGTTTCCGGAGTCATGTTAGGAGGCGCAGTTTCAAAGATCCAATTTCATGTGGTAGTCGGCCACGATACAGACACCAAGGCCGAGCTTCGACAAGTGACATTATCTATAACCATGCCGACCGTATCGCTTGTCGACTTCTGCAATCAAACCCTAAAAGCAGTTTCGGAAAATAGTCACCTTCTAAAAAACCTGTTAGATGAGGCCCAGACCAAAATTTTTGCGACGCCGCCCAAGCATTCCGGATCCCGTTCAAGGACCTCTAAGAGCGTCAAAAAGTAACTCTGTGGCGCGTTTGGCAACCAAGAATCCTCCGATTTTCTGGATTATCAAGTCCTCATACCGAAATGTCCATTTGCCAGTGCCCAGTTTCATCTCTCCGGGCGCACCAGTCATACACAAAAGAGGGCACCTGATCCGGGTCGCCCTCTTTTTCCTTCTCTTTCTCTATCGCCGGGATCAGCCTCCGGGCGGATTGCCCGGCAGCATACATATTCGCCGACTGGTCCTTAGCGATCTCGGATTGCAGACTGACACGGCCGCATTTGGAACAGCTTGTGACGGTCACAGGCAGCAAATCTTCATCGGTTCGGTCGAAAGTGAGATAACGCAAAGGCTGGGCGCACTTCGAGCATGACAGACCGGCGTCCATGATTGACAGTTTCACGGCAACCCCCCTCCCGCGGTTAATATTCCCTGAGCAAACGGCCACGACTGAGCGGTGGCAATATGCATGTAGCTATTCCAGCGCGGCACTACGGCGCCGAAGCGGAGGCTCCATTCCAGACTTCGCCAGACTTCGTTTAGCTCGCGCGTTTGTGTCTGCCGAATCCGAGTCCGATAAGACCAATGCCAAAAAGCGCAAGTGTGGCTGGCTCAGGAACAACAGCGGCCTGGCTATTGGACCAATTAGCGACGTAGTCAACCGGGGTCGCATTCAGCAGTGAGGGGTCGCCGAAATTGTAGGCTTGCATCAAAACGGCGGAGAACTCGGTGCTCCCGTTGATAACGTTGTCGGCAAAAACGGCCGTATTATTCACAAAATAGTCGAAGGATGTCCCAGTGAAGTCAATCGCCAAGGACGTCCACGCATCGAAATTTATGGCGGTTGCCAAGTCGACCCAGGCCCCCGCCCCACCTCCCAAATTTTCATCCCACACACGAAGGCGCGCAGGGCCCCCGTAATTCGTAAATCCGATGATCGGATAGTCGGAAACCGCATTGCTCGCATCACTCGCGACACCCCAAATGTCAGTGCGAACATTGCCATTTGCAGCATCGCGCCAAGCCGATGGGATGTAAAGATCCGCCGAAAGAACGGAGCCCGTGCCGGCGTTCAGGGCATATCCTTTTCCTTGGGTATTGTAGAAAGTATATTGGTAAGCGGCTGGGCGATTGTTCAAGCTATCGGCATTGCTAATGCCGATACCGAGCACGTTGCTTCGGCCTTGGAAGCTGCCTATATTCGAGAAGCTATTGGGATCGTAGCGATCGGTCGTCCATCCGGTCGGGATCGTGGCGAAATCGGGCATAACCGGGGCTGCATGTGCCGCTGCCAGAGTGAAGGCTATTGCGGCAGCCCCCATCAGTGCACTTGTTTTATATGGCATGTTCTTTCCCAATCTATATCTGATATTTTGCGTCACGCAAATATCATGCTCGTTTGTCTGACATCATATGTATCAATGACATATATTTATATATATATTTGGTGAGTCGTTTATGTAAAATTTTTCGACACGTTTTCGGCAAGACCCAAGTAGGCATTCGATAAGGGCGCCAAGGAGCATCTGTCCGACCTGGTGTTCGACTACGACCTCGACCACGGTCGTCGCATGATCCCAGTGGTCAGGATGCCAATTGAACGCGGGGGAGCGACGAACCGAAGCAAGCCCCACCCAGTGCCCAGATTCATTCTGCGGGCGCACCGAAAATAAAGGCTCATTTCCAGTTAGCTGATGATGCGCTCATGCCCTGACCGCCAATGCGAGGAGCGACGCGGGTTCCGGAATAAATCCGGGCGACCGGTCGGGCACGCGGAACCAGCCGAGGTAATTCTCGCGGTAGCGGGTCGCCACGCCTTTGAAGCGGCGCAGC
>DATKVJ010000028.1:0-6150 GCA_035530135.1 Rhodocyclaceae bacterium | reverse complement strand
CAGTTGCACGCTGCGCGTCTGTCCCGGCTCGAAGCGCACCGCGGTGCCGGCGGCGATGTCGAGGCGGAAGCCGCGCGCGCGTTCGCGCGGGAAGGCGAGCGCGGCGTTGGTCTCGTAGAAGTGGTAGTGCGAGCCGACCTGGATCGGCCGGTCGCCGGTGTTGGCGACGGTCAAGCTCACCGTCTCCCGGCCGGCGTTGAGTTCCATTTCGCCGGGGGCGATGTCCATTTCTCCCGGGATCATGATGCCTCCCTCAGGGGCGTTTTGCGTAGGCGTCGGCAGTCGAGATTGCCACGCTGCGCTCGCAATGACGCGTCATTTGGAGCTGCCTGCTTCGGCGCAGCCGAAACTGCAAACGGACCATGAACCGCGGCAAAAAACCTCGTCATCGCGACTGCCACGGCCTGCGGCCTCGCAGTGACGGTAGCGTGGCGATCTTGGATTGCTTCGCCTTCGCTCGCAATGACGACCGGAGGGAGTCCCTGTGGGACTGGCTCGGTGGCGGGTTCGAGGAAAGGGGCGTTGCTGGCGTCGGGATCCATGGTTTCCTCCTCAGACGATCGGGTGATGCACGGTGACGAGCTTGGTGCCGTCGGGAAAGGTGGCCTCGACCTGGATCTCGGGGATCATCTCGGGCACGCCCTCCATCACCTCGTTCCGCCCGAGCAGGGTGGTGCCCTCGCTCATCAGCTCGGCCACGCTCCTGCCGTCCCGCGCCCCCTCCATGATCGCGGCGGAGATGAAGGCCACCGCTTCCGGGTAGTTGAGCAAGAGGCCGCGGGCGCGGCGTCGCTCGGCCAGCAGGCCGGCGGTGAATATCAAGAGCTTGTCCTTCTCTCGCGGGGTCAGTTCCATATCTCGCTCCTATGTGTTCCAGATCCGCGGCGGCTGCGCCTCGCGGCCGGTCAGCGCCGGGCGCAGAACCCGCCACAGCGCCACCAGCCAGGCGCGCGCCGCCTCCGACGAGTCGCCGAGATAGCGCGCCACCAGAAGCTGCGGCAGCGCCGTTATGCCGGTGAGCGCGCCCGCCTCGGTCGCCTCGACGGTGCGGCACTCGGCCAAGAGCGCCGGCGCGATCGCGGCGCCGGCCGCCAGCAGCGTCGCCGACACCGTGCGGCCGGCCAGACCGATCGCCGCATCTTGCAGCGCCGAGCCGCCCGCTATCTTGCCCCGTTCTGCCCAGATCGGCGCACCCGCCGATTCGATCCGCGTCGAGAGGCGCAGTTCGCCGCGTTCGAAGCGCTCGCCCGAGGCGCGCCGGCCCAGGCACAGCACCTCCCAGCCGATGAAGCGCGCCCCGTCTTCCAGGCTGATGCGGCTGTCCATTGCGCCCAACGCGCCGTCGAAGACGATGCTCTCCTGCGGCAGCCATTCCAGCGTCGCGCCGGGGCCGACCCGGAAGTCCAGCGCCTGCCCCGCCTGCTGCCCCGAGGACCGATACCACTTGCCCGCACCCGGGGTGGTGAGCAGCGCGTGCCCGGCGTCTTGCACCGCGACCGCGATCGTCAGCCGGTCGCCGCCGCAGATGCCCGCCGGCGGATGCAGCACGATCGCGTGGCAGACGCCCGGCCCTTCGGGATGGAGCGCCTTCTGCACCCGGAGCGGACCGAAATGCCTGCGGCCTTCGAGTATCGTGGCCTCGTCGCGGCGGGCGAAGTCGAGCTCCAGCCTGGCCTGCCAGCCGGTGATCGGATGTCGGTCCATCCCCCGATCATACCGAAAGCAGTTCGCGCACGCCGTCCCTGTCCATGTCGGTGCCGCGGCGAATGATGACGCCGCGCTCCATCACCAGATACTGGTCGGAGAGCGAGCGGGCGAAGTCGTAATACTGCTCGACCAGCAGGATGGCCATGTCGCCTTGGGCGGCCAGCGCGCGGATGGCGCGCTCGATGTCCTTGATGATCGAGGGCTGGATGCCCTCGGTCGGCTCGTCGAGGATCAGGAGCTTGGGCGCGGGCGCCAGGGCGCGGCCGATGGCGAGCTGCTGCTGCTGGCCGCCGGAGAGGTCGCCGCCGCGGCGGCCCTGCATCTGTTTCAGCACCGGGAACATCTCGAAGATGCGCGCCGGGATCTTCGTGCCCATGGGCTTGGCGGCGAGCCCCATCAGCAGGTTCTCCTGCACCGTCAGGCGCGGGAATATCTCGCGCCCCTGGGGCACGTAGCCGATCCCGGCCGCGACCCGGGCGTGGGTCGGCAGGCGAGTGATGTCTTGGCCGTCGAAGACGATGCTGCCGGTCCTGGCCGGCACCAGGCCCATCAGGCACTTCAACAGCGTCGTCTTGCCGACGCCGTTTCTGCCCAAGAGCGTGGTCACCTGGCCCAGTCCCACCTCCAGCGAGAGGTCGCGCAGGATGTGGCTGCCGCCGTAGTATTGATTGAGATCGGAGACGCTGAGCATGCTCATCGGCCCAGATAGACTTCGATCACGCGCGGGTCGGCCTGCACCGTTTCGAGCTTGCCCTCGGCCAGCACCGAGCCCTCGTGCAGCACCGTGACCAGGCCGCCCAACTGTCCGATGAAGGCCATGTCGTGCTCGACCACCACCAGCGAATGCTTGCCCGCCAGCGACAGGAACAGCTCGCCGGTGCGCTCGGTCTCCTCGTCGGTCATGCCCGCCACCGGTTCGTCGAGCAGCAGCAGCCTGGGTTCCTGCATCAGCAGCATGCCGATCTCCAGCCATTGCTTCTGGCCGTGGGAGAGCAGGCCGGCCAAGCGGTCGGCGTCGGGGGCGAGGCGGATTTGCCTCAGCGTGTCGCTGATGCGGTCGCGGGTATCGTCGTCGATGATGGAAAACAGGCTGCGGCGCACGCGCTTGTCGGTCTTCATCGCCAGTTCCAGGTTCTCGAACACCGAGTGATGCTCGAAGATGGTCGGCTTCTGGAACTTGCGGCCGATGCCGGCGTGGGCGATTTCGGGCTCGGTCATGCGCGTGAGGTCCAGCGTCTGGCCGAAGAAGGCGGTGCCCGAGTCCGGCCGCGTCTTGCCGGTGATCACGTCCATCATCGTGGTCTTGCCGGCGCCGTTGGGGCCGATGATGCAGCGCAGCTCGCCGGCGTCGATGGCCAGCGTGAGGTCGTTGAGCGCCTTGAAGCCGTCGAAGGAGACGCTGATGCCGTCGAGGTAGAGGATGACCTGGTGCGACAGGTCGAGTTTCCCGGGCACCAGCAGGTGGCTGGTCGCCGCCTGCTCGCCCCCGCTCCCATGCGCGGATTCCGAGAGCTGGATGCTCACGCCGCGACCCTCCCTCTGAGCCGGCGCCACAGGCCCACCATGCCGTCGGGCAGCAGCAGCGTCACGACTATGAACAGCAGCGCCAGGAAGAACAGCCAGTAATCGGGGAAGGCGACGGTGAACCAGCTCTTCGCCAGATTCACCAGGAAGGCGCCGAGCACCGGTCCGATCAGCGTGCCGCGGCCGCCGACCGCGACCCAGATGGCGATCTCGATGGAGTTGGCGGGCGACATCTCGGAGGGGTTGATGATGCCCACCTGGGGCACGTAGAGGGCGCCGGCGATCGCGCACAGCATGGCCGACAGCGTCCAGACGAAGAGCTTGTACCAGAGCGGGTTGTAGCCGATGAACATGGTGCGCGCTTCGGCGTCGCGGATCGCCGTCAGCACCCGGCCGAATTTCGACGTCACCAGGTAGCGGCCGAGGAGCAGGGTCGCCGCCAGCGCCGCCGCGGAGAGCGCGAACAGCGTCACGCGCATGTCCGGGGTGGTGATGCCGTAGCCGGCGATGCGCTTGAAGTCGGTGAAGCCGTTGTTGCCGCCGAAGCCGGTCTCGTTGCGGAAGAACAGCAGCATGAAGGCGTAGGTCATCGCCTGGGTGATGATCGAGAAATACACGCCCTTGATGCGCGAGCGGAAGGCGAAGTAGCCGAACACCAGGGCCAAGAGCGCCGGCACCACCAGCACCAGGAGCAGCGCCCAGGCGAGGTGCTCGCTGCCGACCCAGTACCAGGGCAGCTGCTTCCAGTCGAGGAAGACCATGAAGTCGGGCAGCGCGGATTGATAGACGCCGTCGTGGCCGATGGCGCGCATCAGGTACATGCCGAAGGCGTAGCCGCCGAGCGCGAAGAAAACGCCGTGGCCGAGCGAGAGGATGCCGGCGTAGCCCCAGATCAGGTCCATCGCCACCGCCACGATGGCGTAGCACATGATCTTGCCGCCGACGGTGATGACATAGCCCGAGACGTGCAGCGGGCTGCCGGGGGGCGTGAACAGGTGCAGCACCGCGAGCAGCAGCACCAGGGCGGCGAAGCCGGCGAGCGCGGCCTGTCCTCCGCTCGGCGTGGCCTTGAGGAAACGGATGACGAAGGGGGTGCTCATAGTGCTCGGGCCTCAGCTCTCGACGAACCGGCCCTTGAGGACGAACAGGCCCTGCGGACGCTTCTGGATGAAGACGATGATGAAGGCCAGCACCAGGATCTTGGCAATCACCGCGCCCAGCCAGCCCTCCAGGAACTTGCTCGCCACCCCCAGGCCGAGCGCCGCCCAGGCTGCGCCGGCGAGCTGGCCGACGCCGCCCAGCACCACCACCATGAAGGAATCGACGATGTAGCCCTGACCCATGTCCGGGCCGACGTTGGACAGTTGCGACAGGGCGACGCCGCCCAGGCCGGCGATGCCCGCGCCCAGGCCGAAGGCCAGGGTGTCGATGCGCCCGGTGGGCACGCCGACGCAGCCGGCCATCGCCCGGTTCTGCGTCACCGCGCGCACGAACATGCCCAGCCGCGTCCGGTTCATCAGCACCCAGACCAGGAGCAGCACGAACAGCGAGAAGCCGATGATGACGATGCGGTTCCAGGGCAGGGTGACGTCGGCGAACAACTGGATGCCGCCGGACATCCAGCGCGGGTTGGAGACTTCGACGTTCTGCGCGCCGAAGATCACGCGCGCGCTCTGGATCAGGAACAGCGACAAGCCCCAGGTGGCCAGCAGGGTCTCCAGCGGCCGGCCGTAGAGCCAGCGGATCACCGTGCGCTCCATCGCCATGCCCACCGCCGCCGCGGCGAAGAAGGCCACCGGCACCGCGGCGACCAGGTAGCCGTCGATGGCGCCGGGGAAGAACCTGGCGAACAGCGTCTGCGTCGCGTAGGCGCTGTAGGCGCCGACCATCAGCAGCTCGCCGTGCGCCATGTTGATCACGCCCATGACCCCGTAGGTGATCGCCAGACCCAGCGCCGCCAGGAGCAGGATGCTGGCGAGCGAGAGGCCGGAGAAGACGCGGCCGACCCCGTCGGCGAAGGCCAGGCGCGACTTCACCGCCTTCAGCGAGGCGCCCGCCTCCAGGCGCACGCGCTCGTCCGGCTCGGCCCCCGGATTCTGCAACGCCGCGAGCAGGTGCACGACGCCAGGATCGCTCGACCGGGCCAGGGTCTTGACCGCCGCCAGGCGGATCGCGGCGTCGGGATTCTTCAGACTGGCCTGGGCATCGGCCAGGGCCAGCAGCGCCTTGATCTCTTGATCGGTCTCGGAGGCCAGTGCTCGGGTGAGCAGCGGCGCCATGTCGGCGGCTACGTGGTCGAGCAGGTCGCGGGCCGCGGCCAGGCGCGTCGCGCGCTCCGGGGCGAACAGGCGCAGCCGCGCCAGCGCGTCGCCCAGAGTGCGGCGCACGTAATTGTTGATGGTGATGCCATCGCTGTCCTCCGGCGCCGGCTTGATCTCTGTGCCGGTCGCGGCGTCATAGGCGCGTTCGCCGTCGATCACGACGATCCTGCCGCCGGCGACGGCGAGCGCATCGTCGGACAGCGCTCTCAGCACCCGCAGCGCGTCGGGGCCGCCGATGTCGACCAGCTTGCCGATGGCGGCGACCTTGGCGTCATAGTCGTCGCTGGCCAGGGGCTGCAGCACCGCCGGGTCCAGCGCGGCCAGCGCCGGCCCGCCCCGCATCAGCAGGAGGAGCAGCAGCAGCGGCAGCAGGATTTTCAGCAGGCGCATGGCGGGATGGGTTCGGGTTTCGGGCGAGTTTCAGGATTGCGGGCGCCGGCGTTTCCGGCGCCCGCCGCCGATTACAGCTTCTGCTTGGCCTCGTTGCCCGGGATGTACGGACTCCAGGGCTGGGCGCGGATCAGGCCCTTGCTCTTCCAGACGACGTTGAACTGGCCGTCGGCCCGGATCTCGCCGATGAACACCGGCTTGTGCAGGT
>DATKVJ010000027.1:0-2418 GCA_035530135.1 Rhodocyclaceae bacterium | reverse complement strand
ACCTGCACAAGCCGGTGTTCATCGGCGAGATCCGGGCCGACGGCCAGTTCAACGTCGTCTGGAAGAGCAAGGGCCTGATCCGCGCCCAGCCCTGGAGTCCGTACATCCCGGGCAACGAGGCCAAGCAGAAGCTGTAATCGGTAGCGGGCGCCGGCCGGACCGGCGCCCGCCATACCGAAATCGCCTGAAACCCGAACCCATCTTGCCATGCGCCTGTTGAAAATCCTGCTGCCGCTGTTGGTCCTGCTCCTGGTGCGCATCGCGCCGGCGCTGGCCGCGCTGGACCCGGCGGTGCTGCAGCCCCTGGCCGCCGACGACTACGACGCCAAGGTCGCGGTCGTCGGCAAGCTGGTCGACATCGGCGGCCCCGATGCGCTGCGGGTACTGAGAGCGCTGTCCGACGACGCGCTCGCCGTCGCCGGCGGCAAGATCGTGGTGATCGACGGCGAGCGCGTGTTCGACGCCGCCACCGGCATAGAGATCAAGCCGGCGCCGGAGGACAGCGATGGCATCACCATCAACAATTACGTGCGCCGCAAGCTGGGCGACGCACTGGCAAGGCTGCGCCTGTTCGCCCCCGAGCGGGCGACGCGCCTGGCCGCGGCCCGCGATCTGCTCGACCACGTCAACGCCGACATGGCGCCGCTGCTCAATCGCGCCCTGGCCTCCGAGACCGATCCGCAGATCAAGGAGCTCTTGGCCCTGGCCGATGCCCAGGCCAGCCTGAAGAATCCCGATGCCGCGATCCGCCTGGCGGCGGTCAAGACCCTGGCCCAGTCGAGCGATCCGAGTGTAGTGCATCTGCTCGCCGCGCTACAGGATCCGAAGACCGAGCCGGACGAGCGCGTGCGCCTGGAGGCGGGCGCCTCGCTGAAGGCGGTGAAATCGCGCCTGGCCTTCGCCGACAACGTCGGCCGCGTCTTCTCCGGCCTCTCGCTCGCCAGCATCCTGCTGCTCGCGGCGATGGGCCTGGCGATCACCTACGGCGTCATGGGCGTGATCAACATGGCGCACGGCGAGCTGCTGATGGTCGGCGCCTACAGCGCCTACGCCACCCAGACGCTGTTCGCCAGATTCTTTCCCGGCGCCATCGACGCCTACCTGGCCGCCGCGGTGCCGATAGCCTTCTTCGCCGCGGCGGCGGTGGGCATGGCGATGGAGCGCACGGTGATCCGCTGGCTCTACGGCAGGCCGCTGGAGACCCTGCTCGCCACCTGGGGCCTGTCGCTGTTCCTGATCCAGAGCGCGCGCGTGATCTTCGGCGCACAGAACGTCGAGGTTTCCAACCCGCGCTGGATGTCCGGCGGCATCCAGTTGTTCACCGACGTCACCCTGCCCTGGAACCGCATCGTCATCATCGGCTTCTCGCTGTTCGTGCTGCTCTTGGTCTGGGTGCTGATGAGCCGGACGCGGCTGGGCATGTTCGTGCGCGCGGTAACCCAGAACCGGGCCATGGCCGGCTGCGTCGGCGTGCCCACCGGGCGCATCGACACCCTGGCCTTCGGCCTGGGTGCGGGCATCGCCGGTCTGGGCGGCGTCGCCCTGTCGCAACTGTCCAACGTCGGCCCGGACATGGGTCAGGGCTACATCGTCGATTCCTTCATGGTGGTGGTGCTGGGCGGCGTCGGCCAGCTCGCCGGCGCGGCCTGGGCGGCGCTCGGCCTGGGGGTGGCGAGCAAGTTCCTGGAGGGCTGGCTGGGCGCGGTGATTGCCAAGATCCTGGTGCTGGCCTTCATCATCGTCTTCATCCAGAAGCGTCCGCAGGGCCTGTTCGCCCTCAAGGGCCGGTTCGTCGAGAGCTGAGGCCGGGACGAAGATGACAAGCCCGTTCGCCATCCGTTTCCTCAAGGCCACGCCGAGCGGAGGACAGGCCGCGCTCGCCGGCTTCGCCGCCCTGGTGCTGCTCCTGTCGGTGCTGCACCTGTTCACGCCGCCGGGCAGCCCGCTGCACGTCTCGGGCTACGTCATCACCCTGGGCGGCAAGATCATGTGCTACGCCATCGTGGCGGTGGCGCTGGACCTGATCTGGGGCTACGCCGGCATCCTCTCGCTCGGCCACGGCGTCTTCTTCGCACTGGGCGGCTACGCCTTCGGCATGTACCTGATGCGCGCCATCGGCCACGACGGCGTCTATCAGTCGGCGCTGCCAGACTTCATGGTCTTTCTCGACTGGAAGCAGTTGCCCTGGTACTGGAGCGGCAGCGAGCACCTCGCCTGGGCGCTGGTCCTGGTGCTGGTGGTGCCGGCACTCTTGGCCTTGGTGTTCGGTTACTTCGCTTTCCGCTCGCGCATCAAGGGCGTGTATTTCTCGATCATCACCCAGGCGATGACCTACGCCTTCATGCTGCTGTTCTTCCGCAACGAGACCGGCTTCGGCGGCAACAACGGCTTCACCGACTTCAAGCGCATCGCCGGCTA
>DATKVJ010000026.1:0-62524 GCA_035530135.1 Rhodocyclaceae bacterium | reverse complement strand
GCCGGTGACGCCGGCCATCAGGCGGTCGGCCATGCCGCGCGCCTCCAGGTCCGGGGTGAGCACGCAGATCTTGAAGCGGCCCTGCGCCGCCTGCAGCTTGGCTTCAAAGGCGTTGCCGCGGGTCGCGGCATAGACGGCGTCCTCGATCAAGAGCACGATGCTTCCCGCCGAAGCCACCGAGAGGCAGGTATCCAGCGTGCTCTTCTCCAGCGGCGACTTGTTGATGATGTGCAGCATGCAAAGATTCCTTTAAAAACTCAGTACCACGTCCTGCTCGTCCATCAGCGCGCCCATCTCGCTGCGCGACAGGACGGTGACGTCGACCAGCAGGTCTTCCTCGGAGAGGCCGCGCGCTTCCAGCGCCTCGCGCTCGACGTAGAGCTTCTCGATGTCGTAGCCTTCCAGGGCGCGGTAGGTCGGCGAGAAGTTCTTGGTCTCGATGCCCTTGGTCTGCTGGCCCTTCTTCAGCTGATAGACGCCGTCGTCGAGAAAGGCCAGGCTGACGTCCTGGTCGAAGGCGGCCGAGATCAGCACCACCTCCAGCGACTCCAGGGCGTAGATGGTGCCGTAGGGTGCCTTGCGATTGACGAACATGAATTTCTTGACTACGCCTTCCATAGCTCTCTTTCCTCAGTTGCCGACTCAGTCGCCGAACGTCACCACGCGGTCGGCCTCGATGCCGCTCTCGACCAGTTGTCCCAGGCCGGAGATGCGGAAGCCAGGCGCCAGGTTCTCGTCCAGGATGCCGCGGCGCAGGGCGGCGGCGACGCAGACCACCAGATCGAGCTGGTGCTCCTCGGCGAGCTTGGTCCAGCGGTTGACGATGTTGCGGTCGTCCAGCGGCGGCTCGGTGAGCCGGGTCGCGTTGTTCACCCCGTCGTGATAGAAGAACACGCGGTGAATCTCGTGACCCCGCTCCAGCGCCGCCTTGCAGAACAGGTAGGCGGAGTCCGAGGCCTGATGCTGGTAAGGGCCTTCATTGACCAGAATGCCGAATTTCATCTCACGCCTCCGCCGGGCCGCCCCAAGGAGGCGTGCGGTCAAGAGCGCGGAAGCCGCGTAGCGGCTGAACCGTCGTCACCCCTTTACTCGGAAAACGCATCGGCGTTTCAGAGCAGGCTAATGTCGGCGAAGCCGGCGTTATGCCGAAACTAAAAGGGGTTGGGGGATAGGTCGTCATCTTGGTCCTTAGAAGCGGATATGCGTCGAGGCGTTGAGGTTGGCCCGCGCGCCGCGCCAGTCGTCGATCAGGTACTTGGTGAAGGGCAGTCCGGTCTTTTCGAAGAAGCGCGGCCAGCCGATGCGTTCGATCCAGTCGGCGATGCGCTCCCAGGGCCGGGCGTCATTCTTGTAGACGTGCAGGATGTTCTTCACCGCGGCCGCCACTTCGGGCCAGCGCGGCGCGTTGTTGGGCAGACCCGAGGTCACCATCTTCATGAAGGTCGGCTTGCCGCGCGCGTTGGAGTTCTTGCCGCCGACCCAGATGGCCAGCTTGGAGTTCTCCGGGTCGTTGATCTGCATCGGCGGGCAGGGGGGGTAGCAGGCGCCGCAGCAGATGCACTTCTTCTCGTCGACTTCGAGCGAGGGCTTGCCATTGACCATGGCCGGACGGATCGCCGCCACCGGGCAGCGCGCCACCACCGTCGGCCGCTCGCAGACGTTGGCCACCAGCTCGTGGTTGATCACCGGCGGCTTGGTGTGCTGGATGATGATGGCGATGTCGGCCTGGCCGCCGCAGTTGATCTCGCAGCAGGAGGTGGACAAGTGCACGCGGTTGGGCATCTCCTCGCGCTTGAACTCGTCGTAGAGCTCGTCCATCAGCGACTTGACCACGCCCGAGGCGTCGGTGCCGGGGATGTCGCAATGCAGCCAGCCCTGGGTGTGCGAGATCATCGACACCGAGTTGCCGGTGCCGCCGACCGGGAAGCCGCTCGACTCCAGCGCTTTGATCAGCGGCGCCACCTTGGCCTCCGTGCCGACCATGTACTCGATGTTGGAGCGGATGGTGAAGCGGACGTGGCCCTCGGCGTACTGGTCGCCGATGTCGCACAGCTTCCTGATGGTGTGCACGTCCATCTGCCGCTGCGTGCCGGCGCGCACCGTCCATACCTCGTCGCCCGTGTGCGAGACGTGGTGCAGCACGCCGGGACGCGGCCGGTCGTGGTACTTCCAGTTGCCGTAGTTCTTGGCGAGTTTCGGGTGCAGCATGGGCTTGTTGTCGGGCACGCCGCACTCGACCGCCCGGCGCATTTGTGCTTGAGCCATGTTTTATCTCCGGTGATGTCAGGCGGGCCTTAGGCCGCGGCCTTCTTGGCGTTGATCTTGGCCACTTCCTCGTCCCAGCCGTCGGTGCGGACGTAGGGGTTGGTGCGCGGTGCCGACACCATGTTGGCGTCGATGTCCAGGCCGATGCCCTCGAGGAAATTGACCAGGCCGATGCGCTCGATCATCTCGCCGGTACGCTCGTGCTCCAGGGCGTTCTCGGCGAAGAAGTCGATGATCTTCTGTCCCAGCTCGACCAGCTGCTCGTAGTCCTCGTCGTTTTGCAACTTCATGAAGGGGACGGCCACGGTGCCCATCAGGTCGCCGATCTTCAGGGTGCGTTTGCCGCCGACCAGGATGGTCGCGCCCTTGTCCTTGCCGGGAGCGAGCGCTCCGGTCATGACGTTGATGCAGTGCATGCAGCGCACGCAGTCGCGGTTCTCGATCTCCAGGGCCTGGGTGTCGTTCACCGCGACGCTGGAGATGCTCGCACCCTTGCCCACCGACTTGATCTCCTTCAGCTGGATCGCCTTGGTCGGGCAGCGCGAGACGACGTCGTTGACCAGTTCGTTCATGCCGTGCTTGGCGAACCACTTCTTGGCCAGGGCTTCGTCGGTGCGGATGTTGTCGCGCCAGGTGCCGATCACCGCCATGTCGGCGCGCTGGATCGAGTTCATGCAGTCGTTGGCGCAGCCCGAGAACTTGAACTTGAACTTGTAGGGCAGGGCCGGACGGTGGATGTCGTCCAGGAAGCTGTTGATCACCAGGCGGTGCGCCTTGCCCTCGTCGAAGCAGGACTGCTCGCAGCGCGAGGCGCCGACGCAGGACATCGAGGTGCGCACCGCCGGGCCGGCGCCGCCCATGTCGAAGCCCATCTCGTTGATTTCGTCGAAGGCTACCTGGACGTTCTCGGAAGTGCAGCCCTGGAACATAATGTCGCCCGACTGACCGTGAAAGGCGATCAGGCCGGAGCCGTGCTTTTCCCAGATGTCGCAGAACTTGCGCAGGGTGGCGGTGTCGTAGTGCATGCCCGCCGGCGGCATGATGCGCAGGGTGTGGAGCTCGGCGGCGTCGGGGAACACCGGCTTGTTGTTCTCGTCCTTGATCTCGGTGAAGCGCGGGATGACGCCGCCGCCGTAGCCGATGACGCCGACCGTGCCGCCCTTCCAGTAGCCCTTGCGGGTCTGGTAGGAGTGCTCGAGGTGACCGAGCAGATCGACGACGTAGTCCTTGTCCTGGGCGAGACGCTTCAAGCCGGTGACGAAGCTGGGCCAGGGGCCGCTCTCGAGTTGGTCGAGATTGGGGGTGGCGTGGGGTTTCTTGGCCATCGGTTGTCTCCTTATGTTGGGTGTTATATAAGCCTTCCTGCATGCTAAGGATCTGTGCGGTGCACAAACCATACCCGTGGCAGGTAGTCGTGCCACGCCTGTGGGAGTAGGAGAACCTACCCGATGGGAGTATTGCTGACCACGCCCACGCGGTGATGGCCGGCGCCGCGGCCGAGATGCGATAGTCTGGGCCGATAAAGGAGGAGCAGTGGATAACATAACCAGTCTCGACAAGTTCGTCCTGCCGATCGGCAAGCAGGCGATCGAGTTGCAGCAGATCGAGTACGAGGGCGGCGGCATGGCGCTCTTGCGGGTGCGTATCCGCGAGGGCAGCCGCTTCACCGTCTTCGACGTCGATCCGGGCAGCGCCGAACGCTGGGGCCGCGCCATGATCGCCTGGGCCGAGCGGAGGCCGGCTTGACCGAGGTCGTCGACCTGGTGTTTCCGCTCTCGGGCGGCGCCATCACGCCCGATTACGCGCTGCTGCTGTGGCAGTCCTTGCGCCTGGCCGCTCCCTGGCTCGACGACGAGCCCGCCGCCGGCATCCTGCCGATCGCCGGCGCCAGCGTCGGCGACGGCGTCCTCTACCTCGGCCATCGCGCCCAGCTGACGCTGCGCCTGCCGCCGGATCGACTGGGCGAGGCCGATGCGCTCTGCGGTCTGCAACTGGACTTGAACGGCGCAGTCAGCATCGGACGAGCCCGCCAGCGCGCGCTCCGGCCGCAGCCGGCGCAATATTCGCCCTTCGTCGCCTTGGCCAGCGCCGGTGAGGAGGACTTTGTCGCCGAGTGCGGCAAACGCCTGGAAGAGATGGGCATCGCCGCTCGCCTGATTTGCGGCCGGGCCCAGTCGAAACGCGGCGAGGCGGGCGCAGTCAGGGGCTTCAGCCTGATGCTGCACGGCCTCACCACCGAGCATGCGCTGCGGCTTCTGACGGCGGGTCTGGGCGATGGGCGCAAACTCGGCTGCGGCATTTTCGTTCCGCACAAGACGGCGACCGCCGTCGGCGCAATCTAAACTGCGAGGATCATGATGACTACCCCTGTCGCAACACTCGATTTCTCGGGCATGAGCTGCCCGGCGCCCCTGGTCGGCGCCAAGCGGGTCGTAGACGACCTGCAGCCGGGCCAGACGCTGGTGCTGATCTCCGACTGCCCCGGCACGCCCGATGACCTGGCCGCCTGGGCCAAGGTCACGGGCAACGAGGTTTTGGCCACCGAGAAGCAGGCGGGCGGCAAGACCGCGTTCACCATCCGCAAGGGCGGCGGCGAGAAGCGCCGCGTCAATGTCACGCTGGACATCCGTGGCGTCAGCTGTCCCGGCCCGATCGTCGAGGCGAAGCGGCTGCTCGACGCAATGCGCCCGGGCGAGGTGCTGCTGCTCATCAGCAACTGCCCCGGCACCCCGGCCGACGTCCGCGCCTGGGCCAAGGGCGGGGCCATCGAGCTCGACGCCGCGGTCGAGGCCGGGCGCGGCACCCACGAGTTTTACCTGAAAAAAACCTGAACGGAGAAGACCCATGAGTTACGTCATCAACGGCGTGGAAAAGGAGACCGACGCCGACGGCTATCTGCTGGAAGCCGACTTCAGCGACGAGGCGGTGCAGGTGATCGCCGCCGCGGAAGGCATCGAACTTTCCGACGACCACTGGAAGGTCGTCGCCTTCCTGCGCGACAAGTACCGCGAGGACGGCCACACCCCGAACTTTCGCGCGATGCTGAAGGAGGTGTCGGAGGACATCATTCCGGGCTGCGACAGCAAGGCGCTCTACGACCTGTTTCCGATCGGTCCGGCCAAGCAGGGCTGCAAGGTCGCCGGCCTGCCGCAGCCCTATGGCAAGGGCGGCTACTGAGCCGGCTTCGAGGCGATCAGGATGGCCATCCGCATCAGGAACAGCTTCCATTCCCGGGGCAAGCCGCGCAGCCAGGCCGCCTTGGCCAGCGTCATCGCGATGCTCGCGTGGAAGCTGGCGATCGATTCGATCAAGCGCATGCGCGAGGCGAAGTTCGACATCGACCTGGGCCGTTCGTACTTCGATTACGTCTGCGAGCACCTGGCCTTCCTGGCTCACGTCGCCGACCGCATCGCGCACCGCGACCTGGAAGCGGGCGAGCGCGCCGAGTTCACCACGGCGCTGGCCAGGCGTCTGGCCGAGGTGGTCGAGGACAACGCCGACATGCTGCTCTCGGCCCCGCCGCCCGGTTCCTGCAAGGCGCACTTCCTCGACCTGTTCAACAGCGCCGGCGCCGACTACGCGGAATTCTCCTACACCGAGCGCGGCCCCGACTTCGGTTTCCGGCGCTGCTTCGCCAGCCGCGTCCGCGAAGGCGTGGCAGAAAAGGACCGCAACTGGGTCTATGACCAGGTGATGGAAATCGAGGCGCCCGAAGCGGTCAAGACGGTCGAGAAGACGCTGGCCGGCCTGTTCGCCGCGGCCGAGGACGGAGATGCCGCGCCCCGGCGCAAGCCGCGCGAGGCGCTCAGTGGCGATTGAGCGGCGACCGAGCGCGAGCATGGACGGCGCTTCGCCCTTCGACCTCGACAATCACGTCGGCTACGCCGCCTGGCGGAGCGACAAGCTGCGCCAGGCACCGCGCTCCTTGGCGGAACTGGTGGTCGAGGTCAATGATCCGTGCGCGCTGACCGCGCAAGAGCGCTCGGCCATCCTGGCGCGCTGCGACCGCGCCAACATGGCGATCTACGCCAGCGGCAGGCGCGACGCGGACAAGGAGATTCCGCGCCGCCTGGGGCGGCAGCTGGGTCTCGTGACGCTGGACGGCAACCATCTCGCCGACGACGACGGCATCTCTTCATTGTCGGTGGCCGAGGCCGGCACACGCCGGGAATTCATTCCCTACACCGACCGCGCCATCAGCTGGCACACCGACGGCTACTACAACCCGCCCGCGCAAACGGTGCGCGGCATGATCCTGCATTGCGTCGAGGCCGCGGAGAGCGGCGGCGACAACCGCTTGCTCGACCACGAACTGGCTTACCTGCTGCTGCGCGACGAGAATCCGGAGTTCATCCGCGCGCTCTCCCGGCCCGATGCGATGACCATCCCGGCCCGCATCGAGGGCGATGCGCAAGAAGTGGCCCGCCCCGACCAGCCCGGCCCGGTATTCTCGGTCGATGACCGGGGCTTCCTGCACATGCGCTATACGGCGCGCACCCGGAGCATCGTCTGGCGCGACGACGCCGACACCCGCGCGGCGCTCGCCCGCCTCGAAGACATCCTCAAGCGCGGCACGCCCTGGACCCACCGGGGCCGCCTGGAGCCGGGCATGGGTCTCGTCTGCAACAACGTGCTACACGCGCGCTCGGCCTTCGCCGACAGCCCGGGACGGCGCCGCCTGCTCTATCGTGCCCGCTATCACCAGCGCATCTCGGGCTAGGCAGCCGCTTCGGGCCGGCTGCGCTATAATCGCGCCACTCTGAACCGGCGCCACGCCGGTCGTTCTCTCAACGATCCACGAGCAAACTACTTATCGGGTGTCCCCGTCATGCGCATCCTGCTCAGCAACGACGACGGATACTTCGCGCCGGGCCTGGAAGTCCTCGCCAAGGCCCTGGCCGAGATCGCCGAAGTGAGCGTGGTCGCGCCGGAACGCGACCGGAGCGGTGCCAGCAATTCGCTCACCCTCGACCGGCCGCTGTCGCTGCGCCAGGCCGCCAATGGCTTCTATTACGTCAATGGCACGCCGACCGACTGCGTCCATCTCGCCGTCACCGGCATGCTCGACACCCTGCCCGACATGGTGGTCTCGGGCATCAACCTGGGCGCCAACATGGGCGACGACACCATCTATTCCGGCACCGTCGCCGCGGCGACCGAGGGCTATCTGCTCGGCGTGCCGGCGTTGGCGGTGTCGCTGGCGGGCAAGACCGGCACCCATTTCGAGACCGCGGCACGCGTCGCGAGGGACCTGGTCCGGCGTTTCCAGCAAGGCGCTTTCGGCGAGCCGGTGCTGCTCAACGTCAATGTCCCCGATGTTCCCTACGAGCGCCTGAAGGGACTGCAGGTCACGCGTCTGGGCAGGCGCCACAAGGCGGAGCCGGTGGTCAAGCAACTGACGCCGAGGAACGAAACGGTGTATTGGGTGGGCGCCGCCGGGGCCGCCCAGGATGCCGGCGTAGGCACCGATTTTCATGCGGTCGCCGAGGACTACGCCTCGCTCACGCCGCTGCAGATGGATCTCACCCACGGTGCCCAGATCGGCACGGTGCGGCGCTGGCTCTCACCATGAACGCCTCCAGCCTGCGCGGCATCGGCATGACTTCGCAGCGCACGCGCGATCGGATGATCGAGCGCCTGCGCGAGCAGGGTATCGCCAACGAACGCGTGCTCGCGGCCATCGCCGCCGTGCCTCGGCACATTTTCGTCGAGGAGGCGCTGGCCTCGCGCGCCTACGAGGACACGGCCCTGCCCCTGGGCTTCCAGCAGACCATTTCCCAGCCCTACGTGGTGGCGCGCATGGTCGAACTCCTGATCGCGGGGCGGGAACTGGGCAAGACCCTGGAGGTCGGCGCCGGCTGCGGTTATCAAGCCGCGGTGCTGGCGATGCTGACCCGCGATCTGTATGCGGTCGAACGCATCGAACCGCTCTTGACCAAGGCCAGGAAGCACCTCGGGCAGCTGCGCCTGACCCACGTCCGCTTGAAGCACGCCGACGGTCACTGGGGCCTGCCGGAAGCGGCGCCATTTGATACTATTATCGTCGCCGCTGCGGCCTCGCGTGCGCCCCAGGCCTTGCTCGACCAGTTGGCGCCGGGCGGCCGGATGGTCCTGCCGCTGGGCGGTGCCAGCGGCGAGCAGAGCTTGTCGCTGATCGAACGCAATGCCGACGGTTTTGCCCAGACGCGTTTCGATGCGGTGCGCTTCGTACCTTTGTTGGCGGGGGTGGAATGAATAGGTTCGGACGATACCTGATGCTCTGCCTCGCGGCGCTGCTCGCCGGCTGCGCCAGCAACCAGCCGGCGCCGGTGATCGAGCGCGTCGCACCGACCACCACCCTGGAAGGCCCCGGCGCGCAAGCGGCGAGCGCGCCGGCCGGCTACTACATCGTCAAGAAAGGCGACACGCTGTACTCGATCGCCCTCGACCACGGCTGCTCCTACCGGGACATCGCCACCTGGAACGGGCTCAGCGACCCGAACAAGATCGCGGTCGGCCAGCAACTGCGCGTGGTTCCGCCCGAAGCTGCGGCCGCACCGAGCGAGGCGGCCGGGGGGGCCGAAGTCCGGCCGGTCGCCGCGCCGGCCCAGGTCGAAGCCCAGCCGCTGGCGGCCACGGGTGCGCCGGCCGCTGCACCGCCCGCAACCACTCCCGCCGACACCGCAACGCTGAAGCGGGGTCCGATAGGCGGCGAGCAGCCCTATTCGGAGGCGGCCCTGGCGCAATTGCAGAAGGCGGATTCGACTCAGACCCCGGCGCCTGTTCCGCCGCCGGCCGTCCCGGCCGCTGCCCCGGCGCCCGCTCCGGCTGGCCAGGCGGCCAACGAAGACGGCGTCGATTGGGGCTGGCCGGCCGGCGGCAAGGTGATCGCCGGTTTCGTCGAAGGAGCCAACAAGGGCATCGACATCGCCGCCAAGGTGGGCGATCCGGTGCTGGCCGCGGCAGCGGGCAAGGTGGTCTATGCCGGCACTGGTCTGCGCGGCTACGGCAAGCTGGTGATCGTCAAGCACAACGCCCTGTTCCTCTCCGCCTATGCCCACAACAGCCAGATCCTGGTCAAGGAGGGGCAGAGCGTGACCAAGGGGCAGGAGATCGCGGAAGCCGGGTCGACCGACAGCGATCGGCCGATGCTGCATTTCGAGATCCGGCGCCAGGGCAAACCGGTCGACCCGCTGAAGCACCTGCCCAGCCGTTAGCGCATGGTCAAGGACGCGATCCCGGCCGAGGATGGCGAGCCGATCGGGGCGGACGATGCGATCGACGCTGCCGAGGCGGCCGACGAGGCAGAGGCGCCCGAGAGCGCGAAAACCGAGTTTCTCAACGACGTCACCCAGCTCTACCTGAACGAGATCGGTGCCAATCCGCTGCTCTCCGCCGAGGAGGAGTTGAGGCTGGCGCGTCTCGTCCTGGCCGGGGATTTCGCCGCTCGGCAGAAGATGATCGAGTCCAACCTGCGCCTGGTCGTCAGCATCGCCAAGCGCTATCCGAATCGCGGCATTCCGATCGCCGACCTGATCGAGGAGGGCAATCTCGGCCTGATCCATGCGCTGGAAAAATATGATCCCGAACGCGGCTTCCGCTTCTCTACCTACGCCACCTGGTGGATCCGGCAGACCATCGAGCGCTCGATCATGAACCAGTCGCGCACCATCCGCCTGCCGGTGCACGTGGTCAAGGAATTGAATCTCGTGCTGCGCGCGCTGCGCCATCTCGAATCTTCCGGCGACCCCTCGCCGCACCACGGCGCCGAGGAAGTGGCGCGGCTGCTCGACAAGCCGGTGGCCGAGGTGCGCGAGATCCTGGCCTTGAACGAGCACACCACCTCGCTCGACGCGCCGCTGGAGGTCGACCACGAGCTGTCGGTCGCCGACGCCATCGCCGACGAGATCCGCGACGGCCCCGAGGGCCTGCTGCAGCACGCCGAGGTCGGCCGGCGCGTGGCGGAATGGGTGGCGCAGCTCTCGGCCAATCAGCGCTACGTGATCGAGCGGCGCTACGGCCTGAACGGTTGCGACGTGGGCACCCTGGAGCATCTCTCCGGCGACCTGGGCCTCACCCGCGAGCGGGTGCGCCAGATCCAGCTCGAAGCGCTGTCCAAGCTCCGCCGCCAGCTCTCGCGCGAGGGTCTCACCAAGGACGAGCTGTTGTGACTCACCGCGCCCGCGCCGCGCGCAGCGCCCGGGCCAGGTCATAGACCGCCATCGCGTAGAAGCTGCTGCGGTTGTAGCGAGTCAACACGTAGAAGTTGCGGTAGCCGAGCCGGTATTCGGTCGGCCGCTCCGGCGTGACCAGATCGATCAGGGCGGCGGGCTGCTCCGGCGCTCCCGGACTCACCACGCCGAGCGCCGCCATCTCGGCGGGCGTCTGGCTGGGCGCGATGCCCTCGTCGAGCAGCCGGGTGTAGGTCTCCCCCTCGACCCTCGCCGCCACCGCCACCGGGGCGTCCCGCTGCCAGCCGTGCATGCTGAGGAAGTTCGCGACGCTGGCGATGGCGTCGGCGGGGCTCGCCGCGAGATCGATGTGGCCGTTGTGGTCGGCGTCGACGGCGTAGCGGCGCACGCTGCTCGGCAGGAACTGCGGCAAGCCCAACGCGCCGGCGTAGGAACCGGTATACGAGAGCGGGTCGTGCCGCGTCTCGCGCGCGAGCAGCAGCAGTTGCTCCAGCTCATCGCGGAACAGCGCCGCGCGCGGCGGGGGCCCCGCCGGGTCCGGGGGCGGATAGTCGAAGGCCAGTGTAGACAGCGCCGCGAAGGTGTTGAAATGGCCGGGATTCCTGCCGTAGATGCTCTCGATGCCGATGATCGCGACGATGATCTCCTCGGGCACGCCGAAGCGCGCGTGGGCATCCCTCAGCTGCGTCCGGTATTGCCGCCAGAAGCGCAGGCCCATGCCGATCCGCCGGGCTTCGACGAAGCGGGCGCGATAGGCGGCCCAGGAGCGCACGCCCGGTTCCTGCGCCGGCAGGATCGCCCTGATCACCGCGGCGATCGGCCGGGCACCGGCGAAGTCGCGCGCGAGTTCGGCGCGGTCGAGGCCGTGTCTCTCCGCCATCTCCGCGATGAAGGATCGGACCTCGGGCATCCGGACGAAGCTGTCCGCCGGCGCGGTCTGGCGCGTCGTGGCGATCGCGGCGAGCGATGCCAGGGACAGCGCCAGGAACAGCGCGATCGGGTGCGCGCTCATGGCCTGAGCCGCCGAAGGCATCCGGCGGGTTCCGGCAGCGGCGGCGGCGTCGTCGGGAGGCGGCATCGCGTCTGGGTTTGCGGCAAGAGGAAGAATCAGAGGATAATCGAATCTCCCGCCGAATTGTGCGCACACCTTCCTGCATGACGACCGCCTTCATCACCCACCGCGACTGCTGGCAGCACGACATGGGCGCCCACCACCCGGAGTGTCCGGACCGCCTGGGCGCGATCAACGACCGCCTGATCGCCGCCGGACTCGATCTCTACCTCACGTATCACGATGCTCCGCTGGCGCAAATGGAGCAGCTCCTGCGCGTGCATCCGCGCTCCCACATCGAGGCGCTGGAGAGCTGCGCGCCGGCGCACGGCATCGTCCATGTCGACCCCGACACCGCGATGAGTCCGGGCACCTGGAACGCGATGTTGCGCTCCGCCGGCGCGGGCGTGCTGGCCACCGATCTGGTCATGAGGGGGGAGGTCGCCACTGCCTTTTGCGGCATCCGCCCGCCCGGTCACCACGCCGAACGCGTCAGGGCGATGGGCTTTTGCTTCTTCAACAACGTCGCCGTCGCCGCCATGCACGGCATCGCGGCGTGGGGGCTGTCGCGCGTCGCCATCGTCGATTTCGACGTCCATCACGGCAACGGCACCGAGGATATCTTCGCCGGCGACGAGCGGGTGCTGATGGTGAGCACCTTCCAGCACCCCTTCTATCCCTATTCCGGCACCGAGAATCCGGCGCCCAACATGTGCAACGTGCCCCTGCCGGCCGGCACCCGCGGCGACGGCTTTCGCCAGGTCGTGACCGACATCTGGCTGCCTCGGCTCAGGGCGTTCGCGCCCGAGATCATCTACGTTTCCGCCGGCTTCGACGCCCACTACGAAGACGACATGGCCTCGCTGGGTCTGGTCGATGCCGACTACGCCTGGGTCACGGGGCAGTTGAAGGCCGTCGCGGCCGAATCGGCGCAAGGACGCATCGTTTCGATGCTCGAAGGCGGCTATGCGCTGTCTGCGCTGGCACGCAGCGTCGCGGCGCACATCAAGGTGCTGTCCGATCTGTAGTCCTGTGAGTCTGCAGTTCGGGTAAAATCCGGTCTTTTATCGTCCAGCAGCCATGATTACAGGATCCATTCCGGCAATCGTCACCCCGATGCACGAGGACGGCAGTCTCGACCTGCCCGCCCTGAAGCGCCTGATCGACTGGCACGTCGCCGAAGGCACAGACGGCCTGGTCGTGGTCGGCACCACCGGCGAGTCGCCGACGGTCGATCACGACGAGCACTGCACCCTGATCCGTAGTGCTGTCGAGATGGCCGGCGGCCGCATCCCGGTGATCGCCGGCACCGGCTCGAACTCGACGGCCGAGGCGATCGATTACGCCGCTTTCGCCAAGCGCGCCGGCGCCGCCGCCCACCTGTCGGTCGTGCCCTATTACAACAAGCCGACCCAGGAAGGCCTCTACCGCCACTTCGCGGCCATCGCCGCGGCGGTCGATCTGCCGATGATCGTCTACAACGTGCCGGGGCGCACGGTGGCCGATCTCGCCAACGACACCATGCTGCGTCTGGCGCAACTGCCTCGCATCGTCGGTATCAAGGACGCCACCGGCAATCTCGAGCGCGGCGCCGATCTGTTGAAGCGGGCGCCGCCCGGCTTCGCCGTCTATAGCGGCGACGACGCGACGGCGCTGCCGTTGATGCTGCTCGGCGGCCAGGGCACGATCTCGGTTACCGCCAACGTCGCCGCGCGCCTGATGCACGAGATGTGCGCGGCCGCCCTGGCGGGCGAGGTCCGGCGCGCGCGCGACATCCACTTCCGCCTGCTGGGCCTGCACCGGCAGCTGTTTGTCGAAGCCAACCCGATCCCGGTCAAGTGGGCGCTGGCGCAGATGGGGCTGATCGAGCCCGGCCTGCGCCCGCCGATGACGCCGCTGTCGCCGGAGTTTTACCCAGCAGTGCGCGCCGCCATGCAAGACGCCGGCATCCAGATATGAATCCACGCAGAGGGCACATGAAAATTCACCTGTCCACCTCCTTGTTGCTGTCGGCGCTGCTCCTCGCCGGCTGCAGCGGCACGCTGCTCCAATCGAAGAAGATCGAATACCAGTCGGCGTCCAAGCAGCAGCTGCCTTCGCTCGAGGTCCCGCCCGACCTGACCACGCCCAAACGGGACGATCGCTACGCCGTTCCCGAGATCGGAGCCAAGGAATCGGCGACCTATTCCGCCTATTCCGGTGCTCAAGGCAGCCAGGCCGCCGCCAGCACGGGTAGCGAGGTGCTGCCCAAGGTGCCCAACATGCACATCGTGCGCGATGGCAGCGAGCGCTGGCTGGTGGTCTCGGGCATGACGCCCGAAAAACTCTGGCCGGTCATCAAGTCGTTCTGGCAGGAGCTCGGCTTCATCATCAATGTCGATAGGCCCGAGGCCGGCATCATGGAAACCGACTGGGCCGAGAACCGGGCGAAGTTGCCGCAGGACTTGATCCGCCGCACCCTCGGTAAGGTCTTCGATTCGCTCTATTCGACCGCGCAGCGCGACAAGTTCCGCACCCGCCTGGAGCGGGGCACGGTCCCGGGCACCACCGACATTTTCATCAGTCATCGCGGCATGGACGAGGTCTATATCGACGAGGGCAGGAGCGAAACCCGCTGGCAGCCGCGCGCCCCCGATCCCGGACTGGAGGCGGAGATGCTGCGTCGCCTGATGGTGCGGCTCGGCGCCGGGGAAGCGCAGGCCAAGGCGCTGGTGGCGGCGCCCCAGACGGTGGCGCGAGCCCAGCTCCTGCAAACCGGCGTTGGTCCGGGCAGCTTGCGCGTCGATGAACCCTTCGACCGCGCCTGGCGGCGCGTCGGCCTGGTGCTGGACCGCGCCGGGTTCACCGTCGAGGACCGCGACCGTTCCAAGGGTCTCTATTTCGTCCGCTACCTCGATCCCGAGGCGGACGCCAATCAGGGCAAGGGCCTCCTGGACAGGCTGATGTTCTGGAAAAACGGCAAGTCCGACGCCAAGCAGAAGGAACAGTACCGTATCTACGTCAAGGGCGAGAACAATGCCAGTACGGTCGAGGTGCTGACTGGCGAGGGCGGCATCGCTCAGACGGAAACAGCGAAGAAGATACTCAAGCTGCTGTTCGAACAATTGCAATAGGCGCCGTGCGCTTCGCCTCGCTCGGCAGCGGCAGCCGCGGCAATGCGCTGGTGGTCGAGGCGGGGGCGGGGGGGGCCAAGACCCGCGTTCTGCTCGACTGCGGCTTCGGCCCGCGCGAGCTGGCGCTGCGTCTGGCGCGTCTGGGGCTGGCCCCGGACGACCTCGACGCCGTGGTGGTGACGCACGAACACAGTGACCACAGCGCCGGCGTCATGAAGTGCGCGCAGCGCCATCGGCTGGAAGTCTTCCTCACCCACGGCACGCTCGCCGCGCTGCCGGAGAGCCGCCATCAAGCGCCGCCGTTGCGCGTCATCGACAGCCACGCCGCGTTCGCCGTCGGGTCCCTGGAAATCGCGCCCTTTCCCGTGCCGCACGACGCCCGGGAACCGGTGCAATTCGTCTTTGGCGACGGCCGCCACCGCTTAGGCGTGCTCACCGATACCGGCGCCGCGACGCCGCACATCGTCGCCATGCTAGACGGCTGCGATGCGCTGGTGCTCGAATGCAACCATGACCGCGACATGCTCGCCGGCGGCGCCTATCCCAGACACCTCAAGCAGCGCATCGCCGGCCGCTTCGGCCATCTCGACAACCAGGCGGCGGCGGCGCTGCTCGCGACGCTCGATTGCTCGCGTTTGCAGCATCTGGTCGCCGCCCACCTCTCGGAGCAGAACAACAAGCCGCAGCTGGCCCGCGCCGCCCTGGCGGAGGCCATCGACTGCGCCGAGGAATGGATAGGGATTGCCAGCCAGGACCAAGGCAGCCCCTGGCGCGAACTCACCTAGCTCAGGGACCAGGCGAAAAAAAGCCGGTCCGAGGACCGGCTTTTTCGAAGAATAACCCGATTACTTCTTGGGTTCTTCGGCCGGGGCGGCGGGAGCGGCCGGGGCGGCCTCAGCCGGGGCAGCAGCGGGGGTGGCGTCAGTCGGGGCAGCGGCCGGAGCAGCCGGAGCAGCGGCGGGAGCCGGAGCCGGGGCAGCAGCCGGGGCCGGGGCCGGGGCGGGAGCTTCTTCTTTCTTGCCGCAGGCGGTCACGGCCAGGGCAACGAGTGCAGCAACGAGGAGAGACTGTTTCATTTTTTATTCCCTTTATCGATAAGGAGCGAGGCTGATATTGAATCCATATGTGAACATGGCCGGGGTATACCCCGACCAGCTCGAAATTATAGCACCCAAATTCGATAATAATCCAGGCCTTCAGGGGATGCCAGCAGAATTCTTTGGCGGCGGCAAGCCGCCCCAAGTCGCTATCCGGGGCGGCAGTGCTTCGCCCTAGGCGAGAAACTCCCGGATCATGGCATGCACTTCATCGGGATATTCATGCACCACCCAGTGGCTTCCGGCCGGGATGCGCCGGATGACGACGTCCGGCACGACCGCCTCGATGCCGTCGAGCAGCACCGGCAGCAGGGCGGCGTCGCGCTCCCCCCAGATGATCAGGGTCGGCACCGTCACGGTGAATAGCGCCGGATCGAGTTGCAGCGCGGCGGCGCCGTCGGCGCCGGGCGGGTAGAGGGGGGAGGCGCGGTAGTAGTTGAGGCCGCCGGTCAGCGCGCCCGGCTGCGCCCAGGCCGCGCGATAGCGCGCCAGCTCATCCGGCGTCAGGGCGGAGCGGCCGTCCCCCCGCTGCTCGAACATCCTGGCCAGCCGGGCGTAATTGTCCTCGGACAGCACCCGTTCGGCCTTGGCGTCGCGCAGCAGCAGCATGTATTGACTGGCGGCGATCTGTCCGGGATCGCCGGACAGCGCCCGGGCGAAGGCGATCGGGTGGGGCGAATTGACGATCACCAGCCGGGAGACCAGTTCGGGATGTTGGGCCGCCAGGTTCCAGGCCACCGCCCCGCCCCAGTCGTGGGCGACCAGGACGCAGTCCCGGTGGCCCAGGTGGCCGATCAGCTGGCGCAGGTCCTCGACCAGGTGCTCGGCGCGATAGGCTTCGACGTCCGAGGGCTTGTCGGAGAGGTTGTAGCCGCGCATGTCCGGCGCCACCGCGTGGTGGTCGCGCGAAAACTCGCGCAACTGCCGGTGCCAGGCGCGCCAGAATTCCGGAAAGCCATGCACGAACAGCATCAGCGGGCGGGCGGGATCGCCGGCGCTGACGGTGTGCAGACGTATGCCATTGACCGGGGCGAAGCGGTGCTCGAATTCCATCGCGGTCCCGGTTCGTAGGGGCGCGCTCAGAGCGGCCGCAGGCTGCCGCCGGCCAGGTGCGGCACGATGTCGAAGACGCTCTTTTGCGCCGCGAAATGGATTTCCTGCTCTAAGCCCCGCGCCCGCATCATCCGGCCGACGCGGGCCTGCATCAGGCAAGCCGTGGCGTCGGTGCCGCGATACAGGATCTCGGCCGCCAGCGCGGCATCCGAGAACTCATGGGCGTCGGGGCGCTCGCCCCCGAGTTCGCGAAACAGCCAGACCAGATAGCCGGCGCCGTAGAAGTCCTCGAGGTTGAAGTTGTCGGCCGAGCCCGAGCAGACCAGCAGTATCGTCGTCCCGGGGTGGGCGGCGGCGAGGTGCCGGACCGTCGCCGCGCCATTGACCAGGGCCGCGGCGTAGATCTGCAGGGCGCCCGCTGACTTGTTCAGCGCCACCGTGCCGTTGGTGGTCGAGTAGATCAGCTTGCGGCCGGCGACATCCTCCCTGAGCAGCGCCAGCGGCGTCGGATGGACGAAGCCCGCCAGGGTCATGGCGTTGAGCTCGCCCGAGAGCAGATAGGAACCCTCGGCGTGGCGGCCGGCTTCGGCCAGCGCCCCGGCGCCGTCTTGCGCCGGGATCACCTCGGCGGCGCCGTGGGCCAGCGCGGTGACGATGCTGGAGGTGGCGAACAGGATGTCCAGCACCACCACCACCTTGCCCTCCAGGCGTTCGCTGTCCAACTCCTCCTTCTTCAGCAGGACGTGGATCTTCGCCATCTCAGCCCTCGAAGCTTTCCTGCGGCTTGGCCGGCGGCATCAGCGCGAAGACGCCGCTGGCGCGCAGGATCCGCTTCTCGCCGACGTGCAGATAGCAGTTGGCGTAGGCCAGGCGCTTGCCGACGCGCTGGATGTCGACGTGGGCCTCGACCCAGTCGCCGGGACGGGCGCTGTCGGCGAAGTCGGTGGACAGATTGACCGTGACCATCGGCTGCGGCGGGTTGCGCGACATCGATAGGGCGATGCCCAGCGCGCTGTCGGCCAGGGTGACCAGCATGCCGCCGTGGGCGATGCCGCGAATGTTGAGGTGCTTCTCCTCTATCCGCATGGCGATGACGATGCGTTCCTCGTCCTGCCGGTAGTACAGGGGCCCGAGCATGGCGATGAAGGCACCGCCGCGCTTGATCGGCTTGAAGCCCGCCGGGATGTCCGCCATTTCTGCGCCGCTCATGGCCGCTTGCCCGCGATCCGCGAGAAATCCGGCGCGCGCTTTTCCAGGAAGGCGGCGAAGATTTCCTTGGCCACCGGTGCCGCCACCAGTTCGGAGAAGTGCAGCAGTTCCGCCTGCATCGCGTCGGCGACGCTGGCGGCAGAGGCGCGCTTCATCAGCGCCTTGGTGGCGGCGAGCGAGGCGCGCGGCAGACGGGCGAGCGCGGCGGCGCGCGCGGCTGCCGCGGCCAGCAGCTCGTGCTGCGGATGGAGCGCATTGACCAGGCCGATCTCGCGGGCCGCGGCGGCATCGAAGGGCTCGCCGAAGAACAGCAGCTCGGCGGCGCGGTGGTGGCCGGCCAGCCGCGGCAGGAGCAGGCTCGATCCGGCTTCCGGGCACAGCCCGAGCGGCACGAAGGGCAACTGGAAGCGGGCGTTGTCGGCGGCATAGACCAGGTCGCAATGGAGCAGCATCGTGGTGCCGATGCCGACGGCATTGCCGGCGACGGCGGCGACCAGCGGCTTGCCGAGCGCGGCGATGACCTGCATGAAGCGCGCGCCTTCGGAGGGATCGTCGCTGTTGCGCGAGAGGAAGTCCTGCAGGTCGTTGCCGGCGGTAAACAGGTCGTCCTGGCCGCAGAGCAGGACGACGCCGATTTCGTCGTCGGCGTCGGCGCTGGCCAGCGCGTCGGAGAGCGCGGCGTACATCGCCTGGGTCAGGGCGTTCTTCTTGCCGCGGCGGCTGATCTCGATCCGCAGCACGCCGTTGTCGACATTTGCCAGTATGTGTTCGCTCATGGTCAGAACCACTCCGCCGCCATGCCCAGGCAGCTATCGTCGAGGGACCGCAGCAGGGCGTGCTGGGGCCGGGTCTTGGTCAATTCCCAGCGGTAGAAGTAGCGGGCCGCGGCGAGCTTGCCGCGGTAGAAATCGTGTTCGGCGCTCCCGGCTCGCGCCAGCGCCCGCGCCGCCACCACCGCCTGGCGCAGCCAGATCCAGGCGAGCACGGTGTGGCCGAACATCTCGAGGTAGGCGCTGGCGTTGGCCAGCGCCGCGGTGGCGTCCCGGGCCTGTGCGGCCGCCAGGATCCTCGTGGTCTCCAGAAGGTCGGCGAGTGCCGCGGCGAGTGCCTCGGAGTATTCGCGCAAGTCCGCCTCGGCCGTGGCCTCGGCGATCGTCGCCTCGATCTCGCGGGCGAGCAGCCGCAGGCCGGCGCCGTCGTCCATCACCGCCTTGCGGCCCTGCAGGTCGATCGCCTGGATGCCGTGGGTGCCCTCGTGGATCGGGTTCAGGCGGTTGTCCCGGTAGAACTGCTCGACCGGGTATTCGCGGCTGTAGCCGTAGCCGCCATGGACCTGAATGGCCAGGCTGTTGGCCTCCAGGCACCACTGCGACGGCCAGGACTTGACCACCGGCGTCAACAGGTCGAGCAGCAAGCCCGCCTCGCGTCTGGCCCGTTCGGACTCGCCGGTCTTCTGCTCGTCGACCAGGCGCGCCGCGGTCAGGCAAAGGGCCAGGCCGCCCTCGACGTAGGCCTTCTGCGCGAGCAGCATGCGGCGCACGTCGGCGTGCGCGATGATGGGCAACTGCGGCGAGGCCGGATCCTTGGCGCCGGGGTGGCGGCCCTGGGGCCGCTCCCGGGCGTAGTCCAGGGCATGGAGATAGCCGGTGTAGCCCAGCATCACGGCGCCGAAGCCGACGCCGATGCGCGCCTCGTTCATCATGTGGAACATGCAGGCCAAGCCCCGGTGCGGCTCGCCCACCAGCTCGCCGATGCAGTCGTCGCGCTCGCCGAAGTTGAGCGCGCAGTTGGTGGTGCCGCGGTAGCCCATCTTGTGATTGAGCCCGGCCAGGGTGACGTCGTTCCTGGGCCCGGTGCTGCCGTCCGGATTGATCCGGAATTTCGGCACGATGAACAGCGAGATGCCCCTGACCCCGGGCGGCGCCCCCTCGATCCGGGCGAGCACCAGGTGGATGATGTTCTCCGACAGCTCGTGCTCGCCGCCGGAGATCCACATCTTGCTGCCCTTGATCCGGTAGCGGCCGTCGGTCAGCGGGCGGGCGCTCGTGCGGATGTCGGCGAGCGACGAGCCCGCCTGCGGCTCGGACAGGCACATGGTGCCGAAGTAGCGGCCAGCGAGTTCGGGCTTGGCGTAGCGCTCGATCTGCTCCGGCGTGCCGTGGGCCAGCAGCAGGTTGGCGTTGCCCACGGTGAGGAAGGGGTAGCCGCTGGTGCCGACGTTGGCGGCCTTGAACAGGCCGTTGCAGGCCAGCGCCACGGTGTGCGGCAACTGCATGCCGCCCAGTTCGTAGTCGTGGCCGGCGGCCATGAAGCCCGCATCGATGAAGGCGTCCAGCGCCTCCTTGACCGCGGGGATCATATGCACCCGCTCGCCGTCGAAGCGCGGCTCGTTCTGGTCGGCGGCGCGGTTGTGCGGGGCGAACTTGTCGCCGGCGATGCGCGCCGCGGTGTCCAGCGCGGCGGCGAAGGTCTCGCGCGAGTGCTCGGCGTAGCGCCGGCGCCGGGTCAGGCCCTCGACCTCGAGCAGCTCGAAGAGCACGAAGTCGAGATCGCGACGATTGATCAGTTTGGCGTTCATGGCGGGTGGCCGCTCACGCCGCCAGCAGGGAGTCGCCGAACAGTCCGAGGTGGTGGTCGGCGTCGCCGAAGGTGGCGTTGATCATGGTCAGGCGCTTGAAGTAGTGGGCGAGCGCGAGCTCGTCGACCACGCCCATGCCGCCGTGCAACTGCACCGCCTGCTGGCCGACGCTGCGCGCCTGCTGGCCGATGTGAGCCTTGGCGGCGGAGACGCTGCGGCGGCGCAGGGCGGCGTCGGCCGAATCGACGCGTACCGCCGCCAGGGTCGCCATCGAGCGCGCCTGCTCGGTGGCGATCACCATGTCCACCATGCGGTGCTGCAGCACCTGGAAGCGGCCGATCGGCTGGCCGAACTGCTTGCGCGTCTTGAGGTAGTCCAGGGTCGTCTCGTTTACCGCCGTCATGATGCCGACCGCTTCGGCGCACAGCGCCGCGATCGCGTAGTCGAGCGCGCGCTCGATGGCCGGCAGCGCCCCGCCCTCGGCGCCGATCAGCGCGGCGGCGGGCAGCCGGACGTTGTCGAGCGCGATCTCCGCGGCGCGACCGCCGTCCTGGGTCGGGTAGCCGCGCAGCCGGACGCCGGCGGTCTCGGCGTCGACCAGGAACAGCGAGATGCCCTGCTCGTCCCGGGTCTCCCCGGAAGTCCTGGCGGAGACGATGATCTTGTCCGCGGACGGGCCGGCGATCACCACCGCCTTGGCGCCGTCCACCCGGTAGCCGTCGCCGTCGCGGCGGGCGGCGGTGGCGACGTGCCGGGTCTCGTAACGCCCACCCGGCTCGTGGTGGGCCAGCGCCAGCAGCAGTTCGCCTGCGGCGATGGCGGGCAGGAGCGCCTCCTTCTGCGCCTGGCTGCCGGCATCGCGGATCAGGCCGCCGGATAGCACCACGGTGGCGAGATAGGGTTCTAGCACCAGGCCGCGGCCGAGCATCTCCATCACCAGCAGGGTGTCCACGGCGTCGCCGTTCATGCCGCCGAATTCCTCGGGAAAGGGCAGGGCGAGGATGCCCAGATCGGCGAAGCGCCGCCAGTGGCCGCGGCTGAAGCCCGCCTCGGAGCCGGCCAGGGCGCGGCGCTGCGCGAAGCCGTAATCCTTGGCGATGAAGCGGGACAGCGTGTCCTGCAGGGCCAACTGTTCTTCGCTGTATTTGAAGTCCATGGTTTGCCTCGGTGGATGGTTCAGAGTCCCAGAACCATCTGGGCGACGATGTTCTTCTGGATCTCGTTCGAGCCGCCGTAGATGGTGGTCTTGCGATAGTTGAAGTAGTGGCCGGGAAGCGGCGCGGCGTAGTCGGGACCGATCGCCTCCCCGGTCCAGTCCGGATCGAGCGCCTGCCGCTGCCAGGGCAGGGCGTAGTGGCCGAGCGCCTGCATCATCAGCTCGGCCAGCGTCTGCTGGATCTCCGAGCCCTTGATCTTGAGGATCGAGGCTTCCGGCCCCGGCCCGCGCTTTTCGCTATCGGCGGCGAGCACGCGCAGGTTGGTGATCTCCAGCGCCATCAACTCCAGCTCCACCTGGGCGATCCGGTCGCGGAAGCGCTGATCCATGATCAGCGGCCGGCCGCCGGACAGTTCCTTGCGCGCGATTGCCTTCAGGCGCCCCAGCGCCGCCTTGGAGCGGCCGATGCCGGCGATGCCGGTGCGCTCGTGGCCGAGCAGGAACTTGGCGTAGGTCCAGCCCTTGTTCTCCTCGCCGACCCGGTTTTGCACCGGCACCAGCACGTCCTTGAACCAGACCTCGTTGATCTCGTGCTCGCCGTCGATCATGATGATCGGCCGCACCGTGATTCCAGGCGTCTTCATGTCGATCAGCAGGAAGGAGATGCCCTCCTGCTGGCGGCCCTCGGTCGAGGTGCGGACCAGGCAGAAGATCCAGTCGGCGTGTTGGCCAAAGGTGTTCCAGGTCTTCTGGCCATTGACCCGGTAGTGCTCTCCTTCCCGGACCGCGCTGGTTTTCAGCGACGCCAGGTCGGAACCGGCGCCGGGCTCCGAATAACCCTGGCACCACCAGTCGGAACCGTCTGCGATGCGCGGCAGGAAGCGCTCCTGCTGGGCCTGGCTGCCGAAGGCCATGATCACCGGCGCCACCATCTTCAGGCCGAAGGGCAGCTGCATCGGCGTGCCGGCGTCGGCGCACTCCTCGTCGAAGATGTGTTGCCAGACGGCGTTCCAGCCGGTGCCGCCGAAGGATTTCGGCCACATCGTCGCGCCCCAGCCGCGGCGATGGAGTATCTTCTGCCAGCGCAGATAATCTTCCCTGCCCAGGCGCTTGCCGTTGTTCACCTTGTCGGCGAGATCGGCGGGCAGATGGTCCTGGAGGAAGCGGCGCACCTCTACGCGGTGCGCCTGCTCCTCGGCGGTGAAATCGAGATCCATGGATATTCCCGGCGTCGATTGAAAATGCTAGTTTTGCAGAGCGAAACGATGTTTTGCAAACGCGGATAGAATACTTTAATTGCTATCGAGCGGCAAGTTCCGCCGCGACCGGGAAACCCATGCCGCAACAGCCGCGACATCTGCGCTTAGGCCTGATGGCCATGACCGTCACCGTGCTCTCCTGGGGCGGCCTGTTCCCGGTCGGCAAGATCGTCCTGGCGACGCTGGACCCTTACTACCTGACGACGATCCGCTACGGCATCGCGGCCGCCCTGCTCGTCGTCATCCTGACGGCGGTGGAGGGGTCGCGTGCGCTGGCGCAGTTGCGCCGCGACCCGCGCCGCGGCCGGCTGTTGTTCTACGGCAGCGTGGGCTTCGCCGGCTTCAGCCTGTTCACCTTCGAGGGTCTGAGGAGCACCACGGCGCAGCAGGCGGCGGTGATCTCCGGCATGCAGCCCCTGATCATGGCCCTGGTGCTCTGGGCGGTCCGCGGCATCCGCCCGGCCAGGGTCACGATGGCGTGCATCGCCGTCGCCTTCGCCGGCTGCGTCGTCGTGGTCAGCCGCGGAGACCTGGGCGCGCTGGCCGCGAGCGGCAGTCTGGCTGGCGATAGCCTGGTGCTGGTCGGCGCGCTGTGCTGGGTGGTCTATACGCTGGGTGCGGCGAGCTTTCGCGATTGGTCGGCGCTGCGCTACACGGCGCTGTCCTGCGCCCTGGGCACGCTGGGTATTTTCTCGTTCACGGCCCTGGCCACCTTCCTCGGCCACGCCCATCCGCCGAGCCTGGCGCAGCTCGGCAGCGTGTTCTGGCCAATGAGCTTCCTGATCGTGATGGCCTCGGTGGTCGCGGTCCTGCTCTGGAACGTCGGCGTGAGCACCCTGGGCCCGGTCAACGCGACGCTGTTCGGCAACTTCATTCCGGTGGTGGTGTTCGCCATCGGCCTGATCCAGGGCCAGCGCAACGCGCCAGCCGAATACCTGGGCGCGGCGCTGGTGCTCCTCGCGCTGGTCGCCAACAATCTGTTCGCGCGGCGGGCGATGAAGCGGAGCCTGAAGAAACTTGACGTCGTATAATTTGCGTCCTCAACGAGGAGAAAACCATGAAGCTCTACCACAAGCCCGGCGCCTGTTCCCTGTCCCCCCACATCGTCCTGCGCGAGGCGGGACTCGCCTTCGAACTGGAGCGGGTCGATCTGGCCAGCAAGAAGACCGGCAGCGGCGGCGATTATCTCGGCGTGAACCCCAAGGGCTACGTCCCGGCGCTGGCCTTGGACGACGGCCAGTTGCTCACCGAAGGGCCGGCGATCGTCCAGTATCTGGCCGATCTCGCGCCCGAAAAGCATCTGGCGCCGCCGGCGGGCACGATGGCGCGCGTCCGTCTGCAGGAGTGGCTGAACTTCATCGCCAGCGAGCTGCACAAGGGTTTCAGTCCGCTCTACAACCCGCGGGCGCCGGAAGAGTGGAAGGGCGTCGCCAGGGAGCTCCTGGCCAAGCGCATCGCGCTGGTCGCCGAACGGCTAACGGGCCGGGACTACCTGATGGGAGACGATTTCACGGTCGCCGACGCCTACCTGTTCACGGTGCTCAACTGGGCCGGTTTCGCCCAGGTCGATCTGTCGCCCTGGCCGGTGCTCGGCGCCTACCAGGCGCGCGTCGCGGCGCGGCCGGCGGTCAGGGCGGCGCTGCAGGCCGAAGGCCTGATCAAGGCCTGATCAAGGCCTGATGCCTCGGGCTCAGCCCGCCTTCGCCGGCCTCAACTGCAGCGCCTTGTATTCGAGGAATTCCTCGAGGCCGTAGCGGCCCAGTTCGCGGCCATTGCCCGACTGCTTGAAGCCGCCGAAGGGGGCGAGCAGGTTGAAGGCGCCGCCGTTGATGTCCACCTGGCCGGTGCGCAGCCGCCGCGCCACCTTGAGCGCCCGCTCGTCGCTCGCCGCCCAGACCGCGCCGGCCAGCCCGTAGGGCGTGCCGTTGGCGATCGCGACGGCGTCGTCCTCGTCGCGGTAGCAGATGATGGCGAGCACCGGACCGAAGATCTCTTGCTGGGCGATCGTGCTCGCGGGCCGGACCCGGCCGAACACCGTCGGCTGGACGTAGTAGCCGGTCGTGAGGCCAGCCGGCGCCTCGGGGCCGCCGCAGAGCAGTTCGGCGCCTTCGGCGATGCCTCGGGCGATGTAGTCGCGCACCCTTTCGCGCTGCGCCGCGGAGGTCAGCGGCCCGAGTTTCGTTCTGTCGTCGAGCGGATCGCCGAGCGTGAAGCCCCGCGCCGCCTCGACCGCCAGCTTCGCCGCCTCGGCGTAGCGCGACTCGGGCACCAGCATGCGCGTATGGGCGGTGCAGGTCTGGCCGCAGTTGAGGAAGCAGGCATTGACCGTCGCCTTCACCGCCTGCGCGAAGTCGGCGTCGTCCAGGATCACCGCGGCCGACTTGCCGCCCAGTTCCAGCGCCACCCGCTTGACGCTCGCCGCCGCCAGTTCGGAGACGCGCACGCCGGCGCCGGTCGAGCCGGTGAACGAGACCATGTCCACCTCGGGGTGGCGCACCAGCGCCTCGCCCACCGTCGGTCCCAGACCGGTGACCAGGTTGAAGACGCCGGGCGGCAGCCCCGCGGCATCGATCACCTCGGCCAGGATGAAGGCGTTGAGCGGCGCCACTTCGGAGGGCTTGAGCACGACGGTGCAACCCGCCGCCAGCGCCGGCGCCACCTTCGCCGCGATCTGGTGCAGCGGATAGTTCCAGGGGGTGATGGCGACGACCACGCCGACCGCTTCGCGCAGCACCAGCGAGTGGCCGACCCGCTCCTCGAACGGGAACTCGGCGGCCAGCTTGGCGTAGAGGCCGAAGATGGCGATCGGCGAGCCGGTCTGGATCCGGGCGGAGAGTTTCAGCGGCATGCCGACCTCGCCGGTGATGGTGCGGGCGATCTCGTCGGCGCGGGCCTTCAGGCCTTCCTGGATTTTCACCAGGTAGCCGGCGCGCTCCGCGGCCGTGGTCTCGCTCCAGGCGGTGGCCGCGGCGCGCGCCGCGGCGACGGCGGCGTCGGCGTCCGCCGCAACGCCCTCGGGGATCCGGCCCATCACCGTCTCGGTCGAGGGGTTGATCACCTCCAGGGTCTTGGTGCCGGCGGGGACGACCCACCGGCCGTTGATGTAGAGCTTGTCGCGGTTTTGCATGAGTTTCTTTCTGGGTCAGGGGGCGGGCCACGCGTGCGCGCGGAAGTCCTCGCGCAGCTTGGTCTTCAACAGTTTTCCGGTCGCGGTATGGGGCAGGCTGTCGACGAATACGACGTCGTCGGGCAGCCACCAGTGCGCGATTCTACCCTGGTAGAGGGCCAGCAGTTCCTCGCGGCTGACCGCCGCCCCGGGCTTCCTGACCACCAGCAGCAGCGGCCGCTCGTCCCACTTCGGATGATGCACGCCGATCACCGCGGCCTCGGCCACCGCCGGATGGCCGACGGCGATGTTCTCCAGCTCGATCGAGGAAATCCACTCGCCGCCCGACTTGATCACGTCCTTGGAGCGGTCGGTGATCTGCATGTAGCCGTCGGCATCGATGGTGGCGACGTCGCCCGTGGGAAACCAGCTCCGGCCGTTCGCGTCGCTGAGCAGCACCTCGCCGCCCTCGTTCTTGAAGTAGCCGCTGGCGACCCAGGGGCCGCGTACCAGCAGATCGCCGAAGGCCTGGCCGTCGCGCGGCAGCGACTTGCCCTGGTCGTCCACGATCTTCATCTGCACGCCGAAGATGCCGCGGCCCTGCTTGGCCTGCAGCGCCAGTCTCTCCTCGCCCGAGAGGCCGGCGTGCTTGGCCTTGAAGCTATTGAGCGTGCCCAGCGGGCTGGTCTCGGTCATGCCCCATCCGTGCAGCACGGCGACGCCGAATTCCTCCTGGAAGATCTTGATGATCGCGGGTGGACAGGCGGCGCCGCCGACCGAGGCGCGCTTCAGGGTGGTCAGGCGCAGCTTGTTCTGCTGCAGGAAGTTGAGCAAGGCCAGCCAGATCGTCGGTACACCCGCGGTATAGGTCACCCCTTCCTGCTCGAACATCTCGTAGAGGCTCTTGCCGTCCAGGTGGGGGCCGGGGAACACCAGCTTGGAGCCGACCATGGGCGCGGAGTAGGGAATGCCCCAGGCATTGACGTGGAACATCGGCACCACCGGCAGCACCACGTCGCGCGCCGAGGCGCCGACGACGTCGGGCAGCGCGCCGGCGTAGGCGTGCAGTATCGTCGAACGATGCGAATAGAGTACGCCCTTGGGATTACCGGTGGTCCCCGAGGTGTAGCACAGCGACGAGGCGGTGTTCTCGTCGAACTCGGGCCAGCTGAACTGGTCGGAGTGGCTGTCGATCAGATCCTCGTAGCTGACCAGACCGGCGAGCGTCGAGCGCTGCGGCAGATGTTCGCGCCCGGCCATCAGGACCCAGGTCTTGACCATGGCGCAGTGAGCCGCCAGCTTGTCCACCAGGGGCAGGAAGCTCAGGTCGAAGAAGATCACGCCGTCCTCGGCGTGATTGATGATGTAGATGATCTGCTCCGGGAACAGGCGCGGGTTGACGGTGTGGCAGACCGCGCCGATCCCCGAGACGCCGAAATAAAGTTCGAAGTGGCGGTGATTGTTCCAGGCCAGGGTGCCGACGCGCATCCCCGGCGAGACGCCCAGCGCGGTCAGGGCATTGGCCAACTGGCGCGAGCGCCGGTGGGCATCGGCATAGGTGTAGCGATGCGTGCCGCCTTCCGCCAGGCGGCTGACGATCTCGGTGTCGCCGTGGAAATCGTCGGCGTGGCGGATCAGGGACGAGATCATCAGCGGCATTTCCATCATCAAAGCGTTCATCGCGTTCGCTCCTCATCGACGGCTGTTTACAATCGCATCGGCGGAAGATACCATGACTTCGGAAATCGCGAAACGCGATTCCGCAGTGCAAAACAGGGGGCAACGGCCGGACCATCGGCGGGCAGCTTCCGCCCGCCGGATTTGCCCCGGCGAGGCTCGGAGACAACTCAAACGCAAAGGAGAAGTCATGTCTTATCAGATTCGCAGCAAGATGGTCCTGGCCGTCGGGGCGATGCTGTTCGCAGGCGCCGCGCTGGCCCAGGTGAAGATCGCCTACATCGACCCGCTCTCCGGCATGATGGCCGCCACCGGCGATCACGGCCTGCGCGAGTTCCAGTTTGCCGCGGCGCAGATCAACGCCCACGGCGGCGTCCTCGGCCAGAAGTTGGAAATCATCGGCATGGACAACAAGCTGTCGCCCCAGGAGAGTCTGCAGCAGCTGAACCGGGCGATCGACCAGGGCGTGCGCTACATCACCCAGGGCAACGGTTCGAGTGTCGCCGGCGCGCTGATCGACGCGTTGAACAAGCACAACGCCCGCGACCCGAAGAAGTCGGTGCTGTTCCTCAACTACGCCGCCGTCGATCCGGATTTCACCAACAGCAAGTGCAGCTTCTGGCACTTCCGCTTCGACGCCAACAGCGACATGAAGCTGGAAGCCATCACCAACGTCATGGCCAAGGATCCGAGCATCAAGAAGGTCTACATCATCGGTCAGGATTACTCCTTCGGTCAGCAGGTGTCGAAGACCGCCAAGGTGATGCTGGCGAAGAAGATGCCCAATGTGAAGATCGTCGGCGACGAGTTGCACCCGCTCGCCCGGGTCAAGGATTTCTCCCCCTACATCGCCAAGATCAAGGCCTCCGGCGCGGACTCGGTGATCACCGGCAACTGGGGTAGCGATCTGGCGCTGCTGATCAAGGCGGCCAAGGATGCCGGCCTGACCGCCAAGTTCTACACCTTCTATGCCGGCGTGGTCGGTGCGCCGACGGCGCTGGGCGAGGCGGGCGTGGGCCGGGTCAAGGTGGTCTCCTACTACAGCGCCAACATGGCGCCGCCCAAGACCCAGCAGTACATCCGGAACTTCAAGAAGAAATACGGTCCCGACGAAGATCCGTATACCCAGGCCGCCGTGGTCGAGCTGAACATGCTGGTCAAGGCGATGACCGAGGCCAAGAGCACCGAGCCGATCAAGGTCGCTCGCGCGCTTGAGGGCATGCATTACGACGGTCCCTTCGGCGACGTGTATATGCGCGCTGCCGACCATCAGCTGATCCAGCCGCTGTTCATCGATACCTTCGCCAAGGTCGACGGCAAAGCGGTGAAGTTCAGCGCCGACGGTACCTCGAAATACGGCTTCAAGAACGACGTCAAGCTCGACGGCGCCTTTACCTCGCAGCCGACCAACTGCCAGATGCAGCGTCCCTGACGACCGGGCGCCCCGCGGACCGATCCGCGGGGCGCCGCCGTTCGATGGCGTCCGGCCCGCGAGCCATTCCAGCAGGGCCAGCAGGTCAAAGCCGACCGAGGGAGGGGCCGCGAGGCCAGCCATTCCGAAGAGGAAACTGAAGGAGGTGGAGTGGAGTTCACCCTGATATCCCTGCTCAACGGCGTCACCTACGGGCTGCTGCTGTTCATGCTGTCCTCCGGATTGACACTGATTTTCAGCATGATGGGCATCCTCAATTTTGCCCACGCCAGCTTCTACATGCTCGGCGCCTATTTCGCCTACCAGATCAGCGTTTATCTGGGCTTCTGGCCGGCGCTGCTGTTCGCGCCGCTGCTGGTGGGCCTGGTCGGGGCGCTGGTCGAGCGCTACGGCATGCGCAAGGTGCACAAGTTCGGCCACGTGGCGGAACTGCTGTTTACCTTCGGCCTGTCCTTCCTGATCGAGGAGGTCGTGCACCTGGTCTGGGGCTTGTCCGCCGTCGACTACCGCGTGCCGCACTTCCTCGACGGCACCTTGTTCACCCTGTACACGACGGCGTTTCCGATCTACAAGGGCTTCATGATGCTGGTCTCGGTCGGCATGCTCGCCGCCCTCTACGCCGCGCTCACCCGCACCCGCATCGGCCTGATCATCCAGGCGGCGATTTCCAAGCCGGAGATGGTCGAGGCGCTGGGCCACAACGTGCCGAGAATCTTCATGCTGGTGTTCGGCGGCGGCACGGCGCTGGCCGGCCTGGCCGGGGTGATCGGCGGCAACGCCTTCGTCACCGAGCCGGGCATGGCCGCGGCGGTCGGCAACATCGTCTTCGTGATCGTGGTGGTCGGCGGCCTGGGCTCGCTCCCCGGCGCCTTCATCGCATCGCTCTTGATCGGCGTGATCCAGACCTTCTCGGTGGCGATCGACTATTCCGTCGCCGACTTCGCCCGCCAGATCGGCTTCCACGTGCAGGTGACGCCGACCCTGGCCCGGCTCTCGATCAGCCAGTTGGCGCCGATGCTGCCCTATCTGCTGATGGTGGGCATCCTGATCTTCCGCCCGCGCGGCCTGATGGGGGCGCGCGAGTCATGAGCGGCGCGCCGCCGCTGCTGCATCGCCGTCGCCTGCTGGCCTGGGGCGCGCTCGCCGCCGTGCTGATCGTGCTGCCGCTGCTGTTCGGCAAGAGCTTCGCCCTCTCCCTGCTGTGCCAGGCCGGGATCATGGTGATCTTCGCGCTGTCCTACAACATGCTGCTCGGGCAGACCGGCCTCTTGTCGTTCGGCCACGCGGTGTATTTCGGCATCGGCGCCTTCGCCACCATCCACGCGCTGAATCGCGTGGATCACGGCTTGCCGCTGCCGGTGACCCTGCTGCCGCTGGCCGGCGCCGCCGCCGGTCTCGCCGCCGGACTACTGTTCGGCTACGTCTCGACCAAGCGCGCCGGCACCACCTTCGCGATGATTTCGCTGGGCCTGGGCGAGCTGGTGGCCTCGGCCTCGCTGATGTTCCCCGCCCTGTTCGGCGGCGAGGGCGGCGTCTCGGGCAACCGCGTCGTCGGCCACGCCGTGCTGGGCATCAGCTACGGCCCGCAGATCCAGATGTACTACCTGATCGCCGCCTGGACCTTCGTCTGCATCGTGGCGATGTATGCCTTGACCCAGACGCCGCTGGGGCGGATGGCCAACGCGGTGCGCGACAATCCGGAGCGCGCCCAGTTCGTCGGCTACGATCCCCAGTCGGTGCGCTTCCTGATGCTGGCGCTGTCCGGGCTCTTCGCCGGCATCGCCGGCGGCCTCTCGGCGCTCAATTACGAGATCGTCACCGCCGAGACCCTCGGCGCCCAGACTTCCGGCATCGTGCTCCTGATGACCTTCGTCGGCGGCGTCGGTTTCTTCTACGGACCGATCATCGGCGCGGTGCTGATCACCCTGCTGCAGATCGCGCTGGCCGGCGTGACCAATGCCTGGTTGTTCTATTTCGGCCTGTTCTTTCTGGTCATGGTGCTCTATGCGCCCGGCGGCATCGCCAGCCTGCTGCACATGCACAGGCGGCTGTGGGACGCCGGCCGGCTGGCCAGGGTATTGCCCGCCTACGCCTGGGTCGGTCCGCCCCTGCTGCTGTTCTTCGGCGGCCTGATCGGCCTGGTGGAAATGGCCTACCAGCGCGCCGATGGCGACGATATGACGATGAAGGTGTTCGGTTCGCGTCTCGATCTGTCCACGGCCACGCCCTGGCTGGCCGCCCTGCTCGCCGCCGCGGCCGGCCTGGCGCTGCTCAGGGCGAGCTGGCCGCGGGTGGCCGAAGCCTGGCGCCAGGCGCTGGCGAGCGCCGAGGGCGGGGAGGAATGATGGGCGTACCCGCGCTGCAACTCACCGATGTGCGCAAGCGCTTCGGCCAGACGGCGATCATCAACGGCGTCAATCTCGAGGTGGCGGCGGGCGAGCGCCACGCCATCATCGGCCCCAACGGTGCCGGCAAGTCGTCGCTGTTCCATCTGATCAGCGCGCGTTTCCCGGTCACCAGCGGCAGCATCCTGTTGAAGGGCGAATCGGTCACCGGCCTCTCGCCGCACCAGATCAACCGCCGCGGCTTGAGCCGCAGCTTCCAGGTGACCAACATCTTCCACAACCTGTCGGTGTTCGAGAACGTCCGCTGCGCCGTGCTCTGGTCGCTGGGCTACCGCTATTCGTTCTGGCAGCGCCTGGCGGGGCTCACCGACGCCAACCTCCAGGCCCGGCGCGTGCTCGGCGAAATCGGCCTGGAACACCGCGGCGACACCGTCGCAGGCATCCTCTCCTACGCCGAACAGCGGGCGCTGGAAATCGGCATCACCATCGCCGGCGGCGCCGACGTGATCCTGCTCGACGAGCCGACCGCGGGCATGAGCAACAGCGAGACCGCGGACGCGGTGGCGCTGATCCGCCGCGTCACCGAGGGCAAGACCCTGCTGATGGTGGAGCACGACATGAGCGTGGTTTTCGACCTGGCCGACCGCATCTCGGTGCTGGTCTATGGCGAGATCATCAGCACCGGCACGCCGGAGCAGATCCGCGCCGACCGGGCGGTTCAGGAAGCCTATCTCGGCACCGGCTTTTCCGCCGCGGAGATCGATCGTGCTTGAAGTCGAAGACCTCCACGCCTTCTACGGCAAGAGCCACATCCTGCACGGCGTGCATTTCTCCGTCGGACGGGGCGAGATCGTCAGCCTGCTGGGCCGGAACGGCGTCGGCCGCTCGACCACCATCAAGGCGGTGATGGGCCAGGTCGCGGCCAGGGGCAGCGTTACCTTCAAGGGCGAGCAGCTGATGGGTATGAAGCCCTTCGACATCGCCCGCAAGGGCCTGGGCTACGTGCCCGAGGACCGCGCCATCTTCGCCTCGCTGACGGTGCGCCAGAACCTGATGCTGGGCGTCAAGCGCGCGCAGGGGCGCTGGCGGATGGAGGACATGTTCGAACTGTTCCCGCGCCTGAAGGAGCGGGTAGACACCGCCGCCGGCGTACTCTCCGGCGGCGAGCAGCAGATGCTGACCTTATGCCGCACGCTGATGGGCGACCCGGAACTGGTGATGATCGACGAGCCGACCGAGGGGCTGGCGCCGAAGGTCGTGGCCCAGGTCGGTGACTTCCTCGCCGCGATCAAGGAGCGGGGCATTTCCATCCTGCTGATCGAGCAGAAGCTGGCGATCGCCCTGGACATTTCCCAGCGCCTCTACGTCATGGGCCACGGCCGCATCGTGTTCGAGGGCACGCCCCAGGATCTGCGCGGCAACGAGGGCGTGCGCCGGGAGTGGCTAGAAGTATGAGGGCTTGAAGATTCCAGCGCGGCGCGCCGCCGTGATCGGCGCCGCCGGTTCCATCGATTCATCCAAGTAGGAGCGAGCATGAGCAGCACAGCTTATCAACTGCAAGACGGCGCCGCCGTCATCACCCTGGACAATCCGCCGGTCAATGGCCTGGGCCACGCCCTGCGCAGCCAGATCGTCGCCGGCATCGATGCCGCCCAGGCCGACCCCGGGGCCCGAGCCATCGTCCTGATCGGCGCCGGCCGCGCCTTTTCCGGCGGCGCCGACATCCGCGAATTCGGCTCTCCCAAGGCCAGCGCCGAGCCGCATCTCAACACCGTGATCCGCGTCGTCGAGGCAAGCCGAAAGCCGGTGATCGCCGCGATCGGCGGCGCCTGCATGGGCGGCGGCCTGGAACTGGCGCTCTCCTGCCACTTCCGCGTCGCCGTGGCCGGCGCCCAGATCGCGCTGCCCGAGGTCAAGCTCGGCATCCTCCCGGGTGCCGGCGGCACCCAGCGGCTACCGCGCTTGCTCGGCGTCGAGACGGCGCTCAACATGATCCTCTCCGGAACCCCGGTGGCCTCGGAGAAGCTCAAGGGCACGCCGCTGTTCGACGAGTTCATCGAGGCTGGCCTGCTGGATGGCGCGCTGAAGTTCGCCGCCAGGGTGGTGGCCGAGGGGCGTCCCTTGAAGCGGGTGCGCGACATCGAGATCGACTACCCGAATCACGAGGCCTTCTTCCAGTTTGCCCGCAACACGGTGGCTGCGGTATCGAAGCATTTCCCCGCCCCCGGCAAGTGCGTCGAGGCGGTGGCGGCGGCCGCCGCCAGGCCCTTCGACGAAGGCCTGAAGATCGAGCGCCAGCTCTTCGTCGAGCTGATGGGCACCCCGGAGTCGCGCGCACTGCGCCACGCCTTCTTCAGCGAGCGCGCCTGCTCGAAGATCGCCGACGTGCCCGAGGGCACCCCGACGCGCAAGATCGAGAAGGTCGCGGTGATCGGCGCCGGCACCATGGGCGGGGGCATCGCCATGAACTTCGTCAATGCCGACATCCCGGTGGTGATGTTGGAAATGAAGCAGGAGGCGCTCGATCGCGGCATTGCGACCATCCGCAAGAACTACGAGAACTCGATGAACAAGGGCAAGCTGACGCAAGAGCAGCTCGATCGCCGCATGAGCCTCATCAGCGGCACCCTGGACTACGCCGATCTCAAGGATGCCGACCTGGTGATCGAGGCGGTGTTCGAGGAACTCGGCGTCAAGGAGACGGTGTTCAGGAGGCTCGACCAGGTGATGAAACCGGGCGCCATCCTCGCCTCCAACACCTCGACCCTGGACGTGAACAAGATCGCCGGATTCACCAAGCGGCCTCAGGACGTGGTCGGCATGCACTTCTTCAGCCCGGCCAACGTCATGAAGCTGCTCGAGGTGGTGCGCGGTGCCGCCACCGCCAAGGACGTGCTGGCGACGGTGATGGCGCTGGCCAAGAAGATCAAGAAGACGGCGGTGGTCTCGGGCGTCTGCGACGGCTTCATCGGCAACCGGATGATCGAGCACTACGGCCGGGTCGCCGGCTTCCTGGTCGAGGAGGGCGCGAGTCCCCAGCAGGTGGACCGGGCGCTGGAGAAATGGGGCATGGCGATGGGGCCCTTCCGCATGGGCGACCTGGCCGGCAACGACATCGGTTGGGCGATCAGGAAGCGCCGCTACGTCGAGAAGCCCGAGGTCAAGTACTCGAAGATCGCAGACCGGCTGTGCGAACTGGGGCGCTACGGCCAGAAGGCCGGCCGCGGCTGGTACCTGTACCAGGCGGGACGGCGCGAGGCCGTCCCCGATCCGGAGGTCGACCGGCTGATCGAGGCCTACCGCAAGGAGCTGGGCATAACGCCGCGCAAGATCGATGACGCCGAGATCGTCGAGCGCTGCATCTACGCCCTGGTCAATGAAGCCGCACGGCTGCTCGAGGAGGGCATCGCCCAGCGCGCTTCGGACGTCGACATGGTCTATCTGACCGGCTACGGCTTCCCGCTTCATCGCGGCGGTCCGATGCGCTACGCCGACGAGGTCGGGCTGTACAACGTGGTGCGCGCGATGAAGGGCTTTGCCGCCGCCCCCGGCGGCGACGCCAGGTTCTGGGAGCCCGCACCGCTCCTGGCCCGGCTCGCCGCCGAGAACAAGACCTTCAATTGAATCCAGGAGCGAATCATGACTGATGCAGTAATCGTTTCCACCGCCCGCACCGGTCTGGCCAAGTCCTGGCGCGGCGCCTTCAACATGACCCACGGCGCCACCCTGGGCGGCCACGTGGTGCAGCACGCGGTGGCGCGCGCCGGCATCGACCCGGCCGAGGTCGAGGACGTGATCATGGGCTGCGCCACGCCCGAGGGCGCCACCGGCGCCAACATCGCCCGGCAGATCGCGCTGCGCGCCGGGCTGCCGGTGTCCACCGCCGGCGTCACCGTCAACCGCTTCTGTTCCTCGGGGCTGCAGACCATCGCCATGGCCGCGCAGCGCGTCATCGTGGACCAAGTGCCGGTGATGGTGGCCGGCGGCGTCGAATCCATCTCCTGCGTCCAGAACGAGGCCAACCGGCACATGATCCACGAGGCCTGGCTGAGACAGCACAAGCCGGAGGTCTACTGGTCGATGTTGCAGACCGCCGAGCAGGTCGCGAGCCGCTACGGCATCTCGCGCGAGCGCCAGGACGAGTACGGCGTGCAAAGCCAGCAGCGCGCCGCCGCCGCCAGGGAAGCGGGCCGCTTCGACGCCGAGATCGTGCCGATGACCGTGACCATGGGGGTTGCCGACAAGGCCACCGGCGGGCTCGCGACCCGCGAGGTCACGATCGCCGCGGACGAGGGCATCCGCGCCGACACCACCCTGGAGGGCGTGGCCAAGATCAAGACGGTGTTTCCGGGCGGGGTGATCACCGCCGGCAACGCCAGCCAGTTCTCCGACGGCGCCAGCGCCTGCGTGGTGATGAACGCCGAGCTCGCCCAGCGCCGCGGCATCAATCCGCTGGGCATCTTCCGCGGCTTCGCGGTGGCCGGTTGCGAGCCCGACGAGATGGGCATCGGTCCGGTGTTCGCGATCCCGCGCCTGCTCGATCGCGCCGGCCTCAAGGTCGATGACATCGGCCTGTGGGAACTGAACGAGGCCTTCGCGGTGCAGGTGATCTACTGCCGCGACCAGCTGGGCATCCCCAACGAGCGCCTGAACGTCGACGGCGGCGCCATCGCCGTGGGCCATCCCTACGGCGTCTCCGGCGCGCGCCTGACCGGTCACGCGCTGATCGAGGGCCGCCGCCGCGGCGTCAAGTACGTCGTCGTCACCATGTGCATCGGCGGCGGCCAGGGTGCCGCCGGTCTGTTCGAAGTCTGCTGAGGAGAAGCATCATGAGCGTCAAAAAACTGTTCGACATCACCGGCAAGGTCGCCATGATCACCGGCGGCTCACGCGGGCTCGGTCTGCAGATGGCCGAAGCGCTGGGCGAGATGGGCTGCAAGCTGGCGATCACCGCGAGGAAGCAGAACGAGCTGGACGAGGCGGAGTCCCACCTGAGAGGGCTAGGCATCGAAGTCCTGACCATCGCCGGCGACATGTCCAAGTTCGACACCATTCCCGGGATGGTCTCGGCCGTGCTGGCGAAATACGGCACCATCGACATCCTGGTGAACAACGCCGGGGCGACCTGGGGGGCGCCCGCCGAGGAGCACCCGCTCGAAGCCTGGAACAAGGTGATGAACCTCAACATCAACGCCATGTTCGTGCTCTGCCAGGAGGTCGGTCGCCGCGCGATGATTCCGCACAAGTCGGGCAAGATCATCAATATCTCCTCGGTCGCGGGGCTGTCCGGCGGTCCCCACGACATGCACACCATCGCCTACAACACCAGCAAGGGTGCGGCGGTGAACTTCACCCGCGCGCTGGCCTCGGAGTGGGGCAAGTACAACATCAACGTCAATGCCATCTGCCCGGGCTTCTTCCCCTCGAAGATGTCGGCCGGACTGCTGGAGAAGATCGAGCGCTCGGTGGTCGATATGACGCCGCTGCACCGCCTGGGCGGCGAGGAGGACCTGAAGGGCACGGTGGTGTTTCTCGCCTCCGAGGCCTCGCGCCACGTCACCGGCCAGTACGTCGCGGTCGATGGCGGCGCCTGCATCGTCTGAGCAGATGCCCGGCGACTTCTTCGGTCTCGAGGTCCCGTTTCTCGACCTGATCGGCGTCGTCGCCGAGCGCGACGAAGCGGGGCGGGCGATCGTCGCGGTCGAACTGCGGCCGGAACTGATGAACAGTTTCCGCGTCTCCCACGGTGGCGTCGTCATGACCCTGCTCGACGTGGCGATGGCCATGGCGGCGCGCACCGCGGCGGGCCACAAAGGCGGAATGATGACGGTGGACATGTCGATGAGCTTCCTGCGTCCGGCCACCGGCCGCATCGTCGCGCAGGGCCGCGTGCTGCGCGGCGGGCGCTCGCTGGTTTTCTGCGAGGGCGAGGCGCAGGACGCCTCGGGCCTCACGGTCGCGAAGGCGCTGGGCACCTTCATGCGGAGGCGCGAAATGCACGACGGCGAGGGCAACTGACGGACTTATTCGGAGGCTCCCTGACAAGGAAGAAACCATGAGCGAAATGAATCTGCAGGTATTGCTGGCCAGCCGGCCCACCGGCTGGGTCGAGGAGGGCAATTTCAGCATCGTCGAGACGCCGGTGCCCGAGCCCGGCGCCGGCCAGGTGCTGGTGCGCAACCACTATCTGTCCCTCGATCCCTACATGCGCGGGCGGATGAACGACGCCAAGTCCTACGCTGCGCCGGTGGCCATCGGCGCGGTGATGGTCGGCGGCACGGTGGGCGAGGTGCTGCGCTCCCTGCATCCCGACTTCAAGGCCGGCGACCTGGTCGTGGGCTATCTCGGCTGGCAGCTCTATGGCCTGTCGGACGGCACGATGCTCGCCAAGCTCGACGCGAGTGTTGCCGGCAAGAGCGTGCCCCTGTCCGCCTACCTGGGCGTGCTGGGCATGCCCGGGGTCACCGCCTGGGTCGGCCTGATGGACATCTGCGCTCCGAAGGCCGGTGAGACCGTGGTGGTCACCGCGGCCTCCGGCGCGGTGGGCAGCGTCGTCGGCCAGCTGGCGAAGATCCACGGCGCGCGCGCGGTCGGCATCGCCGGCGGCGCCGAGAAGTGCCGCTACGTGGTCGATGAGCTGGGCTTCGACGCCTGCATCGACTACCAGGCCGGCAAGCTCCGGGAGGATCTGAAGGCGGCCGTACCCGACGGCATCGACTGCCTGTTCGAGAACGTCGGCGGCGAGATCTTCGACACCCTGCTCGCGCGCATGAACCCCTTCTCGCGCATCGCCGTGTGCGGCCTGATCTCCCAGTACAACAGCGAGCCTCAGCCGATGAAAAACATCGGCTCGGTGCTGATGAACCGCATCAAGATGCAGGGCTTCATCGTCTCCGAGCATCCGCAGCGCTGGCCGGTGGCATTGCAGGAGCTGGGCGAAGCGGTCGCCGCCGGGCGCATCAAGTACCGGGAGACCGTCGCCGAGGGCCTGAGGCGCGCGCCGGCGGCGCTGATCGGACTGCTCAAGGGCCAGAACTTCGGCAAGCAGATCGTCAAGCTGATCTAGCCTGGGTTGAGAGACAGATGAGCGACAAATTCATCGGCACCCGCCCGGTCGCCCCGCAGCACAGCTTCGACACGGTGCGCTTGGAGCAGTGGATGGCGGCGCACGTTGCCGGCTTCCGGGGGCCGGCGACGGTCCTCCAGTTCAAGGGCGGCCAGTCCAACCCGACCTTCCTGATCGAGACGCCGGGCAAGAGCTACGTGATGCGCCGCAAGCCGGCGGGCATCCTCCTGCCCTCGGCGCACGCCGTCGATCGCGAGTATCGGGTGATCACCGCGCTGGCCGGCACCTCGGTGCCGGTGGCGAAGAGCCATGCGCTGTGCGAGGACGAGTCGGTGATCGGCGCGGTGTTCTACATCATGGACTACGTCTCCGGCCGCATCCTCTGGGATCCGGCGCTGCCGGGCATGAGCCGGGCCGAGCGCGGCGCCGTCTTCGACGAGATGAACCGCGTCATCGCGGCGCTGCACGGCGTCGATGTTCAGGCGGCGGGTCTGTCCGACTACGGCAAACCGGGCAACTACCTGGAGCGCCAGGTGGCGCGCTGGAGCAAGCAGTACAGAGCCTCCGAGACCGAGACGATAGCGGCGATGGACAATCTGATCGCCTGGCTGCCCGAGCACATCCCGGCCGGCGACGAGACCCGCATCGTCCACGGCGACTTCCGCCTCGACAACGTCGTCTTCCATCCTAGCGAACCCAGGATACTCGCGGTGCTCGACTGGGAATTGTCCACGCTCGGCCATCCGCTGATCGACTTCGCCTACCACTGCATGACCTGGCGGCTCTCGCCGGGCCAGTTCCGCGGCCTGGCCGGCGCCGATCTCGCCGCCCTGGGCATTCCCTCCGAGGCCGACTACGTCGCCGCCTACTGTCGGCGCACCGGCCGGGCCCGGATCCCGGAACGCGACTGGGAGTACTACATGGCCTTCAACATGTTCCGGCTCGCCGGCATCATGCAGGGCATCATGGCGCGCGCGGTGCAGGGCAACGCCTCCAGCCAGGAGGCGATCGAGACCGGCAGCCGCACCCGGCCGCTGGCCGAAGAGGCCTGGCGCCAGGTCGAACGCATCATGGCCGAGTCATAGTTACTCTTCTGAAAGGAACATCATGGATTTCTCCCACTCCGACAAGGTCCGCGCGCTGCAGCAGCGCGTCGCCGCCTTCATGGACGAGCATATCTACCCCAACGAGGCGAAGTTCTTCGCCGAGATCCAGGCCAACCGCGAGAAGGGAAACGCCTGGGTGCCGACCCTGATCATCGAGGCGCTGAAGGAAAAGGCCCGCGCCCAGGGCCTGTGGAACCTGTTCCTGCCGCAGTCCGAGCGCGGCGCCGGCCTCACCAACCTCGAATACGCGCCGCTGTGCGAGATCATGGGCCGTTCCCCGATCGCGCCCGAGACCTTCAACTGCAGCGCTCCCGACACGGGCAACATGGAGACCATCGAGCGCTACGGCAACGAGGCGCAGAAACGGGAATGGCTGGTGCCGCTGCTCGAAGGCAGGATCCGCTCCTGCTTCTCGATGACCGAGCCGGGCGTGGCCTCCTCCGACGCCACCAACATCCAGGCGCGCATCGTCAGGGACGGCGACCACTACGTGATCAACGGCCGCAAGTGGTGGTCCTCCGGCGCCAACGATCCGCGCTGCAAGATCATCATCTTCATGGGCAAGACCGATCCGGACAACCCCAGCCGGCACAACCAGCAGTCGATGATCCTGGTGCCCATGGACGCGCCCGGGGTCAAGGTGCTGCGCCACCTGCCGGTGTTCGGCTACGACGACGCGCCGCACGGCCACGCCGAGATCATCTTCCAGGACGTCCGGGTGCCGGTGTCCAACATCCTCCTGGGTGAGGGGCGCGGCTTCGAGATCGCCCAGGGCCGGCTCGGGCCCGGGCGCATCCACCACTGCATGCGCTTGATCGGCCTGGCCGAGCGGGCGCTGGAGAAGATGTGCCGCCGCGCCCTGAAGCGGGTCGCCTTCGGCAGGCCGGTGGCGGACCAGGGTGTGACGCGCGAGCGGATCGCCAATGCCCGGATACTGATCGACCAGGCGCGCCTGCTGACCCTGAACGCCGCCTACATGATGGACACCGTCGGCAACAAGGTGGCGAAGAAGGAGATCGCGATGATCAAGGTGGCCGCGCCCAGCATGGCCTGCCAGGTGATCGACTGGGCGATGCAGGCGCACGGCGGCGGCGCCGTCTCGGACGACTTCGGCCTCGCCTACGCCTACGCCCACGCCCGCACCCTGCGCTTCGCCGACGGTCCCGACGAAGTCCATCGCAACCAGATCGGCAAGCTGGAACTCTCCAAATATCTCTGAGCGGAGACGCCATGTCCGACCGTCACTTCGCCTTCTGGCCCAAGGGCTTGCCGCGGCACATGAGCGTGCCCGAGACCAACCTGTTCTACAACGCCGAGGTCTCCGCCCGGCGCTTCCCGAACAAGCCCTACCTGGTGTTCTACGACACCTCCATCAGCTTCTCCGAGTTCAAGGATGAGGCAGAACGCCTGGCCGGTTACCTGCAACAGGAATGCGGCGTCAAGGCGGGCGACCGGGTGCTGCTCTACCTGCAGAACAGCCCGCAGTTCGTCCTGGGCTTCTACGCCATCCTGCGCGCCAACGCGGTGGTGGTGCCGGTCAATCCGATGAACCTCGCGGCCGAGATGCGCCACGTCGTCGAAGACAGCGGCGCCGCCACCGCCTTGGTGGCGCAGGACCTCTATCCCCAGGTGCAGCTCTTGCTCGGCGAGGGCTTGGATCACGTCGTCGTCGCCTGCTATGCGGATTACCTGAAGCGGCCGACCGAACTCAGGCTGCCGGAATTCGTCTCGGCGCCGCGCCAACAGATCGATGAGCCCGGCGTCACGCTCTGGGCCGACGCATTGGCGTGCGATCTTTCACCCACCGAACTGACGGCGGGGCCCGACGATCTGTGCGTGATGCCCTACACCTCGGGCACCACCGGCAGACCGAAGGGCTGCATGCACAGCCACCGCACCGCGATGCACACGCTGGTGGCCGGAGCCCAGTGGTTCGGCATCCAGCAGGACGCCACCTACCTCGCGGTGCTGCCCTTCTTCCACGTCACCGGCATGCAGGGCAGCATGAACGGCCCGCTGTTCTGCGGCAACACCGTGGTGCTGCTCGCGCGCTGGGACCGCGACGTCGCGGCGCGGCTGATCGAGCGCTACCGCGTCACTTCCTGGACGGCGATCCCGACCATGGTGATCGACTTCCTGATGAACCCCAAGATCGGCGACTACGATCTGTCCAGCATCACCCGGATGAGCGGCGGCGGCGCCGCGATGCCCGAGGCGATCGCCCGGAAGCTGCAGGATCGCGGCATCACCTACGTCGAGGGCTACGGCCTGTCCGAGACCATCGCGCCGACCCACATCAATCCGCCGGAGCGGGCCAAGAAGCAGTGCCTGGGCATTCCGATCTTCGACGTCGATGCCCGCGTGGTCGATCCCGAGAGCCTGCGTGAGCTGCCGGTGGGCGAGGTGGGCGAGATCGTGGTGCGCGGTCCGCAGGTGTTCCTCGGCTACTGGAACCAGGACAGCCGGGACGCCTTCGTCGATATCGAGGGCAGGCGCTTCTTCCGCACCGGCGATCTGGGCCGCACCGACCCCGACGGCTACTTCTTCATGGTGGACCGCCTGAAGCGGATGATCAACGCCTCCGGCTACAAGGTCTGGCCCGCCGAGGTGGAGGCGATGATGTATCAGCATCCGGCGATCCAGGAGGCCTGCGTCATCGCCGCCAGCGATCCGCACCGCGGCGAGACGGTGAAGTGCCTGGTGAGCCTCAAGGAGTCCTTCCGCGGGAAGGTGACCGAGCAGGAGATCATCACCTGGGCGAGCCAGGCCATGGCCGCCTACAAGTATCCGCGCATCGTCGAATTCGTCGACACCCTGCCCAAGTCGGCCACCGGCAAGATACAGTGGCGCGCGCTGCAGGAACGCGAGCGGGCCGGCTGAGATACAATCGTCCGCCGCTGGCCTGCGGTCTTCGTTGCAACAGAAGCATCCCGGCGCCAACAAAAAAATTTAGGAGATGTTCATGTCTGTTTTTCGAGTGTTTCTCGGCTCAGTGGTTCTTGCCGCAATTTCGTGTACGCCAGCGGCCGCCGCGGAGGCATTGCCCTTCCCGCTTTTCGATACCCAGGTGCACTTCTACAGCAATGACTTTTCGAAATTTCCGCTGCACGCCGAGCACGCGTACATGGGCCAGGCGAAGATGGTGGAGCGCGCGACGGATCACCCGGTCACCGCGGAGCGGGTATTTGAGAGCTGGAAGACCGATGGCGTCGGGGCCGGCGTGGGTATTCAGTACGGCGCCGCGTATGAATCGGACAATCGCTATTTGCTGTCGGTCGCGGCGCAAAGCGGGCACCGGATCACACCGGTGATCATTCTGAACGTGGACGACCCGTCGTCACCCGAGCTTCTGCGGAAACTGGTTGCTCAAGATGGTGTCGTCGGCTTCCGCAAGTTGGGCAAAAAGGCAAAGGACGGCAGCTACCCGTGGCTGGCCTCGGCGGGCATGCTCGATCTCTGGAAGGCGGCTGATGCGCTGCGTGCGGTGGTCGAGTTGATGCCCTATCCTCGAAGCCCGGATCCCGTATTCCTGAATCAGGTCGCGCAACTGGCGGACCAGTTTCCGCACAGCAAAGTCGTGTTGGATCATTTCTCCTGGCCCAACCCCGATGGGGCGCCGGAATACGGCTTGACGGCGCCCTATCGGGCGCTCGCGCAGCACAAGAATATCTACTTCAAATTCACGACGGAGAATTTTGAGCGGGCTCACGGAGACACGTCGCTGATCGGCGGCTTCGTCAAGCACGCCGTCGATATTTTCGGCGCCGACCACGTGATGTGGGGCTCGGATCGCGGCAACACGATGATGCCGTATGCCAAGATGGTGAGCGATGCGGTCGAAGCAACGGCGCTCCTGAGTGCGCAAGACCGGCGCCAGGTCTTGAGCGATACCGGGAAAAAGGTCTTCTCGATCGCCCCGGGAAAATGAGCCGTGGCTCAAGCCGAAGGCGGCGTTGATTTTGCCGGGCTCGTGAGATTGCCGCGCACGGCGTGAGGAGATCGGCCGAAAATGGGCGGAGCTTGAACCGAGCTCCGTACCAAGATACTATTTATATGTGAAATATACCCCGCCCCAGCAAGTGCTGCAGCGCATCCACGAGATCGTTGTCCGCGACACGGGTCGGTCGCTCTCCGCTGCGGCGGGTTCCGAAGTGGAGGGCGTGCTCAAGGAACTGGACGGTCAGGCCTACCCGGCGGCGCTAGGGGAGCAATTCCTCAGCCGCGAAGTCACCATCCTGTTCGCCGATCTGCGCGGCTTCACCGCCATCACCTCGGGCCATCCGGCCGGGGTCGTGATCCAACTGCTCAATTCCTGTTTCATCAGGATGAGCGAGATCATCTTCAAGCACCAGGGCACGATCGACAAATTCATGGGCGATTCGATCATGGTGCTGTTCGGCGCGCCGCTGCGCCGCCCGGACGACGTGGCCCGCGCCCTCACCTGCGCCGTGGAGATGCAGCTGGCCATGAGCGAACTCAATCTCGCGTATCAGGACCAGGGCCTGCCCGACCTGTACATGGGCATCGGCATCAACACCGGCGACGTGCTGGCCGGCGTGCTGGGCTCGGAACGCTATTCCGAATACACGGTGATCGGCGACGAGGTCAATCTGGCCTCGCGGATCGAGGCCTTCAGCCTGCGCGGCCAGGTGCTGATCAGCCAGAGCAGCTTCGAGCGTTCCAAGGATTTCGTCGAGACCAGCGGCCCGATAGCCATCCACGTCAAGGGCAAGCCCGAACCGGTCAGCCTGCGCGAAATCGTCGCCATCCCCTCGCTCGGCCTGACGGTGCCGCGCCAGGAAATCCGCCGCTCCCACCGCATCGAGGTCAGGCTGCCGTTTTCCTACCAGCTGGTCGAACAGGGTGTCGTGCTGCCGGAACTCGGCTCCGGCACGATCCGCGACCTGGGCTACCACGGCGTGCTGATCGAGCTCGCGCGCGAGCTGCCGTTGTACGCGGAAATCAAGCTCAGCTTCAAGCTGCCGATGGTCGACTACCTCGTGCAGGACGTCTATGCCAAGGTCGTGGTCAGGAAAGCCCTGGATGGACTCCCCCAGATGGGCTCGGAGTTCACCTCGGTGCCGCCCGAGGCGAACATGAAGATCCAGCTGTTCGTCCAGCTGATGGTGTTTACCGATCGGCCCTGAGTCCTTCGCTGTCGCGCAGCGGGCGCTAGCCGCCGCCGACCATCAGCTCGGGTCTCACCCAGCGGTCGAACTCCTCCGCCGTGACCTGCCCCCGCGCCAGCGCCGCCTCGCGCAGCGTGCTGCCGTCGTGGTGGGCGCGCTTGGCGATCTCGGCGGCACGGTCGTAGCCGATGTGGGGCGCGAGCGCCGTCACCAGCATCAGCGAGCGCTCCAATAGTTCGGCGATGCGCTCCCGGTTGGCCACGATGCCCCGGACACAGTGGGCCTCGAAGCTCGTCATGCCGTCGGCGAGCAGGCGCACGCTCTGCAGGAAGTTGTGGCTGATGAGCGGCTTGAAGACGTTGAGTTCGAAGTTGCCGGAGGCGCCGCCGATGCCGATGGCGACGTCGTTGGCCAGCACCTGACAGCAGAGCATGGTCAGCGCCTCGCACTGGGTCGGGTTGACCTTGCCCGGCATGATCGAGCTGCCGGGCTCGTTTTCCGGGATGCCGATCTCGCCCAGTCCCGAGCGCGGTCCCGAGGCCAGCCAGCGGACGTCGTTGGCGATTTTCATCAGCGCGACGGCGAGCGTCTTGAGCGCGCCGTGCGCGGCGACCAGGCCGTCGTGGGCGGCCAGGGCCGCGAACTTGTTGGCGGCGGAGGCGAAGGGCAGGCCGCTCGCCCGGGCGAGTTCGGCCGCGACGCGGACGCCGAATTCCGGGTGGGTGTTGAGGCCGGTGCCGACAGCGGTACCGCCGACGGCGAGCGGGTAGAGCGATGACAGCGCGGCGGCAATGAGCGACCCGGCGTGGTCGAGCTGGGCGACGTAGCCCGAGAACTCCTGGCCCAAGGTCAGCGGCGTGGCGTCCTGCAGATGGGTGCGGCCGATCTTGACGATGTCGGCGAAGGCGGCGGACTTCGCCGCCAGCGTCGCGCGCAGCCGCTCCAGTGCCGGCACGAGCGCGCGGACGAGGCCGGTGGCGGCGGCGAGATGCATGGCGGTGGGGAAAACGTCGTTCGACGACTGCCCGAGATTGACCTCGTCGTTGGCATGCACGCGGCGGTTCCGGCCGCGCTCGCCGCCCAGCAGCTCCGAGGCGCGGTTGGCCAACACCTCGTTCATGTTCATGTTGCTCTGGGTGCCTGAGCCCGTCTGCCAGACCGACAGCGGGAACTCCCCTGGGTGGCGGCCGGCCAGCACCTCCGCCGCGGCGGCGACGATGGCCGCCGCCTTGTCGTCCGGCAACAGCCCGAGCTCGCGGTTCACCCGGGCGCAGGCGGACTTCACGGCGGCCAGGGCGAGCACGATTTCCTCGGGCATGCGTTCGCTGGAGATGGCGAAGTGCTCGAGCGAGCGCTGCGTCTGCGCGCCCCAGAGCCGGTCGGCGGGCACCTCGATAGCGCCCGAGGAGTCGCGTTCCGTGCGCGTGGTGCTCATGATCTGCGCCGTGCCGGAAAAGTCGCTGCTGGGGGAGTGGTCATGGATCTGCTCCTCGCCGGGGAATCATTGCCATCATAGACCTTGTGCTGGCCGGCGTCGGGCGACCACGGTCGGCGCCGCCCATTTGCGACTTCGCCAGCCTAGCGCAAGCAAATTCCTGAATGCGTGAAAACCTCGACCCGTGCTGGCGGCAGGTTGCCCCAGACCATTTCACTCGCAGCTTGAGTCAAACCGGCCGCCAGCCATGCCGACGGTGTGCGCGGCCAATAGGTGAACTGAATTAAACGGCCTTTGGGTCCCAGCGCCAGGGCGCATCCGCTGGTAACTCTTCTTACGACATCCGGAGGCATGGAGCGCAGGGGCAGGCCCGATACGACCGCCGCGACGGCGAGGTCTCCCTTGGCGATCGTGCCGATGTCCGCGGCATCGCCCTGAAAGATGTGAATGCCCCGAAAGCGCGCGCGCAAATGCCGAGCCAGGCGTTTTGATTTTTCGATAACGATCAGCCTATCGACGGCGACGCCGTGCTGCAACAAAGCGGCGGTGATGGCGCCCGTGCCGCCGCCGAGTTCGATGACCCAGCCTTCTTGCTCTGGATCGACCCACGCTGCCATCCGTCTGGCTAGCGACGCCGAACTGGAACATATCGCACCGATTGCGCCAGGATCGCGAATGAGCTCTCGAAATAAGAGATAAGCTGGAACGCGCAGCAGCGTATTGTTGACTTTGCCCAATCTCACGTCGCCCACGTCGACTTTCCAAAAGGCTAACATTGTAGTCTGCTTTTATCCGGAGGCCACCATGTCCCATGATCCGTTCGGCGCCTTGCAAGAGTTCCGGCTCGCCTCCGGGAAGTCGTCCCGCTACCACTCGCTGGCCGCGCTGGAGGCGGCGGGGCTGGGCCGCGTTTCGCGCCTGCCGGTGTCGCTGCGCATCGTGCTCGAATCCCTGCTGCGCAACTGCGACGGCCGGAGAGTCACCACGGATCACGTCCGAGAGCTCGCCGGCTGGCAGCCGACGGCGACGCGCAGCGCCGAGATTCCCTTCGTCGTCGCGCGCATCCTGCTGCAGGACTTCACCGGCGTGCCGCTGCTCTGCGATCTGGCTGCCATGCGCGGCGCGGCGCAGCGCTTCGGCGGGCTTCCGGGAATCGTCGAACCGCTGGTGCCGGTCGACCTGGTCGTGGACCATTCGGTGCAGGTCGATCATTACCGGGTGGCCGACGCCCTCGACCTCAACATGCGCCTGGAATTCCGCCGCAACGCCGAGCGCTACCGCTTCATCAAGTGGGGCATGCAGGCCTTCGACAACTTCCGCGTGGTGCCGCCGGGCGTCGGCATCGTGCACCAGGTGAACCTCGAATATCTCGCCCGCGGCGTGCTGCAGAAGGACGGCATCAGCTATCCGGACACGCTGGTCGGCACCGATTCGCACACCACCATGATCAACGCGCTCGGCGTCGTCGGCTGGGGCGTCGGCGGCATCGAGGCGGAGGCCGGCATGCTCGGTCAGCCGCTGGTGTTGCTGACGCCGGACGTGGTCGGCGTCCATCTCTGCGGCCGCCTGCCCGAGGGCGCCACCGCCACCGACCTGGTGCTCGCCCTCACCGAACGCCTGCGTCAGGCGCAGGTGGTGGGCAAGTTCGTCGAGTACTTCGGCGACGGCGCCGCTTCATTGACCGTGCCGGATCGCGCCACGATCGCCAACATGGCGCCCGAGTACGGCGCGACCGTGGGCTTCTTCCCGGTGGATGCCGAGACGGTGAAGTATCTCGCCGCCACCGGGCGCAGTGCCGACGAGATCGACGCCTTCCGGTCCTATTTCCGGGCGCAGGGCCTGTTCGGCATGCCGCGCGCGGGCGACATCGACTACAGCGCGGTGCTGGAATTCGATCTCGCCGCCGTGCACCCCTGCGTCGCCGGTCCCAAGCGGCCGCAGGACCGCATCGAACTGCCCGAGCTGGGGCGGAGCTTCGCGCGCCTGTTCTCGCAGCCGGTCGCGAACAGCGGCTACGGCAAACCGGTCGACGAGATGAGCCGCCGTTATCCGCTGCCCGCGACCGTAGCCGAGGTCGTCGTGGCCGATGCCGGAGCCAGTAGCGCGGACCGCAACGAGACGGAGATGGTCGATCATGATCGCGGTGGCGTGGCGGCGCCCGCCGCCGCTTACCTCGGCGACGGCGGCGACGTCGGCAATGGCGACGTGCTGATCGCCGCCATCACCTCGTGCACCAACACCTCGAATCCCGGCGTCATGCTCGCGGCCGGCCTGCTGGCGAAGAAGGCGGTGGCGCTCGGCCTGGTCGTCGGGCCGCGGGTCAAGACCTCGCTGGCGCCGGGCTCGCGGGTGGTCACCGAGTACCTCGAAAGAGCCGGCCTGCTGGGCGATCTGGCAGCGCTGGGCTTCGGCCTCGTCGCCTACGGCTGCACCACCTGCATCGGCAACGCCGGGCCGCTGGCGGCGCCGCTGGAGCAGGCCGTCGTCGCGCACGACCTGGTCTGCGCCGCCGTGCTCTCGGGCAACCGCAACTTCGAGGCGCGCATCCATCCGGCGCTCAAGGCCAACTTCCTGATGAGCCCGCCGCTGGTGGTGGCATTCGCCATCGCCGGCAGCGTCGCCATCGACCTCGCGCGCGAGCCGCTGGGCATCGGCCGGAATGGCCGGCCGGTGATGCTGAGCGAGATCTGGCCGAGCGGGCAGGAGATCGCGGCGGCGCTGGCCGACGCCACCGACCCGCAGACCTACCGCGATCTCTACCGCGATTTCGTCGGTGGCAATCCGCACTGGAACGCCATCCCGGCCGACACCGGCCAGGTCTATCCGTGGGCGCACTCGACCTACATCGCCGAACCGCCCTTCTTCGACGGTTTCGCGCTGGCGCCCGCCGGCATCAGGGACGTCCGCGGCGCGCGGGCGCTGGCGATCTTCGGCGATTCCGTGACCACCGACCACATCAGTCCCGCCGGCTCGATCGAGCCCGGCTCGCCGGCCGGCGAGTACCTGCTCGGCCACGGCGTCGCCGTGGCCGACTTCAACAGCTACGGCTCGCGCCGCGGCAACCACGAGGTGATGATGCGCGGCACCTTCGCCAACGTGCGCATCCGCAACCTGATGTTGCCGCCCGAGGCCGACGGCTCGCGCGTCGAGGGCGGGCTGACCCGCTTTCAGCCGGGGGGCGAACCGATGTCGATCCACGCCGCGGCGATGAAGTACCAGGCGGCTGGCACGCCGACGCTGGTGTTCGCGGGGACGGAATACGGCACCGGCTCCAGCCGCGACTGGGCGGCCAAGGGGCCGCGCCTGCTGGGCGTCGCCGCCGTGGTGGCGAGAAGCTTCGAGCGCATCCATCGCGCCAACCTGGTCGGCATGGGCTTGCTACCGCTGCAATTCAAGGGCGAGGACAGCGTCGTATCGCTGGGTATCAAAGGTGACGAGGAATTCGAGCTCCTCGGTCTCGAAGGCGAACTGCGGCCGCGCCAGGATGTCGTGCTGGCGATCGGGCGGCAGGGTGGCGAGCGGCGGCAGGTGACGTTGCAGCTGCGCATCGACACCCCGATCGAGCTCGATTACCTGCGCCACGGCGGCATCCTGCCCTACGTGCTGCGCGCGTTGCTGGCGCAGGCGTAGTGCCGGGATTTCCCCGGCCGCCCGGGGATTTTTTTGCTCATCGATCGCCTCCATTGCAGTAACATCACGGGTCTTGCCATCGAAACGCGGTTCCGGATTACCCACTTTTACTGGAGGCGAATGTGCCAAGCTTGCTAGCCAAACCCGATCCCAACGGGCTGCTCGAATATTCGGTGGTGTACACCGACCGCGCGATCAACCATATGTCGCAGCTCTTTCAAGGGGTGATGCGGGATATCGCCGGCACGCTGAAGCGGGTCTATCACGCCAAGTCGGTCGCCGTGGTGCCCGGCAGCGGCACCTTCGGCATGGAGGCGGTGGCCCGCCAGTTCGCCACCGGCAAGAAGTGTCTGGTGCTCCGCAACGGCTGGTTCAGCTACCGCTGGAGCCAAATCTTCGATATGGGCGGCATCCCCTCCGAGGCCACGGTGCTGAAGGCCAGGCCGGTCGCGGCCGGCCGTCAGGCGGCCTACGCGCCGGCGCCGATCGAGGAAGTGGTGGCGATGATCAAGGCGAAGAAGCCCGACCTGGTGTTCGCCCCCCACGTCGAGACCGCCTCGGGGATGATCCTGCCCGATGCCTACCTGCGCGCGGTGGCCGACGCCGTGCACGCGGTCGGCGGGATGTTCGTCCTGGACTGCATCGCCTCGGGCACGATCTGGGTGGACATGGCAGCCAACGGCGTCGATGTCCTGATCAGCGCGCCGCAGAAGGACTGGAGCGGCTCGCCCTGCTGCGCCCTGGTGATGCTGGGTCCGCTGGCCCGGGAGCGGATCGAGGCCACGACCAGCAGCAGCTTCGCCTGCGACCTGAAGAAGTGGCTGCAGATCATGGAGACCTACGAGCAGGGCGGACACGCCTACCACGCGACCATGCCCACCGACGCGCTGGCCGTGCTGCGCGACGTCATGAAGGAGACCGAGGCCTACGGCTTCGACAGGGTCCGCGCCGAGCAGCAGGAACTGGGCACCAAGGTGCGCGCGCTGCTGGCGGATCGGGGTTTCAGGAGCGTGGCGGCGGCGGGCTTCGAAGCACCCGGCGTGGTGGTCAGCTACACCGACGACGAGGGCATCCGCACCGGCAAGAAATTCCTGGAGGTCGGCCTGCAGACCGCCGCCGGCGTGCCCTTGCAATGCGACGAGCCGGAGGACTTCAAGACCTTCCGCTTAGGGCTGTTCGGGCTGGACAAGCTGCACAACATCGAGCGCACCGTCGCCAGCCTGGCGCAGGCGCTGGACAAGATCGGCTAAAAATCTTTCACCACCAAGACACCAAGATCACCAAGTTGCACCAAGAAAATCTCTTGAAGTTCTTGGTGCCTGGGTGGTGAGATGCCTTCACGTCGATTGACGGATGAAGGCGGCGACCTTCGGGCAGATCGCCTCGCGCCAGCGGCGGCCGCTGAAGATGCCGTAGTGGCCGACGCCGGGGACGAGGTAGTGCTGCTTCCTGGCTGCGGGGATGGCGGTGCACAGATCGTGCGCGGCTTCGGTCTGGCCGATGCCGGAAATGTCGTCGAGCTCGCCCTCGATGGTGAATAGCGCGGTCTTCCGGATCGCCCCGGGTGCGACGCGCTCGCCGCGCAGCACCATCTCGCCCCTGGGCAGCAGGTGCTTCTGGAACACCATCTCGATGGTCTCCAGGTAGTACTCCGCCGGCATGTCCATCACCGCGTTGTACTCGTCGTAGAACTTGCGGTGCGCATCGGCTGAGTCGCCGTCGCCCTCGATCAGATGGTGGTAGAAGTCGCTGTGCGCCTTCAGGTGACGGTCCTGGTTCATCGCCACGAAGCCGGCGTGCTGCAGGAAGCCCGGGTAGACGCGCCGCGCGTAGCCGGGATAGCGCAGCGGCACGCGGGCGATCACCTGGGTCTCGAACCAGCGCAGCGAGCGCTCCTTGGCGTAGCGGTTGACCTCGGTCTGCGCCCGGCGGGTGTCGATCGGGCCGCCCATCAGGGTCATGCTGGAGGGCTGGGCCGGGTCGTCGCGCGCCGCCATCAGCGACACCGCCGCCAACAGCGGCACCGTCGGCTGGCACACCGCCACGACGTGGAGCTCGGGCCCCAGCGCGCGCATGAAGCGCTGCAGGTAATCGACGTAGTCGGCGAAGTGGAAGCCGCCCTCGGACAGCGGCACCAGGCGCGCGTCGGTCCAGTCGGTGATGTACACGTCGTGCTCGGGCAAAAGCGCGCGCACCGTGTCGCGCAGCAGCGTCGCGTGATGGCCGGACAGCGGCGCGATCAGCAGCACGCGCGGGTCGCGGCGCGCGAGGCTCTTCGGCAGTGCGCGTTCAAAATGGAGCAGTCGGCAGAACGGATAGTCGGCGGCGACGCGCTCGCTGACCGCCACTTCGCGGCCATCGACGACGGTGTGCGCGAGGCCGAAGGCCGGCTTGTCGTAGTGGCGGACCAGGCGCGCCAGGAGCTCGGAGCCGGCGGCGATATTCTGGCTGGCGGGGGTGTAGGAGAACAGGCTGAAGGGGTTTGAGAACCACTGGCGGCTGGCTTCTGCCCAGAAGTGGAGCGGGCCGGCGACCGACTGCTGCATTTCGTGCAAGGTGTAGATCATCTGGGGGCGTCCTCGGCGGCTGGGATCCCGCCTATAACGAAAAGCTTACAGCAATTCACCGTCTTGCGCCGGCCGCCTCGAAGCGCTCCACCGCCTCGCGCAGCAGCTCGGGTACCCGCCGCGATCGGCGCGTGGCCGGGTCGGCGAAGACATAGACCACCTCGCCGCTGATCAGGCGCTCGTCGCCGCGGCGGATGCCGAGCTCGAAGACGATGCTGGAATTGCCGATGCGCTCGACCCTCACGGCGATGTCGAGCAGGTCGTCGTAGCGCGCCGGGCCGTGGTAGTTGATCAGGGTCTTGACCGCGAACAGGTCGCCGCCGGTACCGGCCAGCCCGGCGGGGTAGGGCAGGCCGATGGCGCGCCAGTATTCGGTGATGCCGACGTCGAAATAGGCGAGGTAATGGCCGTTGAAGACGATGCCCTGGGCGTCGACCTCCGCCCAGCGCACCCGCAGGCGGGTCTCGAAACCGCTCAAGCGGCGGCCTCGGTCAGCAGCGACACGCCCAGCCGGGCGCGGCGCGTGAGCCAGGGGCTGGGACGGTAGCGCGGGTCGCCGTAGAAGTCCTGCATCGCTTCGAGGATGGCGAGGATGTTTCGCCCGCCCAGCGCGTCGCCGAAGGACAGCGGCCCCAAGGGATAGGCCAGGCCCAGCGCCACCGCGCGGTCGATGTCGGCGGGCGCGGCGATGCCCTGCTGGGCGATGTCGCAGGCGGTATTGACGACGCAGGCGAGGATGCGCTGGGCGACGAAGCCGGCGCTGTCCCCGATCACCGAGACGGGAACGCCGTCGGAACCGAACAGGCCGTGGGCGGCGTCGCGCATCGCCGCGGTGGTCAGCGGCGTGGTCATCAGGGTGCGGCGCTTGGCCAGGCCGAACAGGCAATCGACGGCGACCGTGCGCGCCGGATCGAGATCCTGCGCCAGGCAAGCGGTCGTGGCGTCCGAACCCAGCGGCGTGACGACGCAGAGCGAATCGGCCGCGGGGCGCGACCCGGCGTCGATGACACCGCCCAGCGCGACGACCAGCGCGCGCACGGCCTCGCCCCACTCGGGCACCGCCGCGCTCACCCAGACCCGGGCCGGCCTGGCGTCGGGTGCGGATTTCTCGGCGATCGGCTGCGCCTGGCCATCCACGTAGGTATAGAAGCCGCGGCCGGTCTTGCGCCCGAGCAGGCCGCCGACCACGCGCTGGGCCGCCAGCGGCGAGGGCCGATAGCGCGGCTCCTGATAATACTGGTGATAGATCGACTCCATCACCGGCTGCGAGACGTCCATGCCGGTCAGGTCCATCAGCTCGAACGGCCCCATGCGGAAGCCGGCCGCCTCGCGCATGATCCGGTCGATGTCGTGAAACGCGGCGACGTTCTCGCCGAGGATACGCAGCGCCTCGGTGACGAAACCGCGGCCGCCGTGGTTCACGATGAAGCCCGGGGTGTCCCGGGTGCGCACCGCGGTGTGGCCCATGCGCCGCCCCAGCGCCAGCAGCGCCTCGCCGACCCAGGGCGCGGTCCTCAGGCCGTCGATCACCTCGACGATCTTCATCAGCGGCACCGGGTTGAAGAAGTGGAAGCCGCCGACCCGCTCCGGCCGCTGGCAGGCGGCGGCGATGGCCGTGACCGAGAGCGAGGAGGTGTTGGTGGCGAGCACGCAGTCGGGACCGACGATGGCTTCCAGCTGGGTGAACAGCGCGCGTTTGGCCTCGAGGTTTTCGACGATGGCCTCGATCGCGACCTCCGCCTGCGCCAGTTCTTCGAGCCGGGCGACGACCCTCAGCCGATCGGCAGCAGCGGCGGCGGCCGCCGCCGTGATCTTGCCGCGCTCGGCGAGCTTCGCCAATGTGCCGAGTACGGCCTCGCGGGCCTTGGCCGCGGCGCCGGGCTGCGCGTCGTGGAGCAGCACGGTGATGCCCGCCTGGGCGGCGATCTGGGCGATGCCGCGGCCCATGGCGCCGGTGCCGATGATGGCGAGGGTGAGGGACGGGCTTTGAATGTCGAGCGTCATGAGTTTCTCTCTCCGGGACTACCAGAGCTTCCACCACGCTTGCTTGCGCTCGAGGCCCTGGGCCAGGTATACGCTGTGGGGGAAGTTCTTGTGCATCACGCGTTCGGCGTCGTCGCGCAGCGTCGTGAGGCCCAGCGCGTCGTAGGCCTTGATCATCACGTACAGCGCCTCCTCGTTGGCCGGGGCGTCGGGATAGGTCTTGATCGCCTCCTGGGCGCGATCGGCGGCGGCGACGTAGGCGCCGCGCTTCAGGTAATAGGCCGCGACGTTCACCTCGTGCGCTGCCAAGTCATTGACCAGGTACTTCATCCGCGCGATGGCGTCGGGCGTGTATTTGCTATTGGGGAACTTGATCGCCAGTTCCTTGAACGTGTCGAAGGACTCCTTGGCTGCCTTGGGGTCGCGCTCAGACAGGTCCTGGTCGGAGATGTAGCCCATCAGCCCGAGGTCGCCGTTGAAGTTGGCCAGACCCTTGAGGTAGTAGGCGTAATCGACGTTCGGGTGGTTCGGATGCAGGCGGATGAAGCGGTCGCAGGCGGTGATCGCCGAGGCGGGCTCGGACTGCTTGTAGTAGGCGTAGGCGACCTCGAGCTGGGCCTGCTGCGCGTAGCTGCCGTAGGGATAGCGCGACTCCAGCTTCTCGAAATACTTGATGGCCTTGTCGTAGCCGCCGTCATTCATCGCGTCCTTGGCCTCGGTGTATAGCCGCTGCGCGGTCCAGCTGGACGTCTCGTCGACCTGTTCGGGCAGCAGGCCGCAGCCGGCCAGCAGGGTGGACAGAAGAAGCGCGACGATTACCGCTACACTACGCATGATGAATGCCCCACGATCGAATCCGGTCGATTATAGCGCAAGCACCCCGGTGCGCTTCGTGGCCCCGGCGGAGTATGCCGGCCTGCGCCTCGACCAGACCCTGGCGCGTCTGCTGCCCGAGCATTCGCGCAGCCGCTTGCAGGGCTGGTTGCGCGCCGGACGCGTCCGCGTCGAGGGCGTGGCCGTGGTCGACGCCAAGCGCAAGATCTGGGGCGGCGAGCAGATCGAGGTCGAGGCCGTACCCGATGCGGCCGCGCTCGAAGACGTCGCCGAGGACATCGCGCTGACCGTCGTCCATGAAGACGCCGACATCCTGGTCATCGACAAGCCGGCGGGACTGGTGGTCCATCCCGGCAGCGGCAACCGCGCCGGCACGCTGTTGAATGCCCTGCTGCATCACGCCCCCGGGCTCGCGGCGATTCCCCGCGCCGGCATCGTCCATCGCCTCGACAAGGACACCAGCGGCCTGCTGGTGGTGGCCAAGACCCTGGCGGCCCAGACCGACCTGGTGCGCCAGCTGCAGGCGCGCAGCGTGCGCCGCCATTACCTGGCGCTGGTCCATGGCAAGGTGCTTCATGGCGGCACCGTAGATGCGCCGATCGGCCGTCATCCGACCCAGCGCGTCAAGATGGCGGTGGTGGCCGGCGGCCGGGAAGCCCGCACCCACTACCAGGTGCGCGAGCGCTTCGCCCAGGCCACCCTGCTCGAATGCCGGCTGGAGACCGGACGCACCCACCAGATCCGCGTGCACCTGGCCTCGATCGGCCATCCGCTGGTCGGCGATCCGACCTACGGCCGCCGCGGTCTCACCCGCGGTGCTGCCGACGCGCCGCTTTCCGCCTTCCCGCGCCAGGCATTGCACGCCTGGCGCTTGGCCCTGGTGCATCCGGGCAGCGGCATCGAGCTCGCCTGGGAGTCGCCGCTGCCGGCCGATTTTGCCGAACTGCTGGCGCATCTGAAGCGCGCATGAGCCCCGACTGGATCGTCCCCGGCTGGCCGGCGCCCGCCGCCGTGCGCGCCCTGGCGACGACCCGGGCCGGCGGCGTCAGCGTCCCGCCCTATCACGGCTGCAACCTCGCGACCCACGTCGGCGATGAGCCGCGCGCCGTGGCTGAGAACCGCCGCCGGCTGGGGTCGGCTCTGCCGGCCGAACCCCTGTGGCTAGCTCAGGTGCATGGCACGCGGGTGGTAAACGCCGAAGAGGCGGAATCGGGCATCGAAGCCGATGCCTGCGTCGCCCGCAGCGCCGGTCGGGTCTGCGCCGTGCTCACCGCCGATTGCCTGCCGGTGCTGCTGGCCGACGACGCGGGCAGCGTGGTCGCCGCCGCCCACGCCGGCTGGCGCGGCCTGGCCGCCGGCGTGCTGGAGCAGACGGTGGCGGTGATGGCGGTCGCGCCGGCGCGGCTCGTCGTCTGGCTCGGGCCGGCGATCGGGCCGGCGGCCTTCGAGGTCGGCCAGGAGGTGCGCGAGATCTTCTGCGCCCACGATCCGGCGGCGGCGGGGGCCTTCGCGGCAAACGACCGCGGCAGGTGGCAGTGCGACCTGGCGGCGCTGGCCCGGCAGCGGCTGGCGCGGGCCGGCGTCGCCCGCGTCTTCGGCGGCGGCCTATGCACCTACAGCGATCCCGGGCGCTTTTATTCCTATCGCCGCGACGGGGTCACCGGACGCATGGCCAGCCTGATCTGGCTGGCCTGACGCTCCCGCCCGAGAGCCTCGGCTGGCTGAGCCCCAGCTGCCTTGACAGGCCCTATGCTGCAGCGCAAAATCAGCGGAATTCTCCCCCCCGAATGGACCGTTCGGCAGGCCAACAGGAGTAGCGGATGTCCGCAGCACCCGATCCCTTGGCAGTCAGCATGCAGGCGATGTTGCAGGGCGGTCAGGCGTGGATGGCGGGCCTTGGCCCATGGATGGAGGGCTTCAGCCGCTGGCTGGGTGGCGGGCAGGCGGCCGCCGCCTCGGTTCCGCCCGAGGCGCTGACCCAGCTTCAGCAGGAATTCGCCGCCCGCCATGCCCAGCTCTGGGCCGCGGAGCTCGCCCGCAAGCCCGACGACCCGGCGCCGGCGGTGGCGCTGCCGGCGCCCTCCGATCGGCGGTTCGCCGCGCCCGAATGGACCGAGAGCCCGGTCTTCGACTACCTGCGTCAGGCTTATGTGCTCAATGCCGAATTCGTCGCCAGGCTCGCCGAAGCCATGCCGGTGGCCGATGCCGCCGCCAGGAGCCGGTTGCGCTTCCTCACCCGGCAGTTCGTCGATGCCTTGGCGCCGTCGAACTATGCCGCGACCAACCCGGAGTTCATCAAGACCGCGCTGGCGACCCAGGGCAAGAGCATCACCCTGGGCCTCGCGAACCTGATCGCCGACATCGAGAAGGGGCGCATCTCGATGACCGACGACGCCGCCTTCGAGGTCGGCGGCAACCTGGCGGCCACACCCGGCGCCGTGGTGTTCGAGAACGAACTGCTGCAGCTGATCCAGTACGCGCCGCTGACCGACAAGGTCGGGCAGCGGCCGCTGGTGATGGTGCCGCCGTGCATCAACAAGTACTACGTCCTCGACCTGCAGCCCGAGAACTCCCTGGTCCGCTACGCGGTCGAGCAAGGCCATACCGTGTTCATGGTCTCCTGGGTGAATCCCAGGGCCGATCTGGGCCACCTCACCTGGGACGACTACCTCGAACGCGGCGTGCTCGCAGCGCTCGGGGTGGCCGCCGAGATCTGCGGCGTGAAGCGGGTCAATGCCCTGGGCTTCTGCGTCGGTGGCACGCTGCTGGCCTCGGCGCTGGCGGTGGCGGCGGCGCGCGGCGAGCGCCCGGTCGCCGCCCTGACCCTGCTCACCACGCTGCTCGACTTCTCCGAGCCGGGTGAACTCGGCTGCTTCATCGACGAGGCCTCGGTCGCCGCGCGCGAGGCCACCATCGGCAAGGGCGGGCTGCTGCACGGCCGCGAGCTGTCCTCGGTGTTCTCCAGCCTGCGCGCCAACGACCTGATCTGGCAGTACGTGGTCGGCAACTATCTGAAGGGCGGCAAGCCGCCCGCCTTCGATCTGCTCTACTGGAACGCCGACAGCACCAGCCTGCCGGGGCCCTTCGCCGCCTGGTACCTGCGCCGGCTGTATCTGGAGAACAAGCTCTGCCAGCCGGGCGGACTGGAGATGTGCGGCGTCGCCGCCGACCTGCGCCGGCTCGACATGCCGGCCTTCCTCTATGCCTCGCGCGAGGACCACATCGTGCCCTGGAAGACTTCCTATCTGTCGCGGGCGCTGCTCTCCGGGCCGACGCGTTTCGTGCTCGGTGCCAGCGGCCACATCGCAGGCGTCATCAACCCCGCTGCGAAGATGAAGCGCAGCCATTGGGTGAACGAGAGCGACGCCGCCAGCGGCGATGAATGGTTCGCCGCAGCCGAGGAGCGGCCGGGCAGCTGGTGGCTGCTGTGGTCGGACTGGCTGGCGGCTCACGCCGGCAAGCGGCGCCGCGCCCGGGTGGCCCTGGGCAGCGCGCGCCACGTCCCGCTCGAGCCGGCGCCGGGGCGCTATGTCAGGGAGAAAGCGGCGTAACATGGCGCAGCCCAAGCGCCCCGAGAGGCGCGCGGGATATCCCATATGAATAAGGAGACGAAACATGCAAAGAGTGGCGCTGGTGACGGGCGGCATGGGCGGCCTGGGCGAGGCGATCTGCATCAAGCTGGCGGCCTTGGGCTACAAGGTGGTCACCACCCACAGCCCGACCAACACCCGCGCGCAGGAGTGGCTGCAGTCTATGAACAACATGGGTTTCGGCTTCAAGGCCTACCCCTGCGACGTTTCGGAATATGACTCCTGCCGGGCCTGCATCGACGCGATCGAGCAGGACGTGGGCGCGGTCGACGTGCTGGTGAACAACGCCGGCATCACCCGCGACATGACCTTCAAGAAGATGACCAAGGCGGATTGGGACGCGGTGATGCGGACCAATCTCGACTCGGTCTTCAACATGACCAAGCAGGTGATGGACGGCATGATGGAACGCAACTGGGGCCGCGTCATCAACATCTCCTCGGTCAATGGCCAGAAGGGCGCCTTCGGCCAGACCAACTACGCCGCGGCCAAGGCCGGCATGCACGGTTTCACCAAGTCGCTGGCGCTGGAAGTGGCCAAGAAGGGGGTCACCGTCAACACCATTTCCCCGGGCTACATCGGTACCCAGATGGTCATGGCGATTCCCCAGGAGGTGCTGGAATCGAAGATCCTGCCGCAGATCCCGATGTCGCGCCTGGGCAAGCCGAAGGAGGTGGCGGGCCTGGTGGCTTATCTCTCCTCCGACGAGGCGGCCTTCGTGACCGGCGCCAACATCTCGATCAACGGCGGCCAGCACATGTTCTGACAGGTTTTTTTTGCAGCTGAGGAAGGGCAACGATGTCGAAGAGAATTGCGTTGATAACCGGCGGCATGGGAGGACTGGGCACCGCGATCGGCAAGGCGCTGGCGGCAGACGGCTGCATCATCGTGGCCAACTGTCTGCCCGGTTTCCCGCAGCGGGAGGAATGGCTGGCCAGGACCCGGGCCGAGGGTTATGCCTTCCACGCCGCCGAGGGCGACGTCTCGGACTACGACTCCTGCGCCGCGATGGTGAACAAGATCGAGGCCGAGCTCGGGCCGATAGACATCCTGGTGAACAACGCCGGCATCACCCGCGACGGCACCTTCCTCAAGATGGGCCGCGGCGACTGGGATGCGGTGCTGGCCACCAACCTCGACTCGGTGTTCAACGTCACCCACCAGGTGCTCTCCGGCATGGCCGAGCGCGGCTGGGGCCGGGTCATCAACATGTCCTCGGTCAACGGCGTCAAGGGGCAGTTCGGTCAGGCCAACTATTCCGCGGCCAAGGCCGGCATCCTCGGCTTCACCAAGGCCATCGCGCAGGAAGTGGTGAAGAAGGGCGTCACCGTCAATGCCATCGCGCCCGGTTACATCGGCACCGAGATGGTGATGGCGATCAAGCCGGAGGTGCGCGAGCAGATCGTCGCTTCCATTCCCATGGGGCGCTTGGGCCGGCCCGAGGAGATCGGCCATCTGGTACGCTATCTGGTGTCGGAGCTTGCCGGTTTCATGACCGGCGCCACGCTCAACATCAACGGCGGCCTGCACATGTGCTGAACGGCGGCAGAGACGTTTTCGATTAACAGGACGGACAGCAGTCCAGGAGGACTCAGAAGATGGCCGAGAAGATGAGACTGATCAAGAAATACCCGAATCGCCGTCTGTACGACACCCGGACCAGCACCTACATCACCCTGGTCGACGTCAAGGGGCTGGTGCTCGCGCAAGAGGAGTTCCAGGTACTCGACGCCAAGAGCGGCGAGGACCTGACGCGCAGCATCCTGATGCAGATCATCCTGGAGGAAGAGGCGGGCGGTTCGCCGATGTTCTCCAGCGACATCCTGTCGCAGATCATCCGCTTCTACGGCAACGCCATGCAGGGCATGATGGGCAAGTATCTGGAGGGCAACATCAAGGCCTTCAGCGACATGCAGGCCAAGCTCAAGGACCAGGCGAAGACGCTCTACGGCGAAAACGCCGCGCCCTCCAACGACCTCTGGGCGCAGTTCATGAACTTCCAGGGACCGGCGATGCAGAGCATGATGAGCACCTACATGGAGCAGAGCCAGGCGATGTTCCAGCAGATGCAGGAACAGATCCAGGGCCAGACGCGCAACCTGTTCGCGGGCTTCCAGTTCCCCAACGCCAAGACCCCCGCCGAAGAGAAGAAGTAGGCGGGTTGCACGGCTCACGGGTACTGCTGCGAGCCGTGCAACATTCTCAGAATCTCGATGCGCCCGGCTCTCGGCCTGAAGCGATAAACGAGAATGAAGGGTGTGCGACTTATGACCAATTCGCGGGTTCCCCGCCTGCGGCCCGGTCGACCGATTCCAGGATGTTGCAGCAGCAAATCGATTTGTCGCTCGATCTCGTCAAGCTGATCCAGTGCGGCGTGTGGATTGTCCTGGGCGATGTGTTCGATGGCCGCATGGCGTGACGCCTCGGCGCGAGGCGTCCATACCAACTGCATCACTTAGCCCCGGCTGCAATTCTGGCCTTCAAGGTTTTGCGTTGTTTCGCCATGTCCTTTTTGACGACATCATGCGGCACCCAAGCGGTATCGGGGTCGTCGGCTTCCCGGATGGCCTGCTCCACTTGGGCGCGAAACCACTTGTCGTGGGCGGCGGCTTCATGGGCGTGCTTCAAGCGCTCGGAAGAGTCCGCCCGCGTTGTGCGTGCGGCATCGTTGGCGCTGTGCCCGCTGGCGTCTAGCAACTCGACCCGGACGATGTGCAGCTCATTCTTCAGGTATTCCACGCAGGTATCCAGGCTGCGCCACATGCGCGGTTTGCCGGTGCGCTGGGCGCTCAATGGCTTTTCTGCTTTGCCCAGTTTGAGCATTACAGACCAGCCGCCCGGTCGGCCGATAATCGATGCGCCCCGAATGGCGCTGGCTTCGATCATGCGGCGGGCCAGCGCGGTGTCGATGGTGTGGTCGCTCATGAGTGTCCCCGTTGGCGGTTGTTAAACAACTGATATAAGCTTGCATATTATCTAATAAATATTCAAGCTGCAATGTTTTGCAGACGTCGCGGTAGCGACACGGATAAATGGATGACCTTTAGGTCGTCCATTTATCCGTTGTAGCTCCCTCTCTCACCCCGGAAGGCTACAATCGCACTTGACGAGCGCACCAAACGGCAAACAGTTGTAGCTCCCTCTCTCACCCCGGAAGGCTACAATCATTCGCATAGATGTACGCGAACGCTGCCAGGTTGTAGCTCCCTCTCTCACCCCGGAAGGCTACAATCGTGAGTTTCCTGCATTGGTACTTTTTCTTAGTTGTAGCTCCCTCTCTCACCCCGGAAGGCTACAATCGGCACACAGCCGCAGGCACTGCCGTAAAAGGTTGTAGCTCCCTCTCTCACCCCGGAAGGCTACAATCCCTGCGGCTATTGATCCGTGCCAAGGCACTGTTGTAGCTCCCTCTCTCACCCCGGAAGGCTACAATCTTGCCTTTGAATATACCAAAATAAACCGATGTTGTAGCTCCCTCTCTCACCCCGGAAGGCTACAATCCCCCGACTGAATCGTAAATGAAAGGCACTCGTTGTAGCTCCCTCTCTCACCCCGGAAGGCTACAATCTGGCAGCCCTTGAATTCCCTCCCAGCCTTGGTTGGGAGGGAATTTTTTCATCCGTTTCCTGTGTCAGAACAGCAGCATCTGGGCAGCGGTAACCTTTTTTTCCT
>DATKVJ010000025.1:0-35794 GCA_035530135.1 Rhodocyclaceae bacterium | reverse complement strand
TACACCGCGGCGCAGCTGCAAGCCTTCCGCTCCGGTCTGCGCGCCAACGATCCGAACAAGATGATGCGCACGATCGCGCTCAGGATGACCGACCCGCAGATCAAGGCCCTGTCCGACTACATCGCCGGCTTGCGCTGAGTCACCGGGCGCAGCCGCCCGGATTTGAAAGATAATGCCCGCTCATCCGGGAGAAAACCCGGAACAAAGGAGGCGGGCATGTCCATGCGGATGAGCGCGGCGACCTACGCCGCAGAACTGGCGGTGGCCGAGCGGCGTTTGTCCGACGGCAGCGCGCTGATGCGCCGCCTGGTCGCCGCCCACGGACCGTGCACGCTGGTACCCGAGTGGCGGCGCTCGCCTTACGAGGCGCTGGTGCGCGCGGTCACCCATCAGCAGTTGAACGGCAGAGCCGCCGAGACCATCCTCGGGCGCTTCATCGCGCTGTTTCCCGACAGCCGTTTTCCGATGCCGGAAGAGGTGCTCACGGCGAGCGAGGAAGCACTGCGCTCGGCCGGACTCTCCAGGCAGAAGGTCGCTGCGATACGCGACATCGCGATGAAGGCGGGCGAGGGCATCGTGCCGATGAGGCGCGCCGAGATCAGCAAGAGCGGCGACGACGACATCATCCGGCGGCTGGTTCAGGTGCGGGGGGTCGGCCAGTGGACGGTGGAGATGCTGCTGATCTTCACCCTGGGCCGGCTGGACGTGCTGCCGGCCGACGACTTCGGCGTCAGGAGCGGGTTCACCAAAGCCAGCCGGCGACGGCTGCCGGTGACGCCGGCAGAGCTGCGCGAAATCGGCGCCAAGTGGGCGCCCTACCGCAGCGTCGCGGCGTGGTATTTCTGGCGCGAGGCGGGCGGCTGAAGTTCTGTCGCCAGCCGCCCCCCCCGCGTCCGGGATGCCCGCTCAGTCGATCTTCGCCCCGGAGCTCTTGACCACCGCGGCCCACTTCACGATCTCGCTGCGGATGTAGGCGTCGAACTGCTCCGGCGTGGTGCCGACCGGGGTCATGCCGATTGAGGCCATGCGCGCCCTGAGATCGGGCATCTGCAGCACCTTTTCCAGATCGGCGCTGATCTTATGCACGACGTCGCGCGGCGTCGCGCGCGGCACCACGATGCCGAACATGCTATGGACGTCGAAGCCGGGCAGGGTCTCGGCCATCGTCGGGATGTTCGGAGCGCTGGGATCCCGGTGGGCGCCCGACACCGCCAGGGCTTTCAACTTGCCGCTCTTGATGTAGGCCATCGAGGAGAACAGCGGGTCGAGCATCAGCGGGATGCGCCCGCTCATCACCTCGACGTAGGCCGGGCCGCTGCCCTTGAAGGGGATGTGCAGCATGTCGATGCCCGTCTTGCTCTTGATCATCTCGCCGGTCAGGTGCATCGCGCTGCCGGCGCCGGGCGAGGCGTAGCTCAGTTTCCCGGGCTCCTTCTTGGCCAGCGCGATCAGCTCCGCCAGGTTGTTGGCCGGGAACGACGGGGTGGCGGTGAGCACGATCTGCGAGGTGGCGACCATCGACACGCCGGAGAAATCCTTGACGGTGTCGTAGGGCAGATTGCTGCGCAGGCTGGGGTTGATGACGTGCGCGGTGACCACCAGGCCCAGCGTGTAGCCGTCGGGATCGGATTTGGCGACGTAATTGGTGCCGAGCACGGTGCCCGCACCCGGCTTGTAGGCGACGATGACCGGCTTGCCCCAGAGTCCCTCCAGCTTGTTGGCGAGCAGGCGCGCCAGGAGATCGATGGCGCCGCCCGGATCGTTGGGCACGACCAGGGTCACGGCCTTGGTCGGATAGTCGACGGCCTGGGCCGCGGGCGCGCAGGCTACGGCCGCCAGCGCCAAGAGCAGGGTGCGAATCAGCTTGTTCATGGTGTCTCCTTCAGTGGTCTGGGGTGTCCTGCCGGGGCGGCGCGATCAGCGTCGCACCTTGCGACAGGGCTTGGACGGTGCGCTGGTAGACGGACAGCCATCCGTCCGGCGAGCGCTTGCTGCTGGCCGCTAGCGCGCCTAGGCGCGAATCGAGCTCTTGTTGTGAAATCTTCAGATCGACGGTCCGGGCGGCGATGTCGATGGCGATGGTGTCGCCCTCGCGGACCGCGGCGATCGGGCCATTCACGGCCGCCTCGGGCTTCACCTCGCCGACCACCAGGCCACGGTTGACCAGGCCGGAGAGCTGTCCGTCGGTGATCACCGCCACCTCCTCGCCCAGCCCCGCGCCTTCGATGGCGAAGACCACGCGCGAGGCCATGCCCATGCCCGGGCCGCCCTGGACGCCCAGGCCGCGCAACACCACCACGTCGCCGGCCTTGATGTCGCCGGCCTTGACCGCGGCGATGGCCTCGTCGGGCGCCTGATAGACCTTGGCCCGGCCGCTCACCTGGAGCTTGCGCTCATAGCGCAGCCCGAGCTTGACGATGCCGCCCTCGGGCGCGAGATTGCCGCGGACGATGACGATCGGGGCCTTGGTCGACAGCGGCCGGTCGAGCGGGCGGATGGTGTCGTCGCTGAGCACCACGTCTGCCAGGTTGTCGGCGACGCTGCGGCCGCTGACCGTCTGGGCGGATGTCTGCAGCAAGGGTTCCAGCCGCTTCATCACCGCGCGCGCGCCGCCCGCCGCCTCGAGTTCCTCGATCGTGGTGTCGCCGTTGGGGCGCACCGCGCAGAGCACCGGCGTTACCTCGGCGTAGCGCTCGAACAGCGCATAGACGTCGATGTCGCACTTGGCCTCGACGGCGATCGCCTGGAGGTGCTTGATGACGTTGATCGAGCCCGACAGGCTCAAGATGGTCTTCGCGGCGTTGGCGAAGGCGTCCGGGGTCAGGAGGCTGCGCGGGCGCAGGTCCTCCTCGACCATCTCGACGATGCGCTGCCCCGATCTGCGGACGAAGTCGAACATCCTCGGGCTGTTGGCGAGCACCGGCGCGGAGCCGGGCAGGGCCATGCCCAGCGCCTCGCAGACGATGTGCATGGAGTTCGCCGTGCCCATGCCGGAGCAGACCCCGGGGCCGCGGATGGCGTTCTCGCTCATGCCGGTGAGCCGTTCCAGCGAGACCTTGCCGACCAGGTGATGGCCGGCGGCCAGGAACACGTCCTCGATATCGACGTGCTCGCCCAGGTACTGGCCGCTCGGCTGATAGCCGCAGATCACCATCAGGGTGGGAAGATTCAGGCGCGCCGCGGCCATGATCTGGCCGGGCGTGGTCTTGTCGCAGGAGGCGAGACAAATCATGCCGTCCAGCTGGGCGCCCTCGACCGCGACCTCGATGTCGTTGGTGATCAGGTCGCGCGCGGGCAGGATATAGGTGCCGGCGCGTCCGGCGCTGTGGATGAAGTCGCTGGGCGCGGTCGTCCTCACCTCGAAGGGCAGGCCGCCGGCCGCGCGGATCGCGTCCTTGACCTCTGCTGCGATGCCGTCGAGATGGCTGAAGCAGATGGCCAGCTCCGACGAGGTGTTGACCACCGCGATCTTGGGCTTCTCCATGTCGGCGTCGGTGAGGCCCAGCGCGCGCCACTGTGCGCGCCTGACCGCCCAGAACGAGGTGCCGATGCCGAAATTGCTGCGCAGCTTTCTTTTCATTTGCTTATTCCTTCCGGCTTCGACCGGCAAATCCATGAACCCTCGAGATTGCTTCGCCTTCGGCTCGCAATGACACCGTACCGCCGTCATTGCGAGGCCCGCAGGGCCGCGGCAATCTCTGGCGCAGGCCACCTTGGTGGCGAGTGCCGGGCGAATGTTTTATTGACATATCAATAAATGATAAATCATAATAAAAAAAATTGCCAGCCTCCGTCGCCCCCACGTGGCTCGCCTCCGGGGCCGAGCTGGAGCGATACAATAGACGAGGAGGTCAAGATGAAATTGAACGCAGCGGAACAGGCCATGCTCGACGGCGACCAGGGCATCGCCAAGCAGAAGGCGATGGAGCTCCTGCTCAAGTACGGCGAGGCGCTCGGCGCCGAGCGCCTGGTCGACACCAACAACGTGGTGGGCACGGTGGGCACCGCCACGCCCTTCGTGCGCGACTACGCGGCAAAGGCGTCGGGCTTCGACGCGGTGTTCTCGGAATTCAACCTCGACAGCCCCGAGGTGATAGAGACGCCGAAGTTCTCCGCCTACACCTGCCAGGTGATCCACGGGGTGGACACCGAGCACTGGCAGATCCAGGGGATCGCGAAGGAGGTGGCCGAACTGCAGACGCGCGGCGAGGAATATTTCGGCAAGCGCGGGATCAATATGCTCGCCACCTGCACGCCCTACCAGGTGGGCAACGTCCCGGTGCTGGGCGAGCATTGCGCCTGGATGGAGTCGTCGGCGGTGGTCTATTGCAACGCGGTGCTGGGCGCCCGCACCAACACCGAGGGGCGGGAGAGCACCGGGGCCGCCGGCATCACCGGCAAGATTCCCTACTGGGGCTACCACCTGACCGAGAACCGCCGCGGCACCCATCTGGTGAACATCGAGTGCGCGGTCGATGACATGATGGACTGGGGCCTGCTGGGCTACCACCTGGGCGAGGTGGTGCAGGACGACGTCCCGGTGCTCTCGGGCATCACCAGCCATCCCAACCAGATCAAGCTCAAGCACTTCGGCGCCGCCGCCGCTTCCTCGGGCGGCGTCGAGATGTTCCACATCCCCGGGGTCACGCCGGAAGCGCAGTCGCTGGAAGCGGCGCTGGGCGGCGGGACGAGGATCGAAACGCTGAAATACGGCGAGGCCGAGCGCAGGCGAGCCTACGAGGCCCTCAATTCGACGGCCAGGGACCGGGAAGTGGACTTCGTCATGCTCGGCTGCCCGCACAGCTCGATCGAACAGATCTGGCTGGCCAGCCGCCTGCTCGAGGGCCGGCGCGTGCACGAGAACACCCAGCTTTGGATCTTCACGCCGCGCTCGATCAAGAGCATCGCGGACCGCAACGGCTACACGAAGATCATCGCCGACGCCGGCGCCGTGCTGATGAGCGATACCTGCCCGGCGATAGGCCGGGTGATGCCCAAGGGCACCCGGGTGGTCGCCACCGACTCGGCCAAGCAGGCCCACTACCTGCCGGCGATCATGGGCGTGCAGATGTGGTTCGGTTCGCTGGCGGATTGCGTCGATGGCGCGGTGAACGGACGCTGGGGCGGGGAGCTGCGATGAGTGCAATCGTGCTCCACGGCCGCAAGGTGGTCGGCGGCCGCGCCGAGGGCGAGGCCCTGGTGACTCGGGAGACCATCTCCGGCTGGGGCGGCATCAATCCGCGCGACGGCACGATCATCGAGCTCAGGCACGAACTGCGCGGCCAGAGCTTCAAGGACCGGATACTCGTATTCCCCGGCGCCAAGGGCTCCTCCGCCTGGTCGCACTACTTCCACATGGCGCGGCTCGCCGGCGCCGCGCCCTTGGCGCTGCTCTTCAACCGGATGTCCACCAAGGTGGCGCTGGGCGCGGTGGTCACCCACGCGCCGGCGATGACCGACTTCGACCGCGACCCGCTGCAACTGATCGCGAGCGGCGACTGGGTGATCGTCGATGCCGACCGGGGCATCGTGGAAATCATCAAGAAGTGAAACCATCAGGAGCGCGATCTGCGATGTCTACCACCCTCACCGAACCGAGCAGGAGCACTCCCGTCTTCGGCGCCTATGAAGTCGTCGTCGTCGGCGGCGGCCCGGCCGGGATCGCCGCCGCGGCGGCGGCCGGTCGCCAGGGGCGCAAGACCCTGCTGATCGAACGCTACGGCTTCCTGGGCGGCATGGGCACCGCCGCCGGCGTCACCAATTTCTGCGGCCTGCACGCCAACGTCCATGGCGAGCACAAGCGCGTGGTCCATGGCGTCGCCGACGAACTGCTGGAGCGCATAGACAAGTTGGACGGCCTCAATCCGCCGCACCTGTCCTTCCGCAACATGATCCAGGCCCAGGCCTACGACATCTCGGCGTACAAGATCGCCGCCGACGAGCTACTCGCCAGCCACGGCGTGAATATCCTGTTCCACGCGCTGGGCGTCGGGGCGGTCGCGGCGAACGGGCGCATCGAGGCCATCCTGGTGGAGACCAAGGAGGGGCGCTGCGCCGTCAGGGGCGAGTGCTTCATCGACTGCTCGGGCGACGGCGACCTGTCCGCCTGGGCCGGCGCCCCCTTCGAGAAGGGCGACGGCCAGGGCAACATGCTCTACCCGTCGATGATGTTCCGGATCAGCGGCGTTGATCCCGAGCGCGCCGGCCGGGCCTGGGAGACCATCCCCAAGCTGATGGCCGAGGCGGTGGCGAAGGGCACGCATACCTTTCCGCGCAAGGGGGCGATCGTGCGGCCGCAGAAGAATCCGATCGAGTGGCGGGCGAACATGACGCAACTCAAGAACGCCGACGGCCTCGCCTTGGACGCGACCGACGCGCGGCAACTCTCCCGGGGCGAGATCGAGGGCAGGCGCCAGGCCTGGGACGTGTTCCAGTTCGTGCGCCAGGCGGTGCCCGGCTTCGAGCACGCCTACATCGTCGAGATCGGTCCGCAACTGGGCGTGCGCGAGACCCGGCGGGTGCTCGGCGACTACCAGTTGAGCGAAGCGGACGTGCTCGCCTGCGCCAGCTTCGCGGACACGATAGGCGTGAACGGCTGGCCGATCGAGGCGCACGTCGCCGGTGACGTGATGCTCAAGTTCCCGCCCATCCCGGAGTCGCGCGGCTTCAATCAGCTGCCCTACCGGATGATCGTTCCGGGCAAGACGGAGAACCTGTTCGTCGCCGGCCGCTGCGCCTCGATGACCCACGAGGGTCAGTCCGCGGCGCGCGTCTCCGGTGCCTGTTTCGTCATGGGCGAGGCAGCGGGCACGGCGGCGCACCTGTCTTTGCAGGCGGGGGTCGCCCCCCGCCAACTCGACGTCGGCAGCCTGCAGCGCGAGCTGGAAAAGCAGGGCGTCTATCTGGGGCGCAGCTGGTGAACGGCGCGATCAAAGGCTGAGGTGAGAACATGGTCAAGCCAAGCGCGGCCGAACTGAAACCCTCGCCCGGGGAACTGGCGGACGATTACCTCGCGGTGCTGATCATCGGCCTCGCCTACCGGCTGAACCGGGGTGCCGCCAACTACTACAAGCGCCACTGGGGCCTGGGGGTCGCCGAATGGCGGGTGATCCTGTCGCTGGGCAAGAAGTCCAACCTGATCGTGCGGGAGGTGGCCGAGGTCGCCGATCTCGATAATGCCGCGGCGAGCAGGAGCCTGGGGCTGCTGAAGCGGCGCGGCCTGGTCGAGATCATGCCGACCACCAGTCGCGGCAATGCCGCCCTGGCCAAGCTCACGCCCGAGGGCCGGGAGCTGCACAAGCAGCTGAAGGCCGTCGCGCGGCGGCGGCAGAAGCGACTGATCGCCACGCTGGCGCCGGCCGAGGTGGCGCAGCTGACCGGCCTGCTCAGGCGGCTCATAGACCAGGTGCCGGAGATGAACGCCGAGGATTGAGCCGATTCAGGACCGGGTCGGCTGCGTGATACCATGCACGGCTCAAATCCCGCTTCCCCCATGCCCGCCCTATCGACCGTCTTCGCCGCCGACGGCCCGCTCGCCGCTGCCATTCCCGGCTATCGCATCCGTCCCCAGCAGATCGAGATGGCGGAGCGCATCGCCGCGGCCATCGCGGCCAACCGGGTGCTGGTCACCGAGGCGGGCACCGGCACCGGCAAGACCTTCGCCTACCTGGTGCCGGCGCTACTCTCCGGCGGCAAGGTGATCGTGTCCACCGGCACCAAGACGCTGCAGGACCAGCTGTTCCAGCGCGACCTGCCGGCGGTGCGCCAGGCGCTCAAGCTCTCCGCCACCACCGCGCTCTTGAAGGGCCGGTCCAACTACGTTTGCCACTACCACCTCGAACGCGCGCTGGCCGACGGCCGCTTCCAGTCGCGCGAGGAGGCCGGCCACATCCGCACCATCGCCCGCTTCGCCAAGACCACCAGGAGCGGCGACAAGGGGGAGCTGGGCGCGGTACCCGAGGATTCTGCGGCGTGGCTCGCGGCGACCTCGACGCGCGAGAACTGCCTGGGCCAGGAGTGTCCCCAGCACAAGGACTGCTTCGTCCTGGCGGCGCGGCGCGAGGCCTTGTCCGCCGACGTCGTCGTGGTCAATCACCACCTGTTCTTCGCCGACGTGATGCTGCGCGACGACGGTCTGGGCGAGCTGCTCCCGGCCTGCAACACCGTGATCTTCGACGAGGCGCACCAGCTGCCGGAGATCGCCGGGCTGTTCTTCGGCGACAGCCTGGGCACCGGCCAGATCAACGATCTGGCCCGGGACACCCGCTTTGAAGCGATCGCCGCGGCCAAGGATTACGCGCCGCTGCAGGACGCGACGCGGGATCTGGAGAAGGCCGCGCGCGACCTGCGCCTTTCGGTCGCCGCCGAGAATGCGCGCTTGGCGGCGGCGCAACTCTTGCCCGAGAAGGATTTTCAGCAGGCCTTGCAGGATCTCGCAACGACGCTGGCCGACTTCTGCCGCCACCTGGAGAGCCAGGCCGAGCGCTCCGAAGGACTCGCCAACTGCCTGCAGCGGGCGCTGGAGGTCGGCGCCCGCCTGACGCGCTGGCGCGATCTCGACGATCCAGGTCAGGTCCGCTGGGTCGAGGTGTTCAGCCAGGCGCTGGCGCTCAACCTAACGCCGCTCGACGTCGCCGAGATCTTCCGCCGCCAGCTCGAAGGCCATCCGCGCGCCTGGATCTTCACCTCGGCGACGCTGGCCGTGGGCAGCGATTTTTCCCACTACTGCGGCGAGCTGGGCTTGAACGAAGCTGACACCGGCTGCTGGGGCAGCCCCTTCGACTACGCCGCCAACGCGCTGCTCTACGTGCCCACCGGCATGCCCGACCCGAACAGTCCGGGCTATATCGAGGCGGTGATGGAGGCGGCCCATCCGGCCATCGTCGCTTCCGGCGGGCGCGCCTTCGTGCTGTGCACCTCGCTGCGCGCGATGCGTCTGGTGCACGGCCTGCTCAGGGAGCGCTTCGTCCGGGACGGCATGGAATTTCCGCTGCTGCTGCAAGGGGAGGGTGCCAAGGCCGAACTGCTCTCGCGCTTCCGCAGCCTGGGCAACGCGGTGCTGGTGGCCAGCCAGAGCTTCTGGGAGGGCGTCGATGTGCGCGGCGAGGCGCTGTCCCTGGTGGTCATCGACAAGCTGCCCTTCGCGCCGCCCGACGATCCGGTGTTGGTCGCGCGCAACGAGCAAATGAAGAAGGCGGGCAAGAATCCCTTCATGGATTACCAGCTGCCGCGCACCGTGATCAGCATGAAGCAGGGCGCCGGACGGCTGATCCGCGACGAGACCGACCGCGGCGTGCTGATGGTCTGCGATCCGCGCCTGGTGAACAAGCCCTACGGCCGCCGCGTCTGGCAGTCGCTGCCGCCGATGCGGCGCAGCCGGGAGATCGCCGAGGTCCGCGCCTTCTTCGCCACCGCCGGGAGCGGAGCAGGTACACTGCCGGAATGAAAGCCGAAGCTCCGGACTGCTTTGAGCTGGCCGAACGCTTGAACGCCGACTGCCAGTGCATCTCGCTCGACCGCGAGGCCTTGAGTCGCGAGCTGGGGCACGCCCCCGACGGCGATGCGCTCTCGGCGATGATCGCCGCCGACCGGCCGCACCTGTTCGCCGGCAGCATGGTGTTCGTCAGCGGCGAGCACATCGAGCGCATGGCCAGGATCATCGCCGCCATCGAGCGCGTCGCAGCCCTGCCTGCCTACCTGGAACACGTCCTCGCCTACGCCCCGGCGGTGGCGCGTCACCGGCCGCGCGCGCGCGGCGTATTCCTGGGCTACGATTTCCATCTGGGTCCGGACAACCTGGGCGGGCCGCAGCTGATCGAGATCAACACCAACGCCGGCGGCGCGCTGCTCAACGCGCTGCTGGCGCGCGCCCAGCAGGCCTGCTGCGACGCGGTCCGGGCCCGGCTGCCGGGAAGCCTGGGCGAGGATCCGCCCGAGCACCTGTTCATGGCGATGTTCCTCGCGGAGTGGCGCGCCGAGCGCGGCGAGGCCACGCTTTCCACCATCGCCATCGTAGACATCGATCCCAAGGAGCAATATCTCTACCCGGAGTTCGTGCTCTTCGCCCGCCTATTCGAGCGCCACGGCATCGAAGCGCTGATCTGCGACCCGGTTGATCTCGCCTGGCGCGACGGCGCGCTCTGGGCGGGCGAGCGGAAGATCGACCTGGTCTACAACCGGCTCACCGATTTCGCGCTCGAGCAGCCCGCCAGCGCCGCCTTGCGCGCAGCCTACCTCGCCGGCGGCGCGGTGGTGACGCCGCATCCGCACGCCCACGCGCGCTACGCCGACAAGCGCAACCTGGTCGCGCTCACCGATCCCCAACTGCTCGAACGCTGGGGCGTCGATGCCGCGACGCGCGAGCTCCTGCAGGCCGGCATTCCGCGTACCGAGAGCGTCTCCGCCGCGGCCGCCGATGAGCTCTGGGCGCGCCGCCGCCAGCTCTTCTTCAAGCCCGCGGCGGGTTACGGCAGCAAGGCCGCTTACCGCGGCGACAAGCTGACACGCCGGGTGTTCGAGGAGATCATCACTGGCGCCGGCCACTACGTCGCGCAGGCGCTGGTGCCCCCCAGCTCGCGGCGGCTCACGGTGGCGGGGGAGAGCGTGGCGATGAAGATCGACCTGCGCAATTACGTCTACGACGGCCGCGTCCAGCTCGTCACCGCGCGCCTGTGGCAGGGGCAGACGACCAATTTCCGCACCCCGGGCGGCGGCTTCGCGCCGGTGCTGGCGCTGCCTTGCAAGCGATGAGGACCTTTTCCTGTTCCCTTCGTCCGACGGCAATGTGGGGAGGGGCGTCATCGCGAGCGTAGCGTGGCGATCTAAGATTGCTTCGCCTTCGGCTCGCAACGACGACCAAAGGAAGTCCCCGTGGGACGACCGTAGCCGTCGGGTATCTCCAGCGAATGGAAGTCCCTGTGGGACGAAGTTGGTGGTGGGTTCATAGAGAGAAAAGGCATGAAGGTTTTCGGTTTCACCGGTTACAGCGGCGCGGGCAAGACCACGCTGATCGAGCAGTTGATCCCGCGCTTCGTGATGAAGGGCATGAGGGTGTCGCTGATCAAGCACGCCCACCACCACTTCGACATCGACAAGCCGGGCAAGGACTCCTTCCGCCACCGCGAGGCCGGCGCCAGCGAGGTGATGCTGGTCTCCGACCAGCGCTGGGTGCTGATGCACGAGTTGCGTGAAGAGCCGGAGCCCCAGTTGGAGACGCAGCTCGAACGCTTCTCGCCCTGCGACCTGGTGCTGGTCGAGGGCTACAAATTCACCGGCATTCCCAAGATCGAGGTGCACCGCCCGGCCAACGGCAAGCCGCTGCTCTATCGCGAGGGCAACAACATCGTCGCCCTGGCGAGCGACACCCGGCTCGATCTGCCGCTGCCCTGGCTCGATCTCAACGCCCCCGATGCGGTCGTCGATTTCATCCTGAACTATCTGGAGTTCTGATGGCCATGCTCTCCTTCGAACTAGCCCTGGCGCAGCTGCAAGACGCGGCAAGCGCCGTGACCGAGGTCGAGTCGCTGCCGACCCAGGCGGCCTGCGGCCGGGTGCTGGCCGCGACGCAGGTCTCGGCGATCGCGGTGCCGCCGCAGGACAACTCCTCGATGGACGGCTACGCGCTGTCCTGCGCCGATGTCCCGGCCGCGGGCACACGTCTGACCGTGGCCCAGCGCATCCCGGCGGGCAGCGTCGGCCATCACCTTGCCGCCGGCACCGCGGCGCGGATATTCACCGGCGCGCCGGTGCCCGACGGCGCCGACGCGATCGTCATGCAGGAGTTGGTGAGCCGCGAGGGCGACGCAGTGATCATCAATCACCTGCCCGCCGCGGGCGACTGGATCCGCCGCGCCGGCGAGGACATCGGCCGCGGCGATCGGGTTCTCGCCGCCGGCACGAGGCTGCTGCCGCAGCACCTGGGGCTGGCCGCCTCGGTCGGGCTGGCCGAACTGCCGGTGTTCCGCCGCCTGAAGGTGGCGCTGTTCTCGACCGGCGACGAGCTGGTGATGCCGGGCGAGATCCCTCCCGAGCAACTGCCGCCGGGCGCGATCTACAACTCCAATCGCTATCTGCTCGCCGGCCTGCTGCAGGACTTGGGCTGCGAGGTCGGCGACCTGGGCATCGTCCCGGACAGCCTGGCCGCGACGCGCGAGGCGTTGCGGCGGGCGGCGCGGGGTCACGATCTGATCCTCACCAGCGGCGGTGTCTCGGTCGGCGAGGAGGACCACATCAAGGCCGCGGTCGAGGCCGAGGGCGAACTCGATCTGTGGAAGATCGCCATCAAGCCGGGCAAGCCGCTGGCTTTCGGCCGTGTCGGAGGCGCCAGCTTCATCGGCCTGCCCGGCAATCCGGTGTCCTCCTTCGTGACCTTCCTGATGCTGGTCCGTCCCTTCATTCTCAAGTGTCAGGGGGCGACGGGCCTGAAACCCCGGCGGGTGGCGCTGCGCGCCGATTTCGACTGGGGAAGACCCGATCCGCGGCGCGAGTTCCTGCGCGCGCGCAGGAACGATGCCGGCGGCCTGGAACTGTTTGCCAACCAGAGTTCAGGGGTTATCACCTCGGCCGCCTGGGCCGACGGCCTGATCGACAATCCGCCGGGTGCGCCGATTGCGCGCGGTGATCGTGTGAGCTTCCTGCCGTTTTCGGAATTGCTATACTGAACGTCATGGTCAAGACCCTCTATTTCGCAGGCCTGCGCGAGGCGCTTGCCAGCGCCGGCGAGGAAATCGCGCTCGCCCCGGGCGTTGCCGACATTGCCGGATTGCGCGCCCAGCTGGCGGCGCGGGGCGAGCGCTGGGCGGCGCTGGCGAGAACGAAGAATCTGCGCGCGGCGATCAATCAGCGCATGGTCGATGAGACCGCGGCGGTGAGAGACGGCGACGAGGTCGCCTTCTTCCCGCCGGTCACCGGAGGCTGACGATGTCGGCGAGCGTGGTGAGCGTACAAAGCGAGGACTTCGACGTCGGCGCCGAGATCGCCAAGATCACCCTCGGGTGCAAGACGATCGGCGCGGTGGCGAGCTTCGTCGGGCTGGTGCGCGACGGCGAGGATCATGGCTTGAGCGCGATGACCCTGGAGCACTATCCGGGGATGACCGAGGCGGCGCTGGAGGACATCGTGGCGCAGGCACGGTCGCGCTGGCAGCTTCAGGCGGTGCGGGTGATCCACCGCACCGGCCGCCTGGCGCCGGGTGACGCGATCGTGCTGGTGATCGTCGCTTGCGCGCATCGCGGCGAGGCCTTCGCCGCCTGCGAGTTCATCATGGATTATCTCAAGACCCGGGCGCCCTTCTGGAAGAAGGAAGAGACGGCCTCGGGCGGCCGCTGGGTCGAGACCAAGGATGCCGACGACGCCGCGGCCTCGCGCTGGAACGCGTAGAACCCCGGCTACTTCTTGGCCGGCTTCTTCTTCGGCGCCTCGCCGCCGAAGACGGCCGATGCCTGGCTGATCTGCTCGAAGGCCTTGTTGGCCTTGGCCATCGCCTGCTGCATGGTCTCCATCACCTGGGTATTCTGGCCGGGCAGCGAGCCGAAGAAGGACTGGAAGGCCTCCATCATGTCCTTGCTGCCGCTGGCGAGTTGTTCGGAGAGCAGGCGGCTGAATTCGCTGCGCGAGTCATTGCCGATCTCGGCGATCTCGCGCGCCGCCTCGATCATTTTCTGCGCCGTCTCCTGGGTGTAATGGGTGCGCAGCGCCACCGCCTGCTGCGGATCCTTGGCGGCGGCCAGCGCCTTGGCATTGTCCACGCTGTCCTGGAACAGCGCCTTGGCGACATCCACCTGCAGCGTGACGATGCGCTGCGAATTCTCGATCGACATCTGGGCCAGCTTCATCGCCGCTTCCATGTTCTTGCGGTGCAGCTCGCTGAATTGTTCCGGTTTGGTGGCCATCGCTGGTTCTCCTGGCTGGCGAAAGACACGTATATACCATGAACCCCAGGGCGGCGGCTGATCTCGATCAAGCGGCCGCGCAAGCTCAGCTCTGGGCCCGAGCCCAGGCGATGGTCTGGGCCACCGCCAGATTCCAGCCGCCTATCAGCCGGTCGCGTTCGGACTCGGGCATGGCGGGCTCGAAGCGGCGATCGGTCTGCCAGTGACTGGCCAGCTCCCCGGTCGAGCGCCAGAAGCCGACCGCCAGGCCGGCCAGGTAGGCGGCGCCCAGCGCCGTGGTCTCGGTGATGCGCGGCCGGACCACGGACACACCGAGGATGTCGGCCTGGAACTGCATCAACAAATCGTTGTTGGCGGCGCCGCCATCGACGCGCAACTCGCTGACCGCCATGTCCGCATCCCGCTCCATGGCGCGGAGCACGTCGGCGCTCTGGTAGGCGATCGCCTCCAGCGCGGCGCGTGCGATGTGCGCCCGGCCGCTGCCGCGGGTGAGGCCGAACAGGCTGCCGCGCGCGTGCGGCTCCCAGTGCGGTGCGCCCAGGCCGGCGAAGGCCGGCACCAGATAGACGCCGCCGTTGTCGGGGACGCTCGCCGCCAGCGCCTCCACCTCCTCGGCGCGAGCTATCAGCCCCAGGCCGTCGCGCAGCCACTGCACGGTGGCGCCGGCCATGAAGACGCTGCCCTCGAGCGCGTAGCGAGTCTCGCCGCCGATCTGCCAGGCCGCCGTGGTGAGCAGGCGGTGGTGCGAGGGCACGATGTCGCCGCCGGTGTTCATCAGCATGAAGCAGCCGGTGCCGTAGGTGTTCTTGACCATGCCGGGTTGCCAGCAGGCCTGGCCGAAGGTCGCCGCCTGCTGATCGCCGGCGATGCCGGCGATGGGCAGTGCGGCGCCCAGCCAGCCGGCGTCGCAGAGACCATAGACCTCGCTGCTCGGGCGGACCTCGGGCAGGAGTTCGCGCGGGACGTCGAGCAGGCGCAATAGTTCCTCGTCCCACTCGCGCGTGCGCAGGTTGTAGAGCAGGGTGCGCGAGGCGTTGGAGACATCGGTGACGTGGATGCCCCCGCCGGTGAGCTTCCAGGCGAGCCAGGTATCGATGGTGCCGGCGGCGAGCTCGCCGCGGGCGGCGCGCGTGCGCGATCCCGGGATATGGTCGAGCAGCCACTTCAGCTTGGTGCCGGAAAAATAGGGATCGAGCAGGAGGCCGGTCTTCTGCTGGAACAGCGGCGCCAGGCCGGCGGCGGCGAGTTCTTCGCACATACCGGCGGTGCGCCGGTCCTGCCAGACGATGGCCGGGGCGAGCGCGCGGCCGCTCTCACGCTCCCAGAGCACGACGGTCTCGCGCTGGTTGGCGACGCCGATCGCGGCCACCGCTGCGGCCGACGCGCCGCTCGCCGCCAGCGCCTCGCGGGCGGCTGCGATCTGGCTCGCCCAGATTTCCTCCGGGTCGTGCTCGACCCAGCCGGGCTGAGGGAAGTGCTGTCCGAATTCGCGCTGCGCCCGGCCGCGGATGTTGCCCTCGGCATCGAACAGCATCGCCCGCGAACTGCTGGTGCCCTGGTCCAGGGCGAGGATGAATCGCTCGCTGCTCATGATGCCTCCGAAGGGCCGCCCACCTCGTCCCACAAGGACTTCCTCCGGTCGTCACTGCGAGGCCGTAGGCCGCAGCAGTCTGGGTTGCCACGGCCCCTCGGGCCTCGCAACGACAAAATGGCTGTCATCGCGACTGCCGCGGCCTGTGGCCTCGCAGTGACGGCAGCGCGGCGATCTAAGGTTGCCACGCTACGCTCGCAACGACAGTGTTGGTTGCGGGTTCATCGAGAGGCTCAGCCGGCCGCGTCGCCGAGGTCGGCGGCGATCAGCCGGAACTGCTCCAGCGCGGCTTCGAGATCATCGACGATCTCCTGCGCGATGACTTCCGGCGCCGGCAGATTGTCGCTGTCGGCCAGGGACTCGTCCTTGAGCCAGAAGATGTCCAGGCTCGCCTTGTCGCGCGCCACCAACTCCTCGTAGTCGTAGACGCGCCAGCGTTCTTCGGGATTATCAGCCGACCACGTCGGCGTGCGTGTGTGGCGGTTCTCCGGCTGGTATAACGTCACGAACTCGCCCAAGTCCTCGACCCGCAGCGGGTTGGTCTTCAGGGTGAAGTGCCGGTTGGTGCGCAGATCGTAGATCCACAGCTTCTTGGTCCAGGGTGTCTCGCTGGCCGGCTTCTTGTCGAAGAACAGCACGTTCGCCTTGACCCCCTGCGCATAGAATAAGCCGGTGGGCAGGCGCAGCAGGGTGTGCAGCTCACACTCGTGCAGGAGCTTTCTGCGTATCGTCTCCCCCGCGCCCCCCTCGAACAGCACGTTGTCCGGCACCACCACCGCGGCGCGGCCGTGGATGTCGAGCAGGGTCTTGATGTGCTGGACGAAGTTCAACTGCTTGTTCGAGGTCGTGGCCCAGAAGTCGTCGCGCTCGATGATGTCCTTTTCCGTCGTCGTGCGGCCGTCGTCGCCGACGATCATCGTGCTGCTTTTCTTGCCGAAGGGCGGATTGGCCAGCACCACCTGGTAGCGCTCGCCGGGGTCGGCGGCCAGCGCATCGGCCACGCGCACCGGCACGCTCTTCTCCGAGCCGATGCCGTGCAGCAGCAGGTTCATCGCGCACACCCGCGCCGTCGCCTGCACCAGCTCCCAGCCGGTGAAGGCGCCCTCCTTGAGATGACGTTTTTCCGCGCTCGTCAGGTGGGGGTTCTCGTGGGTGATGTAGTTGTGCGCCAAGAACAGGAAGCCGCCGGTGCCGCAGGCCGGATCGCAGACGCGCTCGCCGGGCCTGGGCGCGATGCAGGTCACCATGGCCTGGATCAGCGCGCGCGGCGTGAAGTACTGGCCGGCGCCGGACTTGGTGTCCTGGGCGTTCTTCTCCAGCAGCCCCTCGTAGGCATCGCCCTTCACATCGACGTTCAGGGCCGACCAGTTTTCCGAGTCGATCAGGTCGACCACCAGGCGGCGCAGTTTCACCGGGTCCTGGAACTTGTTCTGCGCCTTGCCGAAGATCAGCCCGAGCGTGCCCTTCTGGCTGCCCAGCGCTTCGAGCGCATGGCGGTAGTGGTCGAACAGTTCGTCGCCGTCCTTGGCCAAGAGCGAGGGCCAGGCGTAGGCGGCCGGCACCATGCTCGGCTGGCTGTAAGGGGGCTTGCTGCGCTCGTCCGCCATCTTGAGGAAGAGCAGGTAGGTGAGCTGCTCGACATAGTCGCCGTAGGACATGCCGTCGTCGCGCAGCACGTTGCAATAGTTCCAGAGCTTCTGGACGAGGGTGGATGCGTTCATGGGGAAACCAGATGGGCAATGGCCGTCGCGCGGCGGCGCACGGCTTCGATTCGGCTATCGTAGAGGTCGTCATAGACCACGAGGCCGGGCAAGGTGTTGTCGAAATCGGGATGACGCAGCACGTCGCCGAAGCGCGCCGCGAGATAAGCGGCCAGTTCTCCGCCGGCCATGGCGATTTCGTGTTCGACGCCGGGGCGGCCATCGAGCACGTTGATGATGTCCTCGAAGTCGTGGCTGACCATCAGATCGTTGCCGCCGCGCGTGGCGTAGGCCTCGAACTTGGTGGCGAGGAAAGCCGGTGCCGAGATCAGCCTGATTTGAATGCCGCTGGGCAGGGTGAGCGGTAGCGCGGTTGCCGTGGCAACGGCATACCAGCGATTCGAAAAGCCGAGTACGCGCTCGTCGGTCGGCATCAAATCCACTTCCACATTGCCGACGCGCCAACGGCAGAGCGGTGCATCCTGGGACGTGTCGTGGGCAAAGCCGCGCCCCGCGAAGCGTCGCTCCAGTGCGTGATAGTCGGCAAGGGCAGTAACCTCTGCGACGAGGTCGACATCGAAAGTGACTCGCGGCGGCGGTGCCTGCACCGACGTGCATAGCAGGCCTGCGGCGCAGCCGCCGACGAACACCACTTCGTCACAGATATCTCCCAGGGCGCGAGCGACGATCTCCACCCGCTGCAGGTTGGGATCGGCAGGATTCAAAGCCGCTCCTCGAAGAGCTTTCCGGCCAGATTCCGTTCCCGCGCATTGCCCATGCGCAGGGCGTCGAACAACGCGAGGTTTTCGTAGAGCGCGGGGTTGCGCAGGGCGGCCGCCGGCGCGCTCGGGTACAAGGGCAGCAGTGCGATGCCGCGTGCGCTGCCGTCCGCATGGGGCCACACCGGCGGCGGATCGCTCGACGGCACGATCAGCTTGGTCAGGGGCGCAGCGGCATAGGCCGTGGGCACCCCGCCCACCATCCCGCCCCGCGCCGGCGGAAAGGAATAGCGCGCGCCATGCAGCAGGAATTCCTTGAACGACGGCGTGACGATGCGCGGCTGCTTATCCACGAACGCCAGCAGCCGTGCCTGTTCGGCGCGCTTGAGGGCGCCATGCACTTCCGACATCGACAGACCGGTCAGCGCGGCAAGATCGGGATAGGTCAGGCTTTCAGCCCGCACAGCGGCGAGCGCCAGCAGCAGGTAGAAGTCCTGGGCCTTGAGGACGGGTTGGCGATTGACGGCGCGGCGCATGGTGTCTATCCGATATTTCGCATTTCGCGAAACACGAAAGTACTTAATTAACAGTTAATTGTCAATGCATTTCGGTTGTCATTCGCTATTCGCGAATAGCGAATGGGGAGTGCCGGTGTTGCCGACAGAGATGCGCCAATCATCGCTTCCGGCCGCAGCAAGAAGGCCAACATCGTCGGGAGTTAGCGAATGGCCGGGTGACGACAGAAATCGACGGCATCTTCATCGTGTTCTCAAATTTGCTTCAAATGCAGCAATATTGAGAACGATTGGCAAGTGCCTGAGCATCATGAGCGCACAAACGCCAGCAGCGGCCCGTAGTCTTTCCCATCGGCCGCGCGCAAGGCGACGAGATAGCGTTGCCGCACCTCACGCTCGGCCAGCAGATTCCCCGCGCCCCAGGTGAAACGCGGCGCACCATGCTGCACCAGCAGCAGATCGGCGAGCGTGCGCGACAGCCGGCCGTTGCCGTTTGCGAAAAGATGGGTCGTCACCAGCCGATGGCTGAAACGCGCAGCGATTTCGTCGAGAGGATAGCTCTCGTGGGCGAGTTGCGCCTTCACGTCCTCGCACAGGTCGCGCAGGGAAGTCTGGATGCGTGCCGGGTCCACGCCGATGTTCTTTTCGGTGGTGCGAAACTTCCCTGCCCAGCGCCAGGTGTTGCCGAACATGCGCCGGTGCAGGCGGCAGACGAACGCGCCCTCGAGCAGGTCCTTGTGCCGCCGGCCGAATACCCAGCGTTCGCCTTCGAGGATGTTCACCATTTCCCACTCGTTCAACTGACCGTGATTGGCGATGTGCGTAGGGATCAGCCCGGCCGCCTCGTCGGGGTCGAGCGGCGTGGCGCCGGGCGGATAGTCGAGGTTCATTGCCACAGCTTGCGCGGGCTGCCGTCGAGCAGGGCGTCGGCCAGCAGCTTGCGCTGCCGCTCGCGCTCCGGCGCCGTAACGCCTTGGGCTTCGAGCTTCATCGAATGATCGGCCGGCTGGAGCAGGGCCTCGGCCAGCGCGAGGGCGCGGCGCTCGCGCAGTTCGTCGAGCGAACCGCCTTCGGGCACCAGTGCATACACCATGCGGCAGCCCATCGCCCGCGCCAGGCGATCCAGGCTCTCCAGCGTGATGCGGCGCTCCGCTTCGGCACGCTCGAAATCCTGCACCGATTGCCGGCTGATGCCGGCGCGCCCGCCCAACTGCGCCTGGGTCATGCCCAGAGCTTCGCGCAGCGCGCGCACCCAGCCGCCGCGCGGCACGGCGGCCTCCTCCGGCAAGGGGTAGTTGCGCAGCGCATCGGCAAGCTGCATGCGCTTCAAGCTGCTTTTCGTGTCGGCCATGAGGCGCTCCAAGGCAGGTCATAGCCTGCTTATTTTTGTAATTATGCCGGTCATAACCGGCTTTTGTCAATAATAAAGCCGGCTATAACCTGCATATTGCCCCAGCTTCAAGCGCCTCCGGTGTGCGCACCCGGCGTAGTGGCCGGATTCGCCGTTGTTTCAACGCTGGGCTTCGAAAGCACGCTCCTGCGCCCGAATGAAGCGGGAGAGATGGAAGGCGGCGAGTGCCACGTCCTCCGGGGAAAGCTGGGCCTTCTCCTGTGCCAGAAATGCTGACAATGCCTTGGGCTCCAGCACCCACAAATCCTTGCGGCTAGCCCGGCTGTCTTCGATGTACCAACCGGGGAAGAGGATCACCGGCCGCACGGGCAGAGTCTTCCCGGTGCTTTCCGCTAATAGCCTCTGCAACCAACTGGCCTGCGCCTTGGCCTGTATCACCGGATTGCGGTCCGGCTCGCGGCCGGCCATCAGCAAGGTCTCGCCGTCGAAGGTGATCCTCGGGTTTCCTTGGCGCGGCTTGTTCCAGGTCTTGGTTTCGATAGTGAAGACGCCGGCGGAACCGATGATCACGTGATCCACGTTGAAGTCCGTGCCGATCAGATCATGAAATACCGCGTAGCCCGAGGCACGCAGACGCTCAAGGAGCTGACCAACCGCCTTCTCGCCTTCCTCCGCCAGTTTCAGCATGCGGAGCTTCGGCACGTGCCGCCTGAACTGCCAGACCACATAGATTATCGCCAGAGCTGCAACTACACTGGTTATCCAAGGCTGGGGCGGCCGCGGAAAAAAGTAGCGTAACCAATCCATGACTGCCCAAAGCACCAGCATCAAGGCAATCAACATCGGGCTGAGCAGCTTGTCGAACATAAGATCCGCTCGCTGCTCGCGCACGGACTGGCCGGGATTGCGCAGCGGCTTGTCTTTGAGGGGAGAGCGGGTTTCCTTCATCGCTTACAGTTCCAAGGCCGGCAACCCTATCAGTCCAGCCTGCGACAATGCCCTTTCGCTCATGGATGGGGAAACCTGGAAAGACTTTGACAACACGGCCTGCCGCAGTACCTGGGCGCGCTTGAGATTGGCCTCGACCTCGGCCTCGACTTCGCGGGCGATTGAAAGCAGGCGGTCGACTTTCTCGACCATGCTACTCGTCAAACCCATTGCCTAATCGAGGCGACCAAGCCATCGGAATCAAAGGCAGGCAATAGCTTGAGCGGAACGCGCAACTCGTTAGCGACCATGCGAGCATGTTTCAACTCGGCTTCCTGATGCTCTGCGACGACCTCGCTCCTTCGAGTCTCGCCATCTCTTTGATTCAGTCTTGTTGCTATCGCTACTGGCTCATCGTGATAGACGACCACGCCATCGACTACCAAAGCACGAAATACATCCATTGCGATTAATTCAATTCGTCCTTCGAGGGTTGCAAGGGTGAAGTGCCCGTCGAGGATAATCCGCCCTTGATGCCGCGAGCGTGCTTTCTCCACACCGTGAATCAAGAGAGTTTGGTTGCCGTCTACATCCGCAATCGACTTGCCTTGCACCGGAATCGCGCTGGCTTTCTCTGCCTTTATCAAACCACTGGCTGTGTAGTGAGCGATGCCCAAAGTGCTAGCAGCGTGAGCACAAGCAGTCGTTTTGCCAACCGCATGGACGCCTGCGACAAATATCACACCCATTTCGCCTCTCCCAACTCCCGCGTTAGCAAGGTCAATTCACCCTGCTTCAAGTAACGAAATGATTGAGGAGGACGGAATTCATTTCCAAATAGTGTTTGCGGACTAATTCCTTCCACAATATTGATCGTTTGCAGAAGCTCAAGAGCAACACCCTGCTTCTTCCCTTCCATATACGCGAAAAGCTTTCTACGGCTAATGCCGCCACCTCCATTTCGAGCTAGTTCCCACAATTGGGTCCTGGTTCCACGCATGACTTGCCCAAGTTGAGCCACTGCAACAATGCGCTGTACAGGAGATGTTGCATATATAACCAGAAAATCAACCTGCTTTGCGGCCCAACTCCTGCGGAACTCCACCCGCTTTTCGCCAGAGAGAATCTTCTCTGCGTAGTTCGGATGGATTGAGATCAGTGCAGCGTTACCCGCCATGGGCAAGGATTGTTTCAAATTTGTCATTTGCAATCTTCGTAATGCTCTGTGGTGGGCCTTTGAGTACTTGTTCTCGCTCAAGCCACACCTGCGTTAGCGGATTGGTTAGATGTCGTACCAATCGGAACAACATTACCCGAGTTGGCTTCTCTGCCATGAAGTCAATGTCAGCCATAGAGTAAACGGTACGTCTCTTGACTCTGGCGACGATCTCGGCCGCATCGTCCAGTGTTTCGTAGCTTTCGACCACACCGATACTCGTTATTGCACGCTCGTCCCCGGACCGGAAGAACAGAACAACGTCGCCCGGATTGATTGTCTTGGTTTGCGCATGACACAGATAGGCCATCTTAATCGCGTTACCTGCGGTGTTCGATAGACGAAACAAAGTCAATTGACGGTCAGCCGGTGATACATAGTCGGAGAACAGAATACGGTGATACTCTGGCTTAATCGGGACGATGAACTTGCCAGTGCTTGCGTCGTGCCGGAAATGGGGGAAGTATCTCCGAAGATACTCAAAAGGCGGGAGATGATCGGGAGGTGGGTCGATCGGATGTGACTTGAGATAGACCGCATCACGGCCATCGCTACCTGGATGAAACCCAACACGAACAAACCCGAAGTCCTCCAGCATCTCGAATAGAAAGTGGTGCAGATCTACGTCTCCATGAATGAAGATGTTTTCAAGGCGATTGTCGACGGCATACCGAAATGCTGCCTTTAGGAGCAATTCTCCGATCTTCCTACCGCGATTGGTTTCCCCTACCTTGAAGGTCGCGAGCTTGAGGGCGGGGCCGGAAAGCACGATGTTCTCGGCGATGGCCTCATTATCCTGTCTGGCGTAGATACAGATGCCACCAAGTATTCCATCCTGCTCCCAATTGACCCAAGCACGGCGGCCTTCTTGGGCCTTTCTCTCAAACCACGTATTAAACGGGTAACCTTCACGCAGGCTGTCAAAGAAAGAACTGCTCAGCAACGGCGACAAGCTATAAAGAGGGACGTCCTCAATGTTCGGCAATTGTACGGGGACCCGATCGTGCAGTCGCCGTAGCTGGTCCTCTGCCGTTTGAATCGTATAGACTCGATGCACCAGCCCCTTGGCTTTCGCCTTGCTGTGGATGCCCTGGTCTTCTGTTACCAAGGCATGGGCCGCGTTCAAATGCAGCGCGTAGAGAATTTCATTATCAGCGGCATCATTTCGGTCGGATACGCCAACATTCCACGGGCAGCCAAGTCGCGCATCTAGCCGTGTGTACTGGCCAAGACGCTCCAGAGTCTGGTTACGCCGATCCGTATTTGTATCCTGCCGAATATCGTCTTCCGAGGCTGGGTGATAGATGAGGGAATGACCGTGAGCATTCGCCAACCGGACAAAATTCGCCAAGCTAGGCTGAAGAGGCAGCTTTGAGTCCTCAAGGGGAATCAGAATATTTGTGTCGAGAAGGAACCGCATCACATAGCGCCAAAGACGTTATCGGACACTTAGCCGGAAAATGCCTGCTGAAGAACAGATTGTCGCAGTCCCTGCGCGCGTTTGAGGTTTGCCTCGACCTCGGCCTCGACCTCGCGGGCGATGGAGAGGCGGCGGTCGACTTCTGCGGCGATTCGGTGTTGTTCCGCGAGCGGTGGCAGCGGTATGCAGTCGGCACGAAGGTCTTCGAGGTGGATGTGCTGGAGCCCAGACCCTTTCGGCACCATTTGCCTTTGAAGTACAGGTGACTCAAAGGCAACAACGAGATAATCACTCAATTCCTTTGCGACCGGCTTAACTAAGGCCACCGACACGAATATGCTGAATGGTCGATCTGTGTCGACAACACGAACCACGCCGAGCGTACCGTCCTTGCTGATAAGTATGTCTCCGCGCTCGGGGTTCGTCCGCCTACAAAACTCCACATGATCTTCTTCGGAGACGTAGTTCAAATCCGCGAACGAAATACCAGTGCCGGCCGTCATGTTCTTCACGGTGACGAAGGGAATTCCTGCCGGCAAGTAGTTGGGCTTCTTGTGCACACCGTCTGCTACTTTGGTTGAAAGAGAATATACAGAAGCCCAAGCCCAACCCTCAGGCAACTCGGGCAGATTGGTCGTATCCGGCGCTGTCGGCTCCTTGTACTTGCCCTTGCCCTTCCACTGGCTGCGGCGGGCTTCGAGTATGCGTTGCAGGAGTTGTGCGCCGGTCTCGAAGCTGCGGCCTTCGCGCTGAGCGAGTTCGGCCTCGGTCGGGACGAGGCGGCCTTCGACTGCGGCCTTGAGCACAGAGGCCTTGTAGCGCTTCAGGTTAGCCTTGACGCGCTTGAGATTGGCGACCGCTTCGTCCAGCCGGGAAAACTGCTTTTCGATTTCTGCGACGATAGTCTGCTGCTCATTGAACGCTGGCAGCGGAAGCGTGACTGTCTGCAAATCGGCACGCCGCAGGTTGTTGATGTTCACGCCGAGTGCCTTCTGGGTTACCTGCTTCCAATAGGCTGGCGATTGCAGAAAGGCGGCAAGATAGCGTGGCTCAATATTCGCCTTCGGTCGAATGGCTGCGCAAAATGCACCGAACGATCCGCTCCATGAAGAGCGTAAGAGAGCTGATTTCCCGACGAGATGTTTGCTACCGCTCGACGTTGCAACAACTATGTCACCCGGCCGAAGACGTTGCTCAGCAGAGACATTGCGCTCCGCTATGTGGACTAGGTCGGCGTCCAGCACCAATCTTGAATCCTGAATGTTCGTAGCTCGCAGTACAGGCACGTACCCCGGTGACTGTTGATCGCGAGCATCCGTCTTTGGATAGGAGACGCCACGAACCAAATCAGCGACTTCAGTTAGTAGCACCGCGGGACATCCCAATTCAGAACGAAGCGTTGTCACGCCACCAACTCCCGATTCAATTCGGCGATCACCTCAGGCAGCTTCTCGCCGAAGAGCTGATGCACGCGGCCGAGCCCTCCTTCTTTGTTGAAGGGCGCGTATTCGAAGTCGTCGGTGTTGATGCCGAGGTTGGCGGCGATGTGGTCGCGGATCATTTCCAGCCAGTGTTGTTGTTCGGGGGTGAAGGCGCCGCCCTGTTGCGCCAGCCAGGCCTTGAAGTTGGCGGCGACGCGCTCGGGATAGGGGACGAGTTCGTTTTCCTGATGCATGGCGTAGCGCACCAGGCTCACGAGGTCGGTGAGGATGCGCCGAACGCTGGTGCCTTTCACCTTCGCTTCGTCGAGAGCGGCGTAGGCCTGCCAGAGCACGGACTCGTCGAAGAGCTGGGGCGGCGCGTGCAGGGTGTCGGCCAACGCTTTGACGTCCTCGAATTTGAGCGGCGCCTTGGTCGGGCGGTTGTAGAGGATCTGCAGGGCGGTGATCTCGTCGCGGTGTTCGGCGATGAAGCTCTCGAAGCTTCCGACTATGCTCCGTGCACGCTCGGTGGCGGCGGCGCTGAAGCCGGCTTCGACGAGGGTGTCCTGCGTCACGATGTCGATGATGAGATCCGCCTTCTGCTTGAGTTGCAGCAGCAGGGTGCGCAGCGCTGGATCGGCTAGAGGCTTGACGGCTTGCTGGATTGCAAAGTCGCCACCCTCGCCCCGGCCCTCTCCCGCCCCGGCGGGCGAGGGAGTGAAGCGCAGGGCATCGACGATGCCGCGTGCGATGCTCTTGAGATCATGGCCGCCGCTGGCCTCGACGATCTTCGCCTTGTCGGCATCGTCGAGGTCGCGGTCGAGGCGCGAGAGCCGCGCGGCGACCGAGGAGAGCACTTCGGGCTCGGTGTTGCCCAGGGCCACGGCCTGCAGCAGCTTGTCGAAGGGCACGGACTTCTTCTGGTCCATGGGGCGCGAGTCGGTCTTGTCGCGCTCGCAGACGCCGACGGCGTCGACGATCACGAAATGGTCCTTGACCACGTGCTCGCCGGGATTGACCTGCCTCAGGTCGGCGCGGGGGATGACGCGCACGCCGCGGCCTTTCATCTGCTCGAAGTAGCTGCGGCTCTTCACCGAGCGCAGGAAGACGACGATCTCCACGGGCTTGATGTCGGTGCCGGTGGCGATCATATCCACGGTGACGGCGATGCGCGGGTAGTAGCTGGTGCGGAAGGCGCGGATCAAGTTCTCCGGGGTTTCGCCGGTGCTGCGATAGGTGATCTTCTGCGCGAACTCGTTGCCGCGGCCGAATTCCTCGCGCAGGATCTGCACGATGGCCTCGGCGTGGTTGTCGTCCTTGGCGAAGACCAGGGTCTTGGGCAGCTCCGTGCGGCCCGGAAACATCTCGGTCTGCCAGCGGTCGCGCAAGGTACGCACGACGGTGCGGATCTGGTCGGGCGTCTGGACGCTGCGGTCGAGCTCACTGGGATCGTAGTCGAAGTCCTCGTCCAGCTGCCAGTCGCTCTTGCGGCGGGTTTGCCTATCCAGCATCTGCACCCAGTAGCCGGCCTCGACCTTCGCGCCGGCGTCGGTGACTTCGGTGCGGATGCGATAGACGTCGTAGTTGACGTTGACGCCGTCGGCCACCGCCTGGTCGTGGCCGTATTCCATCACCAGGTTCCGGTTGAAGAAGCCGAAGGTCTGCTTGTTGGGGGTGGCGGTGAGGCCGATCAGATAGGCATCGAAGTATTCCAGCACCTGCCGCCAGAGGCTGTAGATGGAGCGGTGGGCTTCGTCGGTGACGATGATGTCGAAGCTCTCGATGGGGATGGCCGGGTTGTATGCGATCGGCGGCGCTTCCTTGAACAGGTTCTCGGCTACTTCGGCGGATTGCTCGTCGTCTTCCTCGGGCAGCTCGCGGCCCTTCAACATCGAGTACATGCGTTGGATGGTGCAGATGACGACGCGGGCGCTCTTGTCCAGGTGGTTGCTGGTGAGATGCTGGACGATGTATTCCTCGCCGAACTTGAAGTTGTTGTAAGGCGAGAGGTACTGGTCGAATTCCTTCTTGGTCTGCCGGCCGAGGTTGCCTCTATCCACCAGGAACAGGATGCGCCGGGCGCCTGCGAACTTGATCAGGCGGTAGATGAAGGAAATCGCCGTGAATGTCTTGCCGCTGCCGGTGGCCATCTGGATCAACGCGCGGGGCTTGTCGGCGGCGAGAGAGGCTTCGAGGTTTTTGACCGCCGTGATCTGGGCGGGCCAGAGCCCGGCTTCGATCAGTTGCGGCAGTTGGCGGACCCGGCTGAGGAAGGTGGAAGGCGCGGCGTTGGCCGATTGTGCGGAACCATCCCCGGTGCCGAGCACGGTGGCGAGAGGCAAGCTCGTCAGCCAGTCAGCCAGGGTCTCGGGCCGGTGGAAGGCGAAGGTGTTGCGGGAGCGCGGCTCGGGGTCCAGGCCGTTGGTGAAATGCGTCTCGACGCCGGTGGACTCGTACAGGAAGGGCAGCGGCCGTCGCCACGCCGGCAGGGCGTCGGGCAGGCCCTGGGCGTAGCGTCCGGACTGGAACTCGACGCCGGTGAGCGTCGCTCCACGCTTCTTGGCCTCGATGACCCCGGCCGCGCGGCCGTCGACGTAGAGCAGGTAGTCGGCGAAGCCGTGGCCGCTCTTCAGCGGGAACTCGCGCAACGCAACGCCGCGGCCGGCATGGATGTGGGCTTGGGCGGTGTCCTGCACGTGCCAGCCGGCGGAGGCGAGCAGCGCGTCGATCTCATCCCTGGCTTGTTGTTCTGGTTGTGGGGCCAAAGCCTAGGTCCGTGGCTAGCATTGGCGGCAATGCTAGCACATGGACTCAGCGCAGCTTAGCGCACCAGAGGGCGAGCTCGGCCAGTTGCGCCTCGCTCAGCGCGAGGCCCGCCTTGCTCCGGCGCCAGACGATGTCCTCGACGCTCCTGGCCCATTCGTGCTCGACGAAATAGCGGAGCTCGCGCTCATACAGGCCGCCGCCGAAGTCCCTGCCCAGCTCGGCGACATTCTTCGCCTCGCCGATCACAGCACTCGCCAGGCTGCCGTGGCGATGCGCGATCTGCGCCAGCCATTGCTTCGGCAGATCCGGATGACGCCGCTGCAGTTTTGCGACCAGCTTCGGCAGCGTGTCGAAATCCCCGCCGGGCAGGGGCCGGGTATCGGTCCAGGCCGGCCCCATTTGCGCAAACCAGGGGGACAGCTTCGCCAGCGCCGCTTCGGCCAGCTTGCGGTAGGTGGTCAGCTTGCCGCCGATCACCGACAGCGCCGGGGCTTGGTCAGCATCGTCGAGGACGAAGCTGTAGTCGCGGCTCACCGCCGAGGGATTGCCAGCACCGTCGTCGGTCAGCGGCCGCACGCCGCTGTAGCTCCAGACGACGTCGCCGGGCGTCACCGGCACTCGTGTGTAGCGGCTGGCCGCGCGGCATAGATAATTTATTTCGTCGGCCGAGACCGGCGCCGATTCTGGCTCATCGACTCTCTGCTCGGTGGTGCCAATCAGGGTGTAGATCTCCTCGAAGGGCAGCAGGAAAACCACGCGCCGGTCGTCGTTTTGCAGCAGGTAGGCGTGGTCTCCGGGGTAGAGCCTGGGCACGACGACGTGGCTGCCCTTGACGAGCTGCACCCCCGCCCGGCCTTTTTGCCCGGGCAATCCGGCCATCACCCCGGCCGCCCAGGGACCGGCGGCATTGACCAGGGCGCGGGCGCGTATTTCGCTACAACCTTCGCCAGCCGCGCCTTCCAGCGTCGCGTGCCAGAAGCCCTGTTCGCGTCTGGCGTTGGCGAAGCGGGTGCGGGTCATGAGCCGCGCGCCCAGATCGGCGGCGGCGCGGGCGTTGGCGAGCGTCAGGCGGGCGTCGTCGGTGGCGACGTCGTAATAGCTGAAGGCTCTCCGGTAGCGGTCTTGCAGCGCCTCGCCCAGGATTGATCCGGAGAGATCGAGGCTACGCGATCCGGGCAGGGTGGCCCGCCGCCTGAGCCGGCCCAGGCTGTCGTAGAGCAGCAGGCCCAGGCGGATCATCCACGCCGGCCGCAGCGACGGCACGTGGGGCATGACGAAGCGCAGCGGGCGGGTGAGGTGCGGCGCGATTCTGAGCAGCACTTCGCGTTCGGCCAGCGCCTCGGCGACCAGCCGGAACTCGTAGAATTCGAGGTAGCGCAGACCGCCGTGGATCAGCTTGCTGCTCGCCGATGAGGTGGCGCCGCCGATGTCGCCCTGATCGACGATCAGCACCGACAGTCCGCGGCCGGCGGCGTCGCGGGCGATGCCGGCGCCGTTGATGCCGGCACCGATGATCAAGAGGTCGTAGGCGCTGGGGGATGAATCGGGCATGGCGCAGTTAATCATGGGGCCCGGAAGCGGGTCAATGCTGCGACGCAGAAATATGCCGGTAATGGAATGCGTACTATACTTCTCCCGCTACGCGCAACCGTGATGCGTCCGGCCCGGCCATCGCTTTCGTCACCGATCCAACCGCTAGGAGGTGCCATGAAATTACGCCGTCTATTCCTGCTGCTCGCGTTGCCGCTGGCGGCACAGGCCCAGGCCGTCACCGACATCCAGTTCTGGCATTCGATGACCGGCGCCCTGGGCGACCGGGTGAGCAACCTGGCGGAGCGCTTCAACAAGTCGCAAAAGGATTACCGCGTGGTGCCGGTGTTCAAGGGCAACTACGACGAGTCGATGGCGGCGATGATCGCCGCCACCCGCGCCGGCAATGCGCCCGACATCATCCAGGTGTTCGAAGTCGGCACGGCGACGATGATGGCCGCCACCGACGACGGCAGCGGCAAGAAGAAGAGCGTGGTCAAGCCGGTCTATGAAGTGATGGCGATGGGCGGCGAGAAATTCGATCCGAAGAGCTATGTGCCCGCGGTCAGCAGCTATTACACCGACAGCAAGGGGCGCATGCTGTCCCTTCCCTTCAACAGCTCGACCCCCGTCTTTTACTACAACAAGGACGCCTTCAAGAAGGCCGGTCTCGATCCGAACAAGGCGCCCAAGACCTGGGACGAGGTCGGCATCGACGCCGCCAAGCTCAAGGCCTCCGGTGCCGCCTGCGCCTTCACCACCGGCTGGCAGTCCTGGGTGCAGCTGGAGAACTTCAGCGCCTGGCACAACGTGCCCTTCGCTACCCGCGGCAACGGCTTCGACGGCATGGATGCCAAGCTGGTATTCAACGGACCCTTGCAGGTCAAGCAGATCGCGATGCTCGCCGACTGGCACAAGAAGGGCTGGTTCACCTACGGCGGTCGCAAGAATGAACCCGAAGCCAAGTTCTTCAGCGGCGAGTGCGCGATGCTGACCAGCTCCTCGGCGGCCTACGGCAACATCGCCCAGAACGCCAAGTTCGCCTTTGTCGTGAGCCCCCTGCCTTATCGCGCCGAGGTCAAGGGCGCGCCGCAGAACACCATCATCGGCGGCGCCTCGCTGTGGGTGATGGCCGGCAAGAAACCGGCCGAGTACAAGGGCATCGCGAAGTTCTTCACCTTCCTGTCGCGGCCCGAGATCCAGGCGGAATGGCACCAGCAGACGGGCTACCTGCCGATCACCAAGGCCGCCTACGAGCTGACCAAGAAGCAAGGCTTCTACAAGACCCATCCGGGCACCGACGTCTCGGTGCTGCAGATGACCGAGAAGACGCCGACAGCCAATTCGCGCGGCATTCGCCTGGGCAACTTCGTGCAGATCCGCGACGTCATCGACGAGGAGCTGGAGGCGGTCTGGAGCGGCAAGAAGACCGCCAAACAGGCGCTCGACGATGCGGTCGCCCGCGGCAACGAGTTGCTGCGCCGGTTCCAGATGGCCAACCGCTGATCCGGAGCGGGGCGGCGAGCGGGACGGCGCCCGGCTGAGCGACGAGCATGGAAAAGCGCGTCCGCTTCCGCTCCCGCTGGCTGCCCTATCTGCTCGTCGCGCCGCAGATCGCGGTGACCCTGCTGTTCTTCATCTGGCCGGCGGGGCAGGCGCTGTGGCAGTCGCTGCTGATGCAGGATGCCTTCGGCACCAACGTTCAGTTCGTCGGCCTGGAGAACTTCAGGGATCTGTTCCGGGATCCGCTGTATCTGCACTCGCTGCAGGTGACGCTGCTGTTTTCCGCGCTGGTGGCGGTGCTGGGGCTGGGCATCGCCCTGGTCCTGGCGGTGATGGCCGATCGCGTCAGGATCGGTGCCGGCCTCTACAAGACGCTGTTGATCTGGCCTTACGCGGTGGCGCCGGCGCTGGCCGGCGTGCTCTGGCTGTTCATGTTCAATCCCGACATCGGTATCGTCGCCTACGCGCTGCAACACGGCTTCGGCTATCACTGGGATCACCTGCTGAACGGCGGCCAGGCGCTGCTCCTGATCGTCTTCGCGGCGGTGTGGAAGCAGGTCAGTTACAACTTCCTGTTCTTCCTGGCCGGACTGCAGTCGATTCCGAAGTCGCTGCTCGAAGCGGCGGCGATCGACGGCGCCGGACCGGTGCGGCGCTTCTTCGGCATTACCCTGCCGCTGCTGTCGCCGACCCTGTTCTTCCTGCTGGTGGTGAACATGGTCTATGCATTCTTCGACACCTTCGCCATCGTCGATGCCGCGACCCAGGGCGGCCCCTCGCAGGCCACCGAGACCCTGGTCTACAAGGTGTTCGAGGACGGCTTCCGCGGCCTCGATCTGGGCGGATCGGCGGCGCAGTCGGTGGTGCTGATGGCGCTGGTGATCGCGCTGACGGTACTGCAGTTCAAGTACGTCGAGCGGCGGGTGCAATACTGATGGCCGAGCGGCGCTGATGGTCGAGAAGCGCCCCTGGCTCGATCTCTTCTGCCACGCGACGCTGATCGCCGGCGTCGTCGCGCTGGCCTTCCCGGTCTGGCTGACCTTCGTCGCCTCGACGCTGACCGCCCAGCAGGTGCTCTCGGTGCCGATGCCGCTCTTGCCGGGCGGGCATCTGCTGGAGAACTACGCGGCGGTGCTCGCCCACGGCTCGGCCAACGGCTCGGCGGCGCCGGTCTGGCGGATGATGGTGAATAGCCTGGTGATGGCGTTGATCATCGCGGTGGGCAAGATCGCGATCTCGATCGCCTCGGCCTTCGCCATCGTCTATTTCCGCTTCCCGCTGCGCAACTTTTTCTTCTGGCTGATCTTCGTCACCCTGATGCTGCCGGTGGAGGTGCGCATCATGCCGACCTACAAGGTGGTCGCCGACCTCGGCCTGCTGGACAGCTACGCCGGCCTGACGCTGCCGCTGATCGCCTCGGCCACCGCCACCTTCCTGTTCCGCCAGTTCTTCCTCACCGTGCCCGACGAGCTGGCCGAGGCGGCGCGGATCGACGGCGCCGGGCCGCTGCGCTTCTTCTTCGACATCCTGCTGCCGCTGTCGGCCACCAACATCGCGGCGCTGTTCGTCATCCTGTTCATCTACGGCTGGAACCAGTATCTCTGGCCGCTCCTGGTGACCACCCAGGAGAGCATGTACACGGCGGTGATCGGCATCAAGCGGATGATCGCCGGCGGCGACGCCGCGACCGAATGGCAGCTGGTGATGGCCACGGCGATGCTGGCGATGCTGCCGCCGGTGCTGGTGGTGGTCGCGATGCAGCGCTGGTTCGTCAAGGGTCTGGTGGAAACGGAAAAATGAGCGGAGTCGAACTGCGCGGCGTGCGCAAATCCTATGGCGAGCTGGAAGTCATCCACGGCGTCGATGTCGCGGTCGCCGACGGCGAGTTCGTGGTCATCGTCGGTCCCTCGGGCTGCGGCAAGTCGACGCTGCTGCGCATGGTCGCCGGCCTGGAATCGATCAGCGCCGGCGAGATCGAGATCGGCGGGCGCGTGGTCAATGAGCTGGAGCCGAAGGATCGCGACATCGCCATGGTGTTCCAGAACTACGCCCTCTATCCGCACATGAGCGTGTTCGGCAACATGGCCTACGGCCTGAAGATCCGCGGCCTGGCGCCGGCACTGATCCAGGAGCGGGTGACGCGGGCGGCCGAGATCCTGGAATTGACGCCATTGCTCGCGCGCCGGCCGCGCGAGCTCTCCGGCGGCCAGCGGCAGCGCGTGGCGATGGGCCGGGCGATCGTGCGCGAGCCGGCGCTGTTCCTGTTCGATGAGCCGCTCTCCAATCTCGACGCCAAGCTGCGCGTGCAGATGCGCCTGGAGATCCAGAAGCTGCACCACCGCCTGGCCACCACCAGCCTCTACGTCACCCACGACCAGGTCGAGGCGATGACCCTGGCGCAGCGCATGATCGTCATGAACCAGGGCCACGCCGAGCAGATCGGCGCGCCGATGGCGGTCTATGACGCGCCGGCGAGCCTGTTCGTGGCCGGCTTCATCGGTTCGCCGGCGATGAATTGCCTGCCCGCGAGCGTCGCTGGCGACGGCCGGGCGGTGCTCGAAGGCGGCCTGACCCTGCCGCTGGGTCGGGACATCGGCAAGACCGCCGCGCTCACCGTCGGCATCCGGCCGGAGCATCTGCTGCCCTGTTCGGATGGCGATGCGGCGTTTTCCATCGAGGTCGAGGCGCTGGAGGAACTGGGCGCCGATGTCCTGGTGCACGGCCGTTACGGCCGGCACAGCGTCGTGGCGCGCTTGCCCCACGGCCAACATCCCGCGGTCGGCACCCGGCTGCCGCTGCGCTTCGCACCTGACAAGCTGCACTTCTTCGAAAGCGCCAGCGGCCGCCGCTTGTAAATCGGGTCGTCGGCATCGCATATCGTTGACCCAGGTCAGCTACGGCTGGACCAACGGCAGGGACAATGGGAGGGGATTTGCCGGCGATTTTGTCTGGAACAAGGTACTGGCCGAGCAGCACGTACTGCGGAGGTAATGATAAAAATGCAGGTTACGTCGAATTCACTCACCGTCTGGCGCGAGGCGCCTGTTATCACCCTCCGCGGGGAAGTGCAGGTTAATGGTGCTCAAGTCTCAGCCGAGTTAGCGCTCGCGGTTTGGGCTTGTGGGTGCGAATCCAAAAACGAGCCCTTTGTCCAGGTTCGGTGCGGCGGATCGCGATGCGTTGCACGGCAGTTCATTTGACATGAAAGAATCCACCAATGCTACGGATTATCTCAGCAAATGCTTCAAAGTTTCTAGCAACGGCACCTGCGATAATTGAAAGAATCTCCGACGGCAGCGCCTCTCTCGATGCCAAGGTGGATACCGATAGCGCACCTATCCCATGCGCCGTTGCCGTCACGAAACTGACGTCGAAATTCCGGGAAATCCTTGTAGCAGCCTGGAATCTATCGATCAAGCTTGCTGTGGACACGGCCAGGCTGCACAACGACGCTCAATCGGTGGCAAGCAATGCGCTTGACCAGCAAAAGGAAATCGCACTAGCAGTGGCTGCGGTTCATACGGTGAGTGTGCTGTCGACCACTGTGACAACAAAAGTTGACACCTTGGCCGCTACCGCGGAGAAGAATCTCGATGCCGCCTCTACCGCACGCCTGGACGTCGAAAACCTCCAAAAGCGTATAGCTCAGATCAACGAGCAAATGGGTCAATTTACGAAGGTGGTTGACGACCTGTTCGCCCGGTCGCAGGAAGTGGACAGGCTAGGAAAACTTATTCGGGGCGTGTCGGAGCAAACCAACTTATTGGCACTCAACGCCGCCATTGAAGCCGCGCGGGCGGGTGAGTACGGCAGGGGGTTCGCCGTCGTTGCCGATGAAGTCAGGAAGCTGGCCGAAGGGACCGCTTTGGCTACCAGGAAAATAGAGTCCCAGACATCCGCCATGATTAATCTTGTGGAAACCACGAAGGCAGAGAACAAGGTGATACGAGACGATATAGAAGCGTCCAATCTTGCCGCGGCTAGAGCGAATGCGCAGTTTGGCAACTTCGTGGACGATTTCCACTCTCTCCAAAACACCATCGCGGAAGTCAAGGCCGCGGTTGGGGAACTCGACAGCAATAATCAGGTAATCTTTACCCGGGTCAACTCGGTTAGCGAAAAAGCAATCGGGACCAGTGACGACGTCAAGAGCATGTCCTCGGCTATTGCCGGATTGCGATCGAATGTTGAATCTGTCCAGGATGCCCTGGCCTCCTTCCGCACAGGAGGGACGCCCTTCGACGATTTGCTGGCGTATGCGGCAGCCTTTACTGCAAAAGTGACAGCCAGGCTGAAAGCCGCTGAAGTGGCGGGCATAAATATTTGGGACCGCAACTATAAACTCGTACCTAACTCAAATCCCCAAAGGATGCATACCGAGTACGACCAAATCCTGGAGCAGGACCTAACCATAATTTACGATGAGGGCCTTGCGGGCATGGATGGGTGTTTGTATTCGCTTGCAGTGGATGACAACGGTTACACCGCTGCCCACAACAGCAAATACTCCGCCCCGGTAACGGGGAACCCCGTGATTGACGCCCTTAAAAGTCGTCAAAAGCGCTTGTTCAATGACCCCGTGGGCATAAAACTGGCACGCAATCAGCGACCCTATCTTTTTCAGACTTATGCGCGGGATACCGGAGAAGTGCTGAATGACCTGTCCATGCCCATCTTCATCGATGGTCGCCACTGGGGCGCAGTACGACTTGGGTTCGATTCTAGCCGGCTTGTCGGTGGAGCCTCTAGTAAAAGTCAATAATCGACGAAGCCCGAGCTCCGGATAAACCCGCGTGTTGCCGCAGGACAGATCGCGGATGCGCCGTGTCGTGTGCCCCACCAGCCGAAGTGCGCTCGCCCCCATTCCTCTCCCAATCCGGATTGCAGCCGCCGCCGATGCCATTGCTTCCGTATCGGCGACGCACTGGGCTGCGCTGAAATGATAGGCAGCGCCGCCGACTTTGCCTATGATCCGAATCATGTGGGGGCTGACATTGTCGATACCGTGCTGAAACCCATCCCCGAGACGCTGCGCGGGCTCGCGCAACTGCAGACGTTTGGTCTGGGCGAGACAATCTTTCGCCAGGGTGAGCGGCCCAAGGCCGTGCTCTGCGTGCTGACCGGAGAAATCCGCCTGGTGCGGCTCTCCCGCGCAGGCGGCGAGATCATCCTGCAGCGCAGCCGCGGCGGTTTCATCGCCGAGGCCAGCCTGGAGTCCAGTGCCTACCACTGCGACGCCATCGCCG
>DATKVJ010000024.1:0-5067 GCA_035530135.1 Rhodocyclaceae bacterium | reverse complement strand
GTCACCGGCCTGTACGACGGCGACGGCAACATGCTCGAACAGACCGAGAACCTGCCGATTCTCGCCTTCTCGCTGGCGCCGGTGTGCAAGTACATCAAACAATACTTCGGCGACGAAATCTACCCGGGCGACGTCATTTTCCACAATGACGTGTTCAGCCTGGGAAATCAGAACAACGACGTCGCCGCGTTCAAGCCGGTGTTCCTCGACGGCAAGCTGGTCGCGTGGACCGCGGTAAAAGGCCACCAGGCCGACATCGGCGGCAACGTCGCCGGCGGCTACAACCCGAACGCCGTCGAGGTGTGGCAGGAGGCGCTGCGCATCCCGCCGGTCAAGGTGGTCGAAAAAGGCAAGCTCCGCAAAGACGTGTGGAACCTGATTTTCGCCAATGTCCGGCTGGACATCGTGCAGCACGACATGAAAGCCGAGATGGGCGCCTGCACCGTGGGCGAGCGTCGCCTGCTCGAACTGCTCGGCAAGTACGGCATCGAGAGCTATTCGACGCACAAACAAGCGCTGTTCGACGCCACGCGAAAAATGATGGAAGCGGAGATCGCCAAAATCCCCAACGGCAAATATTCAGGCGAAGGCTACGTCTATTACGACGGCCGCCACGAAGGCTCGAAATTCACCATCCGCGTGGACATCGAAGTGCAGGACAAATCGATCAAGTTCGACTACTCGCGCACCGATGCCCAGACCAACGGCTTCGTCAACGGCACCTACACCTCCAGCGCTTCGGCCACCATCCTGACGCTGCTGCAAATGGTGAATCCGGACATCCCGCACAACGAGGGCATGGTGCAGCCGATCGAAATCGTGATTCCGGAGGGGACCATCCTCAACGCGGCCTATCCGAAAGCCACCACCTTCGGCAACCATCTTTGCCCGCCCAATGCCGACGCCATTCAGCGCGCGCTCGCACCAGTGATGCCGGACCGCGTTACCGCCGGCTGGAACAACCTCCTCGCCTCGCTCACCACCGGCATCGATCCGAGAAACCAAGAAAAGTACGTCGACATCGGCTTCATGGGACTGAAAGGCGGATCGGGCGCGATGCGCGGTACCGACGGCTACGACCATATCGGCATGATCGATGCCTCCGGCGGCGTGCTCGACCAGGATTACGAAATGTTCGAGCAGCAGACGCCGCATACCCTGATCAGGCACGAACTGCTTGTCGATTCCGCCGGCGCCGGCGAGTGGCGCGGCGGCCTCGGCGTGGAAACGATATTTGAAATCGGCTCGGACGACACCCAGCTTGTCACCTTCGGCGACGGCGACTTCGAGCCGGCCTTCGGCCTGTTCGGCGGTGGCTCGGGCGGGCTCAACTTCATCCGCCTGCGCTACCCGGACGGGCATACCGTAGTGCCCAGAAACAAGGACCTGATCACCGGCGTGCCCAAAGGCACCGTGTACCACCAAGTCGCGAGCGGCGGCGGCGGCTACGGCGACCCGAGCAAGCGCGATCGCAAGCTGATCGAGGAAGAGGTGAAGAACGGCGTCATCTCGGCCGAGGCGGCGCGCGAGCAGTACGGCGTCAGTGCGAAGAAAGGTCAGCGATCATGAACTTCGAGCTGACCCAGCAGCAAAAGGCGATACGCGACACCTTCGCCCGCTTCTGCGACCAGCGCGTCGCGCCGCAGGCGGCCGCCATCGATGAAGCGCACGCGTTTCCGCGGCCCTTGTTCAAGGAATTGGCCGATCTGGGCTTCTTCGGCATGCGTTACCCAGAGGACATTGGCGGCAGCGGCATGGCGCTGACCGAGTTCTGCCTCGCGCTGGCGGAAATCGCGCGCGGCTCCATGTCGCTCGCCGCGGCCGCCGCGATGCAATCGCTCATGGGCACCAAGTTCCTGCACATGCTCGGCAATGCCGACATCCTCGAGCGCCTGTTCAAGCCGGCGCTCAGGGGCGAAAAGATCGCCGCCATCTGCATGACCGAACCCAACGCCGGCTCCGATCTGAATTCGATCGCCACCACGGCGAAAAAAACGGACGGCGGCTACCTGCTCAGCGGGCAGAAAACCTGGATCACTTCGGCGCCGCTGGCCGATTTCTTTACCGTCTTCGCCAAGGCCGGGGAGGAGAAGAAGCTCACCATCTTCCTGGTGGAGCGTTCTTTCAAGGGACTTGCGGTCGGGCGTGAAATTCACAAGATGGGAGTGTGGGCGCTGCCGACTTCGGAAGTGACGTTCGATGCGTGCTTCGTCCCGGACAGCCACCGGCTGAGCCGGGAGGAAGGCGACGGAGAAGGACATCTGCGCAAAACCCTCGCGGAAATACGCATCATCACCGGCGCCATGGGCCTGGGTATCGGCCGCGCGGCGCTGGACGAGGCGGTGCGCTATTCCTCGGAGCGCAAGCAGTTCGGCAAACCGATCAACCGTTTCCAGGCGATCCAGCTCAAGCTGGCGGAGATGGCGACCCAACTCGAAGCCGCCACGCATCTCGTCTACCACGCCGCCTGGCTGCGCGACGCCGATTTGCCGCACCACAAGCAGGCCGCGATGGCCAAGCTGTTCGCGAGCGAAGCGGCGGCGAGCATCTGCGACCAGGCGGCCCGGGTGCTCGCCTCCTACGGCTATGCCATGGAATATCCGGTGCAGCGCTATCTGCGCGACGTGCGCTTCCTGCTGATTGGCGGCGGCACCAGCGAGATACTGAAACTCATCGTCGCCAAGGAGTTAACCAGCACATGAAGCCAATCAAGGTACTGCTCGCCAAACCCGGCCTGGACGGGCACGACCAGGGGGCCAAAATCGTCGTGCGCGCGCTCATGGACGCCGGCTTCGAAGTGATCTATACCGGATTGCGCCAGACGCCCGAAGCGGTGGCACGCATCTCGCTGGAGGAGGACGTGGACGTGATCGCCCTGTCCAGCATGGCCGGCTCGCACCTGCCTTTCTGCAAAAAACTGAAACCGCTGCTCGAGGCCGACGGCCTCGCCGACAAGCTCTGGCTGATTGGCGGCAGCCTTCCGCAGCAGGACCACGCGGCGCTGCACGAACTGGGCTTCAAAGGCATCTTCCCTACCGGCTCCAAGCTCGACGCCATCGTGGACTACATCCGGCAAAACGTTAAGGGCGACGGCATATGAACGAGCGCGCAAAACCCGAACTCAAGCCCGTAGTCAACGAATCGGGCATCGAGGTCAACCCGCTTTATACCGAGGAGGATGTAGCAAAAAGCGGCGGCTACGACATGGTCGGCCTGCCCGGGGAATATCCCTTTACCCGCGGCATCCACCGGCTGATGTACCGCAAGCAGCCCTGGACCATGCGCCAGTACGCGGGCTTCGGCAATCCGGCCGAGACCAACCAGCGCTTCAAATACCTCATCGCCAACGGCCAGACCGGACTCAACGTCGCCTTCGACCTGCCGACCCAGATCGGTCTGGATTCGGACGATCCGCTGGCCGAGGGAGAGATCGGCCGCGTCGGCATGTCGGTCGACACGCTGCGCGACTTCGAAGTCGCCTTCGACGGCATCGATCTGAACAAGATCACCGTGTCGCTCACCATCAATGGCGCGGCGGCGATCCTCATCGCCATGTACCTCGCCATGGCGGAGAAGCGCGGCTACGACCTGAAGCAACTGCGCGGCACGGCGCAGAACGACATCCTCAAGGAATTCATCGGCCGCGGCACCTGGGTCTATCCGGTCGAGCCCTCGATCAAGCTGGTTGGCGACACCATAGAGTACTGCGCTACGCACGCGCCCAGGTACAGCCCGGTGTCGGTCTGCGGCTACCACATCCGCGAGTCGGGCGCGACGCCGGCACAGGAAATGGCCTACGCCTTCTGCATCGCCAAGGCCTATGCCGACGAGGCGCTCAAGCGCGGACTCTCCATCGACGAATTCGCCGGACGGCTGTCTTACAACTTCAACATCTTCGGCAACATCTTCGAGCAGGTTTGCAAATTCCGCGCCGGCCGCAGCCTGTGGGCCAAGATCATGAAGGAGGAGTACGGCGCGCAAAAACCGGGCTCGATGTGGCTGCGAATGATCGCCGGCGGCGGCGGCGGCGGCCTGACTTTCGAGCAACCGGAAATGAATATCGTGCGTGGCGCCTACTACGCGCTGATCAGCGCGCTCTCCGGCGCGCAGACCATGGCCTTATGTTCGTATGACGAGGCCTACACCATCCCCACCGAATACTCGGCGCGCATTTCGCTGCGCACGATGCAAATCCTGATCGAGGAAATGGGCCTGACCGAAACCGCGGATCCGCTCGCCGGCTCCTATTACGTCGAGACCATGACCAACCAGATGCGCGACAAGATCGTCGAAATCATGGCAGAAACCGATGCCGAGGGCGGCATCGTCAAACTGGTTTCCGAGGGCGTTATCCAGGCCAGGGTTTCGGCGCAGGCCTACCGCATGCAGCGCGACATCGAATCCGGCCGCTTTCCCAAGGTGGGCGTCAACCGCTATCGCAATGAGCGCGAGGATGATCATCCGGTCGAATTCCATCCGTACAAGGAAGGGGACGCCCGGATGCAGATCGAGCGCCTCAAACAGGTACGCGCCGAGCGCGACCAGGCAACGGTTGATCGGGCCCTGACACGCGTGCGCCAGGATGCGCAAGCCGGCGCGAACCTCATGCCCGCCATCGTCCAGGCGGTGAAAGCGTACGCCAGCGTCGGCGAAATCACGCATGAAATGGTAAAGGTATACGGACGCTATAAGGAACCGATTCGTTTTTGAAGTCCGCTTCGAAGGAAATGCCGATGTCCGAAATCCAGCAGTACCTCCCGCCCTCCAGACTGGAGCAGGCGCCTGCGTTAACTTTGTGGCACGAGCTCGGTGACGCCGACGTCATCGTTCATCGCGTGAGCGCAGAATTCCGGGAGCGGTGCGGCTTCGATCTCGTGCGCAGCGAGCCGGGGAGCTCTACAACTCGAGGTGGCAAACAGTCTCGAGGGCTCGAATGCAAGCAGAGCCGTTCAACTGGAATCTCTTATGATTGACTATGACTGCCAAACGCGGAGATACTCTCAAATGCGATTGAGTTTCCCATCCTTCCTTTGGACGTACTGGGGAAGTGCCCAAGTGCTTGATGCG
>DATKVJ010000023.1:0-24559 GCA_035530135.1 Rhodocyclaceae bacterium | reverse complement strand
AGGCAATCGGCGAAATCGGCAGCGCTGTCCTTCCAGACGAAAAGAGCTTCCTCAATGGCCGCTTCGCCCTCGAGTTGGACATCGGTCGCATCCAGCAGGCCGGAAACGGCTGCAATGATCTCGATCTTCGTCGAGCCATATCGGCTGCGCAGCACCCATTCGGTTTCCAGCAGAACCAACTGGCTCACGAATATGCGGTGCCCGGCCGCGACTTCGCGCCTGATCAGCTTGCGCGCTCTCTCGAACTGGACCGCATCGTCCCTAACCAGAAAGCGCACCAGGACGTTGGTGTCTATTCCGAGCATCAGGGCGACAATTGCTCGACCGGAACGGGCTTTCGGCCCTTCTTGTGCAGCATGCCTGCAAGTTCGCTGACGCTCTTGCTCTTGACCCGCATGACTACCGTACCGTCGGGCATCAGCGTGAAACTCATCCGGTCCCCGGGCTTCATGCCGAGGCTGTCCCGAATTTCCTTGGGGATGGTCGTTTGGCCCTTGCTGGTGAGTGTGGCATCGGTCGGCATCGCAAACTCCTTGTATCCTTACAAAGTCAATTATAGTAAGGATTGTGAGAGAACGCAATTTCCCGCTGATTTACTGCCTCGGCACCGAAATCCCCCAACTCACACGGCGCTGATCGCCCCCGGGTGCTCGCCGTCGAGATGCTTGCGCCACATCCTGCGGTACAGGGTTTCGAGATGGCGGGTGTAGGCCTCGATGCCGAACAGCGCGGAGCTCATCCGGTTGGCGGCGAGCTTCTCCTTGAGCGCTGCCAGCCTGTCCGGATCGCCCGCCAGCGACAGGGCCAGCTCGAAATATTCGTCGAGATCGCCAGTCACCAGTTCCTGCAGACCGATTGCGTTGAGCAGGCTACCCGCGACCCGCGAGGGGAAGGTGTCGCCGGCGCAGGTGACGATGGGCACGCCGGCCCACAGCGCGTCGCTGGCGGTGGTGTGGGCGTTGTAGGGGGCGGTGTCCACGACCAGGTCGGCCAGTTGCAGCCGGCCCAGGTGTTCGCTCTGCGGCCAGTCGGCGGCGAAGACGATGCGCTCGGCGGTGATGCCGCGGTGGAAGGCCTCGCGGCGCAGGTTGCCCTCGGCCATCGGGGTGTTCAACAGCCACAGCACGCTGTCGGGTACGGAGAGCAGCAGGCGGCACCAGACGTCGAAAATGGCGGGGGTGATCTTGTAGGCCTGGTTGAAGCAGCAGAACACGAAGCCGGATTCCGGCAGGCCCGCCGCGGCCCGGCTCGGCTTTTCGCCGATGATCCCGTGCCGGCCGTGGGGCTGGTAGCTGTCGGGCATGAGGGCGAAGGCTTCGCTGTAGTCGGGCGCACTCATGGGCGGCGTGACGAAGGCATCGGTGACGATATAGTCGCAGACGTCGCCGCCGAGGGTGCCGGGATAACCCAGGTAGTTCACCTGGATCGGCGCCGGCCGGAAGCCGAGGATGGCGCTGCGGGAGCCCTGGGTGTAACCCTTCAGGTCGATCAGGATGTCGATTTCGTCGCCATGGATGGCGCGCGCCGCGTCGATCGCGGACAGGGCCCGGATGTCGGTGAAGCGGTCGAAGCTGGCCTCCAGGCGCTGGCGCATGCCCTTGCCGTCGTCGTCGCCGTAGGAGTAGGCATACACCTCGAAGCGCTCGCGGTCGTGGCACTCGAACAGTTCCGCCGTCAGCAGCGCCGTCGCATGTTCGTGGAAGTCGGCGGACAGGTAGCCCAGGCGCAGCTTGCTCCTTTCCCGCCGGCCGAAGACGAAGCACAGTTCCGGCCGCGCCAGTTGCGCCTCGCTCAGCTGCTCGCGGATCCACAGTTCGGAACAGCGGCGCTGCAGGTCGGCGCCGATTCCGGGCAGCGCCAGGAGCATGAAGGGCGAGATCTGGCGGACCTCCTCGCGGCCGAGTATGCCGCGTATCTTCAGCCGCCACTCGTCCAGCCGCTCCCATTCGCACATGCTCTGGCTCAGGCCGTAACGCTTCATGTCGGATTGCCATGAATCCGGCCACGCACGGCCGTCGCGATAGAAGTTGCAAGATTCGCTCCCGCTTCGCCCAAGGCCATTCCCTGCGCTTGCGCTGCCTCAATTGTGGCAAAGCCGACAGGGGTTTCGGCTTGATTGTCGGACAAGCACCGCGTGAACGACCGCTGCCCGCCCTCGCGTACCGGCGCCGCAGGCCCGTGGCTGCGCGATGTTGCGGGCGAGTGCCGGCCCTAGCACAACGCTTGCTTAGAGATTCTCGTCAAGCGGGCACGGAACGCCGTAGGTGCTGACCGCGAAGAACGCCTGTGAAGGAGCGAGCAATGGGTGACATCAATCGCGAGCCGGACACCATAGAGCTCGCCGAACCGCCGCGCTTCCGCTACGGCGAGCGGGTGATCTGCCGTTCGACGGTGCGCAACGACGGCACCTTTCCCGGCAAGGATGTCGGCCACGTCCTGGTGCAGAAGGGGGACGTCGGCTACGTCCGCTCCATCGGCACCTTCCTGCAGCAGTACTTCATCTACAGCGTCGAGTGGGTGGAGCGCGGCTACCAGGTCGGCATGCGGGCCAAGGAATTGTGCACCCTGGACGAGCTGCCGCCGGAGGTGCTGGAAAAATTCGCCGATCGTCTGGAGCTATTGCAGCGGATCGGCAAGGGCGACAACGTCGTCGTCAGGAGCGAAGCGGAAATGGCCCGCGACGCCGAAGCGGCGTGAGGGCGGGCGCGACGGCGTCTGGGGCCGCGAGGCCTTGCGCGACCAACGGGTGGCCCCGGAGTTGCTGGAAGGGGCCAGGGATGAATTTTCAATGCTGATAATGGAGAGCGAACATGGCTTTATGCACCGGTGAAAGAAAAGGCAATCGTCAGCAATGCAACGGCACGCTGTATCGCTGCGAATGCGGCGCCGAGGGCTGCAAGCAGAAGTACGTCGACGATTGTTCCGGCCAGGGCTTCGACGTCTATGGCAAGTGCTTCAAGTGCGGCGCGGTCGGCAAGTACGCGAGCATCAGTTCGGTCAGCGCCGACCGCGCGCCGCGCAAGACGCCGGCCTTTCTCTGAACCGGCCCGAGAGGTGACTTGTGAGCACCACCTACACCTACATCAAGACCACCGAGGACGGCCGCAAGGTCGAGGTCATCGGCGCCGCCGTCTGTCTCAACGGGGTCGAGGAGGCCAGAGCGCTGATCCCGCTCGAAGAACATCCGAACCGGCAGGCGATCAGGCGCGCGGTGCCCGGCGCCAGTCACATGGCCGGGCGCTTGCCGCTCACCCGGAACGAGGCGGGCAAGGTTCATTCCGCGCTGATGGCGGCACGACAGGATTTCGATCCCAGCCCCAAGGCCGTGATGGAGCGGCTGCGGCTGGCCATCATCGAAAAGGCCCAGGTGGAAGGCATCGAGTGAGCCGACGCCCCGCGGCCCTCAGCCGCGCGGTCGCTCCGAGGCCTTGTAGTTGCTGAAGTGGCCCTCGCTGGCGGCCTGGCGCCGGGCGCGCGCCAGTATGCCGCCGCTCTTGCCGGGCGAGACGGGCAGCGCGACCTGCTTTTCCAGGCGCTCGCTGCCGCAAGTCGGGCAGCTCGGCACGGTGCCGTTCCTGACCAGCAGTTCGAAGGTCTTGCTGCACGCGGCGCAGCGGTAGTCGTAGAGTGGCATGATGTCCCCGGCTGAAAATGACTAGAGCCCCGAACCGAAGCCCAGCAGTTCGACGGTGACGTTCTCCTCGCCGAGGATCGCCTGGCAGGCCAGCCGGGACTTGGAGCCGACGCCGGGAATCGAATCGAGCTTCTCGTTTTCCACTCGCTGGATGCGGGAAATGCTCTTGCGGCCCTCCTGCACGAACAGGTGGCAGGCGCCGCATTCGCCCTTGCCCTCGCACTTGTGGGCGATGGCGGCGCCGGACGCCAGGATGGCGGCGAGTATCGTGCTGCCGGCGGCGGCTTCGCAGGTCTTGCCCGAGGGCTGGATGGTGACGGTGGGCATGGAATTTCTCTCCTGTTGGGTTGATCGAAAAAATCAGGCGGCTTCGGCCAGCCGCTGGCCGGTGAGGGTGGCCTCGAAATCGGCCAGCGACATGTCGATGCGGGTGATGTTCTGTTCTTCGAGAAAGCGGCTCTCGTTGCGGCTCAGCTCGCCGGGCAGCACCGCCCAGTGCCGGTCGGACGAGCGCTTCATGATCTGGCGCGCGAAGGTGCGCTGCAACTGGTCGTTGAAGCGGCAGCCGAGAAACAGGAAGCCCCGTCCGCGGCGCAGTTCCTTGACCCGGGCGGGGACGGGCGTCTGGATGTCGATCTCGGTCAGAACCTCGACGTAATCGGAGTCGGAGACCAGATAGTTGTTCGCCGGCAGGACGGCGCCGATGGGCTTGTAGAGCAGGGTGCTCCAGAGGTCGGCGGCCGCCTCGGTGGCCGGGTTGCCGGCGCCGTCGTAGTAGCCGATCCAGTGGCCGAAGTGCTCGGACTGGGAGAGTCCCTGCACCTGGCCCCAGTCGCCGCGATCCGTCAGCGCCGCCTGGCAGGCGTTGTCGTACCAGGCGTCCACCACCAGGGGCAGCTTGGCCAGCGCGGCGATATGGCGATGCAGGGCCGACGGCGGGACGGCGGCCTGAAAGGCTTCGCTCATGAAGGCGACCACCGTCTTGCGGTGCTTGAAGTTCTCGATGAACTGCGCCGCCTGGGTGAGCCGGGTGCGGATCTTGTGCGGCACCGTCACCTTGCCGGTCAGTATCGCCGCCAGCGACTCGGGCGTGGCCGGCACCGGCGCGCCGCCGGGAACCAGGGAGAGCATGCCCGGCCCCAGGTAGGGGATCAGGGTGCCGGCGGCCAGGCCGGCGGGGATTTCTGCGGCAAGCGGGTGGGTCATGATGCCGTCCTTTCAGTAGATCGCCGCGCCGGCGCCGACGTTGATCGAGGATTCCTTCGCGGTCGACACGATGAACTCGACCTCGTCGTCGCCGAGGCCGCCGTGGAAGGGCAGGGCCAGCGAACGGTCCGAGATTTTTTCGGTGACCAGGAAATTGCCCCGGGCGTAGCCGAGCCTGCTGTAGAAGTACTGCTGATGCAGCGGATTGCTGTAGGCCGCGACCTCGACCTTTTCCTGCTCCAGGTCCTCGATGATCTGGTTGCGGCTGCTGCGGCTGAAGCGCGTGCCGAGATGGACCAGGTAGAGCAGCCAGTGCACCTCGTCCACGTCCGGACCCAGGTAGGGCGGCTTGATGCCCTCGAAGGACTGGAGGTGCTTGAGGTAGTAGGACTCGACCGCTTTGCGCTTCGCCAGGATTTCGTCGATGCGCTCCAGTTGCGCCAGACCGAGGGCGGCGGCGAGGTCGCTCATGTTGGCCTGCGCGGGCAAGCGGCTGCCCACCGAGACCGAGAGCCGGTCGCCGATGCCGTGGCTGCGCAGATAGCGCAGTTCGCTGTCCAGCACCGGATCGTCGGTGAGGATCATGCCGCCCTCTCCGCACGCCAGCGCCGAGGGCTGGGAGAAGTCGAATATCGACAGATCGCCGAAGCTGCCCACCAGGCGCCCCAGGTAGACGGAGCCGATGGCCTCGGTGGAGTCCTCGATCAGCGCCAGTTTGCGCGCCGCCGCCAACTGGCGCAGGGCCTGCCACTGCGCCGGATGGCCGTTGGTATTGCCGGCCATGACGGCCTTGGTGCGCGCGCCGATCTTCGCCGCGACCTTGTCGGCCGGCAGGGTGCCGGACCAGTAGTCGATGTCGGCGAACACCGGCGTGGCGCCGCAGAGCGCGATGGCGTGGGCGATCTGGTGCCATGAATAGGGCGAGGCGATCACCTCGTCGCCGGGGCCGATGCCGAGCGCCCTGAGCACCGCCAGCAGCGCGGCGGTGCCGCTGGACACCGCGATCGCATAGGTGCGGCCGACGTACTCGGCGAAGGCCGCTTCGAATTTCTCCACCTCCGGGCCCATCGATAGCCGAGAACTGCGCAGGGCGGCGAGCACCGCGTGCATCTCCCCGGCGCCGATGTCGGGATCGGCGAGGCGTATCCAGTCGTCTTCGCTCTCTGCCATGGCGGCGCCTAGGAGTTCCGGGCGGCGACGATGATCCCGGACGCTTCCCGGGGATCGTCCACCAGCCGCCGACAGTGGCTGGCGGCATCGACCAGGAACACGTCGAAGCCCGGCAGGCTTTTGAACGGCGCCTCGCCGCACATGTCGTCGGCGTCGCAGCGGCTGACCGACACGCCATGGAGTTCGCGCCGCAGCGCGGACAGCGGGTTTGTCCCCGGCGCCGTCGCCAGCAGCACGCCAGCGACGACATCCAACTGGTGAATGGACAGGCTCATCTCAGTCGTCTCCGGCCAGGCGGCGCGCATCGACGGTGATGGGCAGCGGGGTGCCCGCGGCCATCGCCGGCAACTCCAGCAGCCAGCCGTTGGCGAGGCTCACCGTGCCGCCCCACATCCCGGGGTGCTGCATGGAGACGACGGTCTCCTCCAGATCCTTCTTCGGCACATAGACGGACAGGGTGCCGGCGGAATCCTTGCGGATCATGACTTTCATCGCGTTTTCTCCATGAAGATGAATTTATTTCACGCCGCCGCGGCGGCTTCCTGCAGCAGCGGCGTGACGATGTCGGACAGCAGGGCCAGCACCCGGCGTATTTCGGCGGCGGTGTTGCCGCTGCCCAAGGAAAAACGCAGCGCTGCCAGCGCCGCCTGGGGCGACTGGCCCATCGCCCTGAGGACATGGGACGGCTCGGTGCCGCCGGCGGTGCAGGCCGAGCCGCTGGAGGCGCACACCCCCGCCCGGTCGAGGCGCTCGAGGATGATTTCCGAATCGATGGCGCCGATGGCGAAGTTGCTGGTGTTGGGCAGGCGCTCGGCGGCGGCGGCGTTGATGCGCACGCCGGGCAGATGCTGCGTCAGTTGCTGCTCGAACAGATCGCGCAGCGCCCGCACTCGGGTCGCGTCCGTGCGCCAGTTCTGCGCCGCCTGCTCGGCGGCGACGCCGAAGCCGACGATGCCGGGCAGGTTCTCGGTGCCGCCGCGCCGCCGCCGTTCCTGGTGACCGAAGAGCAGCGGCGGCAGCGCCAGACCCTTGCGCACGAACAGCGCGCCGATGCCGGGCGGACCGTGCAGCTTGTGGGCCGAGAGCGAGAGCAGGTCGACCGGGATACGGCGCACATCGACGTCCTGCCTGCCCACCGCCTGCACGGCGTCGCTGTGGAACAGGACGCCGCGCGCCCGGGCGATGCGCGCCGCCTCGGCGACCGGGAACAGCGCGCCGGTTTCGTTGTTCGCCCACATCAGGCTCAACAGCGCGCTGTCCGGCCTCAGCGCGGCGTCGATCTGTGCCGGGTCGAGGCGGCCGGCGCCATCGACCGCCAGACGGGTGACGGAGTATCCCGAACGCTCGAGATGGCCGAGCAGCCCCAGCGTCGCCGGATGCTCGACCGCGCTGCTGACGATGTGGGTCTTGCCCGGCTGCGCCGCGAGCGCGCCGAGGATGGCCAGGTGGTTGCTCTCGGTCGCGCCGCTGGTGAACACCAGCTCGGCCGGGGCGGCGCCGAGCAGCGCGGCGACCTGGGCACGGGCTCTGACCAGGCGGCGCTTGGACTCGGCGCCGATGGCGTGCGCGCTCGAGGCGTTGCCCCAGCAATGGCTCAGGGTGTCGCATACGGCGGCCGTCACCTCGGCTGTCGGCGGCGTGGTGGCGTTGTGGTCGAGGTAGATGGCGCTCATCGCTTACTGCCAGAAGACACGGTCGGGGTCCTGCCTCAGGAGCTCGAGCAGTTCGTGCAGCCGTCCGTCGGCTTGCGGCACCCACTCCAGGGTGGCGTGGTTCTTCGAGTACAGGTGCCACACCGCCACCTGCGCGTCGTACTGAAGGCGTGCGATGTCGATGGTGCCGCCCTCGGGGTCGACCTTGCGCGAACAGCACTGGCTGACGATGCGGAAGCCGTCGGCCTCCTCTTCCAGTTGCGGCGAGACGTAGCGATAGCGCGCCCGCAACTCCAGGGCGCGCATGATGCGGCGCCGGTCGAGTTCGTTAGGCGGCGTCGCGCCGGCGGACGTGCCGGGGCCGACGGCGGGGGCGGGGCGGGGCTGGGCTCGTGGCATGGCGCTCAAGCGGCGGCCAGGGCGGCCGGGCTGATTTCCTCTTCCAGGCAGCCGACCACCCGGCCGTCGGCAAACTCGACCAGATAGACCGGCGTCTGCGTCTCGACGTGGCTGCCGACTTGCACCACTTCGCCGCGCGTCCCCCGCGCTGCCAGCAGTTCGTCGGTGGCGCAGTCGGGATAGGAGCCGTCGTTCACCAGGTCGATCGCGGCCAGCACGGGTTGGCCCCACTGGAACTTGGGCTGGCGGAATTCATCCATGCTCGGACTCCTTTTCCATGTCGGCGCAGCGCCGGCGGGCGAGATCGCGCACGACCTCGTCCTCGTCGTCGAGCAGGGGCCGCAACGCTGCGGACGGGATGCGCCTGGCCGCCTGGTAGCGCACCCGCCAGTCGGGATCGTCGAGCAGCGGGCCGAGCAGGGATGCGGGCAGGCGCCGGGCCACCTCGGAACGCACCGTGGCGTCGGCGTCCGCCGCCATGGCCAAGAGCGCCCGCGACGACAGGCGGCGCGCCACTTCGATGCGTACCTGGCTGTCGGGATCCTCGCTCATTCGCGGAAGCAGCGGCAGCGGCAGGCGGCGCGCGACGACGGCGCGGACGTAATAGTCGGGGTCGGCGATCATGCACTTCAGGCGTGCCGGCTCGAGCTGGTGCGCGACGCGGATGCGCACCTCGCGGTGCGGGTCCCGGTGCAGCCGCTCCAGGTAGCGGTCGGGCAGGCGCTGCACGGCGCTCCAGCGCACGGTCTCGTCCGGATCGGAGAGCAGGGCGGCCAGGTGGAACAGGTCGGCGTGCTTGGCGGCGATGGCGCGCACTTCGAAGTAGGGATGAGCGAGGCCGGCGTTCGCCAGCGACGGGTTCCAGCTGAAGAAGCGGTCGATGCGCTTGGCGTAGCGGTCGGCGATGCAGGCGTGGCCGAGCCGGCACCGGCCTGCGGCGAGCAGTTGGCGCCGGGCGCAAGCGGCGCAATCGACGGGCTCGCCCTGCCAGTCGACGGCCGCGAAATCCTCAGTCGTCATCGTCGCGGCCCAGACGATCGAGGACGCCGCGCAGGACCGAACCGCCGACCTTGTCGGCGGCGTCGAGCGCCATCAGCTTCGCCAGCATCGCGCCGCCCTGTTCCAGGTCGCCCAGGCGCAGGCTGAGGTAGGCGCAGCCCTTGAGCGTGAACAGGTAGAAGCGCGGCAACGCCGAATAGACGCCGAAGTCGGCCTGGCCCGGGGCCACGTCGCGCCAGTCGCGCGGCAGGTGGTTGAGCGAGGCCGCGTGTTCCAGGCAGCGCAGACCCACTTCGAGCGCTTCGGCGCAGCGGTTGCGGTAGAAATAGAAGCGGTAGAGCGCGATGTGGGTCGCCGGATGTCCGGGCGCCAGCTCGAAGGCGCGCAGCACGCGCCGCTCGGCCTCGGCCTCGTCGTGATGGGCAGCGCCCGCCAGCCGGATCTGCCGTTCGGCGTCGGCCGGCAGGCCGGAGCCGAGACAGGCGTTCTCGAGCGCTGCCAGCTCATCGGCGGCGAGCCTGGGTTGAGACGTCGTGGCGGGCGACATCGGGCGTATTCCCGGATCAGGTCCTGCGCTGTATGCCGGAGATGTCCACCTTCACCGCCGCCGCGCCCGTGGCACTGCTGCCGCAGGTGCCGCAAGCCGCGGCGTTGGGATTGACGAAGCTCAGGCCCGATTCCATAGTCGTGTCGGTGAAGTCGATGGTGACGCCTTCCAGCATCAGGCGGCTCTCGGCCGGCAGGAACAGCTTGAGGCCGTTGACGTCGAGCGCGGCATCGCCGGGCTGGGGCGCGGCTTCCACGGAAAACGCCGAGGCGTAGCCGGAACAGCCGCCGGCCGACACGGTGAGGCGGAAACCGGCCTCCGCGCCGGCGCCGCCGAAGCGCACCATGCGGCGCATGAATTTTTCCGCAGCCGTCGTGATCGTGATGTTCATCTCGGCCTTCCTCAGGCGGCAGCCTGGTATCGGGGCTGGGAGGCATCGATCACGCAGGTGGCGTCGACCGGGCAGACCGCGACGCACTGCGGTTCGTCGAAGTGGCCGATGCACTCGGTGCACTTCTTCGGGTCGATGAGGAAGACGCCGTTCTTCTCCCTGATGGCGACGTTCGGACACTCGGGCTCGCAGGCCGAGCAGCCGGTGCATTGCGAAGCGATGATTTTGTAAGACATGAGGCTCTCCTGGTGAATGACTGGTGCTCAGGCCGCGGCGACGTACGCCCCCTGGCGGATGCTGGCGTCGCCCCGCACCTGGTGCACGATTTCGCCGGCCTTGACGCGGCCGACGTAGTCCATGAAGTAGCTGATGGCCGACTGCTCGATGAAGGCGTTGGCGTACTTGTCGACCGGATCGATGCCGGCCTGCTTCAGGTCGTCCTTGGGGCAGCCGCCGATCTTGGCGACGAACACCGCGTGGCAGTCGTTGATGGCGCGGATCACGGTCTGCAGCGAGTCCTCCTCGCCGTAGCCGCCCTGACAGTAGAGGTCGACGCGGCGATGGCCGACAAACTTGGCGCCCTTGGCATCGACCTCGTAGATCTGGAACTCGGTGGCGTGGCCGAAGTGCTCGTTGACCCGTCCGTGCCCCTTGGTGGCGACGGCGATCAGCATGCTGATGCCTTCGGCGTCCGCGAGCTGCGCCAATTGCTCCTGCTCGGCTCTTTTCGCCGCGACGGTGGCCTGGCGCTCCAGCTCCACCGTTTCCTGGTAGGCTTTGCGCGTTTCGGCATCGTAGACCACCTTCATCGCGTCGATCTTCTCGGTGGAAAACTCGGCGCTGCGATCCTCGCCGAGCAGGCCCACCGCGTCGGCGCGGCACTGGCGGCAGTGGCGCATCATGTTCATCTCGCCCTCGCAGGAGTCCTGCAGCGCCTTCAATTCCTGCGCCGTCGGCCCGCGCTGGCCATTGAGGCCGAATACCGTGCCGTGTTCCGGCGCCGAGATCAGCGGCATGATGTTGTGCAGGAAGGCGCCGCGCGACTTGACCGCGCGATTGACCTCGACCAGGTGCTTATCGTTGATGCCCGGGATCATCACCGAGTTGACCTTGCACAGGATCTTGCGCTCGGTCAGCATCTCCAGGCCCAGCATCTGCCGTTCGGTGAGAATCCGCGCGGCGTCGATGCCGGTCCAGCGCTTGTTCTTGTAGTAGATCCACGGGTAGATGTGCTGGCCCACCTCGGGGTCGACCATGTTGACCGTGATGGTGACGTGATCGACGTTGAATCTGGCGATGGTGTCGATGTGCTCTGGCAGCATCAGGCCGTTGGTGGACAGGCACAGCTTGATGTCGGGCGCGGTCTTCGAGATCAGCTCGAAGGTCTTGAAGGTCTTTTCCGGATTCGCCAGCGGATCGCCGGGACCGGCGATGCCCAGCACGGTCATCTGCGGAATGGTGGAGGCGACCGCCAGCACCTTCTTGGAAGCCTGTTCCGGCGTCAGCTTTTCGCTGACCACGCCGGGCCGGGATTCATTGGCGCAATCGTACTTGCGGTTGCAGTAGTTGCACTGGATGTTGCAGGCCGGCGCCACCGCCACGTGCATGCGCGCGTAGTGGTGATGCGCTTCCTCGGAATAGCAGGGGTGGTTCTTGACCTTCTCCCAGACCTCCGGGTCCATGTCTTCCGGGCCGTCCGAGGAGCCGCAGCTCGACTTGCCGGAGCCGCCGCTGGTGCCGCAGCCCTTGTGCTCGGCGATTTTCTCGAGCAGTTCGTTCAGTTGACCGGCCGGCTTGATCTCGCCGACATCCACGTACGCCTCTTGCATGGCCCGCCCCCTTCTTCCGCCGGGGCTTCGACAGAAGCCCTCCGCCGGAGGTTTAGCCAGAACCATGCCAATACGGATTACTTCGGTAAATCAGCCAGGTGAACGTTTTCCGCGGCAGCGCGGCGGCTGTGGGATTCGCGACAGCGGCCAGACGATTTGTCGCAAATCCTACAGCTTCAGAATCGCTTGATCTCGATGCCGTGCTTCTGCAAGGCGTAGCCCATCTGCCTCGGGGTCAGGTTCAACAGGCGCGCGGCCTTGGCCTGCACCCAGCCGCATTGTTCCATCGCCTGGATCAGCCGTTCGCGCTCCGAGGCTTCGTGCGGAGGCTGCTCGGCGGGCTGGGGCGCCGCGGTCTTCGGCGAAGCGGTCAGGTTGCGGATCGACTCGACCGGCACGATCGCCATCGGGACCGGATCGGGCACGTGCAGCGCCTGGGTCAGGCACTTGTGCTGCACGCAGGGGAAGTTCATGTCCTTGATCACCCGGCCGCGGGTCATGGTCGCCGCCCGCTCGATGCAGTTCTCCAGTTCGCGCACGTTGCCCGGCCAGTAGCAGTTGAGCAGGATGTTCATCGCGTCGGGTGCTAAGCTCAGCTCGAGCTCGTTGTCCTTGTTGAACTTGGAGATGAAGTACTCCACCAGTACCGGAATGTCTTCGCGCCGATCGCGCAGCGGCGGCAGGAAAATGCTGACGACGTTGATGCGGTAGTAGAGATCGGCGCGGAACTCGCCCTTGGCCACGGCTTTCTCCAGATCGCGGTTGGTGGCGGTGACCAGGCGCACGTCCACCTTGATCGTGCGGTTGCCGCCCACCCGCTCGAATTCGTGCTCCTGCAGGACGCGCAGCAGCTTGGCCTGGAAGGCGGGGGAGATGTCGCCGATTTCATCCAGGAACAGCGTGCCGCCGCTGGCCATTTCGAAGCGTCCCTTGCGCTCCGCCTGGGCCCCTGTGAACGATCCCTTTTCGTGGCCGAACAGTTCGGATTCGAGCAGCGTCTCCGACAGCGCGGTGCAGTTCACCTTGATGAAGGGGGCATCCTTGCGCTGGCTCATGAAGTGGATGGCGCGGGCGACCGCTTCCTTGCCGGTGCCGCTCTCCCCGCGCAACAGCACGGTGGCGCGGCTGGGGGCGGCCTGGTGCACCTCGGCGAACACCTCCTGCATCAGCTTGGAGACCCCGATCATGTTTTCGATGCTGTACTTGCCCTGCAGCTCCTTCTGCAGCCGCGTTTTTTCGCGCAGCAGTTCGCTGCGCTCGGCCGTCACCGCCCGGTGCAGGCGCACCGTCTGGGCGATGAGATTGGCCACCATGGCGAGAAAGCGGCGATCCTTTTCGAAACTGCGGGGATGCTTGTCGGCCGGCCGGGTGATGCTGAGGACGCCCAGGGACTCCCGGCCCGCCTTGATCGGCACGCCGATGAAGGCGGAGGCATTCTCGGCGGCGATGTCCATGGAGCCCGTGCGGTTCAGGAACAGCGGTTCCTTCGCCATGTCCGGCACGACATAGGGCATGCCGCTCTTGAGGATCCTGCCGGTGATGCCTTCTCCGAGTTGGTAACGCCCGCGCTTGATCTCTTCCGCCGACAGGCCGACGGCACCAACGAGGTGCAATTCTCCGGTGGGATCGAGCAAACTGATCATTCCCCGTGCAATGCCGAGATGGCTAGACAGGAGGTTGAGCACTTCGCGGAGCGTCTTCTCGAGATCCAGGGACGAGCTCAGGATCTTGCTGATTTCGTAGATGGTGATCAGTTCAAGATCCCCATCCCTGCTTGTCATAGCCGCCATCGGACGACTCCCGCTCAATAGGTCATTAGCAAATTTTCGGCTTCGTCCCCCCTCCTCAACAAGCTTCAGAACGACCTTGAGGCTAAATATTTTTCGTATGACGGGCGATCTGACTTTCTAAGTATGCAAAATTCAAGCCAATACGATATGCGCTATATGGGAAAGGGGGGTATACCGGAAGGCGCATGCTTTCCGGCCCCTGATTTTTAGCAGGCTATCGACTCGTCCTGCGCCGGCTGTACGTCTATGTATATCTCGGGGTCGTCCGCTCTCCAGGGGCTGCTTGACGGCGTCCGCGCGTGCCACACTTTTGCCACACCGCCGCAGAGAATCGGGTACAATTCGATCAAATTCAATGCATCGTATGGCATTGTTTCTTAGAGAGAATGCCAGCTAAGCGGGTGTAATTCAGTATGCAGAAACGCGGTTTGTAATCAGAAGGTCGCGAGTTCGATTCTTGCTGCCGGCACCAAGCATGGGTTCATCCGTCAAGCGGCGCCGCGCAATACAGCGGGCGATACCTTGGGTAGGTCGTGGCCATGCCGGGCCTGCCAGAGGTCGTGAGCCAGTTGCATGCGTAGCCAAACATCAGCCGTTGTACCCGATAGCCACAGTTCCAAGCGTAGCGCCAGACCGGGCGATACCGGCGCATGACCATGCAGCACGCGCGAGAGTTGCACACGGAAAATGCCTAATTGCCTTGCGGCCTCCACCACGGAAAGCCCAAGGGCGGGCAATACATCTTCCCGCAAGGTCTCGCCGGGGTGCGGCGGATTGTGCATTCGCGTCATAGTAAATTCCCTTTCAGTGATCGTCCTGGTAATCCACCAGCACGGCATCCTCGCCTTCAAAGGTGAAGGTCATGCGCCGGTTGCCACTGACCCACGCTGACCAATGAGCAGCCAAGCCGCCAGACAAGGGGTGCAAATTCCAGCCGGGCAAGTCCATATGATGTCGCGATCCTCATCGACGGAACAAGTCGCCCTGCTGCTGTCTCGGGGCCAGGCCCGGCGAGCCCTGGAGCTCGTCGCCAAGGATTTGGCGAGGGACACGGGAGACGCCGAGCTGTGGAACATCGCGGGGGTCTGTGCCGCCAGTCTCGGAGACCCCGTCCAGGCCGAGCGATTGTGGCGCCGGGCGGTCGCGATCGATCCCGGTGAAGCGCAAGCGCATTACAACCTCGGCCTGTTGCAGGCCAACCTCAACCGGCACGACGAAGCGGAACGGAGCTATCGACTGGCCATCGCTTCGGCTCCGGGCAAGGCCGAAGCCCACAACAACCTCGGACTGCTGCTGGCTGGGCGCGGACGCGAAGCGGAAGCCGAGGATTGCTACCGGCGGGCGATCGCCCTGGATCCCGGCAGCGCCCGGGCCCATATCAACCTGGGGGTTTTGCTGGCGCCGGGCAAGCGACAGGACGAAGCCGAACGCTGCTATCGGCGGGCGATCGTCCTGGATCCCGCCGATGGCGGCGTCCATTCCAACCTCGGCGCCTTGCTGGCGAGCCAGCGGCGGGACGAGGAGGCCCTGCACTGCTACCGCGAGGCCATCGCGCTGGACCCTGGAAACGCCGGTGCGCACTCCAATCTCGGCATCTTGCTGGTCCGCCTGGGGCGGCTTGGAGAGGCGATCCACTGCTGCCGGCGGGCGATCGAGCTCGACCCGGATAGCGCCAAGGCGCATGCCAACCTCGGACTCCTGCTGGAACAAGCGAAGCGGGAGGACGAAGCGCTGCACTGCCTGCGCAGGGCCCTGTCACTCGATCCGCAGTCCGCAGAAATCCATTCGAACCTGGCCAACCTGTTGGCGCAGCGCCGGTGCTGGGACGAGGCCCTGCATTGCTACAGGCGCGCGATAGCACTCAAGCCCGACGCCGCAGCGTCTCATTCCAATCTCGGCGTGATGCTGGCCAATCGCAAGCAGGAGGCGGCGGCCGAGCAGTGCTTCCGGCAGGCGCTCGCGCTCGACCCCGACCACCAGCTCGCCCATCTCAACCTGGGTTTCCTGCTGCTGCGCCAGGCCAGGTTTGCCGAGGGCTGGGCGCATCACGAAGCGCGCCATGATCCCCGCCTGCCGGACAAGCGCATCACTCCTCCCGGGGTGCCCTTCCCGCAATGGCGGGGGCAGGAGCTGGCGGGCAAGTCCATGCTGGTATGGCCGGAACAAGGTTTCGGCGACGCGATCCAGTTCTGCCGCTATGTGTCCTTGCTCAAGGATAGAGGCGCTGCGCGCATCACGCTGGTGTGCCGGAAGCCGCTCAAGACCCTGATGGCAACGCTGGCGGGAGTGGATGCGGTGCTCGCGGCTGAAGAGAGCGAGGGGGCGATCGAAGCGCACGATTATTGGACGTTTCCGCTCAGCATGCCGCTGCATTGCCAGACCCGATTGGAGAACATACCGGCGCGGATCCCTTATCTCAAGGCTCCGTCCGAGCGCCTCGCGCTATGGTCGCGGCGCTTGCCTCACGATCGGTTCAAGGTCGGTCTGGTGTGGCGGGGCAATGCCGGTCACCATAACGATGCTTATCGCTCGCTGCCCGCACTGTCGACCCTGGCGCCGTTATGGACGATACCCGGGGTGCGCTTCATCAGCCTGCAGAAGGGGGGCGGAGAGGACGAAGCCGGCGGCGATTTCCCGGATCGCTTGGCCCTGCTGCATCCGGGTTCTGAGATTTCCGACTTCGCGGATACGGCGGCCATCATCGAACACCTCGACCTGGTGATCTGCGTCGATACCGCGGTCGCGCATCTGGCCGGGGCGCTCGCCAAAGCTTGCTGGGTGCTGCTGCCTGCTCACAGAACCGATTGGCGTTGGCTGCGAGACCGCGACGATACGCCTTGGTACCCTGGCGTCATGCGCCTCTTCCGTCAGCAGGACGGACAAGACTGGACGGCGGTCGTCGCGGATATCAGGAATGCTTTGGCGGACCTGGTCCATGGATGCGGCCGGCCGGGGGATTCGGCGTGAGCGCGCGTCAAGCCCGGCCGCAGTCCTTGGACAGAGCGCCGCCGAAGCGGCTGTAGAAGTAGGGCGAAGGCTCCGGCAGCGGGCCCTCGGCGGTCTCCAGCACGTCCATCAGGTGCTGCTCGGCGCCGCACTGGGTGAGGCCGTAGAGGTCGCGGCACATTTGCCGCGCCGTGTCGCCGGGCCAGTCCGAGGCGAGCAGCTGTTGCGGCAACTGCGGGTCGCGCAACTGGACGCGGCGGAATTCGTGCATCAGCAGCGTGCGCACGACGAAACACTGTTCCGGGTCGAGGGCGCGGGCGGACTTGATCGCGCGCAACACCGGGCGGAAACGCTCGATGAAGCGCCGGTAATCCCCGGCGATGGCTTCCAGGCCCCAGCATTCGTGCACCAGGTTCTGCAGCGGCCGGCTGGACAGGGCGCCCAGGGCGCGCGCCCGCATCACGACCACCTTGTTGTGGGCGCCGGTGTCCTGCAGGATGTCCAGCAGGGAGTCGCTGTTGGCGGTCGGATGGGCCAGGACGCCGGGGGCGATGGCGCCGAAGCCCTCCCACAACAGCTCCTTGCGCAGCGCGTCGCGCTGGGAGGCGTTGAGGTTGCCGCCGGTGAACACCAACTGCCAGTCGCCGTCCCAGGCGATGCGCGGATCGTCGTAGATGCGGCGGTAGGCGTGCTCGAAACGGCGCCTGCCGGTCGCCGTGAGGCTGTAGTAGCTCCTGCGCCCGACCTGTTCGGACACCAGCCATTTTTCCTTAGCCAGGCGGAACACGCTGGTGCGCACCATGCGGTCGTTGAGTCCCAGCGGTGCGACCAGGCGGATGAAGCTGCCCAGCCACACCGTGCCGCCGTGCGCCGCGATCGAGTCGCCGTAGATGGTGATGATCAGCGAGTTGGCGCGCACCGGCCGCTCGGTCAGGAATCTTTCCACCCACTGGCTGATGAAGCGGCTCTTCATGGCCGAATATGATACACGAGGCGCATCGGCGCGTAACGCTTCGTGTCGCTTCGCCGCGACGCCATTGCCCTCGACCCGTGTCTCTGGTTCGGACGCGCGAGAATTTCATTGACGCAGAGACGTCGTGCCCCTATAATCTTTTTCGCGGGGTGGAGCAGTCTGGCAGCTCGTCGGGCTCATAACCCGAAGGTCATAGGTTCAAATCCTATCCCCGCAACCACGAATTACCATGTAAAGCCAATCACTTAGCGGTGGTTGGTTTTATCCATTCCGGATCAGCGTTTTTGTTGGCCCGCTCGTGGCCCGCCGGTGGCCGATGCTCGGCCCATGCCAAGATCAGCCTTTGGCCCTCTTTCCCGGCTTTGACCCTCGGTCTATTGGCCCTTGTGCTGGTTCTTGGCCACCGCTTGCTGCCCATGAAATGCGGCGGACACTACTGGCAACATTTATACACAAAATATCCATCGAGATATTCCTTCTGCATCGTATTATGCTTTTGCGTTATTCAAAACGCTTGACGCTGACAGGGATGGAGCGAGCCGATGGAATTATCGACAGATATTGGGTTACGGGACACTCAGGGCCTAACGGGGTCCAGACTGAAGCCATCGCCACCTGCCTCCGCACCTGCCCGCGATGATCTTAAAGATTCACCTCAAAGCCCGCGGCGGAACGCAGCGCAAATCGAGAATGCCCTGGACGACCTCAAGAGGGCGGCTAAGCTCACAGGCGTAAATTTGAATGAGGCTGACATCAAGATCGGAATGAATATGATCATTGTCGACGACAGATTCCGTGCGGGCTGATTCGAATTCAAAGTCGAAGCGCAACCTTGATTAGCTGGTGGGGCGGGCGAATCGCGATAGCATCCTAGCCCCTTGACCTCCAAGTCAAGGCCGCCCGGGCCGAGGCGATGCCGGTGCACTCGCGCCATTTTCCAAAAAGTGAAAATGTTGTTGTCTGGAGCAAATCCATGATCAAGTCGGAAGTGCCCGTCAGCGTGATGAGGGCGATCTACCAGCGGAGCTCGGTCCGGTCGTACTTGCCCAAGAGACTAGACCAAGAGGCTATCAAAAGCTTGCTTGACGCTGCTGTCCGGGCTCCCACCGCTATCCACGAGGAGCCGTGGCAATTCGTCATCATTCAGGACCCGGACAGACTAAAGCGCATATCGGGCCGGGCAAAGAGCTTTTTCCTGGAGGAGGCAAGCCGCGCTCACCTCGACCGAGGTGGGCACGCGCTCGACCACTTCGCGCGCCCGGAATTCAATATCTTCTACAACGCCGGCACGTTGATCGTCATCTGCGGCAATGCGGCAGGGCCGTTCGTCGCAGCGGACTGCTGGCTGGCGGCCGAGAATCTGATGCTCGCTGCCTACTCGATGGGACTTGGCAGTTGCGTCATCGGATCCGCCGTTTCTGGCCTCAATACTCCTGAGGTGAAGGCCGAACTAGGGATCCCAGCAGAGAGCTCAGCCATTGTCCCGATCATCGTCGGCGTACCGACCGGCACGACAGCCCAGACGTCGCGGAACGCGGTCAAGGTCCTCGCTTGGAAGTAGCGCGTGCCCGACGCTGCCCGGCGCTTCAGACTGCAATGCACCTTCCCGGCTGGATAAAACGGCTCGTCGCTTGGGCCGCGGCGATGTGCCTGTTGGCACAGGCGCACGGGGCAGCCGAAGGCCGGCTCGCGCCGATATTCGTGTATCACCGCTTCGGGCGTACCGCCGGCGACGGCATGACGGTGCGCACAGCGGCATTCGCGGCGCAATTGGAATTCCTGAAGGAGCACGGCTACAAGGTGTTGCCGCTGCGGCGGCTTGTGGATCAGATAGGCAATGGCGGCGAGCGTCTGCCGGACAAGGCGGTAGTCATCACCGTGGATGACGGGCATCGCTCGGTCTATACGGAGATGTTGCCCCTGGTGCGCCGCTACCGCATTCCGGTCACGCTGTTCATCTATCCGTCGGCGATCTCCAGCGCAAGCTATGCCCTCACCTGGCAGCAACTCGAAGAGCTTAGGCGGTCGGGGCTATTCGACATCCAGTCTCATACTTACTGGCATCCCAATTTCAGGAAGGAGAAGCGACGACTGGCGCCCGACGCCTATCGGGACTTCGTGCGCATGCACCTGGTCAAGCCGAGAAGGATTCTGGCACGGCGCCTCGGAGTCACTGCCGACATGCTGGCCTGGCCGTTCGGCATTTACGACGACGAACTGGTTGCCGCGGCCGAGGGCGCGGGCTACGTCGCGGGCTTCACCCTGGACCGCCGGCATCCGAGCGCCGATGATCTGCTGCTGGCGCTGCCGCGCTACCTGATCACGGATACCGTCGATATGCGGGAATTCCAGCGGCTGCTGGAGGTAAGCTTCGAACGGGGGCCCTGAGGTCATGACAGAAAACCTGCTCGCCACTCTGTGCATGATCGGCGCGTTGCTGCCGGTTGGCGCTGCGGCGCTCGATGGCCGGGTGACGGACGCACAGAGCGGCCAACCGATTCCCGATGCCTTGGTCACCGCGGGACAGAACGTCGTGCGCGCAGATGCTCACGGCCGGTTCAGCATCGACACTGCCTTGGGGACAATTGCGGCGCGCGCGCCCGGCTATCGCCGTAGCGAGCCGGCCGTCAAACCGGACCAGGCCGGCCAGCTGGAGATACGCCTGGCACCGTTCCGGCCGAAGGCGCTCTATCTCTCCTTCTACGGCATCGGCGACAAGGCCCTGCGCCAGGCCGCGCTAGATCTTCTTGACCGCACCGAGCTCAATGCGCTCGTGATCGATGTCAAGGGCGACGGCGGCATGATCCCCTACAAGAGCACGGTGGCGCTCGCCGGTGAAGTCGGGGCGCAGCGCATCATCACTGTCAGGGACATCCGCGCGCTGGTCGACTCCCTGCGGCAAAAGGGCGTCTACCTGATCGCGCGCATCGTCGTCTTCAAGGACAACCCATTCGCCCTGGCGCGATCGGAGCTGGCGGTCAAGACCCGTGGCGGCGCGATCTGGCGCGACCGCGAACACCTCGCCTGGGTCGATCCGTTCCGCCAGGAGGCGTGGAAATACAATCTCGACATCGCGGTCGAAGCCGCCGCCATGGGCTTCGACGAGATTCAGTTCGACTACGTACGCTTCCCCGATGCAGTCGACGTAGTCTACTCCCAGACTAACACGGAGCAGAACCGGGTCGGCGCGATTGCCGGCTTTCTCGCCGAGGCGAGGAAGCGGCTGGCCCCCTTCAATGTGTTCGTTGCCGCCGATATCTTCGGTTACGTCTGCTGGAACCTCAATGACAGCTATATCGGGCAGCGGCTTGAAGTGCTGGCGCCGAAGCTGGATTACGTCTCGCCGATGCTCTATCCCTCCGGCTTCCAGTACGGCATCCCCGGTTACCACGACCCGGTGGCCCATCCGCAGGAAATCGTCGCGCTTAGCCTAAAGCGCGCAGTCGAGCGCAGCGGGCTGCCGCCGCTGAAGTTCCGGCCGTGGCTGCAGGCGTTCCGCGATTATGCCTTCGACCGTCGCCAGTTCACGGCGACGGAGATCCGGCAGCAGATCGTCGCCGCCGAAGCCTTCGGCAGCGATGGCTGGATGTTGTGGAATCCGCACAATAATTACAGCAGCGATGGTCTACGTGAGCGGATGCCGGTCATGCCACCGCATTCGACCGAGCTGCGGTAGTCATGGGCGCCATCGCCAAGGTAGCGCTACTATTTGCCCTCTGCGCCCTGCTCGCGTCGGCAGGGGCTATCGCCGCGGATGAGCTGGATGCCGCCGCGCTGGCACCGATCGCCGGAATCGTCGAGGACGAAATCCGCGAGGGCAACATTCCCGGTGCGGTGGTGGAGATCGGCCATCGCGGCAAGATCGTCTATCGGCAGGCGTTCGGCTATCGGACAACCATGCCCGCGCCGCGGTCCATGACCGTGAACACGGTGTTCGACCTGGCTTCGCTGACCAAGGTGGTCGCCACCACCACAGCAGTGTTGCAATTGGCCGAGCGGGGTAGGCTGCGCCTCGACGCCCCGGTGGCCCGCTACTGGCCGGCCTTCAAGGCCAACGGCAAGGCGCCAATCACGGTGAGGCAGCTGCTGGCCCATACCTCAGGACTGCGCCCCGACCTGAACTTGAATAAGAGGTGGTCCGGCCATCGGGCCGCCATGAGGCTCATTGCCGCCGAGCGCCCGGTCGCACCGGCCGGCAGCCGCGTCATCTACAGCGACATCAACTTCGCGGTGCTGGGCGAGTTGGTGCGCCGCATCTCGGGCCTGCCGCTCGACCTATATTGCCAACGCCGCATCTTCAAGCCGCTAGGCATGCACGATACAGGCTTCCGTCTGTCGCCCGCCCGGCGCCGCCGCACCGCGCCGACCGGCTTTATCGACGGGCGGCTGCGCCAGGGCGAGGTGCACGACCCGACGGCTCAGCGCATGGGCGGCGTGGCTGGGCATGCCGGGCTGTTCTCGACCGCCGACGACCTCGGCGTGTTCGCACAGGCCGTGCTCGATGGCGGCGTCTGGCGCGGCCGGCGCATTCTGCGTGCGGAGACGGTCGCCCGGCTGGGCCTGCCGCAGTCGGGCGCCGAGCCGCCCCTGCGCGGACTCGGCTGGCGCATCGATCCGCCATTCGCGGCCAACCGCGACGAACTGCCGCCGGTGGGGGCGATCAGTCACTACGGTTACACCGGCACCGCGCTGTGGATCGATCCGGTCACGCAGACCTTCGTCGTCGTGCTAAGCAATCGCGTCTACCCCGATGGCCGTGGTGATGCCAGGCCGTTGCGGCAGCGGGTCGCCGCCGCAGTCGGTGCGGCCTTGGGGCCGCTCTCCTTTGAGCAGGTGGCGGCGGCACTACCATCGCTCGCCCCTTATTCAGATCTGCGTCCCAGCCGGACCGAGCCGCTGGCCACCGGCATCGATGTTCTCGCCGCGGAGCATTTCGCGCCGCTCTTGGGGCTGCGCGTCGGACTCATCACGAACCAGAGCGGCGTCGATGCCAGCGGCCGGTCCACCCTGGATCTGCTGCGACAGGCGCCGGGTGTGGATCTCGTGGCGCTATTTGCTCCTGAGCACGGGCTGCGTGGCGACCTCGACGCGCGTATCGCTTCTGGCACCGACGCCGCCAGCGGACTGCCGATCTACAGCCTCTACGGCGAGACGCTGCGCCCGACGCCGGCGATGCTCGAAGGCCTGGACGCGCTGGTGTTCGACCTCCAGGATGCCGGCACGCGCTTCTACACCTACATCACGACCATGGCCTACGCCATGGAAGCGGCGGCCGCGAAGGGCATCCCCTTCTACGTGCTGGACCGGCCCGATCCGCTCGGGGGCGACGCCGTGCAAGGACCGATGCTCGATCCCGATCTTCGTTCCTTCACCGGCTATTTCCCGCTGCCCGTGCGCCACGGCATGACGGTCGGGGAGCTCGCGCGCATGTTCAACGTCGAGAACCACATCGGGGCAACCTTGAAGGTGGTGCGCATGCGCGGCTATCGGCGCGGCGACTGGTTCGACCAGACCGGGCACGCCTGGATCGCCCCTTCGCCCAATCTGCCCAGTCTCACCGCCGCCATTCTCTATCCCGGCGTCGGTCTGATCGAGGGTGCCAACGTCAGCGTCGGACGCGGCACGCCGACGCCGTTCGAACTGGTCGGCGCGCCCTGGATCGACGGCGACGTGCTCGCCCGCCGGCTCAACGCCCGCGATATCCCGGGGGTGCGCTTCGAGGCGGTGGAATTCACCCCCGCGGAGAGCCGCTACCGCGAGCAGCGCTGCCGAGGGGTCCGCATCGACCTGCTCGACCGACGGCTCCTCGACACCCCCTTGCTCGGCATCGAGCTCGCCCACGCCCTGCATTCGCTCTACCCCGGAACCTTCCAGCTGGATCGGACGCTGGAAGCCATCGGCTCGCACGCGGTCGTCGCGGCGATCCGTGCGGGCATCGACCCGCGTCGCATCGCCGCTTCATGGCGGGAGCCGCTGACGAGTTTCCGCAGACTGCGGGGGAAGTATCTGCTTTACTGAACAAAGACGGGCCGGGGAGATCCGGCCTTCGATACGTGGGAGGTTCCTTGTCATGGCCAACGCAGAGAATGACTCCCGGCGCGCAGCCGGAGGCCTCGCGCTCGAGACCGAGCATCTGACCCGTCGATTCGGGACATTTACGGCCGTCGACCGGGTTGATCTGGCGGTTCCCTATGGGGGGATATTCGCCCTTCTCCGGCCAAACGGCGCGGGGAAGAGCACGCTCATCAAGATGCTCACCACGCTCCTCAAGCCATCCGCTGGGACGGCGCGCGTAGCAGGGTTCGATATCGTGCGAGCCCCGGCCGAGGTCAGGCGGCGGATCGGCTACGTGCCGCAACTGCTCTCGGCGGACGGCGCGCTCACCGGGTTCGAGAATCTGACGCTCTCCGCGAGGCTCTACGGCCTTCCTCGGGCAGAATTGAAGCAGCGTGTCGATGAGGCGCTGCAGTACATGGGGCTCACCGATTCCGCGCACCAGTTGGTAAAGAGCTACTCCGGCGGAATGATCCGACGTCTGGAGCTCGCGCAGGCGATGCTCCATCGGCCGTCGATCCTTTTCTTGGACGAGCCGACGATCGGTCTCGATCCGATGGCCTGCCTAAGCGTGTGGGATCGGCTGCGGGCGTTGAACCGGGAGCACGGCATGACCATCCTGATGACGACCCACGTGATGGAGGAGGTCGATGAGCTCTGCGATGCCGTGGCGATACTTCATCAAGGCAGGCTGGCGGCGAGCGGCAGCCCGGCGCAGCTCAAGGCCGCGGTGGGCGAGAGCGCGAGCATGACCGACGTATTCGCCCACTTCGGCGGCGGCAGAATCGAAGAGGGCGGCGGCTACCGCGACGCACGGCAGACCCGGATGACAGCGAAGCGCCTCGGATGAACTCGCCGATAGAATTCCTCGACAAGAGTCTGGCAATCGCTCAGATGGCGCTGCGGAAACTCTTGCGCGACCCGATGGAGCTGTTCTCCCGCGCGGTGCAGCCGGTATTGTGGCTGGCC
>DATKVJ010000022.1:0-2402 GCA_035530135.1 Rhodocyclaceae bacterium | reverse complement strand
GATGTCGCGATCCTGGTCGGCCTGAACGCCATCGTCTGCGTCGGCCTGAATCTGCTCATCGGCTATGCCGGGCAGATCAGCCTGGGTCATGCGGGCTTTTTCGGCCTGGGCGCGTACGGCTCGGCCATCCTCGCCACGCGCTATGGCTGGCCGCCGCTCGCCGCGTTGCTCGCTACCACCGTCGCCGTGGCGCTGCTCGCTTACATCGTCGGCCGGCCCATTCTGCGGCTGAAAGGCCACTATCTCGCCATGGCGACGCTCGGGCTGGGAATCATCATTTTCATGGTCCTCACCACCGAGGACAAGTTCACCGGCGGCCCCGACGGGATTTCGGTGGTCCCGTTTCGCATCGGCGCTTTCGCGCTGCAGGGAGAGCACATCTGGTATTGGGTCGTCGGGGTCCTGTTGCTCCTCGCCGTTTGGCTCGCGCTCAACCTGATCGAATCCCCGACAGGGCGCGCGCTGCGCGCGCTGCACAGTTCCGAAGTCGGCGCCGAGGTGGTCGGGATCAACGCCGCCGAGCACAAGCTGATGGTATTCGTGATCTCGGCGGTGTTCGCCTCCGTCGCCGGCAGCCTGGGCGCGCACTATTCCGGCTTCGTTACGCCGTCCAAGGCGGCGTTCCTGCACTCGATCGAACTGGTCACCATGGTTGTGTTCGGCGGGCTGGCTTCGACCTACGGCGCGGTGGTCGGGGCAGCCGTGCTGACCACTTTGCCGCAGTTGCTGACGTCGTTCGAGGACTATGAAATGATGGTGTTCGGCGCGCTGATGATAGGCACCATGGTGTTCCTGCCTCGCGGTGTGGTTCCCAGTATCGCGCGCCTGCTGGCGTCGCGGCGCAAAGCGGTTCCCGACGATAAAGCGGACGGAAAATGAGCCTGCTTCGCGTCGATGGCCTGGAGAAAAAATTCGGCGGCGTCAACGCGGTCGAGGAATTGAGCTTCGAAATCCGGCCGGGCGCGGTATTCTCGATCATCGGCCCCAACGGCGCCGGCAAGACTACGCTACTGAATCTGCTGACCGGCGTATATAAGCCTTCGGCCGGGCGCATCGAGTTCGACGGGCACGATCTGACCGGGCGCGCGCCGCACGAGTATGCGCGCCACGGCATCGCCCGCACTTTCCAGAACCTGCAGATATTCTTCAACATGAGCGCGCTCGAAAACGTGATGGTGGGGCGCTATATGCAGGAGCGCTGCGGACTGATGGCCGCGCTGCTGCATTCGCCCCGCCTTGCGCGCGCCGAGCGTGCCTGTCGCGAGGACGCGGCCGAGCTGATGCGCTACGTCGGGCTGCAGGACTATCTGTCGGCGGCGTCGGACGCGATGCCCTACGGCGCGTTGAAGCGCCTCGAGATCGCGCGCGCGCTGGCGACCAGGCCGAAGCTGATGCTGCTCGACGAGCCGGCCGCCGGCCTCAATCCGACCGAGGTGCTGGAGCTCGATGATCTGATCGGCAAGCTCACCGGGCGCGGCGTCACCGTGGTGCTGGTGGAACACAACATGCGGCTGGTGATGGGCGTGTCCGACCACATCCTGGTGCTCGACTACGGGCGCAAGCTCGCCGAAGGACCGGCGCAGGCCGTGCGCAACGACCCGAGGGTGATCGAGGCCTATCTGGGAAGCTCCGCCACGCACGACGGCTCGTTTGGGGATGCCGTCGCCAAGGCGGTCGCGGTGGGCGTGGAAATGCACCGATGATGCTCGAGGTCGAGGGATTGGGCAGCCACTACGGCCGCATACCCGCGCTCAGGGCGATCGATCTGCACGTGGGCGAGGGAGAACTGGTGGCGCTGGTGGGCGCCAATGGCGCGGGGAAGACGACGCTGCTGCGCGCGCTCTCGGGCGTGCAGCCGGTGAGCGCGGGACGGGTGCGCTTCGACGGCGTGGACATTACGAGCGCTTCTCCAAACAAACGCGTGCGCCTCGGCATCGTGCAGGTGCCCGAGGGACGGCAGGTGTTCGCGCCGCTGTCGGTCGAGGACAATCTGCGCCTGGGCGCCTACCTGCGCAGCAAGGCGGAGGCGGCGCTGGGGCTCGAACGCATATATGCGATGTTCCCGGTGCTCAAGCAAAAGCGCAGCGAGCCGGCAGGGACGCTGTCCGGAGGGCAGCAGCAGATGCTCGCCATGGGCCGCGGGCTCATGGCTTTGCCGCGGCTGCTGCTGCTCGACGAGCCGAGCATGGGGCTCGCACCCAAGCTGGTGGACGAGATCTTCGCCTGCGTGCGCGCGCTCAAGGCGGACTCGACCACGATTTTCCTGGTCGACCAGAACGCGCGCGCGGCCCTTGCCGTCGCCGACCGCGCCTACGTGCTCGAAACCGGCCGCGTGGTGCTCTCAGGCACCGGTGCCGCGCTGCTCGAAGATGATCAGGTGAAGGAGGCTTACCTTGGGCTCT
>DATKVJ010000021.1:0-82593 GCA_035530135.1 Rhodocyclaceae bacterium | reverse complement strand
TCCAGGCCGCGAATAACGCCAGCCCTGCGGGGCCGGCGTTCGAGTTCCTTCCCCTCGCACTCACGCACTGACGCTGTCAGCCGTGCGCTGCCGCGCCTCGGCGCGGCGCCACGGCCCGCGTGAACGGCATTGCGCGCCCGTCGCGGAACGGGCGTTGCCAGTCAAGCCGGCGATGTGGAACGAGTTCGCGGTGCCGCTCGGGCATCGCACCGGAGGTCGCACCTCCGGGGTTGCCTCGGGTTCCTTGGGAACCTGGTTCGCTACGGCGAACGCCACATCGCGCAAGACGCGTGCTGGCCGGCGATCACTTTTAAGTACCTCCGCGCAGCCATCGCCCTGGCGACGGCCGCAAAGCACTGGCCTGGCATCGGTGTCCGGAACCCACCGATGCATGAACGACAGGGTTCTGCCGAATCGACAAAAGGAAAAGACGTCATGGACAAGCAATGCAGCGACAAACGAACCGGCCGTTTCAACCAAACCGTAGCGTGCGGGGCTCACGTCGAACACGGTGATCACCGCGCTCGCCCTCGCACCTACGAGCACCCCGCGCTGGACGACATCCCTTTGAACCCGAAACGCTGCCGCTATGTGCTGCAGTTGATCCTGCAGCGGCACAACTGGCAGCACAGCAGCAAGCACAAGGGCGTGAGCCACAAGACTATGGCCGAACGCGCACGCTTCTGCATCTGGTTGTTTGACTTCCTGCGCAGCCATCCCAAGCATTTCAAGCTGGACCCGAGAACTTTCAGCGGACGGCACGTGGAAGCCGTCACCGGGTATTGGCAGGACGAGGCTCATGCCGGCCGGATGAGCCCGGCGACCATCCAGACCTACTTCAGCTTCATGAAGACCTTCGCCGGCTGGATCGGCAAGCCGAGGCTGCTGAAGCCGATCGCGTGCTACTTCGACGACCCCAAGCTCTACAAGCGCCACTTGGCGAACGGCGTCGACAAGTCATGGCGAGCCAAGGGCGTCGATGTGGCTGCGGTGATCCGCGAGGTGGAAGCTTACGACGTGCATGCCGCCGCCTCCTTGAGGCTGATGCAGGCCTTCCAACTGCGCTTCAAGGAAAGCGTGATGTTCCGCCCGCACAGCGACGTGATCAGCGCCGCGCAGGCGGGCAAACCGGCTGACGATGTTGCCTTCTACCTGGATACGCACCGGGGCACGAAGGGCGGGCGTAAGCGCCTGTTCCCCATCGACAACGAGGTGAGACAAGACGCCATTGACTACGCACGACGCGCCGTCGTCGGCGTCAATGAAAGCGTCAGCGACCCGCGCCTGACCCTGCTGCAGGCGATGCGCCGGCTGCGCTACGTGATGGAGCGCTTCGGCATCACTCGCGCCGGCCTGGGCGTTGTGCCACATGGCCTGCGGCACCAGGGCGCGGCCGACGACTACGAGAGCATCACGGGTGTGCCACCGCCCATCGCCGGCGGTTCGGGTGTGCCTCCCGCGCTCGACCTCCAAGCGCGAAGAGAGATCGCCGCTCGCCTTGGTCACGGGCGCGTACAAATTACAGACGTCTATTGCGGAAAGCGCCTCGTGCCCACCGAGTTGCCACAAGCAGATCACGGCCCAATTGACAGTTGACCCCATTCATCATCTTGGAGAAATGAACATGAACGAGAATTGAGGGAGCTTCGAGAATTCAAGCACGACAACACAAGAGGTATATTCCTAATCCTCCGATCAGATCACGGCCTGCTCTAAAGCATTAAAGTGTTGCGTGTCCATTTTTACGAGCTCGACGACTTCGTTGACTACGTTGTCAATGTCTGAGATCAGATCAGTGTTGACCGCCAATCGCTCAATGCTTCCGAGATGGCTGAAATGGTGGAGAACTTTCGTGATTCGTAACGCTTTCTCCGCACCAAACAGCACAGCGGCCCGCTCATCCACTGTACTGTTTGCCCTTGGAATCTTCGAGTAGGTGTAGAGCTCAAGAAACCGGCGTACGGCGTTGGGCAAAGAGAGCAGGAGTTCGATATCAGTTTTGACGGGGCTCTTATGGAAAGAGTAGATCACGCTAAACAGATAGTGATACTCCGACGAGTACCTCAGTATTGAGTCAGGCAGATCCATCAACGTTGACCGTGTCGGCGACACTCGTTTGACCAGGTAGTACCTAGACTTACTTTTTTTGCAGGGTAGCTCTCGTAACAACGAGAAGAACTCAAAGTTATGCGTTGACAAGAAGATCTGTTTGCAGGTTGTCGTCCATTCCCCATCTGGTTTTCCGGCTTCGCGGCGAAAGAATGCCGTTTTAATGATGGAAAAGACTTGGAAGATGTGGTTGCTGTCGAGACTGGAAATAGGATCGTCGATGTATACGATCACGTCGTGTAGTTCCTTGACCTCCTGTAGCTTGATCAAAAAAAATGCAAACGCAATCGCGGTCTTCTCTCCTTCGCTCATGTTCTTTGCTACGATTCCTTGCCTGGTTAGCTGAAACCGATCTTCATCGGCGACTTTGACAACTGATATCTGAATACTTTCTGACCCAAGCAGACCTGCGATACGTTCGTTTATCTTCTCACGTCCCTTTTGGGCACGATTGATGGTTGCCTGCAATGCTCTCACCTCGGCTTGCATTTGCTTTGCGACCTTCTCATATCGTGCTTGATGCGTCTTCCATCGTGACTTTTTTAGTTCGCCTTCGGCGACCTTATAGTCCACGAGAAATTGAGCCGCATGGTTGCGCCTGAGGCGTTGATTTGCATTCTTCCTCTCTGCAGTGAAGTTCTCACTGATGTCATTGTTCTCAGCGATCAACTGGTTGATGGCGTTCGCTGCCCCTTCAACCTCCGCTTGAGTTTTCACCGATCCAGGGTTAACAGTCTGCGGATCAAACGGCGATTTCAATTTTGCGGCACACAACAGCTTCATCGAGTCAAGCTCCCCGTTGTACGCTGATACTGCCGACATCAGATTCATCGCAATGGGCTTCAGTCGCTCTCTAAACTGGGGGTTGAATTCAGAGTCTCTTTTCTGTGAATACTCAAGCTTCGCCGCGTCAATCCTTTGCTCCAGCGCTTGCACCTCCTTTTTGTGGCTGAGGAGGTCCTTTGAGAAATGGGCGCGAAGTGCCAGCATGCGATCCTCACCGAGCTTGTTCCCGCAGAATTCACAGTTGGTCGCGTTGTCGTGCAGATGAAATCCTAGCTCAACCCATTCGGAGACGTTTGGGTGTGTCGTTAAGTATTCAATTGTGCTAGAAAGCGATGGCGTCTTGGCGAGAAGTTTGGTCGCACTCTCACGGAGGTCGTTCAGTTGAGCAGTAAGACTGACTTTTTGTATTGCGGAAAGCTTATCTTTCTCAGGAGTGAGCGCTAAGACCAGGTCGGCTGATAACTGCTCCGCGCTCATGAGATGGTCTTTGTCGTCGAGTCCTATGAACGTGAGCACTTGAGTTAAGTGAATAGCGTTGAAGGCCTCGACGATGTTTAGCGTCGTCTTGATCTGCTTTGCGACGAGCGTCTTGCCCTCTGCGACGGCATTATCGACAGCGGCGATGGCGTTCCTCTTGGTCGCAAATCCGTTGCGGCAGCGCTGAATGAGTACTTCGTAGGCTGCAATTCTCTTCTCCGCCTCAATGGAGTCATCGCCAAGCAGCAGGATCGGAAGAAATGCCTCGCCGTCCCAACTGAGGTTCTTACTAACAAAATCGGAATTGAACACTGCAAGGGACTTGTCGCAGGTACCTAGCGAGGCTTCCGTGATCGTCATTCCACCATGATCAATCACCGAGAACTTGGCTGTATGAAAATCATCTGACAAGCTCTTTGTCTGTAGGGCGTTGAACAAACGGGATATCGTCGTTTTTCCAGAGTAGTTCCACCCATAGATCACATTTTTCTCGGCGAAGTCCGCAATAGTCGGTGGCCGAATGTAATCATCGAAGATGCCGAAATTCTTTATGCGCTGAATGTTCTTGATCATCTTAGCCCCCCGAGCCGTCTACCGTTCTTATCGCCTTGGCTCGTAAGCCAGTAAGCCATCCACATCCTTGAACTTATCGTAGATCGCCGGATTCTCGCCCACGGCCAGTGCGGCGAAGTGCGCTCGGCCGCATTCGATCTTGCCGCCTTCGCGGTCGCGCAGGTCTTCGGTGAATAGGCTGCTCTTGGTCTCGACGACGAAGTAGAGCCGCTCGTGCCCGTCGCGCTCGACCAGTACGGCCCAGTCCGGGTTATACGTGCCCAAGGGCGTGGGCACCTTGAACCAGCCGGGGAGCTTGGCGTACACCTTGATCGCGTCGTTCTTTTCGAGCTGATCGGCAAAGTCACGCTCGACCTCTGAGTCGTACACCACGTGTTCATAGACCGACTTGCTGGTGTCCACCAGCATGTTCTTCAGGTAGCCGGTCAGTTCCTCGGTTTCAAACAGTTCCTGCGCATAGTAGTTCTCGTCGCCCAGCCGCTGGTACTTGATGCCATCGACTAGAGCGAGGCGCTTGCAGCGATTGACGGCGTCTGCCGCCAGTTCGACGAACTGCTGCGGGTTGCGCTTGAAGTCGTTCAGTCGTCCGCTTTCCGTGAGGATGCGCGCGATGGTCTTGCGGGTCAGTTGGGTGCGATCTTGCAGTTCGGTCAGCACGTCTGGCAGCTCGATGTCGTTCTCGTTCAGAGTGACCGTATCAGCGCCCGCCTTTTCGGTCGCCTCGACGCCTGCCTTGCCGATGGCCAGCCCCGCCTTGCGCCATTGCAGCCGGGACTTGGTAATGGGAGGCGCATCGCATAGCGCCGTGATGCAGCCAGTGATCAACTTCTCGTTGTCGAACTGCACGCGGTAGGTCGTCTGGTGCTTGATGCGATCCCACAAAGCTTTGAACTCGGGGCTGACCAGCACCGACTTGCGTACCGGGACTTGCCTGCGGTCGTCGGAGTTCTTGATTTCCAGCTTGCCGGACAGTTTGCGTAGTACCGCCATGATCTGCGCCCGCTGCGCCTCATACTCGGCAGGCAGCACCAGCGTCCCGTCCTTCAAGGCTAGTTTCAAGGCGTCCTGCACTTTGCCTTTTTCGTTGATATAGCCCTGCTCCTTGAGGTGGCTCCACAGGGTTTTCGACTGATCGAAGCCCAAGGGTGCAAGCTCACCGTTCTCTTGCCTCACGGCAATGGCGGCGAACTCGTGGTCCTGCACCACGCCGAACAGAATGCCGGTATCGCGCTCGATGTCCTTTTGCAGGTTTTCGGCGAACTGCTGATAGCTCTCGGTAGCGATCACGGTCAGCGTATTCACCTCGAAGCCGCGCAGGCGCTCGCCGTTTTGATTCACGCATAAGCGCAGGCCACGGCCGACAGTCTGACGACGCCAGCGTTCGGTCTCGCGGGTAGAGAAGTTGCAAATCTGGAATACGTTGGGGTTGTCCCAGCCTTCCTTGAGCGCAGAGTGCGAAAAGATGAATTTCAATGGCGACTCGAAACCCAGCAGCTTTTCCTTGTCGCGCATGATCAAGTTGTAGGTGTCGTCGTCGGCCTTTGTCTCGCCGCTGGTGTCCTTGTATATTTCCACCGACTTGCCGCCCACTTTTTTCCTGTCGATGGAAAAATAGCCGTTGTGCACTTCATCTGCCGCCGTGTTCAGGTCGATTTCGCCGAACAAGCTCTGATAGTCGGGATGCCGCGCCCAGCGCTTGTATTCCTCTTCAAAGATCACGGCGTATTCGCCTTTCACCGCGTTGCCCTCGGCGTCGTATTGGCGGTATTTGTCGACGGCGTCGATGAAGAACAGGCTCAATACCTTGACGCCCAAGGGCCGCAAGCGCTTTTCCTTGTCCAGATGTTCCTTGATCGTGCGCCGGATCATCTCGCGCTGGATGGCGGTAGCGTCAACCTCGCCCCATGCTTCGCCGGAACTCAGATACACCTCGCCGCCAGGCACTTTCAGTTCGACGAACTCGTTGCCCTTGGCGGTCCTGATTTCGCCGATACGGCAATTGGCGTACAAGGCGCGCCGGGTTTCCTGTTCGAGATCGAAACCATCCTGCACCGTCACTTCCTGCCGCCGTACTGAGGCGGTCGCACCCGCGTGTACTTCAACATCCAGTTCCAACTTGGCGGAAATTACGCCGCGCTTACTGCTCACCGAGAGCAACTTCACATAGGCGCGGTTGTGCGCTCCTTGCACCGTGGCAGCGGCCACCTCGATCTGCTTGACCAACTTTTGCTCGTAGGCATCCACCGCGTCCAGCCGATACACCATGTTGTGCTTTTCGGCATGGGTCGCCGAATAGCGCAACGTGCAAAGCGGGTCCATCCGCTCCAAAGCCTTCTTGCCCTTGCCGTCAATCCCGCCGTCAACGCTTTGCGGCTCATCCACGATCAGGATAGGGCTCGTGTTGCGAATCAAGTCGATGGGACGCTCGCCACCCGTCTTTTCGCTAGCGCGGTACATCTTGTTCTTGGATTTCTCGCGGCGCTTGGCTTCGTCAGACTCTTCGGCAGCGGCAACAGCCTCGTCACCAAATTTGTTGATCGACCCCACGGTAATGACCATGATCTGAATGTTCGGGCTGGTCGCGAAGTTGCGCACCTGCCCCAGTTTTTCCGAGTCGTACTGGAAGAACTCATAGCCCTTCGCTCCGGGGTACAGCGCCTCGTAGTGCTCGCGGGTGATTTCCAGCGTCTTGTTCACGCCCTCCTTGATCGCCACCGAAGGCACGACGACGACAAACTTGGTGAATCCGTAGCGCCTGTTCAGTTCGAACACCGTGCGCAGGTAAACGTAGGTCTTGCCGGTGCCCGTCTCCATTTCCACGGTGAAATCGGCGGACAGCTTGCCTGACGGCGGTAGGCCGTTGCGCAATTGAATCGCACCGAGGTTTTCGGCAATCTCGTCGTCCAGGAGAGTCAGTCGGTTGCCGATGCCGCCCTGGTCGGTTTCCTGCACACCCTCCAGCGTCATTTGCTGCGGTACGGTTCCCGGAAACAGTTCGGCACTCTCAGTCGGAGCCACGAACGAGGTTACCGACAGCGCGCGCATGGTCACGGTGAACTCCGAGCGGCAGACCTCCTGCCCACGGAACAGGTCGCATACCGCTTCTATGGCAGCGGCCTGATAGGGCAAGTCGGATTCGAAGTGCAGCTTCATGGGGCTTCTTTTCTAATTTAGTCAGTCAAGCTTCAAAAGAAAATATACAAAACAAGAAGTTGTGAACGTTTTCTTTGCTAGCTATTGCTAAACAGTCACTTCTAGCTAAGCAAATACCGCGTTCGCTTCTCCAACTGGAACAGGGGTGTTCCTCTCAATCTCGACACTAGTACCAGCCGTAAGCTCGTGTCGTAGTTCTCCCCCATGTTCCCAGAGCCGCTGAACGTCCAACTATCTCACTTGCGTCGGTCCCGGGCTTGAGAAACCTGATGCGAAGCGGAGCGCCACCTGCCGGTCCTTGCTCAACAATCGCTAGCCCGTCCTTATGTTTTCGAACCCAATCGACGCCCGCGACATCGTTCGGCACGTTAAGACGGAACATCCCATTTTGCGGATAAAACCGGAATTGCATATGACGAGTGTTTTCATCCTCTGGGCAATAGACATCGATGTGGCCATCTGCCGAAGCATAGCCACGAACGAGTTGGCTTAACACCCTACCAGCGTCTCGCGGAAACTCGACCTGAAAACGATATTGCCCCGTAAAAGACTGTAGCCCTGTCCAAGCGGCAACGGCAAAATTCGTTTTGAGTGCGGGTCGAGTCGGGCGAGTTTGATTGAGTAGATCGTTTGGATTCTTTGGTATAACTTGCAAATCATTGAGACCGAGATCGATCAGGTCAGAAGCAGACCTTTTTCTCGCTCGTTCAGCAAAGCGCGCGGCATAGTCACGCAGTGCAGATTCCGTTGCTGGTCTTGCTAGCCGCCAAAGGGCTGAAAATACATCGGACGCTGATGATGGACTATCTGGCGTTTCGGCTATCAGGCCGCATTCAACGTTTGAAATCAAACCGCCCGCAGTCAAATTGGAAGAACCAACGTATACGAAACGAACGTCTTTGACAGAGCCGCTACGAGCGAAACTCTGACCTGCAACCATTAGCTTTGGGTGAAAAATACCCTTGGTGCGCATTCCGAGCCGAATCTCCCAGCCTCGTTCTATCGAATCATAAAGAGCTTCGGGGTGTGTTATTGCATTGTCGGTCCCAGCTATAAGCCTACATTTTGCGATCCCGCATTCTCCAAGAACCTTGGCTAGTTGGTGAACCCCTTCTGTTGAAACAAACGCCGCCGCTATCGCTATAACTTCTGGCTTTTGATTTTTTAGCGAGGACCGGATGTTGTCAATTAGTCGATATGTGTCGACGCCGCTCAATACGATTTGCTGTGCCATTTTATTTTCCGAGAGAAGAAGTTAGAAGTACGCCCTCAGTAGTTGGGTTGGCGCACTCAGAAACTTGCAAGTCAGAGGCTCCTCACCTGCGAAATACCACTCTGCTGGAGCATTAGCGAGAGATTTGTCTTCGATACATCGTCATCGAACGCGCTGTCGCGGAACACGGCGGTCGTGTCGCCGGCCGGCGCTTGTTCCTTGCGCCACGCGGCCATGCCTAGCGCCAGTGCTTCAGCGTCTGTCACGGCGATGCGCGACTCAAGGCAAGCCATCAGCACGCCACCACCGATGCTGTGCACGGTCTTGCCGGCGATCTGGCGCGCTTCAATCGGCACGCAGAGATCGAGTCCCAACTTCAGCAGCAGTTCGTAGAGGACATCGATATCGGAACGGCCGGGTTGAACATGCTCGATATTGGCGAGAAGACTGCCTTCAAGATCGTCGCGGTTCGGGCTCCATGCGCGAATGTTGGAGGTGTCGAGTTTAAAAACACGAAAGCCCATGTCCCCAGCGAACAGAGGATTGTCAGCTCTTACCTTTTCGCCGGCACGGCGCATACGCTCTTTTGTTATTTCTGCAATAGTCTTCGGCCTTTTTATGCGATCACAAAAATCTGCCGAACTGCGCTGTAGGTCGCTATCAATCGGCTCAGGTAGTTGAACAAGGATGAAACGCTTGTGGCCCTGATCGGCAGCGTTCCGACAAAAAACGGCATTGCCCGTTGTGCCAGAACCTGCAAAGAAATCCAAGATGACTGAATCTTCATCTGCCCCATGCTCAAGAACCCTTTCAATGAGCTGGACTGGCTTCGGATTGTCAAAGACCTTTTCGCCTAAGAGCTCACGAAGATCCCGTGTTCCATCGTCCGTATTTCCTGCGTAGCCATGCTCCCAAAAATTAATAGGCGTAATCTCGCGGGCCTCTGACAGGAACATTTTTATTGCAGGTACTGCTTGTTCGCCATTTGATCCCCAGTAAAGGCGCCCGTCGGACTGGAGTTTATGGAACTCTTCACGCGACCGACGCCAAGCATTTGTCGTTGGGTTAGTGATTTTTCCGGTATTGGGGTTCTGAATTGGGTAGCAAAGATTCGGGCGTCGGTCCGGGGTAGCAGGATTCAAAAGTGAAGCGCCTTTCCATGGGCCTCTAGAATCATTGTCGGGGTTGCTATACCGCGAATCAGCCTCCCTAGTTCGCTCCAGCAGATTGACCGAGAAATCATCGGTTTTCGAGTACACCAAGATGTGTTCCACGACCGTTGTAAAGTCAATCGTGTTGTTGCTCCTCGTATATCGTTTCTGCCAACTGATATTTGCTTGAAAATTTTCCTCGCCAAAAATTTCGTTGAGCACCGCTTGAAGATTTGCAGACTCTCCATCGTCGATGCTTATGAAAATTACTCCGTCGTCGCGCAACAAATTTCTCGCTAGCCTTAACCGCGGATACATCATGTTCAGCCAATCGGTGTGGAAACGTCCGCTCGCTTCGGTGTTGCTACTGATCTTTCTCCCACCTTGAACCTGCCCGGTCAGTTCCAAATAGTTTTTGATGTTGTCCTGAAAGTTATCTGGATAAACGAAGTCCTTGCCGGTGTTGTACGGCGGGTCGATGTATATCAGCTTGACCTTGCCCGTGTAACTCTTTTGCAGCAGCTTCAATACTTCGAGATTGTCGCCCTCGATCATCAGGTTCTGCGTGGTATCCCAATCGACGCTGTCCTCAGGGCAGGGACGCAGCGTACCGGTGCTGGGGGTCAATGCGATCTGGCGGGCGCGGCGCTTGCCGTGCCAGTTGAGGCCGTATTTTTCCTCCGTGTCGCTCGCCGTGGTGTCGCCCACCAGCTGCTTGAGTACATCCACGTTGATCGCGGTCTCCGCCTTGCCGTTGACGATGCGTTCGGTCAGCAGTTCAGGAAACAGCGCCTTGAGCGTGGCGATGTTATCCATCTTGAGGTCGGCGCTTTGCGCCTCGGGGCTGCCGGCGGCCATTGGTTGAATATACGGTTCAATTTTTTGCATGTTGTTCGTTCGCTCTATCAAAGATTGGCAGCGGCCTGCTCGCGTTCGGCAAGCAAGGCCTTGATTTCCCGATTGACGGCTACTTGGCGGGCCATCTGATTTTCCTTCGCGGCGGCAAGACGCAAGCGCGCCGTCTCACCGTCGATCTCGCAGCAGCGATGCAAGGCCGCTCGCCGTGCGGCGGCGTGTTCGGCACTGCCGCTGGCGACGAAGCGCCCAGTGATCGACGCTGCCTGCAAGGCCGTGAGCGTGTCGAGCCAGCCTTGGTACAGGGCGTACAGATCGGTGCGCGGCTGGCGGCGCAGGGAAAGCGCTTGCAGGAAGTCGCTCCGGCTGCTCTGTTCGCCGGACAGATGCTCCATGCTCGGCTCGCCATCAAGGACGGTCTTGTCGGCTTCTTTCTGTGCCCACCGGATATGTGCGAGGGAGAGCATCAATTCGGTGCCGTCCGAGAGTATCAGTACCACCGGGTAAGGAATCGCCCGGTGGATCAACTCGGCGAGGCGAGTGACTTTAGCTGCTTCGCGGAGATCGACTAACAGAACTGCCAGTTCCAGATAGCTGCGCTGCTCGTCGCGATACTCCGGTACACCGATGCTGGCCGGCTTGAGCGCGGCAACCCAGGTAAACTCTTCGATGCCGTCCTGAATTAGCTTTCGGTCGGTGGCAGTCGGCGCACCGTTCTCGATCAACAGTTTCTTGGGGATACGTTGATTGACCAGAGCCGCGTCCGGAAAATCGAACGCGGCGATCAGATCGCTACTGGCGAGGCGGGCAAGGTCCAGCACGCTCATGCGATGGACTCAGTGCTGACTGCGCTGTTCTTGCCGGGCAATACGATTAGATATGCCACAACTTCAAAATCATTGGAGCCGGCGAACTCGCCTTTCATGGCGTGCGTGCCACCGGGTGAAAACAGGCTGGCGACGGCGCGCTCTTCGCTCTTGCCTACTACCGAGCTAACGGCAGCCGCCAGCAGACGCTGGGCGTGGCGCATGTCTTCGCCTTGCTTGGTCGCCTTGTCGTGGCGAGCGTTCGCTGCGGCGTCCGGCAGCTCGCGACCAAGACTGAGGCGCTTCAGGCGGTCGAGAATCCGCTTGCCTTGCGTATAGGGCAGCAGTACCGCGCCGTCTTCGCCAACATGAACGAGATAGTGGGGCGCCAAGGGATAGCTGGAGTCAATCGACTTTACTGCGGCCTTTTCGGCGGCAGTCCCTTCGGCGCGCAGGCAGAACACGACGCCCGGCGGGATGTCGGCGTCGATGCTGGTGGTGACGGCGCACGCCCCCAAGGGCATGCCTTCGAGCTTGCCGGGATGCGCCTTGAGGAATTGCGCAAGGTCGATGCGGAAGTCGGTCAGCGTCAGGTCGGTAATCGCGACGCCGGTCGATAGGTCTTCAAGGTCGATCACGGCATCTTGCAGCTTGAGCAACTGCTTGCGGCGGTATTCCAGATCGTTCATCTGGTTGCCGGACTGCTGCTCGATGAGGTTTTCCTCGCCGGTAGCGGAAATGTCCAGCAGCACCATGCGGCCGCTGACGCGCTGCTCCAGATTGATGTATTCCTCCAGCTCCATGTTGGGCCAGAAGTTGACCAGTTGAATCTGGCTGTTGGGCGAACCGATGCGGTCGATCCGTCCAAAGCGCTGGATGATGCGCACCGGGTTCCAGTGGATATCGTAGTTGACCAGCCAGTCGCAGTCTTGCAGGTTCTGGCCTTCACTGATGCAGTCGGTGGCAATCAGCAAATCGATTTCGCCCTCGTTGGCGAGTTCAGCGGGACGCTCTTTCGAGCGTGGCGAAAACGCCGTGAGGATGCTGCTGAGGTCTTTGCGCAAGTGCGGCAGCGTCAATTGATTCCGCCCGGACCCTGTCACCAGCGCCGATTCGATGCCAAGGTCGGACTTGGCCCATCCTGCCAACTGGTCGTAGAGATACGTCGCCGTGTCGGCAAAAGCGGTAAAGACAATGACTTTGCGGTTGCCGGGGTTGCTCGCAAGGGGACTGGTAGCAGCGCGGCACTTCTGGGCGATGATGTCGCGCAGTCTGCACAGCTTGTCGTCGCGGGCAGCGGTGACTTGCTCGGCAGCGGCGTGAAGCGTGGCGAGCCGGTTGCGGTCTTCGATCAGGTCCTGCTTCCAGCGAACCAGATCAACGTCGCCCAGCAGTACTTTGACCTTGCGGCCGACCAGCAAGGTTTCAAACGCAGGGTCGTCGATATCCACATCGGCGATGTCGAGTTCTTCAAATTCCTGTTCGTGCGCCTCGATACGTGCCAAGGTCGCCTCAACGTCCTTGAGCTGACGATGCACGGTCAGCGCGAACGAGGGAACGGCGCTCTCCATGCGCTTGAGCACATTGATGCGCAGCAGGTGAATCAGGCTTTCCTCGCGGTCGACCTGCCGGAAGAAACTCTCGCCGCCGCGAATCTGCGTGCTGTACTTGTCGTCGTAGGCCTGTTGCTTGTGGGGCAGCACATAGCGCAAGGGGGCATAGGCGGCGAGGTTGAGACGGCGAATCTCCAGGTTGATTTCGCGGATCGACTGAAATTCGCCAGCGCGGTCGACATCAGCCTTGATGTTGATCGGCGGCAGGCGATCGGGGAAGCGCCCTGTTTCCGCCGTGCCGTAATATTTCTCAATGTGGCGACGCGAACGGGCTATCGTCAGATGGTCGAGTAGCGCGAAGTAGTCGAAGCCCAGCATTTCAATCAGCAGCGAGGGCGTTTTTTCTTCCTCTGGCAGTTCGAGCCAGCGATTGAAGGCCTTTTGCGCGCGCCGGGTTGTGCCGTCGATGCTGGCGATGCCGTGCTCGGATAGGGCGGTATCGTTGCCTTCGGTGACAAAGGCGATCTGGTTGCGCAGGTCGGCCAACCGATTGTTCACCGGGGTCGCGGAGAGCATCAAGACGCGGGTTTTCACGCCCTCTCGTATGATCTTGCGCATCAGGCGGTCGTAGCGCGTTTCATTCCCTTGTCGCGGCGACTTCTTGTTGCGGAAGTTATGCGACTCGTCGATTACCACCAGGTCGTAGTTGCCCCAATTCACGTGCGACAGGTCGATGTCGCCGGAATGGCCGCCGTCGCGCGAGAGGTCGGTGTGATTCAGAACATCGTAGTTGAGCCGGTCGGAGGCCAGTACGTTGCGCTGGTCGTTAGCCTTGTACAGCGTCCAGTTATCCCGCAGGCGTTTGGGGCACAGGACGAGAACCCGGTCGTTACGCAGCTCGTGATACTTGATGATCGCCAGCGCCTCAAAGGTCTTGCCCAGACCGACACTGTCGGCAATGATGCAGCCGCCGAAACGTTCCAGCTTATCGAGCGCACCGACAACACCGTCGCGCTGAAATCTGTAGAGCTTCTTCCAGACCACGGTATTGCGAATGCCGGTCGCGCTCTTGACGATACGGTCTTCGTCCATTCCGTCGCCGACTGCCGCAAAGAGATGGTGCAACATCAGGGCATAGACGCTGAGCGGATCGCGGTGTGCGGCAAGTGCCTTGATGCGTTGGACGAGCAGTGCCTTGGCTTCAGGCTGTTCCTTCAGACTCGCCCATTGCGCATCGAACCACTGACTAAGCATCTGCGCTTCGGCCGGACTTTCCGAGGCCTGAATGAGACTGAGCGGATTGCCCGGTGTAAGTCCTAAGCCTTCCGTGCTGAACGAGAACGAACCGAGCACGGCCTGTTGGGCAGTTCCGCTGGCATCGCGTAGCACCAGAGTACCTTGAGGAATGCCGCCGCTCGCCTGCCTTACATTCGTCTTTTGTTCCAGCCACCCGGCCAGCTTGCGTGCCAGCCACGGCCCTTGGAGTTTGTTTCGGGCTGCTCGATCTTTGGCGTTTCCGAGCAACCCAAGGTCATCGCCATCTGTCGTTTGAGCCGCGGGTAACACCAAGCGCACGTTGGAAAGCATTGCGGCGTCTGCCAGCACCTCGGCGAAGGCGAAAAGGGAAAGCGTCGGGGAAACCACGTCCAGCCCGTTGTCAGCCCTGAGCCATGGGCGCACCAAGTCCAACACGCGGTCGGTTCCGGCATTGCTGACAAACTTCATCGACGGGCGGCTCCCTTACTTATCTTCATCGCTTGCCCACACGGTTCATCGTGCTGTCTCGGATTTTGCCGGACGGGAAGACATAGGCCTGACACGCGCTTGGCTTCCATCAATCCCTAACACGCTTTGCATTGGATACGTAACGCGTCTGGGGAAACGGGACTTCTTAGTAAACGCTAGCAACACTCGGACAAGCTTACCGAACATGCCGCTAGGATCATACCGTAGTCTTGATGGCTTGCTTTCATGGTTCTCCTAGTCGGCACCGCGCAGTGCTTGTAGCAGCGATGGGTTGATGAACAGCTTCTCGCGGCCGACCTTCACCTCTTTCAGCAGTCCGATGTCCGCGAGTTGCTTGAGGTAGACCGATGCGGTCTGACGCTGGGCGATGCCGGCATCGACCACGTTGGTGATTCGGCAGTAGGGTTGTACGAAGATGAGTTCCGCCAGTTCCCGCGAGTAGATGCCTGAAGCCTCTTGCCGCATACGGGCTGCGGTTTCGTCGATCAGAATTCGGATCGCCTTGATTCGGGATGTTGTCCAGTGGGCGGTACGGCGCACGGCATCGAGCATGAACAGAATCCAGGGCTCCCAGGCTTGTTCGGTGCTGACTGCCAGAAGCAGGCGGTAGTAGTCCTGCTTGGCCTCGATGATGGCCTTCGAGAGATAGAGTACAGGAATATCGAGGAGGCCGATGTCGACCAGGTAGAGCAGATTCAACACCCGGCCGGTACGGCCATTGCCGTCGTTGAAAGGATGAATGGCTTCGAACTGATAGTGGCCTATCGCCATGCGGACGAGTGGGTCGAGTTCCTCTGCTCCATGGAGGAAGCGTTCCCAGTTGGCAAGTTTGTCGCGGATTAACGCTGCGCCTTGAGGCGGGGTATAGATAACCTCGCCCGTGCGGTCGTTCATCAGCGCCGTGCCGGGCGTGCTGCGGACGTCCATGTCGACGCCCTTGATTGTGCGACAGATGTCGACTGCCGTGCGGGTCGTCAGGGGATGCTTGGCGAGAGACTCGAAGCCGTCGCGCAGAGCCCTACGGTAGCGCAGGGCCTCCTTGGTCGCCGGATCGGCAAGGGCTTCGCGGTTGTCGGCAAACTGGAACAGCCGATCTGTCGTGGTGACGATGTTCTCGATTTCGGAGCTCGCCTGAGCCTCCAAGAGCGGGATGCTGTTGATCAGCACCGCTTGGTTGGGGATCAGTCTGCCGGCCTGCTTGAGTTCGGCGATGGCAGCCCGTGCTTCGATACACGCCTTGAGCACGACGCGCGTCTCGATCTCCACTGTCGGTGGCAAAGGAGGCAAGTCGTTGTAGGGACTGGTTGGATTGAACGCCATATGTCGAATTTTAGAACGTTGGGCGACAGGTTTCCGGAACACGTAGAGACAATCGACATGATACCTCTATTTGTCGAAATATGACAATATTTTCGACATGTACTGATGAATGGTTTATCCGAACGTAAGCGCCCGCTTCGACCGACGTCCAGACATTCACGCCGACCACGCGGCTGACACTGTGTGCAATGGCATAACCTTCGCACCCGTTTTCCAAGCTTCAAGCATGTCGGCCCAGTGCTGCATCATCTTCGTGCGGTCGGCGAGGTAGTCGGCGTGGTTATAGGTGCGCCGCACGGCGTTGGGTTCCGAGTGCGCGAGTTGCCGCTCGATCCAGTCTGCCGAGAAGCCCATCTCGTTCAGCCGGGTGCTGCCGGTGGTGCGTGTCGCGTGCGGACTGTATTTGCCGCTCCATCCCAACTGTTTGAGCGCCTGGCGCAGCGAGGCGTCTGCCATCGGCTTGGTCCGGTCGTCCCGATGCGGGAAAACATGGGCATGCCCGCCCGTGAGCCCCTGCATGGCGCGTAGCACCGCTATCGCCTGGCGGGGCAGGGGCACGACGTGTTCCTTGCGCTTTTTCATGCGCTCGGGCGGAATTCGCCAGATCGCACCTTCGAGGTCGATCTCCCGCCACTGGGCGCCGATGGCTTCATTGGGCCGGCACAAGGTCAGCCACATCAACCGGAACGCGGAGACGGTCTGGAAATTGCGGTCATAGCCATCCAATTGCCGCAGCAGCAGGCCCACCTCCTCTGTGGACAAGGGACGTTTGTGCTGGGTCTTGTTGGCCGGCAGCGCCTTGCGTACCGGGTACACCGGGTCGCTGTCCGCCCGCAGCGTCGAGACAGCGAGTTCGAATACGGCGGACATCGTGCGCTTGGCCTCGGCGGCCACCGAGAGGCCGTTCTTCTTCAGCACCGTGTTCAGCACATCGAGGATGTGCACGGGCGTCACCTGCTTGACCGGCAACATGCCGATCTTCGGGAAGACAACGCGCTGCAGCATGTCCAGGCGCCGGGTCTTGGTGACCTCCTCCCAATCGCGCAGCGCCAGCCATTCGCGGGCAACCGCCTCGAAGGTGGTGGCGTTCTCCCCTTCGCGCTTGATGCGGTCGAACTGGCGGTGGTGGGCCGGGTTGATGCCTTGTTTGACCAGCCCCCGGGCTTTGGTGCGTTCGTCGCGCGCTTCGGCCAGGGTGAAGCGCCGCCCATCGCGCCGCGCCTTGGCTTGTTCCTGGGTTTCACCCGGCGGCGCATAGGCGTAGTCGCCGATGGCGAACACGCTCTCCTTCGTCTCGGCGGCCTTGGTGAGCTTGAAACGATAGCGCCAGGCTTTCACCCCGTTGGGCTTGACTTCCAGGTACAGCCCCTTGGTGTCGGTGATCTTGTACGGCTTGTCCTTGCACTTGGCGGTGCGGCACTGCGAGTCGGTCAGCATGGCGAGCTCCTCATCGGTCAGGCCCGGATCGTGTACCCGCTTTTTCAGCGCCTCGATTTTGGACCGTACCCACAAACATACCCGCTTTTAGATGGGACGGCAAGGGACGAAGTGAAACTGCCACCAACAAGAAACCCCGTAATCACGGGGATTTACGGGGTTTTTTGGGATGTCATGGGATGCCTTGATCCCATCGACCGGGTTAGACGTTAAACAGGAAATTCATCACGTCACCGTCCCTGACGACGTACTCCTTGCCTTCCGCACGCATCTTCCCCGCTTCCTTCGCGCCCTGTTCGCCGCCGCAGGCGATGAAGTCCTCAAAAGCGATGGTCTGAGCGCGGATGAAGCCGTGCTCGAAATCGGTATGGATCACGCCCGCCGCCTGGGGCGCGGTGTCGCCGACGTGGATGGTCCAGGCCCGCACCTCCTTGACCCCGGCGGTGAAATAGGTCTGCAACCCGAGCAGCTGGTAGGCGGCGCGGATCAGGCGGTTCAGGCCAGGCTCTTCTTGCCCGAGATCGGCCAGGAAGATCTGCTTCTCGTCGTCGGGCAGTTCGGCGATCTCGGCTTCCATCGCGGCGCAGAAGGCCACCACAGGCGCCTTCTCCAGCGCCGCGTGCGCCTCCACCTGCGCCAGCAGCGGATTGTCCTCGAAGCCGTGCTCATCGACGTTGGCGGCGTAAAGCACCGGCTTGGCGGTGATCAGACAGAGCGGCTGCAATACCGCCCATTCCTCCTTCGACAGGTCGAGCGCGCGGACTGGCTTGGCCAGGTCCAACTGCGCCCGAACCTTTTCCAATACCGCAACCAGCCGCTGCGCTTCCTTGTCACCGCCCGACTTCGCTTGCTTGGCCGAGCGCGCCAGGCCCTTCTCCACCGTGGCCAGATCAGCCAGCGCCAGCTCGGTCTCGATGGTCTCGATGTCGGAGAGCGGATTTACGCCGCCGGCGACATGGACGATGTTGTCGTCGCGGAAACAGCGCACCACATGGACGATGGCGTCGGTCTCGCGGATCGTGGCCAGGAACTTGTTGCCCAGGCCCTCGCCCTTGCTCGCCCCCGCCACCAGTCCGGCGATGTCGACGAACTCGACGATGGCGTGCTGCACGCGCTGCGGCTTGACGATGTCGGAGAGCTGCGCGAGGCGCGGATCTGGCACCTCGACGATGCCGACGTTGGGCTCGATGGTGCAGAAAGGGTAATTCTCCGCCGCGATGCCCGACTTGGTCAGGGCGTTGAACAGGGTCGATTTGCCGACGTTGGGCAGACCGACGATGCCGCATTTGAGGCTCATGGTTTTCCTTCTTTTTCAGATGCCGCCGGCTTCGAGTTCAGCTTCTGCATCGCCGCCGGCCAGTCTCCGCGGCCCAGCCAAGGCCAGGCGGCCAGGGCGCGGTCGAGCGCGGCGGCGATCGCTTCTTCCTCCTCGCGCCGAGGCGGCTTGAGCACGTAATTCACGACCTCGTCGCGGTCGCCGGGATGCCCGATGCCGATGCGCAGGCGCCAGAAATCCTGGGTACCGAGGTGGGCGGTGATGTCCTTCAGGCCGTTGTGGCCGCCCGAGCCGCCGCCGAACTTCAGGCGCAGGCTGCCGGGTGGCAGGTCCAGCTCGTCGTGCACCACTAGGACATCGCCTGGCGTGATCCGGTAGAAGCGGGTGAGCGCCGCCACCGCCTGGCCCGAGCGGTTCATGAAGGTCGTCGGCAGCAACAGCCAGGCATTCTCGGTCCGTTCCTGGCCACGCACCTGGCCGGTCAGACCATGGAAGCGGGACTCGTGTGCCAGGCTCGCGCCCAGTTCGCTGGCCAGGCGCTCACAAAACCAAAACCCGGCATTGTGCCGGGTTTTGGCATATTCGCTCCCGGGATTGCCCAGGCCGACGATCAGCCGCGGGGGACGCGGCGCCTGCGTCAAATTACTTCTTCTCTGGCGCCGGAGCCGGCGCTGCCGCCGCTACCTGGACATCCGCGGCGGCCGGCTCATCGGCGGCGGCGCCGCGCGGAATGGTGATGGCGGCCACCACCGGATCTTCACCCTTGTGCAGCAGCGGCTCGACGCCCTTGGGCATCGCGACCGCCGAGAGATGCAGCGAATGTCCCGCCGCCACGTCCTTGAGATCGACCTCGATGAATTCGGGCAGGTCGCCGGGCAGGCAGGATACCTCCAGTTCGGTCAGCACGTGCGAGACGATGCCGCCCTGCAGCTTGACCCCTGGGGCGATGTCGGCGTTGATGAAGTGCAACGGCACCTTGGTGTGGATCTTGTGGCTGGCATCGACGCGCTGGAAGTCGAGGTGCATCACTTGGCGCTTGAAAGGGTGCATTTGCACGTCGCGCAGCAGGACGTTCTGCCGGCCGCCGTCGATGACCATGGTCAGCACCGAGGCGTGGAAGGTCTCCTGCTTCAGCTTGTGGAAGATCTCGTTGTGGTCGAAGTCGATCGCCTCGGCCGGCTGTTCGCCGCCGTAGATGACGCCGGGGACGCGGCCGGCCCTACGCAGGCGGCGGCTCGCTCCGGTGCCCTGCAGGGTGCGCTTTTGCGCGTTGAACTCGATTAGCATTTTGTTGCTCCCAAAAAACCCGCCCGCGACCAGGCGGGGGTTAAAAAACTATTCCATGAAAAGGGACGACACCGATTCCTCGTTGCTGATCCGCAGCATCGTCTCGGCCAACAGCCCGCCGATCGATACCTGGCGGATGCGGGAGCAGGCGCTGGCCTCCTCGCGCAGCGGGATGGTGTCGGTGACCACCAGTTCGTCGAGATCGGATTCGGCGATGCGGGAGATCGCGGCGCCGGACAATACCGGATGCGTGCAGTAGGCCAACACCTTCTTCGCGCCTTGTGCCTTCAGGGCCTGTGCCGCCTTGCACAGGGTGCCCGCGGTGTCGACCATGTCGTCCATGATCACGCAGCTGCGTCCGTTCACCTCGCCGATGATGTTCATCACCTCTGAAACGTTGGCCCTGGGGCGGCGCTTATCGATGATCGCCAGGTCGGACTCCAAATGCTTGGCCAACGCCCGCGCCCGCACCACGCCGCCGATGTCCGGTGACACCACCAGCAAGTCTTCGTGGCGCTGCTTCCAGATGTCGCCGAGCAGGATCGGGCCGGCATAGATGTTGTCGACCGGGATGTCGAAGAAGCCCTGGATCTGGTCGGCGTGCAGATCGACCGTCAACATGCGCTGGACCCCGGCCGCCTGCAGCATGTTGGCCACCACCTTGGCGGTGATCGCCACCCGCGCCGAACGCGGCCGACGGTCCTGGCGCGCGTAGCCGAGGTAGGGGATCACCGCGGTCACGCGCCCGGCCGAGGCGCGCTTCAAGGCATCGACCATGATCAGCAGTTCCATCAGGTTGTCATTGGTCGGATGACAAGTCGATTGCAGGATGAAGACGTCCTTGCCCCGGACATTCTCCATGATTTCGACGCTGACCTCACCGTCCGAGAAGCGTCCGACCGTGGCGCGGCCGAGCGAGATGCTCAGGCGCTTGACCACGTCGGCCGCGAGCTTCGGGTTGGCGTTGCCGGTAAACACCATCAGGCTATCGTAAGCCATGCGTGTCTCGCTAGATGTTGCGTTATGCCGAGGGCGGGAACGGTCTGGCCTGCGGATAAGCTTCGTCGCCCATACGCCTGCCCGGCGGAACTTCTGGCTGGGGAGGAAGGATTCGAACCTTCGCATGCCGGAATCAAAATCCGGTGCCTTAACCAGCTTGGCGACTCCCCAACGTTACGAACACCTATGCTATGTAGGGCGCCCGCGAAAGGGCGGCATTTTCAGGCTTTTCGCGACTGATGTCAATTCGAGCAGCGGATGATGATCGAGGCCGCGCGCGACGAAACCCTCCATGTCCGGCGGCAATCGGGCATGGACGGCCCGCGCCGCCGCCTGATCCTCGAACTCGCTGAAGACGCAAGCGCCCGAACCGCTCATCCGCGCCCGGCCGAAGCGGCGCAGCCACCCGAGATGGCGCGCCACCTCCGGGTAGAGCCGGCTAGCTACGGCTTCGAGATCGTTGCCGCCCTGCCCCGGCCGCCATTCTGCCGGGGAAATGGCTAGCGTCGCGCGGGGCAGTTCCGGCGCCGCGAAGACGGCCGAAGTCGGCACCAACACCTTAGGCACCAGCACCAGATACCAAGCCGGCGCCAGCGCCAGGTCGGTAAAGCGCTCGCCCACACCCTCGGCGAAGGCCGCGCGACCGTGCAGAAAAATCGGCACGTCGGCGCCCAGTTCCAGGCCGAGCCGTTGCAGCTCGACGGACGACAAGTCGGTGCCCCACAGCCGGTTCAGGGCCATCAATACGGTGGCAGCATCCGAACTGCCACCGCCCAGGCCACCGCCCATCGGCAAGCGCTTGACCAGTTCGATCCGGGCGCCTTGGCGCACGCCCGCGGCGCTCTGCAGCCGTCTGGCCGCGCGCACGGTGAGGTCAGTCTCCGGCGGCACGCCGGGCAGGGGCGTGGCGAGATGGATGAGGCCGTCGGCGCTCGGCGAGAAGCGCAGCGTATCGCCGAAGTCGAGGAAGCGGAATGCCGTCTGCAGCAGATGATAGCCGTCGGCGCGACGACCGACCACGTGCAGGAACAGATTGATCTTGGCCGGCGCCGGCCAGTCGCGCGACCAAGGGCTCATCGCTGCGCCACCGGCGGAGCGAAGCGGAGGCTCAGGGAGTGGGGGGAGGTCGTCATCTGACCGCTTGCCAGTCGTCGATCTTCAGCCGGATCGCGATATCACCGCGGCTCAGGTCGATCAGTTGCGGCAGAGCTGCACCTCCGGGCCCCTCGTATTCGCGGTAATCCACCCGCCAGCCATCATCCGAGAACTGCCGCGCCCGGCCGGCGGCATCGCGCTCCGCGCCTCCGGGCGCGTCGCCGAGAACCCAGCGCGGCAGCGACGTGAGCGGCAGGGCAAAGCCGAACACCTTGACCGATAGCGCCTCCCAGTCGGGGCCTGCAAATTCGCGCCGATCGGAGGTGACGAGATGCGCACCCGCGGCGTCGCGGCTGAGTTCGGCAATCCCCTGACCGAAGGGCGTGGTCAGCAGGATCTTGTCGTGCGGCAGGTCGTGCTGCCACCAGATATTGGCCACATAACGGTGTTCGCCCTGGCGAACGCTGATCCGCCCCGACAACGAATAGGCCACGATCGCCTGGCGCGCCGGGCGGGGCGGCGATACGCCCTGTCGGAACGGCGACAGCGCGCAGCCTCCGAGCACAGCCAGCAGCATCAGTACGGCGATGATGCGACAAGGACGCCGGAGCATGCCCGCGCACATCCGACTCAGGGTCTGAATTTCTTGATCGTGGCCGCCAGCGCTTCGTTGCCTGGATGGGCTCGGATGGCTTCATTCCAGGTCTTCTCGGCCTCGTCGTGGCGGCCGAGCATCCACAGCACCTCACCCAAGTGGGCGGCGATCTCGGGATCCGGCCGCTGGCTATAGGCCTTCTGCAGATAACCGAGCGCGCCATTGCTGTCGCCGCGGCGGTAGAGCACCCAACCCTTGCTGTCGAGGATGAAGGCGTCGTCGGGCGACAAGGCGAGCGCCTTGTCGATCAGTCGCTGCGCCTCGTCGAGATGCAGGTTGCGCTCGGCGAGCGAGTAGCCCAGGGCGTTGTAAGCCTGAGCGTGGTCGGGCTGGAGCTTGATCAGTTCGCGCAGATTGCGTTCGAGCACCTCATAGCGACCGAGCTTATCTGCCAGCAACGCGGTCTCGTAGAGCAGCTCGGGCTGCTCGGGCTGAACCGCCAGGGCGCCATCGAGCAAGTCGAACGCATCGGCGGTGCGGCCGGCGTCGTTCAGCAGTTGCGATTCGGCGATCAAGAGCGGCAAGCGCTCGCTCGGGTCGGCAACCGCCGCCTGCTGCAAGCTTTTCCGCCCCGCTTCGAGTTTTCCTTGCCTCGCCAACAACGCGGCCGCGCGCACGTTCGCCGCCAGATACTGCTCGCCCGGCGTCACCTTGCCGTACCAACTCAGAGCTTCCTCAGGGTGCTTACCCTGCTCGGCGATCTGACCGAGATAGTAGCGGGCCACGTTGGCCTCGCCAAAACCGAGATCGAGCAGCCGCTTGAAGCCGCTCTCGGCGGCGGCGAGGTCGTTGAGCTGCAGCGAAAGCAGCGCCACCGCGTAGGTGGCCTCCGGATCTTCCTTGTTGGCTTCGAGGAGAACGGAATATTCACGCCTAGCTTGGTCGAATTGCTTCTCGCCGACCAGGGCGCGCGCATAGGCGAGACGGACCTGGCTCGCCTTCGGGTGAGTATCTAGGTAGTGGCGCAAGAATTCCAACGCCTTGGCATGGCTGTTCTTCTGCAGGATCTGCGCCTCGAACAGCACGGCCGGCTCCCAGTCCGGCCGAAGCGTCTGTGCGCGCCCGATCTCGGTCAGCGCCTTGGCATCATCCCCGGTGTTCTCGGCAGCCTGCGCGCGGGCGAAATGCGCCTCGGGGAGTTTGTCGTAAGGCTGTGTCAGACGTTCGACCAGGCCCGCAGCCGCCTTCTTGTCGGGATAGCGGGCGAGCAGATGGTTCAAGCGCAGCAGGGCGTCGCCGACGTGATCGCCTTCGAGCGAGAGCAGCTTGGCCAGATGGGGCGTCGCCTCGTTGAAGCGTTGCGTGGCGAGCAGCAGGCCGACCAGCATCTGGCGCGCCTGCGGCGATTCGGGATCGATCTTGGCCCAGAGCTTGGCCATTTCCAGAGCGGTCGCCGGCTCCCGAGCGTAGATCGCGATCTCGGCAGCACGTCTGGCGATGCGGGGATCGCGCGTAGACCTCGCCAGATCCGCGTAGGCCCCGGCGGCCAGATGGTAGTCGCCGCGACCGTCGGCGATCTCGGCGAGGAGCATCTGGTAGAGGATCTGCGGCGTCAGCGCCAGCTTGGGCAGGTTCGTCGCCGACTTCTCGGCGGCGGTAGGATCGGTTTGCGCAGCCGCGGCCACCGGCATCGCGAGCGCGAGCGCCAGCGCCAGGCACGTCAGAGGGCGGACGGCGAACGACAGAGAGTAGGGAAGGGTCACGGCGATTGGACGGCTGGTTTAGAATTTGGTTCGCGCCCATGTTAGCAGTTTCGCTGCCTGCGGCAAGCGCGCTACCGCACACCATCGCCCCATCGGAGCGGACATGCCTGAACTACCCGAAGTCGAAGTCACCCGCCTCGGTATCGCCCCCGAACTGACCGGTCGCACGATCAGCGGCGTCACGCTGCGCACCCCGCGGCTGCGCTACCCGTTGCCGGCGGGCCTGGCCCGGCGCCTGGCCGGGCGCACCCTGCTGACGGTCAGCCGCCGCGGCAAGTACCTGCTGCTGGACTTCGGCGAGGGCAACCTGCTCCTGCATCTGGGCATGTCGGGCAGCCTACGCCTGCTCAAAGCCGGCACGCCGCCGGAGAAACACGACCACCTCGATCTCGAATTCGGCCGGATACTGCTGCGGCTGCGCGATCCGCGCCGGTTCGGCGCCGCGCTGTGGCTGGCGGGCGATCCGGCGCAGCATCCGCTGCTCGCGGCGCTCGGACAAGAGCCGCTCGAAGAGGGGTTTACGCCGCGATGGCTGTTCGAACGGACGCGCGGCAAGAGCGCGCCGATCAAGCAGGCCCTGATGGACAGTCACCTCGTCGTCGGCATCGGCAACATCTACGCCTCCGAGAGCCTGTTCCGCGCCGGCATCGACCCGCGCACGCCGGCGGGAAGGATTTCGCAGAAACGCTACCAGCGCCTGGTTCCGGAAGTGCGGAGGACGCTCGCGGCGGCCATCGCCGCCGGCGGCAGCAGCCTGCGCGACTTCGTGCATTCCGACGGCAGCGCCGGTTACTTCCAGCAGCAGTACTTCGTCTATGGCCGCGCCGGGGAAGCCTGCCGCGTCTGCGGCGGCACGGTGAAAAGCCTGCGCCAGGCGAACCGCGCCACCTTCCACTGCCCTCGCTGCCAGCGCTGAACGCTATCCGAGGCTCAGGCTTTGCCGGTCAGGCGCAAGTACTTCTGCATCAGTTGATCCTTGCTCTCGACCCGGTCGGGATTCAGCGGAATGCAGTCGACCGGACAGACCTCGCGGCATTGCGGCGTATCGTAGTGGCCGACGCACTCGGTGCACTTGTCCGGGTCGATCTGATAGATCTCTTCCCCTTGCGAAATGGCGTTGTTCGGGCACTCGGGCTCGCACACGTCGCAGTTGATGCATTCGTCGGTAATCATCAGGGCCATTGCAAATCCTTTTCAAAGTTTGAGTTTTTCTGCCAGCCGCCGCTCCACCAGCGGCTGCACGAATTTGCCGACATGACCGCCCAGGCTGGCGATCTCGCGCACCATGGTGGCGGAAATGAACATGTATTGCTCGCCCGGCGTGAGAAACACGGTTTCGACGTCCGGGTAGAGGTTGCGGTTCATTCCGGCCATCTGGAACTCGTACTCGAAATCGGAGACCGCGCGCAGCCCCCGCAGGATGACCTTCGCTCCGTGCTCGCGCATGAAATCCATCAGCAGGCAGTCGAAGCCGTGGACCTCGACGTTGCTAAAGTCGGCCAACACCTCGCGCGCGATGCTCACCCGCTCGTCGAGCGTAAAAAAAGGCCTCTTGTTGCGGCTGCCGGCGACGCCGACGATGACGCGCTGAAACAGCTTTGATGCGCGGCGCACGAGATCCTCGTGACCGCGGGTCAGCGGGTCGAAAGTGCCCGGATAGATGGCGATGCCGTTGCTCATTGCCGCTCCAATAAATGATAGTAGACTTGCCCCGCTCGACCCGCGCGCACGCTGGCCCACTCCCCGAGCGACTCGATGGCGTGCTCGGCTTCGACGTACAGCCGCGCGCCCGGATTCGCGATGTGTTGCAGCAAGGGCTCGATGCGCGCTAGCCAGCCTTGGCGATAGGGCGGATCGAGAAATACCAGGTCGTAGCGTCCCCGCCGCCGCCGTCCCTGCCCAGGCCCGTCTGCCTCTGCGAACTTTGCTGCGGATTGCATGAATGTTAGCGCATCCGACCGGATCAGCTCCAGTTGCTCGCCGCCCAGCGCCTGCGCATTCTGCCGCAGCGCCGCGAACGCGCCTTGATCCTGCTCAACCAAGGCGACTCTCGCCGCTCCGCGCGAGGCCGCCTCGAAGCCGAGCACGCCGCTGCCGGCGAACAGGTCCAGGCAGGACTGCCCGGTCAGATCCTGGCCGAGCCAGTTGAACAGCGTCTGGCGCACGCGGTCTGGCGTCGGCCGCAAGCCGCGGACGTCGGCGACGGCGATCAGGCGGCTGCGCCACTTACCGCCGGTGATGCGGATCCGGGACATCGAGATCCGACTCAATCGCCGCCCACGATCACGGTCACCAAGTGCTCCGGTTTGAGGTGCCGGGTGAAGGCATCTCGCACCTCGGCCGCCGTCACCCTGGCGATGCGTCGCGGAAATTCGTCGAGATAGTCGAGCGGCAGACCGTAGAAGCCGATGACCGCGACGGTGGCGAGGAGCTTGGCGTTGCTGTCCAGGCCCAGTGCCTGGCCGTCGATCAGATTGCGCTTGGCCGCCGTCAGCTCGGTCTCGCTCGGGCCTTGGGCGAGAAACCGCGCCAGCGTCGCGTCGACCACCTTCAGCGCCTCGGCGGTCTGGCTGCGCTTGGTCTGCAGGCCGATCAGGAAAGGGCCCTGGACCTTGCGCGGGGAGAAGCGACTGTAGACGCTGTAAGCATAGCCGCGCTTCTCCCGCACCTCCTTCATCAGGCGCGAGACGAAGCCGCCGCCGCCGAGCACATAGTTGCCGACCAGCAGCGGGAAGAAATCCGGATCTCCGCGCCGGATCAGCGGCAGGCCGATGTCGATGTGGGCCTGGGCCGCCGGATGAGGAACCCTGATGGTCTGCCGCGCCGGCAAGCTGACCGCCGGCAGCGGCGCTGCGGGCGGCGCATCGGGAAGACCAGCGGTCAGGCGGGCGGCGATCATTTCGGCTTCGGTGCGCGAGACGTCGCCGACGATGGTGACCGCTGCGCGGCGCGAGCCGTAATGGCCGCGCCAGAAGGCCAGCAGGTCGTCGCGGCTGATGCGCCCGACGCTCTCGACCGTGGGCTCGACGCCGTAGGGGTGGCCGGGATAGATCGCCTCCGTAAAGCGCTCGGCGACGATACTCTCGGGCTGCGTCTGTTCCTCCTGGATCGCAGCGATGCTGCGTGCCCTCTCGCGCGTCACCGCTTCTGCTGGAAAGCTAGGCGTCGCCAGCATCGCATGCATCAGGCCGAGCGCGGCGTCGCGTTCGGGCCTGGCCGACAGCGTGCGCAGTCTCAGGCTGGCGCGATCGCGGTCGACCGCAGTGCTCAGGCGCGCTCCGGTATCCACCAGGCGTCCCGCGAGTTGCTCCTCGTCCAGGCCCGCCGCGCCGGCTTCGAGCAGTTCGTTGGCGAGTCCGGCCAAACCGGCGAGCTCGCCTTTGTTTCCCGGCTCATAGGCGGAGCCGGCGGCGAAGTCGATCTCGACGTCGAGCATCGGCAGCGCCCTGCTGGCGACGAAATAGACCCGGGCGCCGGAGGGCGCCGTCCAATGCTCGATGACAACGCCGGCCTGCGCCACTTCGGTGACCAGCAGGCAGAGCATTCCGAATAGCACCTTCTTCATCACGGAAATTCCCGATTCACGATGTGCGTGAGCTGCGTCGGCTCAGCGCAACGGACCTGCCGGCACCGGCCCGACGTCTGCGGCGTCGATCGGCTGCGGGTCGAGCACAGCGACGGTCAGCGACCCATCACGGAAGTATTTCTTCGCCACCGCCTGGACTTCCTCGGCGCTGACGCTGCGGATCCTGTCGAGCATGGGGCCGATGTCCCGCCAACTGAAGCCGGCCGCTTCGGCGCCGCCGATCTCCATCGCCTGCCCCATCATCGAGTCGCGCTTGTAGATCTGCTCGGCGACGGTCAGGGTCTTGACCCGCGCCAACTCCTCTGCGGTCACGCCCTGCTCCTGGATGCGGCGGATCTCGGCCCGCAGCGCCGCTTCGAGATCGGCGGCGGACTTGCCCTCGGCGGGCTGACCGTCCAGGATGAACTGGGCCTCGCCGCGCAACATCGGGTCATAGCCGGCGTCGGCCGACTGGGCGATTTTCTGCCCGCGCAGCAGATCTCTGGACAGTCGCGCCGCATCGCTGCCGTCGAGAACGGCGGCCAACACCTCCAGCGCGTAGGGCTCGCGGTCGCGGTATACATCCCGCAACTTCGGCACCTTCCAGGCCATCTCCAGGTAGGAGAGCTTGGCCGGGGCCTCGACCACCAGGCGCTTGATACCCAGTTGCTTCGGCTCGGCGAGCGGTCTGCGGCTAGGCAGGGCACGGCGCCTAATGCCGCCATAGTAACGCTCGGCGAGGCGGAACACCTCGTCGTGCCGCACGTCGCCGACCACCACCACATAGGCATTGTTGGGTGCATACCAGCGCCGATACCAGTCGCGCACATCACGATAGCCCATGTGCTCCAGATCGCTCATCCAGCCGATGACCGGCCGGCGATACGGGTGGGTCTGGAAGGCGACCGAATTCAGGCGCTCATTCACCAGCGCCTCCGGATTGTCGTCGGTGCGCATCCGCCGCTCCTCCATCACCACCTGAATCTCCTTGGCAAACTCCTCGGCGCTGATGCGCAAGTGAGCCATGCGGTCGGCCTCTAGCGCCATCATTGCTGGCAGGGCCCGGCTCGGCACCTGCTGGAAGTAGGCGGTGTAATCGAGGCTGGTGAAGGCATTGTCGCGGCCGCCGGCGGCCGCAACGCGCTTGGAGAATTCGCCCGGCCCGACGCTCGACGTGCCCTTGAACATCATGTGTTCGAGCACGTGGGCCACGCCTGATTTGCCGCCCTCCTCGTCGATCGAGCCGACGCGGTACCAGACCATGTGCACCACGGTCGGCGCGCGGTGATCCTCCTTGACGATCACGCGCAGGCCGTTGGCCAGCGTTTTTTCGAAAACCGCCCCTGGCCTGTCGGCGGCGGCCGCGGCAGCACTCGCCAGGCAGGCGAGGCTGGCCGCCAGCCTGAACGCCGCAAAGAAGGGGGTCTGCGACATGAGTTTTGAGCGCTTCTGTTAAAATGAGTTCGTGCGAGCCGCGCATCATAAGCCTTCGCAGAGGCTGTGTCAGTAGCGCACCGCAGCCCAACCAGAGACGATTCCTCCCATGCTCGGTTTCCTCAAGAAAAAGTCCGGAGAAGCTCCCGCAGAAACCCGGCCAGGCTGGGCCGAACGGCTGAAGCAGGGCTTGTCGCGCAGCCGTGCCCAGTTTGGTGGCCGGCTGGCGGCGCTGTTCCGTCGCGCCCGGATCGACGACGATTTGTTGGAAGAACTGGAAGCCACGCTGTTGATGGCCGACGTCGGCGTCGAGGCGACCAAGTATCTGCTGGACGAGCTGAAGACCGCCGTCAAACGGGACAAGCTGGAGACCCCGGGCCAGTTGCAGGCAGCCTTGACGCAGGCACTGGAGCGGCTCCTGACGCCGCTGCAGCAACCGCTCGACGTCTCGACGCACAAACCCTTCATCATCATGATCGCGGGAGTCAACGGCGCCGGCAAGACTACCTCGATCGGCAAACTCGCCCGGCACTTCCAGGTTCAAGGCAAGTCAGTGCTGCTCGCCGCCGGAGATACCTTCCGCGCCGCCGCGCGCGAGCAGTTGCAGACCTGGGGCGAGAGAAACGGCGTGACGGTGATCGCACAGGAATCGGGCGACCCGGCGGCCGTCGTCTTCGATGCCATCCACGCCGCCAGAGCGCGCGGCATCGACGTCGTGCTGGCCGACACCGCGGGACGCCTGCCGACCCAGCTGCACCTGATGGAGGAAATCGCCAAGGTCAAGCGCGTGATCCAGAAGGCGGACCCCTCCGGACCGCACGAGGTGATGCTGGTGCTCGACGCCAACATCGGCCAGAACACGCTGGCCCAGGTCCGCGCCTTCGACAAGGCCATCGGGGTCACCGGCTTGATCGTCACCAAGCTCGACGGCACCGCCAAGGGCGGCGTCATCGCCGCCATCGCTCGGCAGCAGCCCATCCCGCTGCGCTTCATCGGCGTAGGCGAAGGCATAGACGACCTGCAGCCGTTCTCCGCCCACGAGTTCGTCGCTGCGCTGTTCGAGCCGTAATGATCCGCTTCGAGCACGTCTGCCGCCGCTATCCACCCGACGCGGTCGCACTTGACGATCTCAGCTTTTCCGTCGCGCCCGGCGAATTGGTGCTGATTGGCGGCCATTCCGGCGCCGGCAAGACCACCCTGCTCAAACTGATCGCGGCGATTGAACGCCCCACGGTCGGCGCGGTGCTGGTGGGCGGCCAGGACATCGGCCGCTTGAAGCGCGCTGCGATCCCTTATTTGCGCCGCAATCTCGGCTTGGTGTTCCAGGACCAGAAGCTGCTGTTCGACCGCAACGTCTTCGAAAACATCATGCTGCCGCTGTCGATCTCGGGCTTCCCCCCGAAAGAGGCTGCCGGGCGCGTCCGCGCCGCGCTCGACAAGGTCGGCTTGCTCCATCGCGAAAAGGCGCTGCCCGTCGCGCTCTCCGGCGGGGAGCAGCAGCGGCTGGCGATCGCCCGCGCGGTGGTGGGCAGACCCGGCATCCTGCTCGCCGACGAGCCGACCGCCCACCTCGATCCGCAGACTGCGGGCGAGATCGCGGCAATTTTCCGAGACTTCCATCGTGTCGGCGTCACCGTCCTGATCGCCACCTACGACGGCGCCCTGTTCGCTCCCTTCGCGCCACGGCGCCTGGTGCTCGACCACGGGAAAATGCAAGCATGATAGCGCCTGCCTCCCATCCCCCTTCCCAGGGAAGGGGGCGACTTTGGCTCGCAAAGCTCGCAGTAATTTCTATGGCCCGCCTTGGGGCGGCCCGGCGGCGGCCATGAACGCCTGGCTCGCGCAGCATGGCAGAGCGCTCGCTTGGGCGTTCTCGCGCCTGGCGGCGGCACCGGTGAACACGCTGCTCTCCTTGCTCGCCGTCGGTATCGCGCTGGCCCTGCCGGCGGGCGGCCAGATGCTGCTCGGCAACGCCTTGCAGATCGTCAGGAATGCCGCTGCCGCGCCGCAGATCTCCCTGTTCCTGGCCATCGACGCCGACCGCAAGGCGGTGGACGAGATAGCGACCCGGCTGAAGAACAATCCGCAGGTCAGGTATCTCCACTATGTCCCCCGGAGCGAGGCGCTGAAGCGCTTTCAGGCCCGCGAGGAACTGGCGGAGGTGCTCGCCGCCCTGCCCGGCAATCCCTTCCCTGACGCTTATGTCGTGACCCCGCGCAACGCCAGCCCGGCGGCGATGGATGAACTGCGCGACGAGTTCCGCCGCTGGCCGAAGGTCGACCACGTCCAGCTCGACTCCGCCTGGGTTCATCGGCTCGACGCCCTGCTGCGCCTAGGACGGACCAGCGTGGCCGTCCTGGCCGCCTTGCTCGGACTGGGACTGGTGGCGATCACCTTCACCACCATCCGCCTCCAGGTTCTCAACCAGCGCGCCGAGATCGAGCTGAGCCGGCTGCTCGGAGCGACCGACGTCTTCATCTGCAGGCCTTTCTACTACTTCGGCGCCGTGCAGGGGCTGCTCGGCGGGGCGGTCGCGTGGCTGATCGTGCTCGCCGTGACCCTGGCGCTGAGCGGTCCGGTGGCCGAATTGGCGGCGCTGTACCACGCCAGTGCCGCCCTGAAGCCGCTCGGGCTACCCGACTCCCTGCTCCTGCTGGGCTTCTCGGCGAGCCTGGGCTGGCTCGGCGCCGCCCTGTCGCTGGGCCGCCACCTACGCGATCCCGTCTGAGGGAACTCCCGCCCGGATTGGCACTCGAATGCCGAGAGTGCTAAAATGAAACAAGGAGGAATGGCTATGGGTAATGCCTTGTCGAGCGCGTCGCTATCCATTGATTTTCTTGCACTGCCCGCCGGCGCAGGAAGTCTGGAGACTTACATCCAGTCCGCGTATCGGATGCCGATGCTGTCGGAAGATCAGGAGGTCGATCTGGCCCGGCGGTTGCGCGACCACGAAGATCTGGAGGCGGCTCGCACGCTGGTGCTTTCTCACCTGCGGCTGGTGATCTCGATCGCCCGCGGCTATCTGGGTTATGGGTTGCCTCACGCCGATCTGATCCAGGAAGGCAATATCGGTCTGATGAAGGCGGTCAAGCGTTTCGACCCGGAACGCGGAGTCCGCCTGGTGTCCTTTGCGATGCACTGGATCAAAGCGGAGATCCACGAGTACATCCTGAGAAACTGGCGTCTGGTGAAGATCGCAACCACCAAGGCGCAGCGCAAGCTGTTCTTCAATCTTCGCAGCCTGAAGCAGAGCCTGTCTACCCTCGGCGCCGATGAGGTCCAGGCAATGGCCAAGCAACTCAGCGTCAAACCGGAGGAAGTGATCGAGATGGAGACCCGGCTCTCTGGCCAGGATATTTCCCTCGAACCCTTGAGCGACGACGAGGAGGAGCGCTACGCGCCGATCGCCTATCTTGCCTCGGACGCCGGCGCCGAGCCGACGGCGATACTCGAGCGCAAAGAATACGACCGCCTCCAGGGTGAGGGGCTGCGCACAGCGCTCGACGCGCTTGACCCGCGCAGCCGGGCAATCGTGACGCGGCGTTGGCTGGCGGAAGAAGGCGAGGCGGCGACCTTGCACGAACTGGCCGCGGAGTACGGGGTCTCGGCGGAGCGCATCCGGCAAATCGAGGCCAAGGCGCTGCAGAACATGCGTGGTACGCTGGCGGCATGAGCGCCTAGACGCGACGCGAAGACGGGCGGCGGGATGATTTCGCCGCCCATTTTCATTTCCCGTCCAGCAGCAGTTTGAGATCGTCCGCTATGTTCTGCGGCGTTTCATCATGTCGGATCATCAGCCGCAGCCTGCCCCGCGGGTCGTAAGCGTAGCTGCTGGCGGTATGGTCCATGGTGTAGGTCTGGGGCGTGCTGCCCGCAACCTTCTGGTAGAACACCTTGAATTCCTTGGCCGTGGCGGCGGTGGTCGCGGCATCACCGTACAAACCGACGAAAGACGGGTCGAACTGGGGCACATAGGCCGCGAGCAGCGCCTGAGTGTCGCGCTCGGGATCGACGGTCACGAACAGCACCTGGACGCGCTTGGCGTCATTGCCGAGCAGCTTCATCGCCGCGGCCAGGCCCGCCAGCGTCGTCGGACAAACATCCGGACATTGGGTATAGCCAAAGAAGATCACCACCGCCTTGCCTTTGTAGTCCGAGAGGTGGCGCAGATGGCCGGTTTGGTCGGTCAGGGCGAAGTCGCGGCCGAAGTTGGCGCCGGTGATGTCGGTGCTGACAAAGTGAGGCGCCTGGCCGCAAGCGGCGAGCACCAAGACGATGAGTGACAGCAGCCAACGAAGCTTCGGCATCATAGGTAATGGTCGATCAGCAGGGCCGAGAACAGGGCGGAGAGATAGAAGATCGAATAGCGGAAGGTCTTTTGCGCCACGCGGTCGCTGTAATCGCGCCACAGCAGCCAGGCATAGGCGAGGAAGATTCCGTCCAAAACGAGCACGGGCACCAGATAGAACCAGCCGCTCATGCGGATGACGAAGGGCATCAGCGTCACGGCCGTCAGCAGCCAGGTGTAGAGGAAGATATGCAGGCCGGTGAATCGGGAACCGTGGGTGACCGGCAGCATCGGCACGCCGGCCGTGGCGTATTCCCGGCTCCGATAGAGCGCCAGCGCCCAGAAGTGGGGCGGTGTCCAGACGAAGATGATCAGAGCGAGCAGCCAAGCCTGGCCGCTCACTTCTCCGGTCATGGCGGCCCAGCCGAGCACCGGCGGCATGGCGCCGGAGAGTCCGCCGATCACGATATTCTGCGGCGTCAAGGGCTTCAGAATGACGGTATAGATGATCGCGTAGCCGATGAAGGTGGCCAGCGTCAGCCATGCCGTCAGCGCATTGACCCCGTAGTAGAGGATGGCCATGCCGGCGAGACAGAGCCCGGCCGACCAGATCAGCGTGGCCCTCCCTGAGAGCGCTCCGCGCGGCAGCGGACGCGCCCGCGTCCTGGCCATGACGCTGTCGATTTTCTGCTCGATCAGGCAGTTCAGCGCCGCGGCAGCCGCGGCGACCAGGGTTATGCCCAGCGTCGCTGCTAAGACCAGCCCCGGGGTCATGCGGTCGGTCGGGGCCAGCAGCATGCCGATGAAGGCGCAAAAGACGATCAGCGTGATCACGCGCGGCTTGGTCAAGGCGAGATACTCGCTGACCTGGCGCATTGCGGGCTGGATGGAGATACTGGTCATGACTCGTTCATCATCGCTGTGGTGCGTACCCGAAGTCAACCGATCTGGGAAACCTGGAGCAGGCGCGTCAGATCCTTGATCATGCCCTTCGGGTCCGCACCGTCGTCGTAGCGCAACACGAAGTTGCCGAGCGGATCGATCAGGTAGATGTGCGCGGACGGATCGCGCTTGGCCGGAAACGCCGACAGCCAGGCCGGATCCTGGGCGCGCGCCACCAGGAGTCCGGAATGCTCGGCCAGCAGCTTCGGATCCGGAACGCCGGCGCCGGAGAGCAGCCACAGTCGCCCGACCCGGCTCATGTTCTCGCCCTGGGTCAGGCGTACCTGGCGGATGTAATAGAGGCTGCGCTGGCATCTTCGGTCGCACGACGGCGGCTGTATGGTGACCAGCTGCCACTTGCCGTGCAGCACATCGCTCGAGAAAGGTTTGCCGGCCAGGTCAGTCAGCAGGCCGCTCGGCAGCCTACGGCTTGCGATCAACTCGCCGTGATTGACGCTATGCGCCGGGCGCCAGTTCAAATAGACGACGTAGGCGGCGAGCATGGGAAGCACGGAAATTACCCCAAGCAACAGGAGCGTTCGGCGGCCATTAGTCGACATCAGGGGAACCTCTTCGAAAAAAATGATAAGCCCACAACAGGCAGGCCAGTACAGCAAAAGCGAACCACTGAAAGGCGTAGCCGCGGTTCCGGTCGGCGCCGGAATCGGGCCTGGGCCAGTCCCTGATCAGTCCGTCCCCCGGCTCGTTGGTCTGCCGGATGATCACCGGCTGCAGCTTGAGACCCGACCATGCGCGGAAGCGTTCCTGTGTGACGTTCTCCCAGATCCGGCCCTCCTTGTAAGTGCTGCCGAATTCTTTGAACCTCGGTGGCAATTGAACGCCGCCCAGGACCTCAACGCTGCCAGCCGGGGTCTTGATCGCCGGCAAGTGCGCGCGGTCCGAGCCGGCGGCGACCCAGCCGCGGTCGACCAAGAGACAGAGCTCGCTGTCTTCCAGCCTCAGGGGCATATAGACATCATAGCCATCCTGTCCCTGATGCACCTGGTTGTCGAGAAAGATCCCGTACTGCGTCAACCAGCGGCCGCGAGCGACCACCCGGTGATAATCAAGGCTGTTGCCGTCGACCAGCTCGCCGCCGATGGCGACGGGAGCCAGCTTCGCCAAGGCATCAAAGCGCGCCTGCCGCGCTTCCCTCATGTGCGCCCGGTCCAACTGCCAGCGCCCCAGCAGGACGGTGACGACGACCACGACGATCGCGGCGACGGTCGGCCAAAACCTAGATGCCGGCCGCTTCGGGCGCCCGTCGGATGCGCTAGACTGTCGCATTTTCAAAGAGGGTATTCCGTGAGAATCATCGTCATCGCGCTGCTCCTGGCCATACTCGGCAGCTTGGGCTCGGCCTTGTTCTTCTTGTTCTCCGACAAGCCCGGCTCCCAGCGCACGGTCAAGGCCCTCACCCTCCGGGTCGGCCTCTCGATCCTGCTGTTCGTCCTGTTGATGGCCGGCTACCACTTCGGCATCATCGGCGGGAGGGCTTAGCGCCCCTCAAAAAAAGCCGCCGCACCAAGTGCGGCGTGTGCGCGGCGCAGCCCGCTCGGGTTCCCCCTCCCGGGCCCGCAGATTATAGCCAATACACCACCACGAACAGCAGCAGCCAGACGACATCGACAAAGTGCCAGTACCAGGCCACCGCCTCGAAGCCGAAGTGGTGGTCGGGCTTGAAATGGCCGGCCAGCACGCGGAACAACATGACGGTCAGCATGGTCACGCCGATCGTCACGTGCAGGCCGTGGAAGCCGGTCAGCATGAAGAAGGTGGTGCCGTAGATGCCGGTGGTCAGCTTCAGATTCATCTCGGCGTAGGCATGGGAATATTCGTGCACCTGCAGCGTCAGGAAGGTCACACCCAGGGCGATGGTCAGGATCAGGCCGAGCGTGAGCTGGGTGCGCTTGTTCTTCAGTAGCCCCCAATGCGCCCAGGTCAGGGTAGCACCCGAGCTGAGCAGCAGCAGGGTATTGATGGCGGGAATGCCCATCGCCTCCATCGGGCTGAAGCTGCCCTTGAAAGCCGGGCCGGCATTGGGCCAGATGGCGGCGAAGTGCGGCCAGAGCGACTGCGTCTCGCCGCTGGCGAGATCCGGAATCGACAGCACCCGGGCGTAGAACAGGGCACCGAAGAAGGCGGCGAAGAACATCACCTCGGAAAAGATGAACCAGCTCATCGCCCAACGGAACGAGGAATCCACCCGCTTGTTGTACAGTCCGCCCTCCGATTCCCGGATCACCGTGCGGAACCATCCCGCCATCATGAAGATCAATACCGCGAAGCCGGCGGCCACGACCAGCGGGCCGGCATGATAGTGGTTGACCCACAATACCGCCCCCGAAGCCAGCAGCAGCAGCGCTAACGCCCCGACCAGCGGCCAATAGGACGGGCTCGGCACGTAATAGTAGCTAGCTTCCTGCGTCATTTCCCTTCTCCTCTCAAGTTGTTGCTCCGTGGCCCATGATGACGAGCCTGACCACGACCACCAGCACCAGAACAAACACCACCCCGCCCAGAATTCCCGCCGCTATGATCTGCGCCGGGGTCAGGCTGGCGGCATCGAACTCGCTATGCTTGCGGCGCCTAACCCCGAAAAACGCCCAGAAGATCGTTCTTGCCGCCTGTAGAAAACCGCCGCTTCGTTCGCCGCGCTGCTCATTCATGATCTGCTCGGAGGCGTACCGCTCTCAGCATGACTATTGCCCTCGACCTCGAAAAAGGTATAGGACAGCGTGATGGTATTGATGTCCTTGGGCAAGGACGGATCGACCACGAATACCACCGGCATCTTCTTGGTCTGTCCGGCTGCGACGGTCTGCTTGCTGAAACAGAAGCAGCTGAGCTTATGGAAATACTGGGCCGCCTCGCGCGGCCCGTAGCTGGGGATGGCCTGACCGGTCACCGCCTCGTTCTTGTCATTCACCACTTCGAATGTCGCCTGTGAAACCGCGCCCGGATGCACCAGCATGTGGGATTGCAAGGGGCGGAACTTCCAGGGCATGTCATGGACGTTCGAATCGAACTCGACATCCACCACCCGGCTCTGATCCACCTGGGTGTTGACCGGCGTGGCGTGCAAACTCGAACCGACCTGGTTCAGACCGGTCACGCGGCAGAACACCGAATAGAGCGGCACCAAGGCGTAACCGAAACCGAACATCAAGGTCGAGAACAGCGCGAGCTTGATCAGGGTCTTGCGATTACCGGACCGGGAAGCGGCGCTCATCGTCCCAGCAACCAGGCGCGAAGGATGTAGCCGAAGAAGAACGCCAGCGCCACCGCTCCCAGGATCAAGCCCAGGCGCTGATTGCGTCGGCCCTGGGCGCCCTTGTCCGGAGTTTGCATCGTCGTTTCCAGTTCTCTCATTTCACCTGCGGCTGGGTTTCCCAGGTGTGATAGGGGGCCGGCGACGGCACCTCCCACTCCAGCCCCTCCGCGCCGTCCCAGGGCTTGGCCGCGGCCTTGGGTCCGCCCTTGATGCAGGTGATCACCACGTAGAGGAACAGCAACTGGGAAAGCCCCAGGCCGAATGCGCCGATCGAGGAGATCATGTTGAAGTCTGCGAACTGCAGCGCATAGTCAGGAACGCGGCGCGGCATCCCGGCCAGGCCCAGGAAGTGCTGGACGAAGAAGGTCATGTTGAAGAAAACCATCGTCAGCCAGAAATGCGTTTTCCCGAGCCTCTCGTTGTACATGTGACCGGTCCACTTAGGCAGCCAGTAATAGACCGCGGCGAAGGCCGAGAACAGCGCGCCGGCGACCATCGTGTAGTGGAAATGAGCCACCACGTAATAGGTGTTGTGCAATTGCACGTCTACCGCGGTCATCGCCAGCACCAGACCCGAGAAGCCCCCCATGGTAAACAGGAAGATGAAACCGAGCGCAAACAACATCGGGGTCTCGAAACTCAGCGCCCCGCGCCACATCGTGGCGATCCAGTTGAACACCTTCACTCCCGTGGGAACGGCGATCAGCATGGTCGCGTACATGTAGAACAGCTGTCCGGCCACGGGCATGCCCGAGGTAAACATGTGGTGACCCCAGACGAAGAAGGACAGGATCGCGATCGAGGCCGTGGCATACACCATCGAGGTATAGCCGAACAGTGGCTTGCGCGAGAAGGCGGGGACCACCTGGGAGATGATGCCGAACCCGGGCAGGATCACGATATAGACCTCGGGGTGGCCGAAGAACCAGAAGACGTGCTGGTATAGCACCGGATCGCCGCCGCCGGCGGCGCTGAAGAAGCTCGTGCCGAAATGGCGGTCGGTCAGGAGCATGGTCACCGCCCCGGCGAAGACCGGCATCACCGCGATGATCAGGAAGGCGGTGATCAGCCAGGTCCAGGCGAACATGGGCATTTTCATCAACGTCATCCCCGGCGCGCGCAGGTTGAGGATGGTGGTGATGATGTTGATCGAACCGAGGATCGAGGAAATGCCGAGGATGTGCACCGCGAAAATCGTCAGGTCCATGCCCATCCCCATCTGTATCGACAGGGGCGGATAGAGGGTCCAGCCGACGCCGGCGGCGCCGCCGGGCACGACGAGGGAGGTGACGAGCAGCAGGCTGGCCGGGATCAGCAGCCAGAAACTCCAGTTGTTGAGGCGGCCGAAGGCCATGTCCGAGGCGCCGATCTGCAATGGGATCATCCAGTTGGCGAAGCCGACGAAGGCCGGCATGATCGCGCCGAAGACCATGATCAGGCCGTGCAGGGTGACGATCTGGTTGTAGCGCTCGGGCTCCAGGAACTGCAGGCCGGGCTGGAACAACTCGGCGCGGATGAGCAGCGCCATGATGCCGCCGACGATGAACATGGTGAAACTGAACCACAGGTACATCGTACCGATGTCCTTGTGGTTGGTCGTCGTCAGCCAGCGCTTCAGGCCGGTCGGCTGATGCCCATGATCATGCGCATCCGCATGCCCTATTGCCGTTGCTTCCATCGTGCTCTCCTGTATTCGATTATGCTATTGCATCTCGCCCTGACGCGGTCAGCGGCGCGCCGCCTTGACCTCGGACGGCTGGATGGCATCTCCGGTCTTGTTGCTCCAGGAGTTGCGCTCATAGGTGATCACCGCCGCGATGTCGGTGTCGGACAATTGCTTGCCGAAGGCCGCCATCGCCGTACCCGGACGGCCGTTCAGCACCGTCTTGATGTGCTCGATCCTGGGGCCGTTCGCGACCTTGGAGCCGTCCAGGGCCGGAAACACTCCGGGGATACCCTTGCCGGTCAGCTGGTGGCAAGCGGCGCAGTTCTTGACGAACACCTCATGGCCGTGCTTCATCAGATCCGCGAACTGCCAAACCTTGTTCACATCCTCGGCGCTGGCCGCCATCCTCTGCTTCTGCTCGGCCACCCAGGCGGCGTATTTTTTCTCGGACACCACATCCACCACGATCGGCATGAAGCCGTGGCCCTTGCCGCACAATTGCGCGCACTGGCCGCGGAACACCCCCTCCCGGTCGGCGCGGAACCAGGTATCCCGGATGAAGCCGGGAATCGCGTCCTGCTGGACCCCGAGCGACGGGACAAACCAGGCGTGGATGACGTCGTTGGAGGTCGTCAGGATGCGGATCTTCTTGCCCACCGGCACGACCAGGTGATTATCGACCTCGAGCAGGTAGTGCGGGTCCTTGGCCGCCTTGCCGTCGAGTTGATCTTCGGGGGTGGAGAGGACGCTCATGAACTTGATCCCCTCACCCTCCCCGTTCAGGTAGTCGTAGCCCCACTTCCATTGGTAGCCGGTCGCCTTGATGGTGATGTCGGAATTGGAGGAGTCTCTCATCGCGAGCAGCGTCTTGGTGACCGGCCAAGAAATGGCGATGAGGATCAGAAACGGGATCGCGGTCCACAGAATCTCGACTTGGGTGTTCTCGTGGAAGTTGGCCGGCGTCCCGCCCGATGACTTGCGATGCCTGATGACCGAATAGAACATCACCCCGAACACGATGACGAAGATGGTGAGGCAAACGCCCATCATCCACATGTGCAGGTCATAGACCTCCTGGGCCAGCGCGGTGGCGGGTTCCTGGAAGTTCACTTCGTAGGCAGCGCCAGCCGCCCTGCTCAGCAGCCCTAGAACCGCTAATGCCGCCAGACGAGGCACGCTTGCGCACCGTGCTTGCTTGGTCATATTGATAAACCCCGTTTTGATATGCGTTTCCAAATCAATCCCCTCGTCGCAGCCGGCGGCGATATTTCACTTTATCGAAGATCTGAAGGCGGTAGAACAACGACACTTCGCGCATCACTCAGTCAGCTGGCGCCGACGTCCGCCTGGAACAGGCTCTTGAAACGCGACTCCCCGACTCTCCCTCAAGCCCTCATACGCTCCATGCCTGCGTCTAGCCGCAAGTCGGTAGGAGCTGTTCGCGCCGGCAAACGAGGCCGAGAAAATTTATCACAGCCCGGATTTATCTTCAACCATTATAATTTAAGGTTTATATATTTTATGGGGCGATAAGGTGTCATTAGCTGCGATTGCGGCAAGCAGCAATTCATGGACGCCGCCAAAACTGCCGTTGCTCATCACCAAGATCCGGTCGCCTGCGCGAGCCTCCGCGACAACCGCGGCGACCAGTGCCGCGAGCTGTTCAAATACCTGCGCCTTGCCACCCAGCGGCGCCAGCGCGGCTAGCGCGTCCCAGCCGAGGTTCTTGCCATAGCAGAACACCGCGTCGGCTCCGGCCAGGCTGCCCGGCAGCAGACCCTTCATGACGCCGAGTTTCATGGTGTTCGAACGCGGCTCGAGCACCGCGAGGACACGCCCCTTCCCGATCGTCCCGCGCAATCCGGCGATGGTCGCCGCGATGGCCGTCGGGTGATGGGCAAAATCGTCATAGACCGTCACGCCGCGCACCTCGCCGCGCACCTCCATTCGCCGCTTGACGCCCTTGAAGCGCGACAGCGCCTGCAACGCCATGTCTGCGGACACGCCGGCGTGACGGGCCGCCGCCAGCGCGGCGAGCGCATTGGCGCGGTTGTGGGCGCCGGGCAGGGCCAGGCGGGTGCTGCCGATTTCGCGCCCCGCCAGGGTCACGGGAAAGCGGCCATCGCTGGCCTCCGGCCCGGCCTGCCAAGCGTCGGGCACGTTGAACCACTCCACCGGCGTCCAGCAGCCGCGGTCGAGAACGCGTTTCAGCGCGGGCTCGGCGCCATTGGCGACGATCAGGCCATTGTTCGGCAGGGTACGCACCAAGTGATGGAATTGTGTCTCGATCGCCGCAAGATCGCTGAAGATGTCCGCATGATCGAACTCGAGGTTGTTCAGGATCGCGGTCCTGGGACGGTAGTGCAGGAATTTCGAGCGCTTGTCGCAGAAGGCGGTGTCGTATTCGTCCGCCTCGATGACGAAAAAGGGCGAATCGGTGAGTCGCGCCGAAACGCCGAAGTCCTGCGGCACGCCGCCGATCAGGAAGCCGGGGGCGAGCCCGGCCTCCTCCAGTATCCACGCCAGCATCGCGGTGGTCGTGGTCTTGCCGTGGGTACCGGCCACGCCGAGCACCCAGCGGCCGGGCAGGATGTGCTCCGCCAGCCACTGCGGGCCGGAAACGTAAGCCAGGTTGCGGGCCAGGATCTCTTCGAGCAGAGGGTTGCCGCGCGAAATCGCGTTGCCGACCACGAACAGATCGGGGTTCACAGCGACCTGACCGGCAGAATAGCCCTCGGTCAGCGCAATTCCCTGAGCCTCCAGCTGACTGCTCATCGGCGGATAGACATTGGCGTCGCAGCCGGTGACCTGATGACCCGCGGCCCGCGCCAGCAAGGCCACGCCGCCCATGAAAGTGCCGCAGATGCCGAGGATGTGGATGCGCATGGCAGCTCGAGCGGAATGCCGTGTAGAATGGCCCCGGATTGTAACCGATAGCGCCGCCATGCCTCGCCGCTTCAAGCATTCGCCGCAAATCGACGCCATGCGCCGCGACATTGCCAGTCTGGCCGCCCGTCTGATGGCCGAGGACGGCATCGCCGATTATGGTCTGGCCAAGCGCAAGGCCGCCAAGAATCTGGGCGCGCCGGACAGCGAGGCGCTGCCGACCAACCAGGAAATCGAAGAAGCCTTGCGCGCCTATCAGGCGGTCTTCCAGGAAGACGAACTGCGCGAGCGGCTCGCCGCCCTGCGGCGCAGCGCCCTGTCGCTGATGCGCCTGCTCGACCAATTCCACCCCTATCTGACCGGCCCCGCGTTGGATGGCACGGCCGGGCGCTACGCCGAGGCGGAGATCGAACTTTTCGCCGACAGCGCCAAAGATGTCGAGATCTTCCTCCTGGATAGCGGGATCGACTTCGAATATGCAGATATCCATCGAACCGGCCCAGACGCTCCCGAGGCCCGGTTGCGGCTGGATGGCGGCGAGGCGATGCTGCTGCTGTCGGTCTATCCCCACACCCTGGAACGCAGCCACCGCCGCAACCCCCACACCGGCCAGGTGGCGACGCGGGCCCGCACCGAAACGGTCGCCGCCTTGCTGGAGCAATCATGAATCGTCTCGCCCGCAACCTCCTGATCGCCGCGGTGGCCTTGGCGGCGGCCGGCGCCGGTTACCTGGTCAGCCATCTGCAGCAGGTTTTCCCGAGCGATCCGGCCGGCGCCAGGGAACTCTTGGCCCTGACCCTGCCGGATGCCGCCGGCGCCAGCCAATCGATGCAGCAATGGCGGGGAAAGGTGCTGGTGGTGAATTTCTGGGCAACCTGGTGCCCGCCCTGCCGCGAGGAAATGCCGGGATTTTCCAGGCTGCAAAGCAAATTTTCGGCGAAAAATGTACAATTTGTCGGGATCGGCATCGATTCTGCGGATAAGATACGGCAATTCTCGCACGACCTGCCGGTCAGCTATCCGCTCCTGGTCGGCGGCACCGCGCTGATGGGGCTCACCGAGCAGCTCGGGGACCACGAAGGCGGGCTGCCGTTCACCGTAATCCTCGGCCGCGACGGCAAATTGCTGCAGACCCGGCTGGGTCTCTGGCAGGAGTCCGAGCTGGAAAAGGTTCTCGTCGCCCTGGCAAAATGAACGCGGTCCGGAATGAGCTGCCGCTGGACAAGATGCGGCCATTTGCGGCAAACTTGCAGACATGGTGAAGCAAACTCGCACTCAAAAGAGCAGTCAGGCCGAGACCGGACCACCCCGTATTCTGGCCTTGCACGGTCCGAACCTGAACCTGCTCGGCAGCCGCGAACCCGGGGTCTATGGCCGCACCACGCTGGCCGACATCCATCTGGCGATGGAGGCACGCGCCCGCGCCGACGGCATCCGGATCGAGAGCTTCCAGAGCAACAGCGAAGGGGAGCTGATCGACCGGATCCAATCGGCGGCGAGCGAGGACATCCGTTTCATCATCATCAACCCGGCCGGGTACACGCACACCAGCGTGGCCCTGCGCGACGCGCTGTTGGCGGTGAACATCCCGTTCATCGAGGTCCACCTGTCGAATATCCATGCCAGGGAGAGCTTCCGCCAGCATTCGTATTTTTCCGATATCGCCGTCGGCGTCATCTGCGGACTAGGCGCCCAGGGTTACGAGTTGGCCCTAGAAGCCGCACTCGCCGCGCTGGCGCGCATCCGCCCATCCTGATCCACGGGCGCCGGGCCCGCCCCGCGCGCCGACTTGCAGGGAGCACACCATGGATCTGAGAAAACTCAAGAAACTCATCGATCTTGTCCAAGAATCAGGCATTTCCGAGCTGGAGGTGACCGAAGGCGAGGAAAAGGTTCGCATCGTCAAACACATCAACGGGCCGGCCAATCCCACTTACCTGGTCGGCGCCCAGCCGCAATCCTACCTCGCGCCGGCGCCGGCTGCCCCGGCGCCGGTCGCCGAAGCGGCAACGCCGGCCGAGCCCGAGGGCCATATGGTCAAGGCGCCGATGGTCGGCACCTTTTACCGCTCCGGCTCCCCCGGCGCGCCTTCATTCGTAGAAGTCGGACAGGCGGTGAAAGAGGGCGACGCGCTTTGCATCATCGAGGCGATGAAGCTGATGAACGAAATCGAGTCGGACGCCACCGGCGTCGTCAAGGCGATCCTCGTCGAGAATGGCCAGCCCGTTGAATACGGACAGCCACTATTCCTGATCGGTTAAAACCGGCTGCGACGCGGGGCGTCCTGGGTATTCAAAACCATGTTTGAAAAAATTCTGATCGCCAATCGGGGTGAAATCGCCCTCCGCATCCAGCGGGCCTGCCGCGAGTTGGGCATCAAGACCGTCGTCGTGCACTCGACCGCCGACACCGAAGCGAAATACGTCAAGCTCGCCGACGAGTCGGTGTGCATCGGTCCGGCCCCCTCCGCCGCCAGTTATCTCAACATCCCGGCGATCATCTCGGCGGCCGAGGTGACCGACGCCGAGGCGATCCACCCCGGCTACGGTTTCCTCTCGGAAAACGCCGATTTCGCCGAGCGCGTCGAGAAATCCGGTTTCGTCTTCATCGGCCCGCGCCCGGAGACCATCAGCCTGATGGGCGACAAGGTGAACGCCAAGAACACCATGAAGGAAGCCGGCGTGCCCTGCGTGCCGGGTTCCGAGGGTGCGCTGCCCGAAGACCCCAAGGAGGTCGTCAGGATCGCCCGCGCCGTCGGCTACCCGGTCATCATCAAGGCGGCCGGCGGTGGCGGCGGCCGCGGCATGCGCGTGGTGCACACCGAGGCGGCCCTGCTCAATGCCGTCACCACCACCCGCGCCGAAGCCGGCGCGGCTTTCGGCAACGCCACCGTATACCTCGAAAAGTTCCTTGAGAACCCGCGCCACATCGAGATCCAGGTGCTCGCCGACAGCTTCGACAACGCCGTCTATCTGGGCGAGCGCGACTGCTCGATGCAGCGCCGCCACCAAAAGGTGATCGAAGAGGCGCCGGCGCCGGATATCAACCGGCGCCTGATCAGCCGGGTCGGCGAACGCTGCGCCGAGGCCTGCCGCAAGATCGGCTACCGCGGGGCCGGCACCTTCGAGTTCCTCTACGAGAACGGCGAGTTCTACTTCATCGAGATGAACACCCGGGTGCAGGTGGAACATCCGGTCACCGAGCAGGTCACCGGCATCGACATCGTCCAGGCGCAGATCCGCATCGCCGACGGCGAAAAGCTGTGGCTGCGCCAACGCGACGTGGTACTCAGGGGCCACGCCATCGAATGCCGGATCAATGCCGAGGATCCATTCAAGTTCACGCCCTCGCCCGGCCGGATCGGCACCTATCACGCCCCTGGCGGGCCCGGCATACGCATCGACTCGCACATCTACCAGGGTTACACGGTGCCGCAGTACTACGACTCCCTGATCGGCAAGCTGATCGCCACCGGCGACAGCCGCGATCAGGCGATCCGGCGCATGCGCATCGCCCTGTCCGAAATGGCGGTGGAGGGCATCAGCACCAACATTCCGCTGCACCAGGAGCTGATGCACGATGCCCGCTTCGTCAAGGGCGGCACCAGCATCCACTACCTCGAGGAGAAGCTCGCCGCGAAGGAAGAGGCGACCAAGGGCAAGCAATGAAGCCATCCCCCGGCCGGAGTCCTTGAGCCATGTGGCTCAATGTCAAGCTATGCGCCGATGCCGCCCACGTCGAAGCGCTCTCCGAGGCGCTGCTGGAGCAGGGCGCACTGTCGCTTTCCGTCGAGGACGCCCTGGCCGGGACGCCGGCTGAGACGCCGCAATTCGGCGAGCCGGGCGGTCCCGACACTCCCTTGTGGCAGGAGAGCCGGGTGGCCGCCCTGTTCTCCCCGGCCGAAGATCTTCCCGGCCGCATCGCTGCCGCCTGCCGTGCCGCGGGTCTCACCGACCTGCCCGAGATCGAGATCGAGGAAATCGCCGAACAGAACTGGGTGCAGCTCACCCAGGCCCAGTTCGAGCCGATCCGCATCAACGAGCGCCTCTGGATCGTGCCGACCTGGCACGCGGCGCCCGACCCGGCCGCGATCAATCTGATCCTGGATCCGGGCATGGCCTTCGGCACCGGCTCGCATCCGACCACTCGGCTCTGCCTGGAATGGCTATGCGCTGCGATCTCCGGCGGCGAGCGGGTGCTCGACTACGGCTGCGGCTCGGGCATCCTGGCCATCGCCGCGGCCAAGCTCGGCGCCGGCGCGGTGCTCGGGGTGGATATCGACGACAACGCGCTCGCCGCAGCGCGCGACAATGCCGCGAACAACGGCGTGACCCTGGAATTGCGCCACTCGCGCGCGGCGATCGCGGAGAGCTTCGACCTCGTGGTCGCCAACATCCTGACCAATCCGCTGTGCGTGCTGGCGCCGCTGCTCGCGGCGCGGCTCGCTCCGGGCGGACGCATCGCCCTCTCCGGCATCCTGGCGTCGCAGGCCGATCAGGTGATCGAGGCCTACGCGCCCTTCATCGCCCTGAACGTCGGCGCCACCCTCGACGCTTGGGTCCGGCTGGAGGGCGAAAGGGGGATGGAGGGCGGGCAATGCTGACGCGCTGCCCCGCCTGCGGCACGGTCTTCCGCGTCGCGGCCGCGCAACTCAAGGCGAAGCAAGGCAAGGTGCGCTGCGGCCGGTGCCGACAGAGCTTCGACGCGCTCGCCATGCTGATCGATCAGGAACCGTCCGCAATCGCCGCGAGCGATAGCCAGCCCGAGTCTTTGCCGATGCCGGACGAGGCCTTGCCGCTCGAACCGCCCGCGGTCGCCGAACCAAGCACGGGCCCGGAATCGGCCCCGAGCTTCGAGCCCGCCGCCGGGCCGCCGCCCGGGGAAGCAAGCGAAACGAAACGTCGCAGCTGGATCTGGGCGGTCGCTTCGCTCGTCGCCTTGCTGCTCCTGCTGTTGCAGGCGGCGATGCAGTTTCGAACCGAGCTGTCCGTGCTGTTTCCGGGAGCCAAACCGGCGCTGCGGCAGGCTTGCGCGCTTCTGGGCTGCGACTTGGCGCTGCCGGCCAAGGCAGACTTCCTCGGCATCGAGTCCTCGGACCTGCACCCCGGCCCGGCAGGCCAGATCATGCTGGCCGCGACGCTGAAAAACCGCGCACCCTTCGCCCAGGCCTACCCCGATCTCGAACTGACCCTCACCGACACCGCCGACCAGCCCTTGCTGCGCAAGGTCCTGGCGCCGGCCGAGTACCTGCCCAGCGGCACGGACGTCGCCTCGGGATTCGCCGCCAAGGGCGAGCTCGCCCTCAATCTCACGCTCCAGGCCGAGGTGACCGGCGCGGTCGGCTACAGGATTTATCTTTTCTACCCCTAGCGCCGTCGCCGGAAGTTTTAGTCCGGCGGCAAACTTGTGCCGCGAAGCAGGTGCTGAGGTATCCTGTCGGACCCGACCCCCCACAGGAGCTAGACCATGACTACCGTGAACCTCGGCGGCAAACCCATCCATCTTGCCGGCCAGTTCCCCCAGCCAGGGCAAAGCGCAGTGCCTTTCTCCCTGGTCGCCACCGATCTTTCCAACAAGACGCTGAAGGACTTCGCCGGCAAGCGCAAGGTGCTGAACATCGTGCCCAGTCTCGACACGCCGACCTGCGCCACCTCCGCGCGCAAGTTCAACGAGCGCGCCAGCAGCCTGCCCAACACCGTGGTGCTGGTGATCTCGGCCGACCTGCCGTTCGCGATGAACCGCTTCTGCACCACCGAGGGTCTGAAGAACGTGGTCTCGCTATCGACCATGCGCGGCCGCGAATTCCTGAAGGACTACGGCGTCGAGATCACCGACGGGCCCTTGGCCGGGGTCAGCGCCCGCGCCGTGGTGGTGCTGGACGAGAACGACAAGGTGATCCATACCGAGCTGGTGCCCGAGATCAAGCAGGAGCCGAACTACGACGCGGCGCTCGCGGCTCTGGGCTGATTGCCCAAGGCGAGGCGCGGCCCGTACGTTCGTCATGGCGATTGCCGCGGCCTCTTCGGGCCTCGGAATGACGATTGCGTGGCAATCCGAGATTGCTTCGTCCCGCAGGGACTTCCTTTCGAGGGGATACCCGAACGGGTACGGTCGTCGTTGCGAGCCGAAGGCGAAGCAATCCGAGATCGCCACGCTGCGCTCGCGATGACGAGGCTTTTTGCCGCGGCCTTGGCCTCGCGGTGACGGGGCTGATAGTTCGACCGCCGCTTTACCCGGCCATGGCCCGTGTGCAGTTTCGGCGGGGCCGATACAGGCGGCTCGCAATGGCCGAGGAGCGGCGCCGCCGGATGCTATAATCGCCGCCGTTTTTCCAGCATCCGGCTCTCCATGAAGACTCTGATTTGCGGCTCGATCGCTTATGACACGATCATGGTTTTCCATGACCGTTTCAAGAACCACATCCTGCCGGAGCAGATCCACATCCTCAACGTCGCCTTCCTGGTGCCCGACATGCGGCGCGAGTTCGGCGGCTGCGCCGGCAACATCGCCTACAATCTGCAGCTGCTCGGCGGCGAACCGCTGATCATGGCCACCGTCGGCGAGGACAGCGCCCCCTATCTGCAGCGGCTGCAGACCCTGGACCTCTCCGCCCGCCACGTGCGCGAGATTCCGGGCAGCTTCACGGCACAGGCCTTCATCACCACCGACGTCGACGACAACCAGATCACCGCCTTCCATCCGGGCGCGATGAACTTCTCGCACCTCAACCACGTCGCCGAAGCCCATGGAGCGGGCGGAAACCTGCGCTTGGGGATCGTCTCTCCCGACGGCCGCGACGGCATGGTCCAGCACGCCCGCGAACTGTACGAGGCCGGCGTCCCCTTCGTCTTCGATCCCGGCCAGGGACTGCCGATGTTCGATGGCGAGGAGTTGCTGCGCTTCCTGCAACTCGCCGACTATTGCACGGTCAATGACTACGAGGCGAAGCTGCTGTGCGAACGTACCGGGAAATCGATCGCGGAACTGGCGGCGGAGGTCAAGGCACTGATCGTGACCCTGGGCGGCAAGGGCTCGGAAATCCACACCGGGGGCAAGCTCATCGAGATCCCCAGCGTCGCCCCGGAGGCGCTGATCGACCCGACCGGCTGCGGCGACGCCTACCGCGCCGGCCTGCTCTACGGCATCGCCCACGGCCTGCCCTGGGAGCGGACGGGGCGGCTGGCGTCATTGATGGGTTCACTTAAAATGGCCGAGCGCGGCGGTCAGAACCACAAGGCGACGAGAGACGAGATCGGCGCGCGCTATCTAACGGCATTCGGACACTCAATCTGGTGAGGACATGATGATGAGAACGACAATCGCATTGGCCGCCTGCGCGGCGTTCGCCCTCGGCGGCTGCGCCGCCAACCCGTCCGCCGACAGCTATTCGCAGGGCCAGGCGCAGCGCGAGATGAGCGTGCGCATGGGAGTGGTGGACAGCGTCCGCCCGGTGACCCTGGAAGGCAATCAGTCAGGCACCGGCACCCTGGTGGGCGGCGCGCTCGGCGGCATCGCCGGCAGCAACATCGGCGGCGGCAACCGCGGCTCGGCGGTCGGGACCATACTCGGCGCGGTCGGCGGGGCCATCGCCGGGACTGCCATCGAGGAGGGCGCGACCAAGAAAACCGGCCTCGAAATCACCGTCCGCTTCGACAACGGCACGATGAGCGCCATCACCCAGGCAGCCGACGAACAGTTCCGCCCCGGCGACCGGGTGCGGGTGCTCTCGGGCGGCGGCGTCACGCGCGTCACGCACTGAACGGTCGGGCCGCGCCGGGCTGATATGCCCGACGCCCCGAGGGGATCCCCTCGAGGGACGACGAGGCCGTCATCGAAGCTTAACGTCGCCGCAACCCCGGCGCAACGCGGTTTTCCTAAAGTCCGTGCAACTCACGACCGAGGGAAAACCGATGAACCGTCTTCATGCTGCCGAGCAGACCCGGCGCCGCAACCCCAAACTCCACGTCGCCCTGGCCTCCTGCGAGAGCGAAATCCTGGCGGCGCAGAGGCTGCGCTACCGCGTCTTTGGCGAGGAACTGGGCGCCCGCCTGCAAACGCGCACGGCGGGCGTCGACCGCGACCTGTTCGATCCCTACTGCGAACACCTGATCGTGCGCGACGAGGAGAGCGGCCGCATCGTCGGCACCTACCGCATCCTTTCGCCCGAAGCGGCGCGCAGCGTCGGCAGCTACTATTCGGAGAGCGAATTCGACTTGACCCGCCTGGCGCATCTTCGTCCCCGCACCGTCGAGGTCGGCCGCTCCTGCATAGATCCGGAGCACCGCAGCGGCGCCGTCATCAGCCTGCTCTGGGCCGGCCTCGCCCGCTACATGCTGACCGGTGGCCACGAGTACCTGATCGGCTGCGCCAGCATCGGCATGAATGACGGCGGCCACAACGCCGCGGCGATCTACAATAGCCTGTCGCCGCAGTTGTCGCCGCTTGAGTATCGCGTGTTCCCGCGCTGCCCGCTGCCGCTGGCGCAACTGAGCCAGGCAGCGCCGGCCGAGTTGCCGCCGCTCTTGAAGGGCTACCTCCGCGCCGGCGCCTGGGTCTGCGGCGAACCCGCCTGGGATCCGGATTTCAACACCGCGGACCTGCTGCTGTTGCTGCCGATGTCGCGCATCAACGAACGCTACGTCCGGCATTTCGTGGAGCGTCAGAGCTGAGGAAATACTGGGTCGAAGCCCGTGCCGCCTTCCGGATTTCCAGAGTCGTCCTGCACTTCTTGGGCGGGGCGGGCATGGTGGCGCTCGCCTTTCCGCTGGTCGCCCATGAGCGCCGGCAGGCGCTCAGACGGCGCTGGTCATACCAGCTGCTCGATATCGTCAATGTCCGGCTCGAACCACGCGGGCAGTCGCCGACGGGCGGCAGCATGCTGGTCGCCAACCACATCTCCTGGCTGGACATCTACGCCATCAGCGCCATTCAGCCCGCCGCCTTCGTCTCCAAGTCGGAGCTGCGCGGCTGGCCGTTGATCGGCTGGCTCGCGGCCAGGACCGACACCATCTTCCTGCAGCGCGGCAGCCGTAGTCACGCCAGAGTCGTCAATGAAGAGATCGGCAGGGTGCTGCGTTCGGGCGGCAACGTCGCCGTGTTCCCCGAAGGCACGACCACCGACGGCACGCAACTGCTGCACTTTCACGCCGCGCTGCTGCAGCCGGCGATCAGCGCCGGACGGCCGGTGCAGCCGCTGGCCCTGGCCTATCGCGATCGTGACGGGCAGCCAAGCAGCGCCGCGGCCTACGCCGGCGAGACGACGATGTGGCAGTCGCTGCTGCGGCTGGCGCGCGAGCCGGGCATGGTGCTGATCATCGAGTTCCTGCCGGCGCTCGCGACCGAGAGCGGCGACCGGCGGGCGATCGCCGCCCTGTCCAGAACGGCGATCGCCGAACGTCTGGCCCTCGCGCCCTGAAGAGGGTGGCGGCCAACGCTCAGACGACGGCGCAATCGACCTGAAACAGCGCGCGGTCTTCCAGTCTCAGCGCGGTCAGGTGCCGGCCCCACAGGCAGCCGGAGTCTAGCGCCAGGAGATTCGGCTCGATCTGCAGTCCCAGGGCCGACCAGTGTCCGGTGACCAGCACCTGATCGGCGCTCTTGCGGCCGGACACGGCGAACCACGGCAGATAGCCCGGCGGCGCATCGGCCAGTTCGCCCTTGGTCTTGAACTCCATGACCCCCGCCGGCGTGCAGAAGCGCATCCGCGTCATGGCATTGACGATCACCCTCATCCGCGCCCAGCCGGACAGCTCGTCGGACCAGGCCGGCGGCTCGCTGCCCCAGAGATGTGCGAGCAGTTCCCGGTAGTCCTCCGCGACCAGCGCCTGTTCGAACTCTCGCGCCAGGGAGCGTGCTCGGGCCACCGTCCATTGCGGCAGCAGCCCGGCATGGACCATGGCGTAGCCGCCCTCGACGTGCATCAGCGGCTGGGCCCGCAGCCAGGAGAGCAGTTCCTCGCGATCGGGTGCCGCGAGGACGGCGGCGAGCGTGTCGTCGGGACGCAGGCGCGAAGCGCCCTCGGCCAACATGATCAGGTGCAGGTCGTGGTTGCCGAGCACGGTGACGGCCGCGTCCCCCAGCTCCTTGACGAAGCGCAGCACCTCCAGGGACCGGGGCCCGCGGTTGACCAGGTCGCCGACCAGCCAGAGCCGGTCTCGCTCGCGATCGAAGCCGATCTTCGCGAGCAGGCGCAGCAGAGGATCGAAGCAGCCCTGGATGTCGCCGAGCGCGTAAGTCGCCATGGCGCCTAGCCCTCCGGCGGCCGGTATTCCGGCACCCAGGTGCGCAGCGCCTGCCTGACTTCGGCCGGGTCGCGGTCCGGGCACGCCAGCCAGGCGGCCAGCTCGTCCAGCCAGGGGGCGTCGGGCACGCCATCGCCGCGCGCCACGCGCAGCTTGGGGTGCGGCGTCGGCAGCGTCGTCTCGCTGTCGGCGAGCAGTTCCTCGTAGAGTTTCTCCCCCGGGCGCAAGCCGGTGAATTCGATGCGGATCTCCTCCTCGGTGAAACCCGAGAGCCGGATCATGTCGCGGGCGAGATCGACGATCCTCACCGGCTCGCCCATGTCGAGCACTAAGATCTCGCCGCCGCCACCCATCGATCCCGCCTGCAGCACCAGCTGTGCCGCTTCCGGGATCAGCATGAAATAGCGCACGATCTCGGGATGGGTCACGGTCACCGGCCCGCCCTGGACGATCTGCTCGCGGAACTTCGGGATGACGCTGCCGCTGCTGCCCAGGACGTTGCCGAAGCGCACCATGACCACCCCGGTCCCGTCCGAGGTGGCGGAGATCGCCTGGCAGACCCGCTCGGCCAGGCGCTTGCTCGCACCCATGACATTGGTGGGATTGACCGCCTTGTCGGTGGAAATCAGGACGAACTTTTCGACGCCGTGATCCACCGCCGCCCGGGCCACGCGCCAGGTGCCCAGGACGTTGTTCCTGACCGCCTGCCAGGCGTTCTCGTTCTCCATCAGCGGCACGTGCTTGTAGGCCGCGGCGTGGAACACCAGATCTGGGCGATACTCGCCGAACACCTGTGCCAGACGCGCAGCATCCCGGACGTCGCCGACCACGCAGGCGACGGCGAGTTCGGGGAGGCGCTGCAAGAACTCCTGCTCGATGCCGTACAGGGCGAACTCGGAGAGCTCGAAGAACACCAGCAGCCGCGGCTTGAAGCCGGCGATCTGGCGGCACAGCTCGGAGCCGATCGAACCGCCGGCGCCGGTGACCAGCACCACCTTGCCCGCGATCAGGCGATGCAGGCCCTCGTCGTCCAGCTGCACCTGATCGCGGCCCAAGAGATCCTCCAGTTCCACCTTGCGCACCTGGGAGATCGAGACCCGGCCGGAGAGCAGGTCGCCGAAGGCCGGCACCGTCAACACCGCGAGCCCGGCTTCGGTGGCCGACTGGGCGGCGCGGCGGCGCAGCGCATGGGCGGCCTCGGGCATGGCCATGATCACCTGCCGGACGCCGCGGCGACGGGCATGAACGACGATCGCCGACAGGGGCCCGAGCACGGGCACGCCGTTCAGCAGCCGCCCGCGCTTTCCGGGATCGTCGTCGAGCAAGCCGACCACGTGCCACTGCCGGCTGCGCGCGAGTTCGCGCAGCAGGTCCACGGCCGCCTCGCCCGCGCCCAGGACCAACACCGGCTCGCTCGCCGCCGCCCGCAAGGTCAGCAGATGCCCGTCCTTCCAGGAGCGGTAGAGGAAGCGGCTGCCGCCCATGAACAGCATCAGCAGCAGCGGATAGAGCACCAGCACCGAGCGGGGCACCTCGGACAGGCGCTGCAGCATGAAGATCGCCACCGGCGCGGTGACCGCGCCCGCGCCCACGGCGACGATGATGCGCTTGAGATCGGGCAGGCTGGCGAAGCGCCAGATGCCCCGGTACAGGCCCAGGCCCCAGTCGATCGCGCCCTGCAGCGGCAGGACGACGGCCAGGGTGGAGAGCAAGCCGTGCCAGTAGGCGGGCGGGATCTCGAAGTTGAAGCGCAGCCAGTAGGCCAGCGCCCAGGCCAGGGCCGCGGCGGCCAGGTCGTGGATGACCGCGAGCAGCGTCCGCATCTTCAGTCCCCCGCGCCCGCGGCCCGCGCGATGCGCCGCCAGCGACGGTCGACGGCCGCCATCAGGCCGAGATAGACGGCGCACCAGAGAGCCAGGATCACTCCCTGCAGCGCCGGGGTCGCGCCCAGGCCCGCCAGGGCGCTGGCGGCGGCCGCCGCCATCAGCGCGTATTCCGCCAGGGCGGTGCGCCTATGGCTCCAGCCCATCCGGATCAGGCGCTGGTAGTAGTGCTCGCGATGGGCCCGCCAGACGCGCTCGCCCCTGGCCAGCCGGCGCAGCAGGGTGGCGCTGGCATCGACGACGAAGGGGGAGAAGACCAGGGGCGGAAACCACAGCGGCCACAGTCCCTGACGCCAGCCGAGCAGACCCAGGCTCGCCGCCAGGAAGCCCAGCGGGATGGAACCGGCGTCGCCCATGAACACCTTGGCCGGAGGGAAATTGAAAACCAGGAAGCCGGCCGCCGCCGCCGCCACGGCCAGGCTCATCGCACCCAGGGGAACGGCGTGGGCCGCGCAAGCGTAGGCGCTGAAGCCGAACAGCGCCATGCCGCCGGCGAGGCCGTCGGAGCCGTCCATGAAGTTGTACAGATTGCTCATCCAGACCATGACCAGCAGCACCATGACCAGACCGACTGGCCCGATTTGGCGGCAGCAATCGTAGGCGTACAGGGCAGACACCGACGCATGGCCGAGAAACCGCCAAAGAACGGCCAGCCCTTTCATGTCGTCGGCAAATGATAGCGCCACCAAAGCCGCGGTTGCCGCGACGAGTGAAGAATACTGAGCGGCGTAACCACCGATTCCCCAGACCAGCAAGACCGCGAGGAAAACCGCCAAACCTCCCGTGCGTGGAATCGGTGCCGCGTGCAGCGAACGCTGATTTGGAATATCCACGGCCAGACCCGCAAGAGCACCGGTAGCCAGCACTCTCGTCGACAGGCAAGCAACACCGAAAGCAAGCAAAGGCCAGGCGTAATTCACTGATTATTTTTCGGCTGCAATTGCTGGGTTGCCATCTAATCGGATTGATTCCCGGCCTGGTAGTCGCTCACGCTGCTCATGATATCGTGTGGGAAGCGAGGCCAGGATCAAAGCGTAAATGCTTCACGCAAGGCGTCGAGCGTAGCCATCAGCGCCGCCTCGTCGATCTCGCCTAAGCGCTTGACCAGTCGTGCCTTGTCGACCGCGCGCAGCTGATCGAGCAGCACTAGGCCCGACGTGCCGCCGAACGCCACCGGCAGGCGAAACGGCGCGGCGAATCCCTTGCTCGTCAAAGGCGCCACCAGGGCCGTGCGCAGATGGTCGTTGATCTCCGGTGGGGAAACGATCAGGCATGGGCGGGTCTTTTTGATTTCAGCGCCGACTGTCGGATCGAGGCAGATCAGCCATACTTCGCCGCGCCGAAGTCGCTGCGCTACTACCATTCCCATTCCTTGTCGCCGTCGTTGCCGAATTCCGGCCAGACCCGAGCATCCTCGCCGAGCGCCACGATTTCAGCGGCAGCCTCGGCCCAGCCTGTCCTCGCCGGCCTGAATGGCTCTATCACGATGCGGCCATTTTCCAGACGAAGTTCGATCTCGTCCTTAATCTCGCAGGCCGCCAAGAGCGCGGCAGGAATCAGAACCCCACGAGAATTTCCTAGTTTACGCAATGTCGTTTTCATTGTTGCCCCATTCACGAAGTGACAACAATGTTATTACATGCGTCCCGGCTACGCAAGTCGCGCAAATTTCTGATCGGACATCAAGGCGTGAACTTCTTCGGCCGGAAGCCGAAGTCCCGTGTCGCTTCCTGGTGCTCATAGACCAGATCCTCGTTCATGCGTTGCGCCATGGCGACATTGAAATCGCGGTATCTCGGAATCAGGGAGAGCACCCTCAGGGCGCCGGTAAACAGCGCCTGGGGTATGTTCAGGAACCTCGGCTTGTGGCTCAGGCTGTCGAAGATCCGTCCGACCATCGCCCGGTAACTCAGGGTCTCGCCGCCGCTCAGGTCGTAGGCCTTGTCGAAGGCGAGCGGATTGTCCAGGGCGGCGACGCAGGCCGCCGCCAGGTCGTCGGCGTGCACCGGCTGGCGCAGCCCCGCGCCGGAGCCGAGCAGCGGGAAGAACCCGGTTATCCGGACCAGACGCCGGATCAGGGTGACGTTCCGGTCCATGCCGCGACCGTAGATCAAGGTCGGGCGGAACACGGTCCAGCGGATGCCGAGCTGTCCGCAACGCGCTGCCAACGCCTGCTCGGCGGCAACCAGGCGCTGGGCGTAAGCGCGCTCGGCGGCGACCGGCGACTCCGCCTTGCTGTGCCTGCTCGACGAGCCGAAGGCGATCACGCGCCGGACGCCGATGGCCGAGAACGCCTCGATCTGCTGCGGCAGGATCACCAGGGGAGCGAGGTGGATCAGGCAATGCGCCGAGGGCATGGGCACCAGGGAGGCGCTGTCCCGAATGTCGGCCCTGAGCCAGAACACCCCCCCGGCGTGCCCGCCTCTCCAGTCGGGCGCCCCAGCGCGGCTCAGGGCGATGACCCGGTAGCCGGCAGCGGCCAAGCGCGGCAGCAGGAAGCGCCCGATCTGGCTGGTCGCGCCGCTGACGATGACGGTGCGCGACGCGTGCGGGGAGTCGGCCGTCCGCCACAAGCTCGCGTAGCGTTCGCAGGCCGCCCGCACCTCCGGATGCCCGCCCTGTCCCCGCCTGAGCAGCAGGTAGGGCGCCATCACGGCGAAGCGCGCCCACACCGCCGATATCACCAGGAGCATCAGCGCCAGCGGATACTGGTCCCGGAAAAAGCGCTGGTAGAAGCGCGCCATGCCCTTGTGCTTGTGCCACTCGACGAAGGCCGCGGACGCCTGGCTGCCGCCCTTCAAGTGGGTGATCGCCACATCCGGCTCGAACAGGATGGCGTAGCCCGCCAGGCGGAAGCGCATGCACCAGTCGAGATCCTCGCAATGCAGGAAGTAGTGCTCGTCCAGCGGGCCGACCCGTTCCAGGGCGCTCCGGCGCACGAACATGAACGCCCCGGAGATCGCCTCGACGGCGGTGGGCTCCGCGGGCAAGGGCGTGCCCGCCATGTTGAAGGTCTGGAAGCGCGGGACGCGGGGAAACAGCCGGTCCAGGCGCAGCACCCGGACCAGGGAGCGCCAGGGCGTCGGCACGTAGCGGCGGCAGCCGACCTGCTCCGAGCCGTCGAGATTGCGGATCAGGCAGCCGGCCATCCCGGCTTCCGGATGGGCCGCCATCAGCGCGCGCATGCGCTCGATCGCGTCGGGCGGGATCACGCAGTCGGGATTGATGAACAGCACGTAGTCGCCGGCGGCGCGGGCCAGCCCCCGGTTGCAGCCGCCGGAAAAACCGAGGTTCTCGCGGTTCCTGACGATCTCGATCCGGGGATCGTCGCCGAAGAAGGCCTGCAGGCGATCGAGGCTGTCGTCGTTCGAAGCGTTGTCCGACACGACCACCCTGACCGGGCAGGACGAAGCGAACAGCGAGGCCACGCAGGCGGTGAGCAGGGCGCCGCTGTTGTAGTTGACGATGACGGCGGTGATCATCGCGGCTCGGGCGCGGCGGTCGTCTTGCGCAGTCGCCGCATCAGCGGGGGCCGAATCATATGTCATTAACATGGCACGTAGTATACCGTCTGAGCGACCTCATTGCCCCGCCAGCTCCCGATACAAGGCCAGCGTCTGCGCCACGACGCGCTCCTCGGAGAACTGCGCCTCGACCAGTTCGCGACCGCGCCGTCCCATGGCGGCGCGCAAGTCCGGGTCGGCGAGCAGGCGCCCGATCGCGTCCGCCAGCGCCGGCGCATCGCGCGGCGGCACCAGCAGTCCGTTGCCGCCGTCGATCACGATCTCGCGGCAACCGGGCACGTCGGTCGCCACCAGCGGACGGCCGCAGGCGGCGGCCTCGAGCAGCACCTTGGGCAAGCCCTCGCCGCGGTACGAGGGCAGGCAGACGACGTGGGACGATCCCAGCACCGCGGGCATGTCCCACGTCGTCTGCCTGCCCCACCACTCGACGGCGCCGACGCTCTGCCATGCCTGCAGTTGCCCGACCGGAATGGCGGCGGAAGTCTCCGGATCGCTGTCGCCGACCAGCACGAAGCGCGCCTCGACGCCCCTCTCCCGCAACAGTCTCGCCGCAGCGACGAACTCGCCCACGCCCTTGTCCCAGAGCAGGCGCGAGGGCAGCATGACCAGCGGCGTGCCGCCGGGTTCGGGCGTGGGCGCAAAGCGCCGGATATCGACGCCCGAGCCGCGGATCAGCCGCACCCGCGCGGCCGCTACGACGCCGCCCTCGACCAGCATCTTGCGATCGTCCGGATTCTGCACGATCAGCGCACTGCCCTTAGCGTCGATCGACAGGCGCAGCGCGCCGACCACCCAGGGGCGCAGCAGCCTGGCCTTGAGGCTCGCCGAGGCGAAGACGAAACCCAGGCCGGCGAGCGCATTGACCACCGCCGGCACGCGCGCCAGGCGGGCGGCGATGGCGCCGTAGAGCACCGGCTTCAAGGCCACGTGGTGCACCAGGTCCGGACGCTCGCGCCGGTAGATGCCGGCGATCTCCAGAATCGCCCTGAACTCGCGCCAGGGATTGCGGCCGCTGCGCCGTAGGCCGATGGCAACGAGCTTGAAGCCTTCGGCGGTGATGGCGTCGGCGTGCGTCCCGACCCGCGTCGCCACCACCACCTCGTAGCCCGCCGCCTTGGCGGCGCGCGCCAGCGGCAGGCGGTGCGAGCAGAAGTACCAGTCCTCGGCGACCAGGAACAGAAGTTTAGCCACCGTTGTGCTCCAGCCACGCCTGGAACATCAACACGTCCCACAGCTGATACTGCCAGTTGCGCCTGCCCGAGAGGTGCTCGCGCCACCTGGTTCGGATGGTCCGGGGATCGAAATAGCCCTCGCGCGCCAAGCGCGCCTCGTCCAGCAGCGCCTCGGCCCAGTCGCGCAAGGGCCCGCGCAGCCAGGCATCGATCGGCACGCCGAAGCCCATCTTGGGCCGCTCTATCAGTTCGCGCGGCACGTGCTTGTGGAGCACCCGGCGCAGCAGCCACTTGCCCTGGCCGCCGCGGATCTTCATCGACAGCGGCACCCGCCAGGCGAACTCGACCAGTTCGTGGTCGAGCATCGGCACCCGCGTCTCCAGGCTCACGCCCATGGCGGCGCGATCGACCTTGACCAGGATGTCGTCGGGCAGGTAGCTCACCAGGTCGAGGTACATCATGCGCTGCGTGAAGTCGGGCAGCTCGGGCCAAGCGCCGCTGTCGGTGAGCGCAGTGACCGGCTCGGCGCCGCCGATGACCACCGCAGCCGGATGCTGCCAGTGCGAGACCAGCCGGCGGTAGATTTCGTCGGCGTCTCTCGCGCCGAGGATTCCGGCCAGCTTGTGCAGCTTGTCTCCGGGACGGGCGTGGCGCAGACGGGGCAGACAGGAGAACAGCGCATCCCAGCCGGCCGGCGGCAGCGCGGCGATGGCCGAGGCCGCGGCCCGGCGCACGCCGCGCGGCAGCCAGCCTATCCTGCGCCACAGGCTGCGGCCGAGGAAATAGCGGTTGTAGCCGCCGAACAGCTCGTCGCCGCCGTCGCCGGACAGGCTCACCGCCACCTGCTCGCGCGCCAACTGCGCCACCAGGAAGGTCGGGATCTGCGACGCGTCGGAGAAGGGTTCGTCGTAGAGTTCCGGCAGCCGCGGAATCACTTCCAGCGCCTGCCGCGGCGAGACGGTGAGCTCGGTGTGCTCGGTGCCCAGATGATGCGCCACGGCACGGGCATGCCCGGCTTCGTCGTAGCCGGGCTCGTTGAAGCCGATGGTGAAGGACTTCACCGGCCGGGCGCTCTGGACCTGCATCAGCGCCACGACGAGCGACGAGTCGATGCCGCCGGAAAGGAAGGCGCCGAGCGGCACGTCGGCGACCATCTGCCGAGCGACCGAGCGCGACAGCAGACGCTCAAGCTCCGCGGCGGCCTCGTCCTCGCTGCCCGCGAACGGCTCATTGACGCCGCGTTCGGCGACCTCGCGCGCCGACCAATAGCGCGTCTCATCGGAGGAACCGTCGGCGCGCAGCGTCAGGAGGGTCGCCGGCATCAGCTTGTGGATGCCGCGATAGATCGAATGCGGCGCCGGGATGCAGTTGTGCCGCAGCAGCAGCGCCAGGGCGCCGCGGTCGATCTCGCCGCGCCAGTCCGGATGCGCGCGCAGCGCCTTGAGTTCCGAGGCGAAGACCAGCGTTCGGCCCAGCCGGCCGTAATACAGCGGCTTCTCGCCCAGCCGATCGCGCGCCAGGTGCAGTTCCCGCCGCTCGCGATCCCACAGCGCCAGGGCGAACATCCCGGTGCAGCGTTTCAGGGCGGCGACGATGCCCCAGCGCGCGACCGCCTCGAGCAGCGTCTCGGTGTCCGAGTGGCCGCGCCAGCGGGCATCGCCCAGGGCCGCGCGCAGTTCGGCGTGGTTGTAGATCTCGCCGTTGAAGACGGTGACGTAGCGGCCGCAGCGGGAGAGCATCGGCTGATGGCCGGCGGGCGACAGATCGAGGATGGACAGGCGGCGGTGGCCCAGCGCCAGTCCCGCCGCCGGGTCCTGCCAGCAGCCGCCGTCGTCGGGCCCGCGATGCACCAGCGTCGCGGTCATGGCGTCCACGGCGGCGCGCGCATCCGCGCCGGCGCCCTGGCCGAGCTCTTCCCACAGGCCTGCAATGCCGCACATGGCTAGCCGCCGTCGCTGGTCTGCGCCGCCAGCCCCTCGTAGATCCGTTCGTAACGCCCGACGGCGGCGGCCAGCGAGTAGTGTTCTTCGACCCGGGCGCGCGCCGCCTCGCCCAGACGGCGGCGCTCGGCGGCGGGCAAGTCGAGCAACTCGAGCCAGGCGGCCGCCAGGGCCGCGGCGTCCGACGGCGGCACCGCCAGGCCGGCATCCCCCAGCACGGCGCGCGCGTCGCCGACGTCGGTCACCACGCAGGGCAGGGCACAGGCCATCGCCTCGCCGACGACGTTGGGAAAGCCCTCGCCCATCACCGAGCAGAGCGTGAACACATCGAGGCCGTTCATCACCGCCGCCACGTCGGCGCGCTCGCCGAGCAGATGGACCTTCGCGCGCAAGCCCAGACGCATGACCAGCGCCCGCAACGGCGCATTGGCGTCATCGACCTCGCGGCCGGCGAGGACGAAATGCGCCTGCGGCCTGGCATCGAGCAGCCGGCGCGCGGCGTGGAGGAAGCCGGCGTGATCCTTCATCGGATGGTAGCGGCCGGCCATGCCGATCACCGGGGCGTCCGCGGGGATCGCCAGCGACTGGCGCAGCGCCAGACGCAGCGCCGCATCGGGCCGGAAAATCCGCGTGTCGAAGCCGTTGGCCACCAGCTCCCAGCGCCGCGGACGGTAGCCGACGGCGGCGTGGGCGGCCCGGCCCGCCGCCGAATTGGCCATGACCAGGCTCGGCAGGGGCGAGAGCCAGCCGAGCGTCCGGACCAGGGCCCGCGTCGCCCACGGATATTCCCCCGGGCCGAGCACCGAGCAGCGCAGGTTCCAGCACAGGCGCGCGTCGCCGAGCCAGGGGCGGACCAGAAGCCCGGCCAGGTCGGCGTGGTAGAGCCAGGTCTGCACCACGTCCGGAGCGAAGGCGCGCAGCGCCCCGGCCAGGCGCGGCAGCGCCGCCAGGAAGGAGAGCCCGCCGCGCGCGCCGAGCGCCACGACCGGCACGCCGAGCGCCTCGATGCGCTCAGCCATCGGCCCGCCGCCGGTGAGGCAATACACGCGCGACTCGAAGCGGGAGCGATCGCCGGCCGAGAGCAGCTTGTAGAGCATCATCTCGGCGCCGCCGACGTCGAGGCCGGTGATGACGTGGGCGATCCGGATCACGCCGCCGGCTCCCGGATGGCGGGCGCGATGCGCACCGCGAGCTCGATGTCGTCGCCGCAGCGCCGCAGCCGGTCGGCGACCAGATCCACCGCGCCCAGCAGCCGGCGCACCGGGCTGCTGCGCCAGCGCTCGGGGAAATGGCTGCGCAGCCATTCGAGCTCGAAGCCTTCGCCCAGGACCAGCCGGGCCAGGGTCCGCTGGCTGTAGAAGTAGGGGTGATGAATCGACCAGACGCTGCGCGCTATCGGCGTCAGCAGGCCGAGTCCCCTGGCGCCGCGGGCGAGCCGCCTGACCCAGCTGTCGAACTGGTTCGGCACCTCGATCAGCAGCAGCGAAGCCGGAGCCATGAGTCCGCGCATCACGCGCAACGCCGCCCGCGGGTCGACGAAGTGCTCGAAGACATGGCTCAAGTGGATGACGTCGAAGCGCTCGCCGGAAAAATCGATCTCCTCCAGGGCGCCCCGCCAGGCCCTGATGCCCTGGGCGCGCGCCAGCTCGCAAGCGCGCTCGCTGACGTCGAGGCCGGCCACCTTCCAGCCGTCCTGCTGCGCCATCACGGCGAACTCGCCGCTGGCCAGCCCGACGTCGAGCAGCGTGCCCCTGGCCGGAAACGCCCGGGCCAGCCGCGCCAGGCGCCGCCGATAGGCGTCGCGGCGCTGCCCGAGGACGTTGTCCTGGTAAGGCTGGGCGGCGAACTGGCGCATCCAGTCCGGAACCGCGGCGCCCGCGCCGCCGAAATACAGCGCCTCGTACATCAGCCGGTACTCTTCCGCGGTCGGCATCGGATCGAGCCAGCGCAGCCCGCAGACAGGACAGCGCATCACCCGAAATTCTGGCGGCAGGTCGAGGTCGCGGGCGGCCCGGCGATCGCTGCGGCTCACCGCAGCAGCGCAGACGACGCAGAGGGATCGTTCGATCGGCACGGCAGCCCCCTCAGCTGCCGCCGAGCAGCGTCAGGCGCCGGCTCGCCAGGCGCCAGCAGGCGGCGCAGGAAAAGGCGTACACCAGCGCGGTGGCCAGGGCGATGCCGGCCACGCCCAGCCAGCGCATCAACAGGAAATTCAGCAGCGCGTTGAGCAGCACGTTCGCCGCGGCGACGGCGAATACCTGGCGGTTCATGCCCAGCGCCGAGAGCAGTCTCACCGCCAGGATCGACGCCACGTACCAGGGTATCTGCAGGCAGAGCATCTGCTGGACCCTCGCGACTTCCAGGGCGGTAGCAAGGGTGAACGCGCCGCCGCCGAACACCAGCGCGACGATCGGCCCGGAAAACAGCGCCAACGCGGCAGAAATCGGCAGGGAGACGAGGACCGCGAGCTTCATCGAGCGAGCGAACTCCGCGTCCAGCCGCGCCCACTCCGCCCGCGCCACCAGCGCCGAAAAAACGCTGAGCGCCGGCCCGCCGAGAACCCGCGCGCCGAAACCGGAAGCGAACATCGTGAGGACGCTGCCGAAGCTCAAGAGCGCCACGCTGCCCGGCGCCAGCCAGGACGCCATGGCCTGGTCGAGCAGCGGCGTGGTCGCCATCAGGGCGGCGCCGCCGACCAGCGGCAGGTAATTCCTGGCGACCTGCCCGAGCTCGGCGCGCCGGCGCTCGAGGCTGGGCCTCACCATCCGCTGCGCGCGCAGCAACAGCCCGCCCAGCACCAGGAACTGGAGCGCGTAGCCGGCGTCGGTGGCGTAGGCCAGCGCGACGATGCCCAAGCCGGAATGCAGCCCATAGACGCCCGCCCCGGCCATCACCGGCACCAGCGCGGGGGCCAGCGCCGGAATGGCGAAGCGCCCGGCGGCGTTCAGCTCCGCGGTCAGAAAAGCCGAAGTCCCGCCCAGCACCAGCATCGGCAGCAGCAGGAACAGCAGTTGTTCGGCCAGCCGGCGCTTGCCCGCGTCGAAGCCCGTCGCCACCCAGCCGATGTAGAAGGGCGCGGCCAGCCACAAGAGTACGGCGCAGGCGACCAGGACGGCGGTCAGCAGCGTCAATACCGCGGCGGAGAGTTCCGCGCCGGCTGCCGCACCCGCGCGCGCCCTCAGGGCCATCGCCACCGGCACGTGGGCCGAGGCCAGGGAGGCGGCGACGACGGTGATCAGGAAGAGCGGCAGCGTCGAGGCCATGACGAAGGCATCGACGGCGTCGCCGGCGCCGAAATAGTGGGCGACGAGCTGCTCGCGGATCAGCGTCGCCAGCCCGACCAGCACGGTCATCGCGCCCACCGCCAGGGCCGCCGAGGACAGGCTGTGCCGACGTCCCGGCAGCGGCGAGCCGGTCCGGCGCGCGATCACGGCCGCCACGTTGGGTGGCCGGCCGACCTCCCGCCCGGCGCCGCCAGATAGTCGGCATAGGCGCGCGCGATGCCGCCTTCGAGGCCGATCGTCGCGCGCCAGCCCAGGGCGCTCAGGCGCTCCACGGCGAGCAGCTTGCGCGGCGTGCCGTCGGGTTTGCCGCTGTCGAAGGCCAGCCCGCCCGGGAAACCGACGATGCTTTTGACCAGTTCGGCCAGCGCGCGGATGCTGAGGTCTTCGCCGCAGCCGATGTTCACCAGCGGCGGCGAGTCGGCGCCCAGCAGCCGGCCGAACTGCGCTTCGGGCAGATTCAAGAGGTGCAGGCAGGCATCGGCCATGTCCTCGCTGTGGAGGAATTCCCGGCGGGGAGCACCCGTGCCCCACACCACGACCTCCTTGTCGCCCCGCAGCTTCGCCTCGTGCATCTTGCGGATCAGCGCCGGCAGGACGTGGGAATCGTGGAGGTCGTAGTTGTCGCCCGGACCGTAGAGATTGGTCGGCATCGCCGCCAGGTAGCCGGTGCCGTATTGCCGGTTGTAGCTCCAGCACATTTCGATGCCGGCGATCTTGGCCACCGCGTAAGGCCGGTTGCTCGGCTCGAGCGGGCCGGTGAGCAGGTATTCCTCCCGGATCGGCTGCGGACAGTCGCGCGGGTAGATGCACGACGAGCCGAGAAACAGCAGGCGTTTGACGCCGCTGCGCCAGGCCTCGTGGATCACGTTGGTCTGGATCGCCAGGTTCTGCCGGATGAACTCTGCCGGGTAGGTGGAATTGGCGAGTATCCCGCCCACCCTGGCGGCGGCGAGGAAGACGAGCTCGGGCCGCTCCTCGTCGAAGAAGCGGCGCACCGCCGCCTGGTCGGTCAGATCGAGCTCGGCATGGCTGCGCACGATGGGCGCGGCGTGGCCCCGCGCCGCGAGCCGCCGCAGCAGCGCCGAGCCGGCCAGGCCCCGATGGCCGGCGACGTAGATCCGGCTGTCCGTCCGCAAGGCCTCACTCACGTCGTTCGTAGGCGAGATAGCCGTGGCGCTTGATCAGTTCGTCGCGCTCCGCCGATTTGAGGTCCTCACGCACCATCTCGGCGACCAGCTCCTCGAAGCTGGTTTTCGGCGTCCAGCCGAGCTTGGCTTTGGCCTTGGCCGCGTCGCCCAGCAGCGTCTCCACCTCGGTCGGCCGGAAGTAGCGCGGATCGACTGCGACGATCGGATGTTTACCGTCATTGCGCGGATATGTACCGTCATTGCGAGGATATCTACCGTCATTGCGAGGAGCGGAGCGACGAAGCAATCCCGGATTGCCACGCTCCGCTCGCAATGACGATTCATCCCCGTCATCGCGAGACGATTCATCCCCGTCATTGCCAGGCCCTTCGGGCCGTGGCGATCCGGTTTCGCCTCCCGGCGATGACGATCCGACCCAATAAGCTTTTTCCTCGACGCCTTCGCCTTGCCAGCGGATTTGCATGCCGAGTTCGCCGGCGGCGGCATTGACGAAGTCGCGCACGCTGTGCTGCACGCCGGTCGCGATGACGAAATCCTCCGGCTGCTCCTGCTGCAGCATCAGCCACTGCACCTCGACGTAATCCCGGGCGTGGCCCCAGTCGCGGCGGGCCGAGAGGTTGCCGAGATAGACGCAGTCCTGCAGACCGAGCTTGATGCGCGCCAGGGCGCGGGTGATCTTGCGCGTGACGAAGGTCTCGCCGCGGACTTTCGACTCGTGGTTGAACAGGATGCCGTTGCAGGCGTAGATGCCGTAGGCTTCGCGGTAGTTGACGGTGATCCAGTAGGCGTAGAGCTTGGCCACCGCGTAGGGGCTGCGCGGATAGAAGGGGGTCGTCTCCTTCTGCGGCGTCTCCTGCACCAGGCCGTAGAGTTCGGAAGTGGATGCCTGGTAGAAGCGCGTCTTCTGCGCCAGCCCCAGGATGCGGATGGCTTCGAGCAGGCGCAGCGCACCGAGCGCATCGGAGTCCGCGGTGTATTCGGGCTCCTCGAAGGACACCGCGACGTGGCTCTGCGCCGCGAGGTTGTAGATCTCGTCCGGCCGCACCTGCCCGATGATGCGGATCAGGCTGGAAGAATCGGTCATGTCGCCGTGGTGCAGGAAGAAGCGCTGGTCGGGGACGTGCGGATCCTCGTACAGGTGGTCGATGCGGTCGGTGTTGAACAGCGAGCTGCGCCGCTTGATGCCGTGCACCTCGTAGCCCTTGTCGAGCAGAAACTCGGCCAGGTAGGCGCCGTCCTGGCCGGTGATGCCGGTGATGAGGGCGATTTTCTTCATCGTTTATTCTCTGTTGCGACGGCGCGGCTCAGAGCGTCCTGCCATAGACGTCGTCGAAGCGCACGATGTCGTCCTCGCCCAGATATTCGCCGCTCTGCACCTCGATGATGACCAGCTCGGTGAGGCCCGGGTTCTCCAGCCTATGCTTGTGGCCGGCGGGAATGTAGGTCGATTCGTTGGTGCGAATCAGGAGATCGGCCTCGCCGTTCCTGACCCGCGCGGTGCCGCCGACGACCACCCAGTGCTCGCTGCGGTGGTAGTGCATCTGCAGCGACAGCGCCGCGCCGGGCTTGACCGAGAGCCGCTTGATCTTGAAGTTCCTGCCCTCTTCCAGCACCGTGTAGGTGCCCCAGGGGCGGTGCACCGTGCGGTGCAGGCGGACGCTGGCGTGGGCATCGCGCTTCAAGCGCTCGACGATGCCCTTCACCTCCTGCGACCGGTCGCGGTCGGCGATCAGGAGCGCGTCGGGAGTGTCGATCACCACCAGCCGGGAGAGGCCGACCCCGGCCACCAGCCGCCCCTCGCTGCGCACGTAGAGCTCGGTCGAGTCGATCAGCAGCGCCTCGCCCTCGACGCGATTGCCGTCGGCGTCGGGAGGAGTCAGCGCCGCCAGGGCGCTCCAGGAGCCGATGTCGCTCCAGTCGAAAGCGGCGCGGACGACGGCGGCATTGTCCGCCCGTTCCATCACCGCGTAGTCGATGGAGATGTCGGGCAAGGCCGCGAAGGACGCCGGATCGAGTTCGAACGTCCCGCCGGCCGCGTTCTCCCGCCGCGCGACCGAGGCCGCGAAGCAGGCCAGCGCGGCGGCGTGGAGTTCCGGCGCGTGGCCGGCCAGCGCCCGGAGCATGGTGTCGGCGCGGACGCAGAACATGCCGGCGTTCCACAGATGACGGCCCTCGGCCAGATAGCGTTCGGCGGCGGCGCGCGCCGGCTTCTCGACGAAACGGGCGATCCTGAAAACCTGCGGCGCTCCCGGCGCTCCCGGCAGCGGCGACTCCGCGGCGATTTCGATGTAGCCGAAACCGGTCTCCGGCGCCGAAGGCGAGATGCCGAAGGTCACGATCATGCCCTCGGCGGCCGCCGCCGTCGCGGCCGCGACGGCGGCGGCGAAGGCCCCGCTGTCCTCGATCAGGTGGTCGGCGGGCAGCACCAGCATGATCGCCTCCGGCCCGTATTGATCGGCGATCTTCAGCGCGGCGAGCGCGATGGCCGGGGCGGTGTTGCGGCCGCAGGGTTCGAGCAGGTAGCTGAGCGCCGGCGGCAGGTCGCTGCGCGCGCAGGCGTCTAGCTCGTCGCGGCTCTGGAAGTAGTAGTCGCGGTTGGTGACCAGGGCGACGTGCTCGACGCCGGGCAGCCCCGCCGCCCCGAGATAGGCCCGCTGCAGCAGGCTGCGGCCGTCGGGCATGCGGATGAAGGGCTTGGGATAGCTCTCCCGCGAAACCGGCCAGAGACGCGTGCCGGCGCCGCCGGAGAGGATGACGGGGATGAGCATGATGGAGCGGATTATACGTTGAATGAGCGCCCGCCACGGGTGTCGCCACGAAGCAACGAGGGACAACAACCCCCGCTTGCAAGGCCCTTGGGATCGCTTCTCTACTCGGTCTGGGCTTGAGCCAGGACGGAAATTCCGGTCAAGATGTCCTGCGCGTAATTGATCAGCTCGAAATTGCTCAGCTTGGCGCTGATCGCCATCCGCCATTTCGAGCCTGGGGCAGGCGTATAGCCCATCAGGCTTTCAAGTTGAGCCGAAGTGAAGGACAGCGTTTGATTGGCCACCAGCGTTCCCATACCCCTGTTCGACGCCACCAGATTGCCGTTGTCGTCGTAGGCGGTGGCCGTCAGTTGAGCGCTTTGCGCGGTGGTGTTCACCAGATAGAGCTGGGTGGTGTATAGCTGCGCGGCGTTCCCGTTGCCGGACGGGTAGATGATGTAAGCGTTGCGGGTGGTCGAGGCGGCGGAAGCTGCGGCCCGGTTGTCGGTCTGGGCTTGCGCCAGGTAGATGCTGCCGGTCGAGATCTCCTTGGCATTTTGCAGCACCTCGAAGTTCGGCACGTCGGCGCTGACGAGCATGCGGTACCTGGTCTGCGGGGAGGCGGGATTAAAGCCGAGCGTCGTCTCGACATCCTTCGAGGTCAGAGTCAGGATCCCGTTGGGCGCGATCGTTCCCAGGGCGCCGCCGCTGACCACGGTGTTTCCGGCGTCGTCATAGACGGTCGCGGTGACCTTCGCCTTGGTGGCATTGGGATTGATGATGCGGATCACCGTATAGAGGGAGGGATCGGTCGATGGATAGAACAGCAATACGTTGCGCGAGGAGGAGGTCGCCGTCGCGGCTGGACGATCATCCAGTTGGGCCTGAGCCAGGGCCAGATTGCCGGTGGCGATATCCCTGGTGAAATTGACCAGCTCCATGCTCGGCAGGTCTGCGCTGAACGCGACGCGATACTTGGACGTGGGGGAGACGGGAACGAAGCCCACGGCGCCTTCCAGCGCGGCCGAGGTGTACGTCACCATCTGGTTGGGCTTGATCGCCCCCAAAAGGGTATTGGCGCGACCGTACGGATTTCCGTTCTCGTCATAGACGGTGGCCGAAAGGGAGCCGGCCTGGCTGCTGGTATTGACGATGCGCAGGACGTTGTTCTTGTTGCTGCTGGTGGAGGCGCTCATGAACCAGGCACTGCGCGTCACGCCGGCGGCCGCCGCGCCCGAGCTCCGGTCGCCGGTCAGCGACTGCGCCAGCGTGAGCTCTCCGGTCGCGTTGTCGCGGGTGTAGTTGATGAGCTCGAAGCCCGCCAGGCCGGCGGAGAAATCGACCGAGTATTTGGCCGTGCCGGTGGTGGGGGTGAAACCGATCAAGCTTTCGAGCTCGGCCGAAGTGAATGTCCTTGCCCCGTTGGCCGCGATCGTCCCCAGACTGGCGTTCGCGGTACCAAGCAATTGCCCTGACTCATCGTGGGCGACGGCCGTGATTTTCCCCGGACTGTTCGTGGTGTTGACGATGCGCAGCACCGAGGTCTTGTTCGGGCTGGTCGAGGCATTGACGAACAGGGCCTGGCGAACGCTGGCAACGGGCAGGGAGCCGGTGGCCAGACCCAGCGCCAGCGGCAGGCTGAGGCGGGGCTTGACGATGCCGTTGCGGCTGTCGGTCACCGCCACGCCTCTGGTCAGGCGCGCGGCGGTCTGGTCCAGGGTCTCCGTCGGGAAGGCTGCGCGCAGCACCGCCACCGCCCCTGCGACGTGGGGCGCCGCCTGCGAGGTGCCGCTCATGGTCGAACCCGCCGCGGTGATCTGGGAACCGGGAGCGAGCAGCGTCAGAAAAGAAGCGCTGTTGGAAAAGCAGGCGACCTTGTCGGCGGCCGAGGTGTCCGTGCAGGGGACCGACGGAAAGGATATCGTCCCGAACGCGGAATCATAGACCGCGCCCACCGACACCACGCCGCTCGCTGCGGCGGGGGACGACAGGGCGTTGGTGTAGCCGTCGTTGCCGGCCGAGGCGACCGTCAATATGCCCGCCGCGCGGGCGGCATCGACCAGGCTGTTGTAGGGACCGTTGGTCTCAGGCGAGGTGTACTGGCCGCTGCCCAGGCTCAGGTTCATCGCGACGATGTTGTAGACGGACTTGTTGGCGATCGCCCAGTTGCCGGCATCGATGATGTCGCTGCTCATCGCCGTGGCGCCGTCGAAGACGTCCAGCGCCGCGATCTTGGCGCCTGGCGCGACTGCCGCCACGACGGCGGCGACGTTGGTGCCGTGGCCGTCGGGATCCAACGACACGGGATGGGGCTCGAAGTGCTGGAAGGCCACCACCCTGCAGCTGGCCGGCACCCCGGGCGAAGTGCAGGAACCGAACGCAGGGAGCGTGTAATCCACGCCGGTGTCGAGCACCGCCACGGTCGTACCCGCCCCGAGATCGCCGTTTGCGGCGGCCTGGGGCTGACCGATCAGCGGCAGGCTCTCGGTCAGCGCCATATGCTCGACCCGGTCCCGGTAGACCCTCGCGACCCCGGGATCGGCGAGCAAGCTGTCGAGCGCTTGCCGGCTGTTGACGCGGACGAAGGACATCGGCAGGTGGCTGTAGTGCTTGAGCACCTCGGCCCCCTGCGGGGCGATGGAGGACAGGATCCGCCGCTTCATCTCGGCGTAGCGGGCGGCTCTTTGTTCGATGCCCTCCCGGGTGGCGGAACGCAGGATCCTTGATCGACCCGAGGCTCCCCCCTGAACCGCCTGGTCGTCGAATACCACGATCAGGTCCTGAGGCTGGCCGGCGGCCAGCCGCTGCAGCACCCGCGGGGACGCCTTCTCGGAAACGGCAGGGAAGGTTTGCGCAGAGGCGGCCTGGATGGCGCAGGCCAGCGCCAGCGCGAACGCCCAGCGCATAAGCCTCATTGCGCCGGTTTCCCGGGCATCGGCGCTTCTCTCCGGTCCGCGTACGCGCGCACCACCGAGGGCTGCGCCAGCAGGCCCTGCAAGGCCTTGGTGCTGCGAAACCGGAGATACATCATGGGCAGCGCGGCGTAGTCCTTCAGAACTTCGACCTCTCCTGCGGGCAGCGCGGACAGCGCGGCGCTTTTCGAGGCGACGGCATCGAACTGGACCAGCAGAGACTGTGCCTCGCCCCTCGCCAGCCGCTCCCAGACCTCTTGGGGCGCCTTGTCCTGGGTGGCCAAGCCGGCGCACGCCGCCACGCCCAAGCAAGCCAGGCACAGGACCAGGATCCGATTTCGCAACAGTCCCGCTGTCAGCCCCATTGACGTTCCTGCCCCAAGCGGGCGTTTTCCAAGCTACATCGAAAGTTAAGCCGGCGGACGCATATTATAGGAAGTACGTGCCGGTCTGACGCCGGTCCCGGGGAAGAAGAGAAAAAACGTTACAATTGGCGGCCTCTTAGTGGAGTGGACCATCCCCGGACCGGCCCCATTGAACTTCGCCCTTGCGCTTGATACCCATATGAATGCACCCGGCGAGCAGAGCATGACTGAATCGGCGACGGTGATCGGCGCGCTGCTGCTTCAGCGCGGCCTGATCAGCCAGCAGGATCTGGACAAGGCGCTGGCCTTCCAGCGCCAGTTCAAGGGGCGCCTGGGTTCCGTCCTGGTACGGATGGGGGCCCTGTCCGAGGACGCCTTGCTGCCGGTGCTGTCTGAACAACTCGGCCTGTCGCTTTTGGCGCCCGATCAACTCCCCACCCAGGCGGCCGAGATCGCCAATGCGATCTCGGCGAGCGGCCTGTCGCCGGAATGGTTCTCCGACCAGCAACTGGCCATCTGGGAAGGCGCGGACGGTACGATCCATTGCGCCTCGCGCAATCCGATCAACAGCTACCTGCACGAGACGCTGGCCGCCGCCCTGAAGGACCATGTGCGGGCCTGGCATTTCGTCAGGAGCCAGGACCTGGAGCGGCTGCTCAAGCTGATCGAGCTCAAGCCCCAGGGCGAATACGAGGACGAAGTCGCGCACTTGCGCGAGCTGGCGGAAGAGGCGCCGATCATCGAACTGGTCAGCAACGTCTTGGCGCAGGCGATCGACGAAGAGGCATCGGACATCCACATCGAACCGGAAGAGAGCGATTTTGCCGTGCGCTACCGGGTCGACGGCGTCCTGCATACGCGCATGAGCCAGGCGCGCAGCCGCTTCGATGCGGTGGCATCGCGGATCAAGCTGATTTCCGGCATGGACATCGCCGAGCGCCGACTGCCGCAGGACGGCCGGATCTCCATCCGCGCCGGCGGCGCCGAAATGGACATCCGCGTCTCTGCCCTGCCCGGCGTGCACGGCGAATCGATCGTGATGCGTCTGCTGCCGAAGGAACGTTCCAACCTGAACCTGGAATGGCTGGGGATGGAAGCCGACCATCACGCCCAGTTCAGCCGCTGGGTGCAGGAGCCGCACGGCATCATCCTGGTGACCGGCCCCACCGGTTCGGGCAAGAGCACGACGCTCTATGCCGCGCTCGACGCCGCCAACGACCGCAGCAAGAAGATCATCACCGTCGAGGATCCGGTCGAGTACAAGCTCGCGGGCGTGACGCAGATCCAGACGCACAGCGAGATCGGCTACGACTTCGCGCGCGCCCTGAGGGCGATATTGCGGCAGGATCCGGACGTGATCATGATCGGCGAAATCCGCGACCTGGAGACCGCCGAGATCGCCGTCCAGTCCGCCCTGACCGGCCACCTGGTGCTGTCCACCCTGCACACCAACGACGCTCTGAGCGCCTTCACCCGCTTACTGGACATGGGGGTCGAACCCTTCCTGGTGGCGTCCTCGGTCAGGGCGGTGCAAGCGCAGCGCCTGGTGAGACGACTGTGCGACCGCTGCTCGATCCCGTTCGAGCCGCCTCAGGCGATCGTCGAAATGGCCCGGCAGTTGCAGCAGCGCTATCCCGATCTGTTGAGCACGGCAGCGAGATGGCGGCTGCCTGAAGGCTGCAGCCATTGCCGGAAAACCGGCTATCGCGGGCGCATCGGCATCTACGAACTGGTCGAGGTCAGCAATGCGGTCCAGAACGCCATCACGCAGCGGGCCACGGCGGCGGACATGGTGAGCATCGCGCGCCAGGAGGGCTACCGCAGCCTGCGCGAGGACGGCCTGATCAAGGCCTGGCGCGGCATGACCAGCATCGACGAAGTGTTGCGCGTCACCGGTCTCGGCGAGGGCGAGGAATAGAGCGTGGAATTCCGTTACCAGGCGGTGAACGCGCAGGGGCAGACGGTCGCCGGGATCATCGGCGCCGGCGGCGAGCGCGAGGCGGCGAGGCTGCTGCGGCAGCAGGAGCTGACCCCGATCGAGATCGGACCCGCCGGCCGTCCGTCCGAGTCTCCCCACAGGCGGGTACGCGGTGCCAGTCACCAGGAGAAGGCGATCGTCATCCGCGAGCTCGCCATCCTGTTGCAGGCCGGCGTGCCCCTGGCGGAAGCCGTCGAATCGATCGGCCAGACCCACACCGACAGCGCCATCGGCGAGACCTTCAGCCACGTCCACGGCAAGCTGCGCGGCGGCGAGAGTTTTTCCACGGCGCTGCAATCCGCCCGACTGGCCTGGCCCGACTACTTGTTCCAGTTGGTCGCCGCCGGCGAGCACACCGGCAAGCTGGCCCAGGCCCTGCAAAGTTCCGCGACCCAGATGGAGTACGAGCAGCGGATCAGCAGCGAAATGAGGAACGCGCTGATCTATCCGGCGATCCTGGTGTTCTCCGGTATCGCGGCGACGCTGCTGATATTCATCGTCGTCGTGCCGAAATTCGCCAGCATCCTCAAGAACAGCCGCTCCCAGATTCCGGAAATATCTGTTTGGGTGCTGAGCGCCGGAATGTTCGTCAAGGAGAACCTGCTCTGGGTCGGGCTGAGCGCGGCAGCCCTGGTGCTGACGGCCGTGAGCCTGGTCGCCAATGCACAGGTGCGCTCGAGGATGATGCAGACCCTGTCGCGCGTGCCGGTTCTCGGCCGCTGGCTGGTCGAGACCGAGATCGGCCGCTGGGCGGCGATGCTCAGCACCCTGCTGGAGAACCGGGTGCCGATACTGAAGGCCATGGAGCTGACGCAAAACGGCATGCGCCTGACCGCGGTCAAGCATAAACTGCAGCAGACCCTGAGAGAGGTCAGGGGCGGCAAGAAGATGGCGCTCGCCTTAGCCGAGGTGCAGATGCTGAACGTCACCGGACTCAACCTGATCAGGGTCGGGGAGCGCTCGGGCGAGCTGGCCAACATGCTGCGCACCCTGGCGACGCTCTACGAAACCGCCGGGCGGGAACGTTTGAAGCGCTTCATGATCTTATTGGAGCCGCTCGCCATTTTGCTCATCGGCGGCGTAATCGGCACCATCATGATCGCCGTGATGCTGGCGATCACCAGTTTGAACAACGTATCCTTCTGAGCCATGGCAAACAAGACGACGAACTCGGGCTTCACCCTCCTCGAAATGCTGGTGGTGCTGGTCATCATCGGCCTGCTCGCGGGCCTGATCGGCCCCAGGCTGTTCACCAAGGTGGATTCCGCCAAGGTCCAGACCGCCCAGACCCAGATCAAGATGCTGAAGGGCGCACTGGAGACGCTGCGCCTCGATATCGGCCGCTTCCCGACCGAAGCCGAAGGACTGGCCCTGCTCAATACCGCACCCACCGACGAGAAGCTGAAAAGCCTCTGGCGCGGCCCCTACCTCGACGAGGAGCTGCCCAAGGATCCCTGGGGCACCCCCTACCAATACGCTCTTCCCGGCGCCAACGGCCAGCCCTTCGCCCTGTACTCGCTCGGGGCCGACGGCAAGCGCGGCGGCGAAGGCCTGGATGCCGACCTGGGTTATCTGCCGGGCGACACGGCCAAGCAGCCGTAGTGTCCCGGCGTCATCCTTCCAGGGGCTTCACCCTGCTGGAAATGCTGGTCGTCCTGACCATCGTGGGACTGTTGACGGGCGTCGCCCTGCCGCAGCTGCAACGGATGGCGACGAGCGTCGAACTGAACAGCCAGAGAAAGAGCCTCGAATCGGCGATAGAGGGTCTGGGCTATCAGGCCTACGTTTCCGGCAAGGCGATTGCGCTGAGCGATGCGGCCGCCGCGCCAGGAAAAGCTGCACCGGATCAGCCGCTGAAGATTCCGCCGGGCTGGCGGCTCCAGATCCCGCAGCCCGTGCTCTACGCGATCAACGGCGTCTGCAGCGGCGGCAAGATCGCCATCGTCGATCCCACCGGCAGACGCGAGGATTTCCTGCTGAAACCGCCGCAATGCCGGCTTCTCGCCGTCGAGGACAAGGAGTGACGGTCACGGGAAGCCCCCGGGGGAAAGGATTGGCCCAGCCCCCGGCCCGACTGGCGGGCTTCACCCTGCTGGAGGCGATCGTCGCCCTGGTGCTCATCAGCGGCGCCGGAATGGCGCTGTTTTCCTGGATCAACGGCAACATCATGGCTCTGGCGAGGATACACGACGTCAATGCGCGCTCCGAGGCGACGGCCAACATCCTGGAGTATATGGACCGGATCAATCCGATGATCACCCCCGAAGGCGAGGCGCCGCTGGGCGCGTATTCGATCATCTGGCGCTCTCAGCCGACCACGAACATCACCGAGGGCGTCAATTATCCCCGGGGCCAGAGCCTCTACCAGCTGGCGCTCTACAGCACGGCGGTGTCGGTCAAGACGGCCGCCGGCCGCGCCTGGTTCGAGCTGAAGCTGCAGCAGGTGGGCTACAAGAAAGTGCGCAGCAACAGCGTGGACTGAAGGCCAGGCATGGCGATTCGCGCTCATTCGATTTCCGGCCAGCGGGGATTCACCCTGCTGGAGATGCTGGTCGTCATGATCCTGACCGGCATGATCACCGGAATACTGATGCAGGGTCTGCACCAGGTGTTCCGGCTGCAGACGCACTTCGGCAGAGAAATTTTCGACACCCAGCAGGGCGAAATGTACACCGACTGGTTCCGCCAAAGCGTCAATGGACTGATGCCGGACTACGCCGACGGCAAGCACCAGTTCAAGGGCACACAACGGGAATTCAGCGGCCTGACCCTGGCCCCTCTCGACGCGGCGAACACGGCGTTGCTGCCTTTTTCATGGCGCCTGAAGTTCGATCCTGAAACCGGGCGGACGCAATTGCGCTACGGCTCTGGTGACGACGCGCCGGCGGTGCTGTCCTGGTCCGGCAACTCGGGAAGGTTCGTCTATTTCGACGCCAACAACGAAGCGCACGACGACTGGCCCCCTTTCCTTGGGAAGTGGCCGCAACTGCCCCAAGCGATCTATCTGGAGAACCAGAATGCCACGGAGCCCCGCATCATCGTGGCGGTTCCCAAGGGACTCGAAAACCCCCTGCCGCGGCAGAAAGACCTGCAGGATTGATGGCTGCCAATGCCCAGCGCGGTTTCGTCCTGGTCGTCACCTTGTGGGTACTGGCGGTCATCACCATCGCCGCCTCGTACTTCGCCGAGCGAGTGGGCCGCTCGATCGAGCTGGCGCGGCAGAAACAGGAGACCACCGAACAGTTGATAGAGTTTGCCAACACCCGCGCCGACATCCTGTTTCGCTTGGGAACCACGGGGGCCAGCCTGTACGGATGGGGGGGCCAAGACGCGATCGCCCTCGATGACCGGCCCTATCGCGGCTCGGGCGACGACATCGTCCGCCTGCAGGATAACCGCGGACTGCTCAACGTCAATTTCCCGCAACAGGATATGATCCTGCGCCTCCTGGGGCAGTTGGGGGTGCCCATCGAAAAGCGCGGTGCCATGATCGACACCCTGCTCGACTACATCGATACCGACGATCTCAGGCGTCTCAACGGCGCCGAGGCCCCCGAGTACGCGGCGCTCGGCCTGCCGCCGCCGCCCAACGACTGGCTGGCAAGTCCCTACCAACTGAACAACATCATCGGCTGGCGCGATCAACCGGGAGTGCTGCAAAAACTGCTGCAGTTCGTGACGACCAGCCGGGTACTCGGCTTCAACCCCAATACCGCGCCGCCGGAGGTATTGGCCAGCCTGCCCGGAGGCAGCCTCGATACGGCTGCGGCTCTGGTCAAGGCGCGCAACGAAAAACCTCTCTACATGGTCGGGCAGTTGGCCAGTTTCACAACAGGGGCACTGGATCCGGATTATTTCCTGTTCTATCCCGGCAACAGCATACGGATCACGCAGCAAAGCGACAAGCTTCCCTGGGCCGTCCAATACTCGGTGACACTCACACCCCGAAGCCAGGACGCACCCTGGCGCGTTGACTACTACGTCAAAACCCCTGTAACATACCCGCTTGAAAATGTTGATAAAATTCAGAAACTTCCTGCAAGGCTTCCAGCGTCGCCTGGCACCGACGAAACGCCATAAGCAATTGCAGGATAGCGTTTCCGTTGCGGGTAAGGGCATCGGCCGCAGCGAATGGATCCTGTCCCGCCCACTCTACCGTTACGCCCGGTTCGAGCTGAAATCGGTGCCCAAGCCTCAGCGCGCCCAGGCACTGGAGTTGCAGATCCGGCAATGGACCCCCTACGCCAGGACCGGCTGGTATCTGCTCTGGGAGCAGGACGAGGCGCTGATCTGGGCGTGGGATGCAGATCGCGTCGAAGCGGCGATCCTGGAAAACGCCCTCAAGCCTAAGACCGTCTCCATCGTCCCCGAGACGCTGCTGCAACAGAGGCGGGGGCAGGGCATCCATCTCGCGAGCTGCATCGAAGGCTACGAGGGGCAAGTCTGGTCGGAGCGATCGCTGCTTTCCAGCCGCTGGTGGTCGGAGCTGCCCGATGCCGCCGAGTGGCTCAACTTCCAGCGCGACGCCGGGACATTGCCGGAACACCAGTCGAACTTGGTACCGAAGCCTTTGCCTCTCCATTGGGCGGAGAAACCTTGGGCCAGGTCGGCGGCGCTGGACCGGTCGGCGGCCTATGGGGCAAGCGTCGAGCAGTGGGCGCTCCCGGCCGTCGCCCTGTGCCTCCTCGCCGCCACCCTGTGGTACGGGGCGCAATGGGTCAAACTGCGGGCGGCGATCAAGGACCGCAGTGCCGAACTGGCAGCCCTGAACCTGCGCGCCGGGCCGATCATCGAGGCACGCGGGCGGGCGCTCGAAGCGCTGGGCCGCATCAAGACCCTGCAAGCCACCGATCCCTACCCCGACCAGTTGAGCTTGCTGGCCAAGGTGGCACAGTCCCTGCCCAAAGACGGGCCATATCTGAAAGAATGGGAGTTTCAGGGCGGCAAGCTGAAGCTGCAGATCGCGTCGCCGAACAAGATGGTGAGCAGCGACTACGTCAAGCTGTTCCAATCCTTCGGGATTTTCAAGAACGTCCAGACCGCTCCCAACAACGACCCAACCAGCCTGGCATTGAGTATGGAAGTCCTGCCCCAGGCCGAAATCAAGTTTGCCGCCGAAGGAAATGTGGCGGCCAAGAAGGAAGGCGCCCGCTGAGGGCGGCAAGATGAAGCTCAATCAATCAGCCGATGCGCTGCTGGCCGAACTGAGGGCGAATCCGCGCTTGCGCTGGGGCCTATGGGCGATCGCCGGCGTGCTCTGGCTCTACGGCGTATTGGCAATGCATGACGAGGTGCAGGCGAAGCGCGACAGCTATCTTGCCTTGAGCAAGAGCGTGGCGCGAATCCAGGGAACGGCCACGCAAAGCGAATGGTCCAACCGCCTCGGGGAAGCAAAGTCGCTGCAACTCAACCTGGAGAGCCGACTGTGGCGGGAGGGCACCCTCGGTTTGGCGCAGGCCACGTTCCACGACTGGCTGTACCAGTCGGCTCAGCAGGCCGGCCTCGCCAATGTACAATTGCTGGTCGCCGCCCAGGACGATGGGAGCGGCGGGAAAGGACCGGCGGACGGCGGGATGCGGAGCGCATCGGACCTATGGCGGGTCAGCGCAAAGTTGAGTTTCGATTTCAACCCGCAGAGTTTTTACCCCTTGCTCGCACATATCTACAGCCATGAAAAGAGGGTGACCGTCGAATCGCTGGTGATCCGCAGTACGCCCACGCCGAAGGCCGAGCTGCTGCTGGTCGCCTATTTTCTCAAACCGCCGTCAGCCGCGCCCGCAGAGACAAACCAGAGAAATGGCCGACAGTAAGGATAGCAATTGCCGATGCTGAATTCCTCGCGCGGATGGTTGATCCTGCTCGCGCTGCTGGTGCTGGCCGGCTACGTCGAGTGGCTGCTCGCGCCCGCTCCGCCTGCGCCGAGAGCGCTGCGCAGGGCCGCCGAGCCCTGGATCTTGCCCCAGGTGTACCGGGCGCAGCCGGAGCAGGCCAAGGCGATACTCAACCAGACCAGCCTCTGGGGCAAGCTGCCGGCGGCCGAGGCCGCGAAATCCGCCAACGATCCGGAATGGCATTTTCTCGGCATCGCAACGAACGGGGCCGAGCGTTACGTGTTGATCAAGATGGAAGGCCAGCCGGAACAGAGGCTGACCATCAACGACAAGCTGCCGGGCGGGAGCACGATTTTGAAAATCGAAACCGATACGCTATGCATCCTGATCGACGGCAAGAAGCGCCGCCTTGGCATCTATGAAACGGGTCCGAAGTTCTTATGAGAAATAAACTTTTTTGGGCGGCCCTGGTGCCCGTGGTACTGATGACCGGCTGCGCCACGGAAAAGCCGATGCTGCCGCCGCCCCTGGACCTGCCGAAAAAGGTCCAGGAATACGCCACGATGCAGCCGGGCGCAGCCATGACCGAGGCGCCTTCGACGCAGGTCAGCGAGACGCCCAAGCCCCCCCCCGCGGACCTTACCGGCACGGTCAAGACGCCGCCGCCTCAAGCCCCCGCGGCAGCCGAGAAAGCCGACATCACGCTGGCCTTCGAGCAGATGCCCCTGCCCAGTTTCATCCAGATGGTGTATGGGACCATCCTGAAGCGGAACGTCAGCATCGACCCGGCCATCGTCGCGCGCCAGGACCTGGTGACGATCCGCACCGGCGCGCCGCAAACGGCGGCGCAGGCGGCGGAAGCGGCGCGGATGCTGCTGAAGAGCTACGGCATCGCCGTGGTCGATCTGGGCAGCATCGTGCGCATCGTTCCCGACGACAGCAAGGTCGGCTACCTGCCCGAAATCCGTCGCGGCCGCGCGCTGCCTGAGACGCCTCTGCCGCTGCGGCCGATTTTCCAGTTGGTCGAATTGCAGGCGGTGCGGAACACCGACATCGCCAACTGGATCAGGACGATGTTCGGCGACAAGGTCCACCTGCAGGAAGACCCGAACCGCAACGCCGTCTGGCTGAACGGACAGCCCGACGACGTCACCGCAGCGCTGGAGGCGATCCATGTCCTCGACCAGCCGCTGATGAAGGGCCGGCACAGCGTGCGCATCACGCCGGTGTTCATGTCGGCGGACGAACTGACCAAGAAGCTCACGGAAATCCTGCAGGCGGAGGGCTACAGCGCCGGACCGCCGGGCGGCATCAGTCTACCGGTCACCCTGGTACCCATTCCGGCGGTCAATGCCATCATCGCGTTCGCCGGCGACCAGGCCATACTCGATCACGTCGTGGCCTGGGCGAAGGATCTGGACAAGCCCGGCGCCAACGGCATCGGCCGCAGCCTGTTCAGCTACCAGGTCAAATATACCGACGCGCAGGCCCTGGCGACGACCCTGGACAAGATCCTGGGCGGCGCGCCGGCCGTGAAACCCGCTGCCGGCGTCGCCGCGACACCCCTGTCTTCCCGCGTGGTGGTGGACCAGACCAGCAACACCATCATTTTTCAGGGCAGCAATGAGGATTACGGGCAGATCAAGAGCCTGCTCGAAATGCTCGACCATCCGAGCAAGGAGGCGCTGATCGAGGTCACCGTCGCCGAGGTCAGCCTGACCAATAACTCCCAACTGGGCGTCGAGTGGCTGATCAACCAGGCGAATATCAGCGGCAGCAGCGTCGTCGCGGGAACGTTGGGAGGCCTGGGCATCGGCAGCGCCGGCTTCAATTACCGGGCCATCAACGGCGCCGGCAACCGGCAGTTGCTGCTGAACGCGCTGGCCAGCGACAACCGCGCCACCATCATCTCCAGCCCGCGGGTGATGGCGCGCAACGGCGAGACCGCGACCATCCAGGTCGGTCAGCAAGTCCCCGTCATCACCAGCCAACAGACCATTCCGATTTCCGGCACCACCCCCAGCGTGGTCCAGTCCGTGCAGTACGTGAATACCGGGGTCATCCTGAAAGTCCGCCCAGTGATCCACTCCGGCAACCAGGTGGATCTCGACATATCGCAGGAGGTGAGCGCGGCGCAGACCACCACGACCGGGGTCAATTCCTCCCCGACCATCAGCACGCGCAAGATCGACACCAAGCTCTCCATCAACGACGGCGCGACCGTGCTGCTCGGCGGCCTGATCTCCAGCAACGGTTCGCAAGGCGACGCCGGCATTCCCTTGTTGAAGGACATCCCGGGGCTGGGCCAACTGTTCCGCACCAACACCGACACCAACGACCGCACCGAACTGATCATCCTGATCACCCCCTACATCATCTCCAGCGACAGCGACGCCCAGGCGGTGACCGCCGCCTTCAAGAAGCAGTTGGGTCCCTGGGCCGAGACGGTGCAGCCCGCCAAACCGTCGCCGGCCGAGAACGGCGCCCCAGTCAAGACCGAGGACAAGCATGTCGAATAAAAAGATCCTGGTCACCGGCGCCGACGGTTTCATCGGTTCGCATCTGACCGAACAACTGGTGTCAGAGGGCTACGACGTCCGCGCCTTCGTGCTCTACAACTCCTTCAATTCCTGGGGCTGGCTCGACCATTCGCCGCAGCGGATCAGGGACGGGCTCGACATCTTCGCCGGCGACATCCGCGACCCGCACGGCGTGAAAAAAGCCATGGAGGGCTGCGACGTGGTGATGCACCTCGCTGCCCTGATCGCCATCCCCTATTCCTATCACTCGCCGGACACCTATGTCGACACCAACATCAAGGGAACCCTGAACGTCGTCCAGGCGGCGCGCGAACTCGGCGTCGAAAAGGTGGTGCACACCTCGACCAGCGAAGTCTATGGCACGGCCAAGTTCGTGCCGATCACCGAGGAGCACCCGCTGCAAGGCCAGTCGCCCTACTCGGCGACCAAGATCGGCGCCGACCAGATCGCGCTGTCCTTCTACAACGCCTTCGACACCCCGGTCGCGATCATCCGTCCCTTCAACACCTATGGCCCGCGCCAATCCGCACGGGCGATCATTCCCACCGTGATCGCGCAGATCGCCAAGGGCAAGCGCAAGCTCAAGCTGGGCGCGACGCATCCCACGCGCGATTTCAACTTCGTCATGGATACGGTGCGCGGCTTCATCGCGATCGCCGAATCCGCAAACACCGTCGGCGAAGTGATCAACATCGGCAGCAATTTCGAGATATCCATCGGCGACACGGTGAGCCTGATCAGCGAGGTGATGGGCGTTAAGATCGAGATCGAAACCGAAC
>DATKVJ010000020.1:0-19073 GCA_035530135.1 Rhodocyclaceae bacterium | reverse complement strand
CCGACAACGACGGGCACTAGCCGCGCAGGCGCTCGATGATCCCGTCCAATTGCTCCAGGCTGCCGTAGCTGATCGTCAGCCGGCCGGCGCCGTTCTTGCCGGCGGAGAGCTTGACCGGGGCGCCGACGGCGTCGGCGAGTTCCTCCTCCAGGCGCAGCAGGTCGCGGTCGGCTCTGGCGACCGAGCCCTTCCTGGCCGGCGGGTTGAGTTCCCGGCCGACCAGCCGCTCCGTTTCGCGCACCGACAGGCCCTTGTGCACCACCTGCACCGCGAGCCGCGCCTGGTCCGCCTTGGACAGCGACAGCAGCGCCCGGGCGTGGCCCATGTCGAGCTCGCCGGAGAACAGGCATTCCTGCACCGGCTTGGCCAGGTGCAGCAGGCGCAGCAGGTTGCTCGCCGCCGGGCGCGAGCGGCCGACCGCGTCTGCCGCCTGCTGGTGGGTCATGCCGAACTCGTCGATCAGGCGCTGGATGCCGGCCGCCTCTTCCAGCGGATTCAGGTTTTCGCGCTGGATGTTCTCGATCAGCGACATCGCCAGCGCCGCCTCGTCGGCGATGTCGCGCACCAGCGCCGGCACCTCGCTCATGCCCGCGAGCTGGGCGGCGCGCCAGCGCCGCTCGCCGGCGATGATCTCGTAGCGGCCGCCGCCGACCGGCCGCACCAGGATCGGCTGCATCACCCCCTGGGCCTTGATCGATGCCGCCAGTTCGTTTAGCGATTCCTGGTCCATGCGCGTGCGCGGCTGGTACTTGCCCGGCTGCAAGGCGGTGACCGCGAGCGTGTCCTGGCGCGACGTCTCGGCGCCGGCATTGGCGGCCAGCAGCGCGTCCAGGCCGCGCCCCAGACCTTTCTGTTTCGGTGGATTCATGTGGCTCCCTATATCGTCTTGACGCGTTCGATCATCTCGTTGGCAAATGCGTAGTAGGCCTGCGCACCCTTCGATGCCTTGTCGAACAGCACGCCGGGCACGCCGTAGCTGGGCGCTTCGGCCAAGCGCACGTTGCGCGGCACCACGGTCTTGAAGACCTTGTCGCCGAAGTGCTGCTCCAGCTCCGCCGAGACCTGGTGGCCGAGGGTGGCGCGCGGGTCGAACATCACCCGCAGCAGGCCGATGATCTTGAGCTCGCGGTTGAGGTTGGCGTGTACCTTTTTGATGGTATTGACCAGGTCGGAGAGCCCTTCCAGCGCGTAGTACTCGCACTGCATCGGAATCACCACGCCGTGCGCGGCGCACAGGCCGTTCAGGGTCAGCAGCGACAACGATGGGGGGCAGTCGATCAGGACGAAATCGTAGTCGGCGGCGTGGTTGGCGAGCGCTTCCTTCAGCCGCATCTCGCGCCGCTCCAGGTCGACCATCTCGACCTCCGCTCCCGCCAGGTCGCGGTTCGCCGGCAGCAGATCGAAGCCGCCGGACGGCGAGACAGCCCGCGCCTGCGCCAGCGAAGCCAAGCCGAGCAACACCTGGTACACGCTGTTGGTCAGTGAGCGCTTATCGACGCCGCTGCCCATCGTGGCGTTGCCCTGCGGGTCGAGGTCCACCAAGAGCGTGCGCTGCCCCGCGGCGGCGAGCGCCGCGGCGAGGTTGACCGTCGTGGTGGTCTTGCCGACGCCGCCCTTCTGGTTGGCGATCGCGAAAATGTGCATGTACCTACGCCCTTTCGATAATGATCAGATGGCGCTGCGCGGCCAGCCCGGGCACCGCCAGCGGCAGCGCCTGGACCAGGCGCCAGCCGGCAGGCAGGCGCTCGGCCTCGTCTCGCGGCAGAACGCCCTTCATGGCCAAGAGGCGCCCGCCCGGCGCCAGCAGATGTCCGGCCAGGCGCACGAATTCCGCGAGCCCGGAAAAAGCCCGGGAGATCACCGCGTCGAAGGGCGCCAGCCCCGTCGCCCGTTCCACTCGGCCGCAGTGAATGCCCACGTTGGCTAGCCCCAATTCGATCTTCGCCTGTTGCAGGAAGCTGGCCTTCTTGTGGCTGCTCTCGATCAGGGTCACACGCAATTCGGGCCGCGCCAGCGCCAGCGGAATGCCGGGCAGGCCGGCGCCGCTGCCGACATCGGCGAGTGACGATATTTTCCCGAGGTGTGGCAGCACGGCCAGAGAATCGAGCAGGTGCACGCTCACCATCTCCGCCTCGTCGCGCACCGCGGTGAGATTGTAGGTGCGGTTCCACTTCGCCACCAGCGCGAGGTAGCGCCGCAGCCTCTCCTCGGTTGCGGCGGGCAGGTCGAGGGCGAGTTCGATGATGCCGGCGCCGAGCCCTTCCGCGCTGCTCATGCGCTCTGCCGCTGCCGCAGGGAACGGCGCTTGAGATGCACCAGCAGCAGCGAGATCGCGGCCGGGGTCACCCCCTGGATGCGCGAGGCCTGGCCCAGGGTCTCCGGCCGGTGCTGCGCTAGCCGCTGGCGCACCTCGATCGACAGACCGTGCACCTCGGCGTAGTCGAGGTCGGCGGGCAGGTGCAGGGTCTCGTTGGCCCGGCCCTTGGCCACCTCCTCGCGCTGGCGCTCGACGTAGCCTTGATACTTGGCCTGGACCTCGACCTGCTCCGCCACTTGGCTGTCTGCGAGCGCCTCGCCGGCACCGGGCAGGGTCATCAGCGAGCGGTAGTCCACCCCTGGCCGGCGCAGCAGGTCGAGCAGGCGGTACTCCCGCTCCAGTGGCTGGCCGAGCACGCGCTGGGCATCCGCCTCTCCGACCAGCCGCGGATTGACCCAGGTGCTATTGAGCCGCTCGCGCTCGCGCTCGACGGCCTCGCGCTTGGTGCAGAACGCCGCCCAGCGGGTATCGTCTATCAGGCCCAGGTCGCGGCCGATCTCGGTCAGGCGTAGGTCGGCGTTGTCCTCGCGCAGGGACAGCCGGTACTCGGCGCGGCTGGTGAACATCCGGTAGGGTTCGGAGACGCCGCGGGTGATCAGGTCATCGACCAGGACGCCGAGATAGGCCTGGTCGCGGCGCGGACACCACGGCGCCCTGCCCTGCGCATCGAGCGCGGCGTTGACGCCCGCCAGCAGGCCTTGCGCCGCGGCCTCCTCGTAGCCGGTGGTGCCGTTGATCTGGCCGGCGAAATACAGACCGGCGACCGACTTGGTCTCCAGCGAAGACTTGAGGTTGCGCGGATCGAAGTAGTCGTACTCGATGGCGTAGCCGGGACGCAGGATGTGGGCGTTCTCGAGGCCGCGCATGCTGCGCACCAGCGCCAACTGCACGTCGAAGGGCAGGCTGGTGGAGATCCCCTGCGGATAGACCTCGTGGGTGGCGAGCCCCTCCGGTTCGAGGAAGACCTGGTGGCTGTCCTTGCCGGCGAAGCGGTGGATCTTGTCCTCGATCGAGGGACAGTAGCGCGGCCCGACCCCCTCGATCACCCCGGTGAACATCGGCGAGCGGTCGAGGCCGGCGCGGATAATCTCGTGGCTGCGGGCGTTGGTGTGGGTGATCCAGCAAGGCACCTGGCGCGGATGCTGTTCGGGCCGGCCGAGAAAGGAAAACACCGGCGGCGGATCGTCGCCGAGCTGGATTTCCAGCTGCGTATAGTCGATGCTGCGGCCGTCGAGGCGCGGCGGCGTACCGGTCTTCAGCCGGCCGACGGGCAGGCGCAGCTCCCTCAGCCGCTGCGCCAGCGAGATCGCCGGCGGATCGCCGGCGCGTCCGGCGTGGTAATTGGCCAGCCCGACGTGCACCAGGCCGCCGAGGAAGGTGCCGGCGGTGAGCACCACCGTCCTGGCCTCGAAGCGTATGCCGAGCTGGGTGACGACGCCGCTGACCCGCTCGCCCGACACCAGGAGGTCGTCGACGGCCTGCTGGAACAGGGTCAGCCCGGGCTGATTCTCCAGGCGCCTGCGGATCGCCGCCTTGTAGAGGATACGGTCGGCCTGGACGCGGGTGGCCCGCACCGCCGGCCCCTTGCTCGAATTGAGGATGCGGAACTGGATGCCGGCCTCGTCCGCGGCGGCGGCCATGACGCCACCCAGCGCATCCACCTCCCTGACCAGGTGGCCCTTGCCGATGCCGCCGATCGAAGGATTGCAGGACATCTGGCCGAGCGTCTCGATGTTGTGGGTCAGCAGCAGGGTCCGCGCGCCGGCCCGCGCACTGGCGAGCGCCGCCTCGGTGCCGGCGTGGCCGCCGCCAATGACGATGACGTCGAAACGGGTGGGAAACAGCATCGCAACGGCCGAAACGAGGGAGGCGCAATGATACCCCTCACGTCGGAATAATCACAGGCGCTCGTTCCACGTGAAACCAATCCGGCCATCCCGGCGGGAGCGTTCCACGTGGAACGTCAGCGCTTCCCGCCCAAGCCGAGATAGCTCTCGACCACCTTGGGATCGCCGATCAGCTCGGCGCTGGGCCCTTCCAGCGCGATCTCGCCGGTCTCCAGGACGTAAGCGTAGTCGGCGATCTGCAGCGCCGCGCGGGCATTCTGCTCGACCAGCAGGATGGCCACGCCAGCCTGCTTCAGGTCGGCGATGACCCGGAAAATCTCGCGCACCACCAGCGGTGCCAGACCGAGGCTGGGCTCGTCCAGCATCAACAGCTTGGGCTTGGCCATCAGGGCGCGGCCGACCGCCAGCATCTGCCGTTCGCCGCCCGAGAGCGTCCCGGCCTGCTGCGCCCGGCGCTCCTTGAGACGCGGGAAAATGCGGAACACGTCATCCATGGTCTCGCGTTGATCGCGCCGCCCCCTGCGGTAGCTCATGAAGGCGCCGAGCAGCAGGTTGTCCTCGACGCTCATCTCGCCGAACAGCTCGCGCCGCTCCGGCACCAGATTCATGCCCAGCGTCACCATGCGCTCGACCTCGATCTCGCCCTGCTCCCGGCCCATGAAGGCGATCCGGCCCTGGCTCCGACCGAGCAAGCCCATGATGGCGCAGAGCATGGTGGTCTTGCCGGCACCGTTGGGGCCGATCACGGTGACGATCTGGCCCGGACCGACGCTCAGGCTGACGTGATGCAGGGCTTCGACCTTGCCGTAGGCGACGCACAGGTCGGCGACCTCGAGCACCCTCTCCGCTTTCACTCGACACCTCCGAGGTAGGCTTCGAGCACCGCCGGATCGCGTTGCACTTCCTCCGGCAGGCCCTCCGCGATCTTTTCACCGAATTCCATCACCACCACGCGGTCGGCCAGCCCCATGACGAAATCCATGTCGTGCTCGACCAGAAGAATCCCCATGCCCTCGTCGCGCAGCCGCCGCAACAGCTCGGCCAACGCCTGCTTCTCCAGGTAGCGCAGGCCCGCGGCCGGTTCGTCGAGCAGCAGCAGGCAGGGGTCCGAGGCCAGCGCCCGGGCGATCTCGAGGATGCGCTGCTGGCCCAGGGCCAGGCTGCCGGCCGGCTCGAACATGTGCGAGCGCAAGCCGACGCGCTCGACCTGGCGCGCCGCCTCGGCCAGCACGCGCCGCTCCTCAGCCCGATCCAGACGCAGCGCCGCGGCCATCACCCCCTTGGTGCCGCGCATGTGGGCGCCGATGGCGGCGTTCTCCAGCACGGTCATCGTCGGCATCAGGCGCACGTGCTGGAAGGTGCGGCTCATGCCGCGACGGGCGATCTTGCGCGAACAGAGGCCATCGACCCGCTCGCCGAGGAAGCGGATCTCGCCGGCGGTCAGCGGCAGGACGCCGGAAATCAGGTTGAACATCGTGCTCTTGCCCGCGCCATTGGGTCCGATCAGCGCCAGCACCTCGCCGGCCCTCACCGCCAGGCTCATGTTGTTGTTCGCGACCAGCCCGCCAAACTGCTTCTTCACGTCCCGCGCCTCGAGCAGCGGCGTCCCGGCCCGCGGCATCCCTCGCCGGGGCAGCGGCGGCGCCGCCGCCACCGCCCCGTCCTCGGGATCCCGACGCCGGGACGGGACCAGCCTGACCAGCACCGGCCAGAGTCCGTCGCGCGAGCGCTGCAGCATCAGCACCATCAGGATGCCGAACACGATCACCTCGAAATTGCCGCTGCTGCCGAGCAGCCTCGGCAGCAGATCCTGCAACCACTCCTTGAGCAGGGTGATCACGCCGGCACCGAGCAGCGCGCCCCAGACGCTGGCCGCGCCGCCGATCACCGCCATGAACAGGTATTCGATGCCGATGCCCAGCCCGAACGGCGTCGGGTTCACGAAGCGTTGCAGGTGCGCGTAGAGCCAGCCCGAGACGCAGGCGAACAGCGCCGCGATGAGGAAGATCGCGGTCTTCAGCCGGGCGGTGTCGACGCCCATCGCCTCGGCCATCAGGCTGCCGCCCTTGAGGGCACGGATGGCGCGGCCCGAGCGCGAGTCGAGCAGATTCCCGGCCGCCCAGACCATCGCCAGCAGCGCCAGCCAGATCAGGTAATAGAACTGGCGTCCGTCGCCCAACTCGTGGCCGAAGACGCTGAGCGCGGGGATGCCGGTGATACCGGTGAAGCCGCCGATGAAATCCAGATTGCCGAACAGGAAGTAGATGCTGATGCCCCAGGCGATGGTGCCGAGCGGCAGATAGTGTCCGGACAGGCGCAGCGTCAGGGCGCCCAAGAGCAGCGCCACCAGCGCGGTGATCGCCAGGCCGATCAGCAGTGCCAGCCAGGGCGAACCGGCGAACGGCGCCAGCCACCCGGGCAATCCGGTCGCCGTGGTCAGGTAGGCGGTGGTGTAGGCGCCCAGCCCGACGAAGGCGGCCTGGCCGAACGAGATCAGCCCGCCGACGCCGGTGAGCAGCACCAGCCCGAGCGCCACGATGGCGTAGAGCCCGATGTAGTTCATCAGCGTCACGTAGAACTCGGGCAGCACCAGCGGCACCGAGCCCAGCAGGACGAGAAAGGCGGCGAGGGCGGCGCGCGGCATCATCACTCGTCCTCCCCGACGTGGTGCGTGGTCAGGGAACGCCACACCAGCACCGGGATGATCAGGGTGAAGACGATCACCTCCTTGAAGGCGCTGGCCCAGAACGACGAATAGGACTCGAGTAGGCCGACCGCCAGCGCGCCCGCTGCCGCGGCGGGATAGCTCGCCAGGCCGCCGATGATGGCGCCGACGAAGCCCTTCAGGCCGATCAGGAAGCCGGTATCGTAGTAGATGGTGGTGATCGGGGCGATCAGGATGCCGGAAAAGGCGCCGATCAGCGCCGCCAGCAGGAAGGACAGCTTGCCCGCCATCACCGTCGAGATGCCCATCAGGCGCGCACCGGTGCGGTTGATGGCGGTGGCGCGCAGGGCCTTGCCGTAGATGGTGCGGCCGAAGAACAGGTACAGCGCGACGATCAGGAAGACGCTGGAGCCCAGCACCCACAGCGTCTGGCCGTTGACGGCGATGCTGCCGAGCTGCAAGGAGGCGCCGCTGAAAGCGGTCGTGCGCGAGCCCTCGGCGCCGAAGAACAGCAGCCCCAGTCCGACCAGGGCCAGGTGTACCGCGACCGCGACGATCAACAGCACCAGCACCGACGCCTCTGCGACCGGTTGGAAGGCCAGGCGATAGATCATCGGTCCGAGCGGAACCACCAGGGCCAGGGCCAGCAGCACCTGGGCCGGCAGCGGCCAGGCGACGGGCTTAGCGAGAAAGACGACGGCCGCCGCCGCCGCCGGATAGGCCAGGTTCCAAAGCAGGATCCGCGGGATACGCCGGATGGCGCCGGAGCGCAACGCGGCCACGACGTCGATCAGGGCCACCGCCGCCCCGGTGCCGAGCAGCAACCACAGCGTGCCCGGCGTCTTGCCGGCCTGAAAGCCGGCCAGGGTCAGCGCGCCGAAAGCGACAAACTCGCCCTGCGGAATGAAAATCACCCGGGTGACGGTGAATACCAGGACCAGCGCCAGCGCCAGCAGCGCGTAAATGGCGCCATTGGTCAGGCCATCCTGCCCGAGCAGGAGTGCGATTTGCATATTCATGCGGCGACTCTCGAAATGATTGGGGGCGCCGCAACTTTCCTGGGCGCCCCCGGTAGAACGTCAACGGGACGACGCGCGTCCCGCCGCCCTTCTCACTGCTCGAGCTTCCATTTGCCGTTCACGATTTTCACCATGACTCTGGCGCGCTGGTCGAAGCCGTTGTGGTTGGTGGGCGTCATGTTGAAGATGCCGTGGGCGCCGACGAAGTTCTTGGTATTTTCCAGGGCATCGCGCAGCGCGGCGCGGAATTGCGCGGTTCCCGGCTTCGCCTTCTTCAGCGCCGCGGGGATGGCGTTATCCAGCAAGCGGCCGGCATCCCAGGCGTGGGCGCCGAAGGTCGATACGCTGCCGGCACCATAGACCGCCTCGTACCTCTTGACGTAATCGAGCGCCACCTTCTTGATCGGGTTCGAGTCGGGCAGCTGCTCGGCCACCAGGACCGGACCGGCCGGCAGCCAGGTGCCCTCGACGTCCTTGCCGCCGACGCGCAGGAAATCGTTGTTGGCGACGCCGTGGGTCTGGTAGATCGTGCCCTTGTAACCCCGCTCCTTGAGCGCCACCTCCGGCAATGCCGCCGGTGTGCCGGAACCGGCGATCAGCACGGCCTCCGGATTGGCCGAGACGATCTTCAGCACCTGCCCGGTGACCGAGGTGTCGGTGCGGTTGTAGCGCTCGTTGTCGACGATCTTGATATGGTGCGCCGCGGCGCTCTTGCTGAACTCTTTCCACCAGCCTTCGCCGTAGGCATCCGAGAAGCCGATGAAGGCGACCGTCTTGATCCCGGCCTTGTTCATGTGCTCGGTGATGGCGTCGGCCATCTGCGAGTCGTTCTGCGGCACCTTGAACACCCAGTGACGATTGGCGTCCATCGGCTCGATGATTTGCGCCGAGGCCGCCATCGAAACCATCGGCGTCTTGGCCTCGCCGACGACATCGACCATGGCCAGCGAATTGGGCGTGATGCTCGAGCCGAGGATGGCATCGACCTTGTCCTCGCTGATCAGCTTCTTGGTGTCGGTCACGGCCTTGGTGGTATCGGAGCCGTCGTCGAGGACGATGTAGTGGATTTTCTGGCCGGCGACGGTGGTCGGCAGCAACGCGATGGTGTTCTTCTCCGGGATGCCGAGAGAGGCGGCCGGACCGGTCGCCGACACGAGCACGCCGACCTTGATGTCGGCGTGGGCCATGGATGCCGCGGTAACCGATGCGAGCGCGGCGAACAGCAATCTTATCTTCATGTCTCCTCCTATGGGTCTTGATGATCGACGTTATTAATTAGGCCTCAACAGATCATCCCTAAATTGTTAATGATACAAGATAATCTATCAAATTCACCTTTTTGAATCATAATGCACTTCGCGCCGTTCAGGTAAAAGTATCGTAGCCGAATTTCACGATCAGCATCGTGGCCACCGCCAGGAACATCTTGCGCACGAAGCCGCTGCCGTGACGCAGGGCGAGGTGGGTGCCGAAGACGGCGCCCGCGATATTGAACGTCGCCATCAGCGCCGCCACCGCCCAGAGCACCTGTCCGTGGGCACCGAAGTACAGCAGGGCGGCGGCGTTGGTGGCGACATTGACGATTTTCGCCGCGCTCGAGGCGCGCAGGAAATCGAGTCCGAAGACGCGGATGAACACGAAAATCAGGAAGCTGCCGGTTCCCGGCCCGAAGAACCCGTCGTAAAAGCCGAGCACGGCGCCGATCAGGACGGCCAGAAGCATGTCGGAAGCACCGTGGTGGCGGCCGTGATCGACGCTGCCGAAGTCCTTGCGGGCGAAGGTGTAGAGCGCCACGACGATCAGCAGCAGCAGCACCAGGGGGCGCAGCAGCGCCCGGGGCAAGTGCGATACCGCCATCGCGCCCAGGTAGGAAAAAACGAAGGCCGAAACCGCCGCCGGCAAGGCCGCGCGCCAGGGCACCCGGATGCGCCGCGCGTAGCGGACCGCGGCGCTGGCCGTGCCGAAAATCGAAGCGAGCTTGTTGGTGCCGAACAGGACCGCCGGCAGCGCCCGCGGCAGGACCGTGAACAGCGCCGGAATCTGGATCAGGCCGCCGCCCCCCACCACGGCGTCGACCAAGCCGGCGACGAAAGCCATGCCGGCGAGCAGCAGCCAATCGATGCCGGCCATCGGCTATGCGCGAACCGAGGCTATTTTCCGACCCCTGTTCCGTCCGCCGGCGCGCCCGCCATGGCCCTCGCCCGCGCGATCTGCGCGGCGCTCAGCACCGATCCGAGCTGCGCCAGGCGCTCCCGGGCGCCGCGGCTGCCGCCCGCCGCCGCCAGCAGGAACCAGCGGTAAGCCGCCACCGGATCCGCGGCGACACCCCGGCCAAGGAGGTACATCAGGCCCAGGTTGTACTGCGCCGGAGCGTAGCCGCGTGCCGCCGCCTTACCGTACCACTGCATCGCCCGTCCGAAGTCCTTGGCCACGCCTTGGCCGCTGAAATACATCCAGCCCAGCTCGTTCTGCGCCGGCCCGAAACCCTGCTCCGCCGCCCGCCGGTACCACCGCACCGACTGTGCGTCGTCCTGCGGCACGCCCATGCCCTTGGCGGAATACAGGTAGCCGAGATTGAACTGCGCCGGCGCGTAGCCCTGCGCCGCCGCCTTACGGTACCAGGACAGCGCCTCATGGTAATCCTGGGCCACGCTCAGGCCGTTGGCATAGAGCACGCCCAGGTCGTACTGCGCGCCCGCGTAGCCCTGCTCCGCCGCCTTGCGGTACCACCGCGCCGCCTGCCCGTCGTCCTGCGCCACGCCCCGGCCAGTGGCGTAGAGCCAGCCCAGCCAGTATTCGCCGACGACGTCGCCGCGCTCGGCGAGCGCCTGGAACTCCTCGAACGCTGCGGCATAGTCGCCGCGGGCGAAGGCAGCGCTGCCCGCCTCGACCCCGGCGCGACTCGCAGCGCAGCAGAGCACGAACAGGGCGACAGCCAGAGCCACGCGCTTCATCGAATGGGATCCACAAGCTTCCAGGGCGGGAACCAATTTTGCCCCAGAACGGCGCCGATCCGGCTCATTTGCCGATGCAAAAGCGCGAAAAGATCTCGCCGAGCAGTTCGTCGGCGGTAAATTTTCCGGTGATCTCGGCCAGGGCTTCCTGCGCCAGGCGCAACTCCTCGGCGCAGAACTCCAGACGGGAGAGCTCCGCCGTCGCCCGACCAAGATGGTCTTCGGCTCCGGCCAGCGCTTCGAGGTGACGCCTCCTGGCGAGGATCGCGTCCTCGCCGTGGCCAACCCAACCGGCCACGCGCAGCAGCTCGTCGTGGAGCAGGCCGATGCCGTCGCCGGTCTTGGCCGAGAGCACCAGGCTGACGCGGCCGTCGTCGCTGCGTCGTTCGGCGGGCAGTCCGGCGAGATCGCACTTGTTGTAGATCAGGATGCGGGGGACGCCGGCCGGCAAGCGCTCGGCGATGATGAGGTCCGGATCGGCGACGCCGGCCCCGGCATCGACCAGCTGCAAGACGACGTCGGCGCGCCCGATCTCGCGCCAGCTGCGTTCGATCCCGAGCCGCTCCAGTTCGTCCTCGGTCTCGCGCAGGCCAGCGGTATCGACGACGTGCAGCGGAATGCCCTCGATCTGGATGGTCTCCCTCAACGCATCGCGGGTGGTGCCGGCGATGGCCGTGACGATGGCCCGGTCCTCCCCGGCCAAGCGGTTCAGCAGCGAGGACTTACCGACGTTGGGCGGCCCGGCCAGCACCACGTGCAGACCATCGCGCAGCAAGCTGCCCTGCCGGGCGCGCGCCCGGATCGCCGCGACATCGGTTCGCAACATCGCCAGACGCTGGGCGGCGTCGGTGTCGCGGACCACGTCGATCTCCTCCTCGGGAAAATCCAGCGTCGCCTCGACCAGCATGCGCAGCTCGATCAGACGATCGACCAGGGCATAGACCGCCCGCGAGAACTCGCCGGTGATCGAGCGCAGCGCCGAACGCGCCGCTTGCGCCGTGGCGGCCTCGATCAGGTCGGCCACGGCCTCGGCCTGGACCAGATCGAGCTTGTCGTTCAGGTAGGCGCGGCGGGTAAACTCGCCGGGCTCGGCCAGGCGCGCGCCGAATTCCAGGCAGCGGGAAAGCAGCAGCTGCAGCACGACCGGACCGCCGTGGCCCTGGAGTTCCAGCACGTCCTCGCCGGTGAAGGAGTGCGGCGCTGGAAAATAGAGCAGGATGCCCTGGTCGATGATCTCCCCGGCGGCGTCCGTGAAGGCGGCGAGGGTGGCCAGTCGCGGCTGCGGCCGCTTGCCGCTCAGTGCCTCGGCAAACCCCAGCAGCTCGCGCCCCGAGACCCGCACCACCCCGATGCCGCCCCGCCCGGGCGCGGTGGCGACCGCCGCGATGGTGTCGGCGGGACGCTCAGCGTCCACCGCTCACTTCTTGGCGCCGGCCTTGATCAGGCGCGTGATCTGCCACTGCTGGGCGATCGACAGCATGTTGTTGACCGTCCAGTAGAGCACCAGCCCGGCCGGGGAGAACATGAACATGGCGGTGAACACGATCGGCATGAACATCATCACTTTTGCCTGGATCGGGTCGGGCGGCGCCGGGTTGAGTCTCTGCTGCACCAGCATGGTCGCGCCCATGATCAGCGGCAGGATGAAATAGGGATCCCGCGCCGACAGGTCATGGATCCAGCCCAGCCAGGGCGCGTAGCGCATCTCGACGGTGCTGAGCAGCACCCAGTAGAGCGAGATGAAGACGGGAATCTGCACCACGATCGGCAGGCAGCCGCCGAGCGGGTTGATCTTCTCGCGTTTGTACAGCTCCATCATTTCCTGGTTGAGGCGGGCGCGGTCGTCGCCGTACTGCTCCTTCAGCTTCGCCATCTTGGGCGTCACCAGCTTCATTTTCGCCATCGACTTGTAGCTGGCGGCGGAAAGCGGAAAGAAGATCAGTTTGAGCAGAACGGTGAGTCCGATGATGGCCCAGCCCCAGTTGCCGACCCAGCGGTGGATTTGCTCCAGCACCCAGAACAGCGGCGCGGCGATAATGGTCAGCCAGCCGTAGTCGACGACCAGGTTCAGTCCCGGCGCGATCTTGGCCAGTTTTTCCTGTTCCTGCGGGCCGGCGTAGAGCGGCACCATCACCTTGCCGGTAGCGCCGGGAGCGATCGTCGCCACCGGCACGATCACGCCGAGGCCGTAGAGGTTGTCGGCCAGCTTGCGCGCGAAGAACTCGCGCTCGACCGTGCCCTGCGGCAGCCAGGCCGAGACGAAATAATGCTGGACCACGGCGATCCAGCCGTTGTCGGCCTTCTGCGCGTGCTTGTCCGACCCCTTGGCGATGTCCTCGTAAGTGAACTTCTGATATTTGTCGTGCTCGGTGTAGACGGCCCCCCCGTTGAAGCTCGCTTTGGTCATCTTCGGATCGCCTTCCGGCGCGCTACCGTCGCGCACCGACTGGAAATAGGCGGACGGACTGATCGGTACCGTGCCGCCATTGACGATCTCGTAGCCGACGTCGATCAGGTAGCTGCCGCGGTGGAAGGTGTAAGTCTTCGCCACCTGGATGCCATCGACTGGCGGGGCGACGAGGCGCACCTCCAGCGAATCCCGGCCATCCTTGAGCTGATAGTCGTTGGCGGCGAGTTGGTAGGTGGTCTTGTGGTTGGGCAGATCTTTGCCGATCAGGCCGCTTTGGGCCTCGTAGAATTCCTTCCCGTCGTTGTGAAAGAGCACGAAATTCTTGCTCGGGTCGCCGGTGGCACGGTGCTGCGTGAGTTCGAGACGGACCAGGCTGCCACCCTCGGCGGAAATTTCAGCGTTGAAAAGGTCGGTCTTGACCACCGCCTTGGCGGCCGCCGGCGCCGCGAGCTGCGGCGATACGGTAGCGGGCAAGCCGGTGGGTGCGGCGGTCGGCGTCGGAGTCGGGGTCGGAATGGCGCCGGGGCTGACGGCCCCCTGCGTGGCAACGGCGGCGGTGGGTGCCGGCGCGGGTTGCTCCTGTTTCTGCCAGGCATCCCAAAGCATCACCACCGAAAAAGAAAACACCAGAAGCAGGATCAGACGTTGATTGTCCATCGACGGTCTCTCGATTCAGTTGGTCTGAATCAGCAGTAAAAAGTTTAAGGCACCGGATCGAAGCCGCCCGGATGCCACGGGTGGCAACGCGCCACGCGCCGGATCGCCAGCCAGAGCCCGGTCACCGGACCATGCCGCTGCAACGCCTCGACGGCGTATTCCGAGCAGCTCGGATAAAAACGGCAACGGTTGCCAAGAAGCGGACTGATGGCGTATCGGTAGATCCGAATCAGGGCGATTAGCGGGGCAACCAGCAGTCTTCTCATCGCGGCAGCCTCGCCAGCAACTTCTCGATATCGGCGCGCCAGCTGCGGCGCGCCCCGGAGTCTAGCAGGTCGCCGGGAGGCTTGGTGAGACGCAGCACCAGATCGTAAGCCGGCAGACCCGGCTTGGCGTGGCGAAAGGCTTCGCGGGCGATCCGTTTCAGCAGGTTACGCTGCACCGCCCGACGCGCCAATCTCTTGGCAACGATCAAGCCGAGACGGGCGCCCGCTTCGCTCCCGGGCAGGTAATGGAGATCGAAGTAGTCGCCGCGCAAGGCGCGGCGGGAAGCGAAGACCGACGAGAATTCTTCCGCCCGGCGCAACCTGCAGCCGTCGCCGAAGCCGAAATCGACGAGCTCGATGCGTCCTCCACCGCAGATTTCGGCGTCAGACGGCCAGACGGGTACGGCCCTTGGCGCGACGAGCGCGGATCACGGCGCGACCGCCGCGGGTGCGCATGCGCACGAGGAAGCCGTGGGTGCGCTTGCGGCGAACGACCGAAGGCTGATAAGTGCGTTTCATGGAGATATTCCCCGGAAAGAGAAACGGGCGATTACATCTTTTAAACCCTTCTTTGTCAAGCTGTATTTTTTGACCTGCCTGTGGATAACTCTCCGCAAACCCGCTAGAATGGCCCCTGCCGATGATCGCCGGGAGGTTGAAGATGCCGCCACCGCGATCTGAATAATATAATAATATCAATAAAATACCTGCCAATACCGCAGGTCTCCGCGATACGATGAGCGAATTCTGGTCTGCCTGTCTGAGCCGCTTCGAAAAAGAGCTGCCGGCCCAGCAGTACAACACATGGATCAAGACCCTGCGTCTGGAAGACGACGCGGAAGGATCAGGCGCGTGCCCGACCAGCCTGCGCCTGATAGCGCCCAACCGCTTCGTGCTGCAGTGGGTCAGGGAACGCTACCTGGAACAGATAGAGACCCTGAGCCGGCAGTTTTTCCCGGAGCCGGTCAGCATCAGCCTCGGCCTGGGCGACGCCCCGCCCGCGGCAGCCCAGCGTCCGGCCGAGTCCGCGCCGGCAAACGGCGGTGCGCGCGCGGCGCCGGCGGCCGTGGACAATGCCTACGAGAAGGCCAGGCTCAATCCCGACTTCACCTTCGACACCCTGGTCACCGGCCGCGCCAACGATCTCGCCCGCGCCGCGGCGCAGCAAGTGGCCTTGAATCCTGGCACCTCCTACAACCCGCTGTTCGTCTACGGCGGCGTCGGCCTGGGCAAGACCCACCTGATCCACGCCCTGGGCAACGAAGTCTGGCGCCACAATCCCAATCTGGTGATCCGCTACGTCCATGCCGAGGACTACGTCTCCGACGTGGTGCGCGCCTACCAGCAGAAGTCCTTCGACGTCTTCAAGCGCTACTACCGTTCGCTCGACCTGCTGCTGGTCGACGACATCCAGTTCTTCATCAACAAGGCGCGCACCCAGGAAGAGTTCTTCTACGCCTTCAACGCCCTGGTCGAGGCCAAGAAGCAGATCGTCATCACCTGCGACACTTACCCGAAGGACATCAGCGGCCTGGAAGAGCGCCTGATTTCCCGCTTCGACTGGGGCCTGACGGTGCAGATCGAGCCGCCCGAGCAGGAAATGCGCGTCGCCATCCTGAAGAAGAAGGCGGAAGCCTCGAAGGTCGAACTGGGCGACGACGTCGCCTTCCTGATCGCCAAGAACCTGCGTTCCAACGTCCGGGAACTCGAGGGCGCGCTCAACAAGGTGATCGCCTTCGCCCGCTTCCACGGCCGCGAGATCGGCATGGACATGGCCAAGGAGGCGCTGAAAGACATCTTCGGCGCCACCAACCGCCAGCTGACGCTGGAGCTGATCCAGAAGACCGTCGCCGATTATTTCAAGATCAAGGTCGCCGAGATGTATTCGCAGAAGCGCACCCGCGCCATCGCCCGGCCGCGCCAGGTGGCGATGTCGCTCTCCCGCGACCTGACCCACCACAGCCTGCCCGAGATCGGCGAGGCCTTCGGCGGCCGCGACCACACCACGGTGCTGCACGCCTGCCGCACCATCGCCGACCTGCGCAGCAAGGACGCCCAGCTCAACAACGACGTGCATGTCCTGATGCAGACGCTCAAGGGATGAGCCGATGAACAACTCATGTATGAGCCTGGGGCGGATTGTGGATAAGCACGGGAATTTCCCGACGGGACAAAAGCGCACACATTCGCACCCAGGCTTACCGACCGTTTGTCCATAGCCTTATACAGAAGACAAGAACTTGAAAACCATTGAAATATTCCGCTTCTCCACAGTTCGAGCCTTTGCTTATTATTCATTGGAGGTTTAAATATGCTCTTATTTAAAGGCCCCCGTAACCAAATCCTCGAACCGCTGCAATCGGTCTGTGGCATCGTCGAGAAACGCCACACCCTGCCCATCCTCTCGAACGTCCTGATCGAGAAGGTGGACGGCAAGCTGACGCTGCTCGCCACCGACATCGAAATCCAGATCAAGACCGGCGCCGAGACCGGCGGCAGCGATACCGCCGCGCTGACCGTCGGCGCGCGCAAGCTGCAGGACATCCTGCGTTCCCTGCCCGAGGACAGCGAGGTCAATCTCAACTTCGAGGACAAGCGCCTCCAGGTCAAGGCCGGCAGGAGCCGTTTCAACCTGCAGACGCTGCCGGCCGAAGACTTTCCGCGCATGGCCCAGGCCGAAGCCGGCCAGACCCGCCTCAAGGTCACCCAGAAGCAGTTCAAGCGCCTGCTCGCCCTGGTGCAGTATGCGATGGCCCAGCAGGACATCCGTTATTACCTCAACGGCCTGCTGCTGGTGGTCAAGGGCAACGAGATGCGCATGGTCGCCACCGACGGCCACCGCCTAGCGTACGCCAGCGAGACCCTGAGCGAGCAGCAGCAGCCCATCGAGGTGATCCTGCCGAGGAAGACCGTGCTCGAACTGTCGCGGCAGCTCGCCGACAACGACGAGGTGCTGGAGGTCGCGCTGGCCCCGACCCAGGCGCTGTTCCGCTTCGGCACCATCGAATTCATCTCCAAGCTGATCGACGGCAAGTTCCCGGACTACGAGCGCGTCATTCCCCAGGGGCACAACAACCTGGTCAAGCTGTCGCGCAGCGGCCTGCTGCAGTCGCTGCTGCGCGTCAAGATTCTCACCAACGAGAAGACGCCGGGCGTGCGCCTGGTGTTCACGCCCGGCAGCCTGAAGATCATCAGCAACAACACCGAGCGCGAAGAGGCCCAGGAAGAGATCGAGATCGACTACCAGGGCGACTCGATCGACATCGGCTTCAACGTCAATTACATGCTCGACGTGTTGAACAACGTCGCCGGCGAGGAGATCGAGTGCCGCCTGGGCGACGCCAACAGCAGCGCCCTGTTCTCCCTGCCGGGCAACGAGAGTTTCAAGTACGTCGTGATGCCGATGCGCATCTGACACGGATTAAATCTTTGGAGCAGTACATGACGCAAGCCGACCAGAACCCCAGCCAGCCGAGCAAGGCCTACGATTCCAGCAGCATCCAGATCCTCAAGGGACTGGAGGCGGTCAGGAAGCGTCCGGGCATGTACATCGGCGACACCTCGGACGGCTCCGGCCTGCACCACATGGTGTTCGAGGTGGTCGACAACGCCATCGACGAGACCCTGGCCGGCTGGTGCGACGACATCGTCATCACCATCCATACGGACAACTCGATCTCGGTCACCGACAACGGCCGCGGCATTCCCGTCGACATCAAGGAGGACGACGAGGCCAAGCGCTCGGCCGCCGAGATCGTCATGACCGAGCTGCACGCCGGCGGCAAGTTCGACTCCAATTCCTACAAGGTCTCGGGCGGCCTGCACGGCGTCGGCGTCTCGGTGGTCAATGCGCTGTCCGACTGGCTGCGCCTGACCATCCGCCGCGACGGCAAGAAGTACGCGATGGAATTCAGGAACGGCGTCGCCGTCGAGCCGCTGAAGGTCGTCGGCAGCACCGAGAAGCGCGGCACCGAGGTGCACTTCCTGCCCAGCCTGGAGACCTTCGGCAACATCGAGTACCACTTCGACATCCTGGCCAAGCGGCTGCGCGAGTTGTCCTTCCTCAACAACGGCGTCAAGATCAAGCTCATCGACCAGAGAAACGCCAAGGAGGAGGACTTCGCCTTCACCGGCGGCGTCAGGGGCTTCGTCGAGTACATCAACCGGGCCAAGTCGGTCCTGCACGGCAACGTCTTCCACGCGGTCGGCGCCAAGGACGGCATCACCGTCGAGGTGGCGATGCAGTGGAACGACTCCTACGCCGAGCAGGTGCTGTGCTTCACCAATAACATCCCGCAGAAGGACGGCGGCACCCACCTGACCGGCCTGCGCGCGGCGATGACGCGGGTCATCAACAAGTACATTGAGGAACACGAGCTGGCCAAGAAGGCCAAGGTCGAGACCACCGGCGACGACATGCGCGAGGGCCTGGCCTGCGTCCTGTCGGTCAAGGTGCCGGAGCCGAAATTCTCCTCGCAGACCAAGGAGAAGCTGGTCTCCAGCGAAGTGCGGCCGGTGGTCGAGGAGGTCGTGGCGCAGAAGCTGGCCGAGTTCCTGCTGGAAAAGCCGGTCGACGCCAAGATCATCACCGGCAAGATCGTCGATGCCGCCCGCGCCCGCGAGGCGGCCAGGAAGGCCAGGGAGATGACCCGCAGGAAGGGCGTGCTGGACGGCATGGGCCTGCCCGGCAAGCTGGCCGACTGCCAGGAGAAGGACCCCGCCCTGTGCGAGCTCTACCTGGTCGAGGGCGATTCCGCCGGCGGCTCTGCCAAGCAGGGCCGCGACCGGAAGTTCCAGGCGATCCTGCCCCTGAAGGGCAAGATCCTCAACGTCGAGAAGGCGCGCTTCGAGAAGCTGATCTCCTCGCAGGAGATCGTCACGCTGATCACCGCGCTGGGCACCGGCATCGGCAAGGAGGAGTACAAGCCGGAGAAGCTG
>DATKVJ010000019.1:0-2115 GCA_035530135.1 Rhodocyclaceae bacterium | reverse complement strand
TCTCGTCGCGCAGTTCCTGCATGTCTTCCAGCGTCGTGCGCGACGGAACGCCGCCATCCGAAAACAAACGGTCAATCGCGGCCATTGCTTCTTTCTTCAGTATCTCATGCATGGTTCCTCATCGCCCTCCGTCCTTTCCGCTTTTCACGCTCGGCAACCGCCGCCGTTTCCGCTTCGGTTTGATCCCACTCGCGTCAACCAGCCGCCGCGCCAGCCTGTGACAGCGGCTTCCGTGGCTCGGCACGCATCCGGTTTCGATGCACGCACAGAACACGTCAACCATCAACACGAGGTCGGCATACTCGGATCTGCTCATCGCGCTCCCTCCGTCGCTTGCCACCGCGCGCCCACCCGCCGCGCAACTCGCCGCCGCAGCAGCCACAACGTCACCGACTCGCACGCACGCCACGCCAGCCAGGATCGCGGACGGCACAGTCGGCACGGCTCACACTCGGGTAGGAAATGGCCGCACTCTCGGCAACGTGGGCGGGTCATGGCTTTACATCCAGTTCGGCGTACAGGTCCGCGATCAAGTCCACCAGAAACCGTATCACCGTTTCAGCGCCGTGCCGTTGCGCCAGTTCCACGTAGTGATACACCTTTCCCTCTGTCGTCATTGGCTTGTTCCTTCCTGTGCTGCTATCACGTCGTACAGTTCGGGCCGCTCCGATATGTCGTCTATCCCGGCACACACAGCCGCCGCAATCGCCGGACGGTAATACCGCCCGATCATCCGCTTAAACCTCAGCGAATCTCTGCCGTCCGTGATAAGCATGCACCCGTACCGCCTTCCTACTCGTCGCCCGTTTTCCAGCCTTTGAGCCTCATCCATGACTCTTTCTCCTCTCGCGTACATTCCGGCATGGACTGCGTATCGAACCGCCGATGAAACAGGCATATCCCGGTAGGCCCGCCGCGATTTAGAAACACATTCCACACGATCTTCGATTCGTCGTGCGTCGATCCGTACGTGTCCTGGTAGAACACGCTCACGCTGTACCCATTGTGCGTGATCTTCCCGCTGTCCCGAAGGTCGCGCTGGTCGGGCGAACGGTTTTCTTTCTGGTAGGCTCGGCTCAACTGGTGCATGCAGACGACCGGCATATTGATCTGCAAGGCGAGTTCCCGCAGCCGCTTGATGTTGTTGCTCACGCGCTCGTAGTCGTTGCCGCGCCCGTCGATCAGGTCCAGGTGGTCGATGTAGGCAATCTCGGCCTTGTCCTTTGCCGACACGCGCCGGAGCCACGAACAAAGCTCATCAATGTCCATCGGATCGTCGCTCATGGTTATCGGGAGTCCTGAGATTTCGTCAAGCATGGCCGTCACGTTGGCAAGCTCGGTATCCCGCACACACCCGGTATCAAGCGCGAATGATGATAGCCCGGCCAGGCGCGCGGCCTCTCTGCCGCCGATCTCGTCCTGCGTCATTTCCCCGCACCATGCCGCCACGCGAATCCCCTGTTGCGCCTGCCCGATTGCCTCGTTGCCCCACCATATCGTCTTGCCGCCCTTCTCCGGCGCGGCTACAACCGTCACCCGGCCCCTGCGCGCGCCGCCCAGCAGCCTGTTCAGCCCATCGGCAACGAAGGGCACGCCAATAACTCCAGGACCGCCCGCGACCGTCCGCCCGCGCGCCTCTGTCCACATCGTCGCCCGAGTGCGGCAAGCGTCGGACCAGGATACCGTGCGCCGGTCTATCGCCAGCCCCATCAAGCGGCTTTCGGCGTGCGCTCGTATGGCTTCAATCTCGGCGTGCGGGTCGTCGGCCTGCGCTTCCAGTTCGGCGGCGATCTGCTTCATTTCGCGCCGAAGCTCCGAGAGCTTCAAGAGCTTGGCATAGGTCGGTATGGCGGTCAGGTTCTGCCCGCGCTCGAAAACCTCCCGGCAATAGGCGTCGGCGTTCTCGAAGCCGCGTTCGTGTAGCGCCGCCGCAAGGGTATGCTCGTCAAGCTGATGCTTCCCGCCGTGTACGATTTCGCGTGCGACCAGGAAGGCGTGGCGGTTGCGCGGGTCTGCGAACGTTGCCGCCGTGACTCCGGCCTGCTCTACGGCGAACAGGGCGTCCGTGGGGTCGTAGCACAGGCACCCGATCAGGTTGCGCTCTATCGGCCCTTT
>DATKVJ010000018.1:0-16386 GCA_035530135.1 Rhodocyclaceae bacterium | reverse complement strand
TGCGGGACTTTCCATGAACCCTCCTCTGCGTCGTTGCGAGGCCGAAGGCCGTGGCAATCTGGATCGCCACGCTGCCGTCACTGCGAGGCCGCAGGCCGCGGCAGTCGCGATGACGACCGGAGGAAGTCCCTGTGGGACGGGCTTGGTGGCGGGTTCATGGTCCGTGTGCAGTTTTGGCCACGCCGAAACAGGCGGCTCGCGATGACGGACTTATTCGGAGGGGCACTGATCAGCCGAGCAGCCGCCGCCTGGCCAGGACCAGCGCCAGCCAGAAGGCGGCGCCGGCGGTCGCCAGGAGCGAGGCCAGATGCAGCAGAATCTGCTGCGGCGCTTCGCCCAGCAGCAAGGGCCGCACCAGTTGCACCGCGTGCGCCAGCGGCAGCGCGCCGGCGACCAGTTGCAGCACCGGGGGCAGTTGCTGGACCGGGAAGAAGACGCCGCACAGCAGCATCATCGGCGTCACGAACAGGGTGAAGTAGTACATGAAGAAGTCGTAGGACGGGGCCAGCGCGGTGACGATCAGGCCCAGCGCGGCGAAGGTCAGCCCGGTCAGGAAGATCACCGGGATGGTCCAGAGCGCCAGGGGCGAGGCGACGAAGCCGAAGGCGGAGACGACCAGCAGGATCGCCAGGCCCGACAGCGTCGCCTTGGCCGCCGCCCACAGCCATTCGCCGGCGAGCACGTCGTCCAGCGACACCGGGGCGTTGAGGATGGCCTCCCAGGTCTTCTGCACGTGCATGCGCGAGAAGGCCGAATACAGCGCCTCGAAGGAGGCGGCGTTCATGGTGCTGGCGCAGACCGTGCCGGCGGCGAGGAAGGTGATGTAGGAGACGCCGCCGACCCGGGGCAGCAGGCTGCCCAGGCCGTAGCCGAAGCCGAACAGATAGATCATCGGATCGGCCAGATTGCCGAGCACCGAGGGAATCGCCAGCTTGCGCCAGACCAGGAGGTTGCGCCGGAACACCGCGATGGCGCGGACGCTGATGGCGGGCGGCGAGAGATCGGCGGCCATCAGTCGCGCAGCTCCCGTCCGGTGAGCTTGAGGAAGACGTCTTCGAGGTTGGCCGGCCGGTGCAGCGTGCGCAGCCCGGGCCTGGTCGCCAGGTGGGCGAGCAGCGCCGGGACCTCATCCTCCTCGACGTAGCAGAAGGCGGTCTCGCCCGAGAGCTCCAGACGGCGGGCGTAGTTCCCGCCCTCGTCCGCCGCCCAGCCGGGGGCATCCTCGCCATAGACCTCGACCACCTGCGGCTCGATCTCTCTGGCGATCAGATCGCGCGGGGGACCCTCGGCGACGATCCGGCCGGCGTCGATTATGGCCAGGCGGTGACAGAGGCGCTCGGCCTCGTCCATGAAGTGGCTGGTGAGCAGGATGGTCTTGCCGTTGGCGAGCAGCTGCTTCAGCCGTTCCCAGATCAGGTGCCGCGCCTGCGGATCGAGCCCGGTGGTCGGCTCGTCGAGCAGCAGCAGGTCGGGGTCATTGACCAGGGCGCGGGCCAGGGTCAGACGGCGCTTCATGCCGCCGGAGAGGGTGGCCAGGCGGGCCTGCTCCTTGCCCGACAGGCCGGCGAAATCGAGCAGTTCGGGAATGCGCCGGCGGGTTTCTCCGTCGGCGATGCCGAAGTAGCGGCCGAACACCAGCAGGTTTTCGGCGACGGTGAAATCCGGGTCGAGGTTGTCGAACTGGGGCACCACGCCGACCTTCATCCGCGCCTGCCGGGCGCGCGCGGGGACCGGTTCGCCGACCAGGCGGATGGCGCCGGCGTCGGGCGCGGTGAGCCCGAGGCACAGGCGCAGGATGGTGGTCTTGCCGGCGCCGTTGGGACCGAGCAGGCCGTAGCATTCGCCGCGCGCGAGCTCGAAGTCGACGCCGGCGACCACCTCGCGGCCGCCGTAGGATTTGCGCAGCCCGGAAACCGCTAAGGGCGCTAGCCCCTCGGAGGGGCCAGTGCCCAGGCTTGTCCCATGGACAACTACGGGCACTGGCGGCGCCATGCCGAATGGATGATGTTGCGGATGATGTGCAGCTTGCGATGGAAGAAGTGGTCGGCGCCGGGAACGAGCACGATGGGCAGCTCCAGTGGCGTCGCCCAGGCGACGACGTTGGCGAGCGGCACGGTTTCGTCGGCCGAGCCGTGGATCACCACGCTGTCGGGGGCGACGGCCTCGGTCTGGTAACTGCGCGTGCCCTCGACGTGGCCGGCGGCGGTGCCGATCAGCACCAGGCGCTCGGCCGGGTCCCCGGCCTCGGCCAGCGCGCGGGCCAGGCGCGAGACGACGTAGGCGCCGAAGGAGAAGCCCGCCAGGGCGAAGGGCAGCGGCGCTCCCTGGCCGGCGAAGCGGCTGCGGGCGTAGGCATGGACCGCGAGCAGGTCCAGGGTCTCGCCGATGCCGTGGTCGTGCTCCCCCTCGCTCGCGCCGACGCCGCGGAAGTTCGGCCTCAGGGTGACGTAGCCCAGTTCGCGGAAGGCGCGGGCGACGGTGGTGACCACCTTGTTGTCGGCGCTGCCGCCGAACAGCGGATGCGGGTGGGCGACCAGGGCGATGCCCCGGACTTCCTCGACGGGCTCGACGAAGACCTCGATCTTGCCGCCCGGCCCGGGAATCAGCACGCGCTCTTGCCGGTTCATATTCTGAGGCGAGAGACGACCTCGCCTCGGACGAGGTGCCGGTCGATGATCTCGTCGATGTCCTCGCGGTCGACGTAGGTATACCAGACCTCTTCCGGGTAGATCACCAGCACCGGCCCCAACTCGCAGCGGTCGAGACATCCGGCGCTATTGATCCTTACCTTGCCGGCGCCGGCGAGGCCGAGCGCCTTGACGCGGTCCTTGGCGTAGTTGCGCAGTTCGGTGGCGCCGTGCGCGTTGCAGCAGACCTCGCCCGGCCCGCGCTGGTTGCAGCAGAAGAAGACGTGGTGCTTGAAGTGGCTCATTCGGGGCCCCCGCAAAGCGGCGATTATAGACTTTCGGGGGCGGGGTACTTCTGCGCGTTCTTGGCGATCTTGGCGCGCGCCGCCGCGATCAGGTCGACATCCAGGACGTCGGACAGTTCGACCAGGTAGATCAGCACGTCGGCCATCTCGTCTTGCACTTCCCCGAGCTTGTCGGGCGACAGCGCGCAGCTCTCTTCGGGCGTGGCCCACTGGAAGTGCTCGACCAGTTCGGCGGCCTCGACGATCAGCGCCATCGCCAGGTTCTTCGGCGTGTGATAGGCGCGCCAGCCGCGGGCGGCGGCGAAGTCGCGCAGGGTGTCGGAGAGCGCGGTGAGTTCGTTGTTCATTTTTTCTCCATAGTCTGCGAGCTTTGCGAGCCGCGGTCACCCCCTTCCCCGGGAAGGGGGTCGGGGGGCAGGCGGTTCAGGCGTTCCGCCGACGGGCCGCCCCGAGGCGGGACAGCCAAGAGTCTGCGAGCTTTGCGAGCCGTGGTCACCCCCTTCCCCGGGAAGGGGGTGGGGGGGCAGGCGGTTCAGGCGTTCCGCCGACGGGCCGCCCCGAGGCGGGACAGCCAAGAGTCTGCGAGCTTGGTGAGCCATCGTCACTCCCTTCCTTGGGAAGGGGGCTGGGGGGCAGGCGGTTTTTGCCTCAGCATTATCAACCAGGGCAGGGCGAGGAAGGGCCAGAGCGCCGAGATGATCCGGGTCAGGCCGTTGAAATTGAGGAAATGCCCCTGTTGCCAAAGCTGCAGCATGTCGATGAGATAAGGGTTCTCCGGCGCCAGATTGACCAGCGCCGTGGCGGCGAGCAGCGACACGGCCGCCAGCGCCTGGCGGTAGGCGCCCGGCAGGAAGGACGCGGCCAGCCAGAGCGTGCCGCCGGCGCCCAGGCCGGCGACGCTGCCGGGCGTCACCCAGGACCAGCCGGAGGCCGAGTCCATCAGCAGCATCAGCGAAAAGCTCTTCATGGCCAACGCCAGCAGCAGCAGCAGCACCGACAGCTGGCGCCTGCCGACCTTCAGCAGGCAGCCGGCCAGGAGGCCGGTCGCCAGGGTGTTGGCCGCGACCACGCCGGCCTCCACCCAGGAGAACTCGCGCGCCGTGTAGGGCAGCGGTCCGGGCACGCCCAGGAAGTCGAGCAGGCTGCGCAGATCGCCGTTGCCGAACAGCAGGATCTCCGGGTTGAGCTGGGTGAGCAGCCACAGCCCGAGCAGTACCAGCCCGGCGTCGGCCATCGCGCCATCGCCGACCAGGCGGGTGCGCAGCGCGTGCAGCCTGCCCCCATCGAGCAGCGCCGCCCCCCAGCGCGCGCCGGCCAGCGCGCCGAGGAGGCCACCCAGGCTGTTGGTGGCGAGATCGAGGTTGGAGGCGACGCGGCTGGGCAGGAAGTTCTGCAGCGTCTCCATACTCAGGCTGAGGACGATGCACAGCACCGTCGCCAGGACGGCAGCCAGCAGCCGGCCGCGTCCGTGCTGCAGCGCCGGCACCCAGAGGAAGCCGAGCGGCAGGTAGGCGAGGGCGTTGGTGATCAGGTCGAATCCGGTCCAGTAGCGCGGCCAGGCGGCGAACAGGAAGGCGGTGAGCGGCGCCCCGGTGTCGCGCCAACCGGAGAAGGGATGCAGGCTGCCATAGATCACCAGCAGCGTGTAAGCCGCTGCGAGGTAAAGCGGCAGAGTGGGGCGCGGCGCGCGCTGCAAGCGAGCTACGGTCGCTGCGGCTGCGCTTGCCTGCCGGGAAACATCCGGCGCCATTCGAGATGCGGCCATTCGACGGCATCGAGGGTGTTCTTGACCAGCAGGCCGAGTTCGGTGTCGCCCTCCATCAGCAGGCGGCGGCTGAAGAACAGCGAGTCGGCGTCCTCCTCGCGGGTCAGGAGCGCCAGGAAGTCGCGCGTCCTGGCGCTGATCGTGAGATCCGCCGGGCTGGTATCGAAACTGGGATGGAAGCCGCGTTCGTTGAGGGCGAAGCGCAAACACAAGCCGGCATCGCTGACGCGGATGGCGAAGCGCTTGCCCGTGAGCGGCGCCAGCGGCTCGCGCGGCAGCCAGCGGCCGAGGGCGAGATTCAGCGCCAGGGTCAGCGCCAGAGCCGGCGGCAGCTGCGGCAGGCGGCTGCCGATGCGAGCCATGATCGCAGGTAGGGTGAAGTCCGGCAGCTTGCCAGGCAGTTTCATCGCGTCTTCTCCATCGGCGACATCGCTTGTTCCAAGCCCGGCAGGCCGTGCCAGAAGCCGTTGCAGGGTTCACCCGGCAGGTGGGCCCTGGCCGCCTGCCAAGCCTCCGAAGCCGGAACAGCGCCATCGATGCAATCGCGGAACAAGCCGACCAATGCGGGCGTGTGTTCCGCCTGCGGGCTCAGCCGCACCACATCGACGCCGGCGGCTGCGATCCCGGGTATTTCCTGCAGCAGATTATAGACCCGCGCAGACTGCGTCTGGGTGCCGTTCAGGTTGAGGAAGGCCTCGCCCTCGCGGGTGGCCAGCGGCAGGCCTTCGGGGAAGGCTAGGCAGCGGAACTCGCAGGCGTCCTTCTGCAGGTTGAAGCGGCGCGCGGTGAAGCAGCGCGCCGAATAGGCGAGCGGCAGACGGCCGAGGGCGAAGATCTCGGTCTCCATCGCCTGCGGCCGTTCCTGCTGCAGGCGCGCGAGCATCGCGCCGCCGGTCTCGGGCGGCATCACCCAGCGCGTCGCCCCCTGTCCGGCCAGGAAGCGCAAGGTCTCGCCGTTGAACACGTTCAGCGTCGGACCGGCGACGAAGGGCAGGCGTTTTTCGTCGAGCAGGCGCACGGCGCCCATGTCGTTGGCTTCGACCCGGAAGCGCCCGTTGCCGATCTGGCGGCGCAGCGTCTTCAGGTCGGACTCGGACTCGATCAGCGTCTGCGACGACAGCACCGCTTCCTTGCCGGCATCGGCGAGCGCAGCGGCGATTTCGAGCCAGTCTTCCAGACGCAATTCGTGGCGGCGCGAACACACCGTCTCGCCCAGATAGACGATATCCACCGGCAGCTTGGCCATCTCGTCGTAGAAGTCATACACCCGCTGGCGCGGCCAGTAGTAGAGCAGCGGACCCAAAGATAGTTTCATGGCAGGAAGGGGAAAAATGCGCGGGATCGTTCCGACAGGAATCGTCCGGAGAGCCGCCCCCGCCGTCGGGTCCCCCGAGGGGACTTCCTTCGGGGCGCCGCGCCAAGGCGGGGGCAGTCAATGATCTGCGACCCTTCGCGAAGCGAAGGGGAGCCGTAGTCACCCCCCTTCCCGGAAAGGGGGCTGGGGGGATAGCCGTTCATTTCCAGGGCCGATAATAGGCGCCGAGGGTGTGCGACTGGCCTTCGGAGACCTTGTTCAGTTGCGCCATCCAGCCCGGCTGCGGCGCGAAGTGCGCGGGATCCCGGCGGCAGGCGTCGATCGCCTCGCGCCATACCTGGGTCACCTGGGCGACGTAGGCCGGACTCCTCTGGCGGCCCTCGATCTTGATCGCGGCCACGCCCATCGCCATCATCTGCGGCAGGAACTCCAGGGTGTTGAGGCTGGTCGGCTCCTCGATCGCGTAATAGGTTTCGTCCGACACCTCGAAGCGGCCCTTGCACAGCGTCGGATAGCCGGCCCGTTCGTCGTCGGCGTAGCGGTCGATCAGGATGCCGTTCAGGCGCGTCTCCATGCCCTCCGGGGTCTTCTCCCAGCGCACGCTCTTGGCCGGCGAGCAGGCGCCGTTGCAGTTGGGCGAGGTGCCGGTGGCGTAGGCGGAGAGCGAGCAGCGGCCCTCGACCATGACGCACAGGCCGCCGAAACCGAACAGCTCGATTTCCGCCTCGGTGTGCGCGATCACTTGTTCCACCTGGGCCAGCGACAGCACGCGCGGCAGCACGGCGCGGCGGATGCCGAAGCGCTCGCGGTAGAAGTTGATCGCCTCGTAGCTGGTGGCCGAGCCCTGGACCGACAGGTGCAGGCGCAATTCCGGATGGACGCGGCGGGCGTAAGCCATCAGGCCGGGATCGGCGAGGATCACCGCGTCGACGCCGGCGCCCGCAGCGCGGTCTATTGCCGCGGTCCAGCGCGGCCAGTTGTCGGCCTGGGGATAGGTGTTGAGCGCCAGCAGCACCTTGCGACCGCGGTCGCGGGCATAGCGGATGCCGTTGGCCAAGGCGGCGTCGTCGAAGTTCAGACCGTTGAAGTTGCGCGCGTTGGTGTCGTCGCGGAAGCCGAGATAGACGCAGTCGGCGCCGTGATCGACGGCCGCCTTGAGCGCCGGCAGGCTGCCGGCCGGGCAGACCAGTTCGAATGGGGCGGGGTGCGAGCCTGGAGCCATCTGACGAATTGCGGGAAAAGGGAACGATTATATTCGTCGCCCCTCGCCCGGCCTTGACCTGCGTCAAGCCAGCGCCGGCGCTCGGGCGCTGGCACCGCGTTCAGGTGCCCAGCCGGTCGAGCTCGGCGGCGAGCGGCGTCGGGTCTTCGACCTGCCGCCCTGCCGCCGCCGCAGCGGTCATCGTGCGCAGCCGCTCGACCGCAGTCTCGAGCAAGGCCCGCGTCGCTTCGTCGGGCGCCGCGCCGGACAGGCGCGTCAGCGCCCGTGCCAGCGCCCGTGCCAGGCGCTCGATCGGCGCCATGCCGACGGTCGCCGAGATCTCGCCTAGGGCGCGCGCGGCGGCGATCATCGGCGGCGTCCGATCGGGCGTCGGTTCGCGCTCCAGGGCGGCGAGGTGGCCGCGCGCCTCGCTCAGGTACAGGTCGTAGAGCGTCGCGGAGAGGATCGTGGCGCCGGTCGGCGGCCGTTCGCCGAGACGCCGGAGCAGGTCGCGCCTTAGTTCCTCAGCCCCTGCGTCGGAAGCTTGCAGCAGCGCGCGCAACTGCGCGTCGATGCGCGCGCACAGGCGGAAGCTGCCGTCGTCGCTTGTGACGCCGCCCGCCGCCAGCGTCTCCAGCCAAGCGAGAGCGAGCGGCCACAGCGTGCCCTCGTCTGCCCGCTGGTCAGCGACCACGGCCACCGCGCGCCGCATCTGGATCGCGCCGGCCGGATCGCGCCTCAGCCATTTCAGCAGGCCGCGCTGGAATTCGTGGCGGGCCGCTCTCAGCCCTGGCGGGGTAGCCGTGCTCATTCCGATCGCACGACTCGCGCCTTGTGGCCGCCGATCAGGTGGTGATGAGCTCGAAGTCATCCTTGCGCGCGCCGCACTCGGGGCAGGTCCAGTTCGGCGGCAGGTCCTCCCAGCGCGTGCCGGGGGCGATGCCCTCGTCGGGCAGGCCGGCGGCCTCATCGTAGACGAAGCCGCAGATCAGGCACATGTAGGTCCGGTATTCGGGCGCGGTCATGGGGTGCAGCGGAATTCGGTTAGAATGCCCGGCATATTATCGTATGCGTGACCGGGTTTCCGCTTCGCTTTCGCGACGACCCGGACGACAGCAACAACCCAACCCAGCCGCCATGCCATCCGCCCCAGCCGAGCAGCTCGCGCCCCTCGTGATGGCCTTCGCCGCCTCCGATCCGACCGGCGGCGCCGGCATCCAGGCCGACATCATGACCTTGTCGAGCATGGGCTGCCATCCGCTCACGGTGCTGACCGCGATCACCGTCCAGGACACCGCCGGGGTCGAGGCCATCCTGCCGCTCGATGCCGACTGGATCGCCGACCAGGCCCGCGCCCTGCTGGAGGACGTGCCGGTGGCGGCGTTCAAGCTCGGCATGCTGGCCAGCGTCGAGGCGATCGCGACGATCGCCGAGATCATTTCCGACTATCCCGACATCCCGCTGGTGTTCGACCCGGTGCTCGCCTCCGGCCGCGGCGACCAGTTCGCCGACGAGGACATGATCGACGCGATGCTGGAACTCCTGCTGCCGCAGACCACCATCCTCACGCCCAACAGCCTGGAGGCGCGCCGCCTGAGCTTCGACGAGGACAGCGAGGGCGGGCAGCCCAGCCTCGACGAGTGCGCGCGGCGGCTGATCAGCGCCGGCAGCGAGTACGTGCTGATCACCGGCACGCACGAGCACAGCGAGCAGGTGGTCAATACCCTCTACGGCGAGCGCGGCGTGGTCAGGAGCGACAAGTGGCAGCGCCTGCCGGCGAGCTACCACGGCTCGGGCTGCACCCTGGCCTCGGCGATCGCCGCCAATCTCGCCCACGGGCTGGATATGGTCGAGGCGGTCAAGGACGCCCAGGAATACACCTGGCAGTCGCTCGCCGCGGGTTTTCGGCCCGGCATGGGCCAGTACCTTCCCGACCGCTTTTTCTGGGCCAGGGAGGACGGGCCGCCCGAGGGCGGGACGTGACGATGACCTCGCTCCGGGGTCTCTACGCGGTCACGCCCGAGCGGCTGCCGTTCGAGCACCTGTCGGCGCTCGCGGACGCCGCCTTGGCGGGCGGCGTGCGCCTGGTGCAATACCGCAGCAAGGAGGCCTCGGCCGAGCTCAGGCGCAGCCAGGCGGCGGCGCTGCTCGAGCTCTGCCGCGCGCGCGGCGCGCGCCTCGTCATCAACGACGATCTGGCGCTGGCCATCGAGCTCGGCGCCGACGGCGTGCATCTCGGGCGCGACGACGGCGATCCGGTCGCGGCGCGGCGCGCGCTCGGGCCCGGCCGCATCCTCGGCGTCTCCTGCTACGGCGATCTCGCCGCGGCAGAGGCGGCGGCCGCCGCAGGCGCCGACTACCTGGCCTTCGGCAGCGTCTTCGCCTCGCGCACCAAGCCGCAGGCGCCGGTGATTCCGCTCGAGCTGCTGGGCGAGGCGAAGCGGCGCTTCGGCCTGCCCGTCGCCGCCATCGGCGGCATCACGCTGGCCAACGCCGCCCGGACGGTGGCCGCCGGCGCCGATCTGCTGGCGGTGGTCGCCGACCTGTTCGACGCCGGCGATGCCGCCGCCGTCAGCGAGCGGGCGAGGAACTACCAGAAGCTATTCGACTGATTCCGAGGTCCTCATGAGCCATCGCAACGAAGAACTTTTTGCCCGCGCCCGCAGGGTCATCCCCGGCGGCGTCAATTCGCCGGTGCGCGCCTTCGGTTCGGTCGGCGGCGTGCCGCCCTTCATCGCCGCCGGCGCCGGCGCCCATATCTGGGACGCCGACGGCGCGCGCTACACCGACTACGTCGGCTCCTGGGGGCCGCTGATCTTGGGCCACGCCCATCCCGAGGTGGTCGCCGCGGTGCAATCGGCCGCCGCCCGCGGCCTGTCCTTCGGCGCGCCGACCGAGGGCGAGGTCCTGCTGGCGGAACTGCTGGTCAAACTGGTGCCGAGCATGGACCAGGTGCGCCTGGTCTCCTCCGGCACCGAGGCGACGATGAGCGCGATCCGCCTGGCCCGGGGCCACACCGGCCGCGACGCCATCGTCAAGTTCGAGGGCTGCTACCACGGTCACGCCGACAGCCTGCTGGTCAAGGCCGGCTCGGGCGCGCTGACCTTCGGCAATCCCTCCTCCGGCGGCGTTCCCGCGGATCTCGCCAAACACACGCTGGTGCTCGACTACAACAGCGTCGCCCAACTGGAGGACGCCTTCGCCCGGCACGGCGACAAGATCGCCACGGTGATCGTCGAGCCGGTCGCGGGCAACATGAACCTGATCGCGCCCCGGCCGGAATTCCTCCAGGCGCTGCGCGCGCTATGCAGCAGACACGGCGCGCTGCTGATCTTCGACGAGGTGATGACCGGCTTCCGCGTCGGTCCGGCGAGCGCCCAGGGCCTCTACGGCATCACCCCCGACCTGTCGACCTTCGGCAAGGTGATCGGCGGCGGCATGCCGCTGGGCGCCTTCGGCGGACGGGCCGAGATCATGGCGAGGATCGCGCCGCTGGGGCCGGTCTATCAGGCCGGCACGCTCTCGGGCAATCCGCTCTCGGTGGCGGCGGGACTGGCGACGCTGAAGCTGATCCAGGCCCCGGGCTTCTATCCGGCGCTGACCGCCAAGACCAAGCGCCTGGTGGACGGCATGGCCGCCGCCGCTGCGAATGCCGGCGTCGCCTTCTCGGCGCAGGCGGTGGGCGGCATGTTCGGCCTCTATTTCCGCGCCGCCCCGCCCCAGAGCTACGCCGAGGCGATGCAGTGCGACAGGGAGGCCTTCGGCCGCTTCTTCCACGCGATGCTCGCGGCCGGACACTATTTCGCGCCGGCGGCGTTCGAGGCCGGCTTCGTCTCCGCGGCGCACAGCGAGGCCGACATCGACGCCACGGTGGCGGCGGCGGCGGCGGTCTTCGCGGCAGGCTGACATGACGTAGCGGTAGAATCACGTCATGGCGCGGGGTTTCCGCGTCAGCATCATCGGGGAGAGCGCAATGCCCGAAGTGAAGCCCCTCGCGGTCCAAGATCTGTGCCGGCGCTGCCAGCCGGAGACGTTCGCCTTCGAGAGCACCGACGATCTGACCGAGACCAGCAACGGACTCGGCCAGGAGCGCGCCTTCGAGGCGGTGCGCTTCGCCATCGGGATGAATCATTCCGGCTACAACCTGTTCGTCCTGGGCGAACCGGGCAGCGGCCGCCGCGCCTCGGTGCGGTGCCTGCTCGAGGAGCGCGCCGCCGTCGCGCCGCGACCCTTCGACTGGTGCTACATCAACAACTTCGCCGAGGCCAACAAGCCGCGGCTGCTGCAGCTGCCCGCCGGCCGCGGCTTGGCGCTGCGCCGCGACATGCAGAAGTTCGTCGGCGAGCTGGCGCAGGTCATCTCCTCGGCCTTCGAGAGCGACGAGTACCGGGCGCGCATCGAGGCGATCCAGCAGGAGTTCAAGGAGCGCGAGGAGGGCAGCCTGCAGGCCCTGGGCCAGGAGGCGATGCCCCAGGGCGTGGCGCTGCTGCGCACCCCGCACGGCTTCGCGTTCGCGCCGGTGAAGGGCGAGGAAACGATGGCCCCGGCCGAGTTCGAGCAACTCCCCGAAGACGAGAGGAAGCGCATCGCAGCCTTGATCGAGACCCTGGGCGAGAAACTTGAGAAGCTGCTGCACCAGCTCCCGCGCCTGCGGCGCGAGATGCAGGGGCGGATCAAGCAGGTCAGCCGCGACGCGATGAGCCTCGCCGTCGGGCATCTGATCGAGGAATTGAAGGAGCGCTACGCCGACCTGCCCAACGTCCTGGCCTTCCTCGACGAGGTGCTCGCCGACGTGGTCGAGACCGGCGAGGAGCTGCGCGAATCGCAGAAGACGGATGGCGACACGGAAGCGGTGTTCATGACCGGAACCCTGTCGCTGCAACGCTACCAGGTGAATCTGCTGGTCGATCACGGTGCCACCGACCGGGCGCCGGTGATCGGCGAGGACAACCCGAGCTATCCGAACCTGGTCGGGCGCGTGGACAACATCGCCCACATGGGGACGCTGGTCACCAACTTCACCCTGATCCGGGCGGGTGCGCTGCATCGAGCCAACGGCGGCTACCTGATGCTCGACGTGCTCAAGGTGCTCTCCCAGCCCTACGCCTGGGAGGGCCTGAAGCGCGCGCTGCGCGCAGGCCAGATCCGCATCGAATCGCTCGGCCAGGTGGTCGGCTGGGTGAATACCCTGGCCCTGGAGCCCGAGCCGATCCCGCTCGACCTGAAGGTGGTGCTGTTCGGCGAGCGCTATCACTACTACCTGCTGGCGGAACTCGACCCGGACTTCGAGGAGCTGTTCAAGGTTGCCGCCGATTTTTCCGACGAGCTTCTCCGCACCGACGACAGCACCCAGCACTACGCCCGGCTGATCGCCACGCTGGCGCGCGGCAACCGCTTGAAGCCCTTCGATCGCGCCGCGGTGGGGCGTCTGATCGAGCAGGGTGCGCGCATCGCCGGCGACGCGGAGCGGATCACCCTGCGCACCCGGCGCATCAGTAATCTGATGCGCGCCGCCGACCATCTGGCGGCCGCTGCCGGCCGCCAACTCGTGAGCGCGGACGACGTCGAGCGGGCGATCATGGACGAGATCCGCCGCGCCGACCGGCTGCCCAACCAGATCCGCGACGAGGTGCTGCGCGGAACGCTGCTGATCGACACCGGCGGCAGCCACGTCGGCCAGGTCAACGGCCTGGCGGTGTTCGAGCTGTCGCAACTGGCCTTCGCCCATCCGGTGCGCATCTCGGCCACGGCGCGGCTGGGCGAGGGCGACATCATCGACATCGAACGCGAGTCGGAACTGGGCGGCGCGATCCACTCCAAGGGGGTGATGATCCTCGCCTCCTTCCTCGCCGCCCGCTACGCGCGCGCGCTGCCGCTGTCGCTCGCCGCGAGCATCGTGTTCGAGCAGTCCTACGGTCCGGTCGAGGGCGACTCCGCCTCGCTGGCCGAGCTCTGCGCCCTGCTCTCGGCGCTGGCGGGCACGCCGATCAAGCAGTCCTTGGCGGTGACCGGCTCGGTCAACCAGTACGGCGTGGTGCAGGCGATCGGCGCGGTGAACGAGAAGATCGAGGGCTTCTTCGACGTCTGCCGGCTGCGCGGCCTCACCGGCTTGCAGGGGGTGGTGATTCCCGAGGCCAACGTCAAGCACCTGATGCTCCGCCGCGACGTGGTGGAAGCCGCCGAGCAGGGCCAGTTCCACGTCTATGCGGTGCGCGACGTGGACCAGGCGATTTCGCTCCTGACCGGCCTTGCCGCCGGGGAGCCGGACGAGAAGGGCGTCGTGCCCGAGGGCAGCATCAACTACCTGGTGGCCACCGAGCTCGCGCAGATGTCCCTGCTGCGCCAGGAGTACGCCTCCAGCGGCATCAAGCGGCGCAAGAAGCGCGGCGAGGACTGAGCGCGGCGATGGCCGAGCCGGGGTCGGCGCACGGGCAGGCGGCTCTGATCGCAGCGCTCGGCGATCCTTCGCGCTACCCGCATCCGGCGGCAGCGGTCGAGCAGATCGAGACCCACATCTCCCACGTGCTGCTGGCGGGCGATTACGCCTACAAGATCAAGAAGCCGGTGAATCTCGGCTTCCTCGACTTCACGACGCTGGGCGCGCGGCGCTTCTACTGCGAAGAAGAACTGCGCCTGAACCGGCGGCTGGCGCCGCAACTCTATCTCGACGTCGTGGCCATTTTCGGCCCGGAAGCCGCGCCGGTCTTTGGCGCGGCCGAAGCGGCGGGGGCGATCGAATACGCGGTGAAAATGCGCCGCTTCCCGCAGTCGGCGCTCTATGACCGGCTGGCGGCATCGGGCGAACTCGGCCGCGGGCACATCGACGCCCTGGCCGGGGTCATCGCCGACTTCCACCTGCGCATCCCCGCTTGCGGCGTTCAGGATGCTTACGGCAGCGCCGACGCGATAGCGGCGCCGATGCTGGAGAACTTCGGGCAGATCCGGGCCCGGCAGGGGCCGCGGCAGGACCCGGGCCGGCTCGCCGCGCTGGATGCGATCGAGGCCTGGAGCCGGCGTCGGCACGCGGAGCTGGTCCCGGCTTACCAGGCGCGCCGCGCCGGCGGCTTCGTGCGCGAGTGCCACGGCGACCTGCATCTGGGCAACGTCGCCTGGGTCGATGGGCTCGCCGTACCCTTCGACGGCATCGAGTTCAATGCCGGGTTGCGCTGGGTGGACGTGGCTAGCGAGGTCGCCTTCCTGGTCATGGATCTGCAGCTGCGCGGCCGCGACGAACTCGCCCACCGCTTCCTGAACGCCTACCTGGAGGCGACCGGCGACTATGCCGGCCTCGAAGTGTTCGACGCTTACCTGGTCTATCGCGCCATGGTGCGGGCCAAGATCGCCGCCATCCGCGCCTGCCAGGCGGGCGCCGGCGAGGACGTTCGCCGCGCCGCGCAAGCCGACCTCGACGCCCACATCGCGCTGGCGCAGCGCCTGACCCGGCAGCGGTCCCCGGCGCTGGTGCTGATGCACGGGCCGTCGGGATCGGGCAAGACAGTGGTCTCCCAGGCGCTGCTGGAGGCGGGCGGCATGGTGCGGCTGCGCTCCGACGTCGAGAGGAAGCGTCTGGAGGGGTTCGCGCCCGACATGAAGAGCGGTTCCGGCCTGGACCGCGGCCTGTACCGGGAGGAGGCGACGCGCGCGACCTACGCCGAGCTCGATCGGCTGGCGCGCCGGGTGCTCGCCGCCGGCTGGCCGGTGGTGGTCGATGCCGCCTGCCTGCGCCGCTGGCAGCGCGAGCCGTTCCGCGCGCTCGCCGCCGAGGCGCATCTGCCCTGGCTGATCGTCGCCTGCGGCGCCGACCCCGCGCTGCTGCGCGAGCGGGTGGCGCGGCGTTCATTGGCGGGGCAAGACGCCTCGGAAGCGGACCTGGCGGTGCTGGCGCGCCAGCTCGGCAATAGCGAACCGCTGGCCGAGGACGAACCGGCGCTGCGCGCGGACACCGGCCGCGAGCCGACGGCGGCCAGCGTCGGGCGCATCCTGGCGGCGCTGGCCGGGATGTCGAGCCGGGCGCAGGCATGAAGCGCTTCGACGTCTTCAACGGCGACGCCGACGGCATCTGCGCGCTGCAGCAGTTGCGCCTGGAGGATCCGTGCGAGGCCGAACTGATCACCGGCGTCAAGCGCGACAACGCCCTGCTGCGGCGGGTAGCCGGCGCCCGCCCGGGAGACCGCGTCACCGCGCTGGACATCGCGCTGGCCAAGAACCGCGAGGCGCTGCAGCGCTTGCTCGACGGGGGCGTGCGGGTGACTTACTTCGATCACCACTACGCCGGGGAGATTCCCGATCACCCGCTGTTCGAGGCGCACATCGATCTGTCGCCAGAGCTGTGCACCTGCGCCCTGGTCGATGCCCATCTGGGCGGCAGGCAGCGCCCCTGGGCGGTGGTCGGCGCCTACGGCGACGGCCTGCCCGGGCTGGCCGGGCGGCTCGCCGACGCGTTCGGCCTGGCGGCCCAGGAGCGGCTGCTGCTGCGCGAGCTGGGCGAGGGCCTGAACTACAACGCCTACGGCGAGACCCCGGCCGACCTGATCTACCCGCCCGAGCGGCTCTATCGCGCGCTCTCCGCCTACCGCGATCCGCTGCGCTTCATCGCGGCCGAGCCCCACGCGGCGCGCCTGACGGCGGCGCGGACGGCGGACATGGAGATGGCCCTGGCGCTCGTCCCGGAGGCCGCTTGCGCCGGCTGGGCGCTGTACCGCCTGCCCCAGGCGCCGTGGAGCCGGCGGGTGATGGGCGCCTTTGCCAACCACCTCGCGGCGCAGCGGGCCGCCCAGGTCCAGGCGGTGCTGGTGCCGACGACGGCCGGCGACTGGGCGCTGAGCCTGCGCGTGCCCGCGGCCAGCGCCGTCAGCGCCGACGCTTTCTGCCGTCCCTTCGGCGGCGGCGGCCGGCGCACCGCCGCCGGCATCGACGCGCTGGCGCCGGCGGCGGTGTCGTCCCTGATGGCGGCGCTGGCGACTACCTACGCGGTCCCCTCGGACGACGACAAGCCCTTTTCCAGCAGCTCCGCCACCAGCTCCTGAAGCGCTTTGTGCTGTGCGGCGGCGCGCTCGTTCAACCGAACGATCAGCGTCTGCGGCAGCTTGACGGCGAAGGGCAGCAGGCCTCTCTCCTGGTCCAGCCGGCGCCGCTCGCGTTTGTCCAGCGCGGCGCCGGCCTGATCGCCGCTT
>DATKVJ010000017.1:0-47447 GCA_035530135.1 Rhodocyclaceae bacterium | reverse complement strand
GGCTCGATGCTGGGCTCCGGCGCGGTGATCGTCATGGACGAGAGCGTCTGCATGGTGCGCGCGCTGGAGCGCCTGTCCTACTTCTACTTCGAGGAATCCTGCGGCCAGTGCACGCCCTGCCGCGAGGGCACCGGCTGGCTCTACCGCGTCGTGCATCGGATCGAGCACGGACTGGGGCGCGCCGAGGATCTGGATCTGCTGTACGGCGTCACCGACAACATCATGGGCCGCACCATCTGCGCCCTGGGCGACGCCGCCTCGCTGCCGGTGCGGAGCTTCATCAAGCACTTCAGGAGCGAGTTCGAGTACCACATCGACCACAAGAAGTGCCTGGTGCCGCCCGAGGTGCAGAAGGAAGGCAGCAAGATCTATGTGAGGCCGTCTCAATGTTAGACATCGAAATCGACGGCAAGGCCCTGCAGGTCGCCGAAGGCAGCACCATCATCGAGGCGGCGCACCAGCTCGGCACCTACATTCCGCACTTCTGCTACCACAAGAAGCTGTCGATCGCCGCCAACTGCCGGATGTGTCTGGTGCAGGTGGAGAAGGCGCCGAAACCGATGCCGGCCTGCGCCACGCCCGTGACCAACGGCATGAAGGTGCAGACCCACTCCGAGCAGGCGGTGGGCGCCCAGAAGGGCGTGATGGAGTTCCTGCTGATCAACCACCCGCTCGACTGCCCGATCTGCGATCAGGGCGGCGAGTGCCAGCTTCAGGATCTCGCCGTCGGCTACGGCGCCAGCGCTTCCCGCTATCGGGAAGAGAAGCGCGTGGTCATGAACAAGAACCTGGGCCCGCTGGTGGCCACAGACATGACGCGTTGCATCAACTGCACGCGCTGCGTCCGCTTCACCCAGGAGATCGCCGGCCTGATGGAGCTGGGCCAGGCATTTCGCGGCGAGCACGCCGAGATCATGTCCTTCATCGGCCAGACGGTCGACTCCGAACTCTCCGGCAACATCATCGACCTGTGCCCGGTAGGTGCCTTGACTTCCAAGCCCTTCCGCTTCTCGGCGCGCACCTGGGAGCTTTCGCGCCGGAAGTCGGTCAGCCCGCACGACGGCCTGGGCGCCAATCTGATCGTCCAGACCAAGCACGACAAGGTGATGCGCGTGCTGCCGCTGGAGAACGAAGAGATCAACGAGTGCTGGCTCTCCGACAAGGACCGCTTCTCCTATGAAGGGCTCAATTCGCCCGAGCGCCTGACCCGGCCGATGCTGAAGTACGGCGGGCAGTGGCACGAGGTGGGCTGGCAGCAGGCGCTCGACTACGTCGCCCACGCCTTCAAGGACATCGCCAAGAACCACGGCGGGGCGGCGCTGGGCGCGCTGCTCTCGCCCCACGCCACGCTGGAAGAACTGCATCTTTCGCAGAAGCTGATGCGCGGCTTGGGATCGGGAAACGTGGACTTCCGCCTGCGCCAGAGCGATTTCTCGCAGGACGGCGAGCGCTCGGCGAGCCCCCCACGCGCGCCCTGGCTGGGCATGAAGATTTCCGAGATCAACGATCTGGACCGCGTGCTGGTGGTCGGCAGTTTCCTGCGCAAGGACCAGCCGCTGATCGCCCAGCGCCTGCGCCAGGCCGCCAAGCGCGGCGCCCAGGTGTCGCTGATTCATTGCTGCGACGACGACCAACTGATCAAGACCCACGCCAAGGCGATTGTTCCGCCCTCGCAGCTGCCCCAACTGCTGGCCCAGGTGGTGAAGTGCGCGGCGGAACTCAAGGGTGTTGCCGTCGATGCCGCGATCGCAGCGCTGACGGTGACGCCTGCGGCGAGAGCGATCGCCGAGAGCCTGCTCTCTGGAGCCAATGCCGCGATCTTCCTCGGCAACCTCGCGCAGCAGCACGCGCGGGCGGCGACGTTGCAGGCGCTGGCCCGGCAGCTCGCGAGTCTCACCGGCGCGCGCTTCGGCTTCCCGGGCGAAGCCGCCAACAGCGTCGGCGGCTATATCGCCAATGCGCTGCCCGGCCCGGAAGGCCTGAACGCCGCGGCCATGCTCGCCGCACCGCGCCAGGGCTATCTGATCCTGAACGCCGAGCTCGAGCTCGACTGCGCCGATCCGCGGCAGGCGACTACGGCCTTGAAGCAGGCCGCGACGGTGGTGGTGCTGTCGCCGTTCAAGCTGTCCGGCGCCCTCGATTACGCCGACGTGCTGCTGCCGGTCTCGCCCTTCACCGAGACCTCCGGCAGCTTCGTCAATACCGAGGGCCGGGTGCAGAGCTTCAACGCCGTGGCCCAGCCGCTGGGCGAGACCCGCCCCGCCTGGAAGGTGCTGCGCGTCCTGGGCAACCTGTTGCAGCTGCCCGGCTTCGAGCAGGACAGCAGCGAGGCGGTGCGCGCCGAGGTGCTGGGCGACGCCAAGCCTGAGTTCGTCACCGACAGACTGGACAACGGCGTCGGTGGCGTCGCCGCGGATCTTTCAACGACCGCCGGCACTCTGGAGCGGGTCGCCGACGTGCCGATCTACTTTGCCGACGCCCTGGTGCGCCGCGCCCCCAGCCTGCAGCGCTCGCGCGACGCCGTCCAGCCCACCGCGCGGATGAACGCCGCCGTGCTGAGCAAGCTCGGCGTCGCCCCCGGCCAGCAGGTCAGGGTGGGGCAGGGATCCGGCAGCGCGGTGTTGCAGGCGGCGCTGGACGAACGCCTGCCCGACGGCGTGGTGCGCATAGCCGCCGCGCATCCGAGCGTGGCGGGTCTGTCCGGCCTACAGGGCGCGATCACCGTGGAGGCGCTGTGATGGGTGCATTCGTGCAGTATCTCCAGCCCGTGTTCGGCGAAGCGTGGCCCCTGGTGTGGACCCTGCTGAAGATCATCGGGATCATCCTGCCGCTGCTGATCTGCGTCGCCTACCTCACCTTCTGGGAACGCAAGGTGATCGGCTGGATGCAGGTGCGCATCGGCCCCAACCGCGTCGGTCCCTGGGGACTGCTGCAGCCGATCGCCGACGGCATGAAGCTGGTGTTCAAGGAAATCATCGTCCCGACCAAGGCATCCAAGGGGCTGTACTTCATCGGCCCGGCGATGGCTTTCGCCACCGCGCTGGCGGCCTGGGCGGTGGTGCCCTTCTCCGAGGGTTACGTCCTGGCCAACATCAACGCCGGCGTGCTCTACCTGCTGGCGATGACCTCGGTCGGCATCTACGGCGTGATCATTTCCGGCTGGGCCTCCAACTCGAAATACGCCTTCTACGGCGCGATGCGTTCGGCGGCGCAGATGGTCTCCTACGAAATCGCCATGGGCTTCGCCCTGGTCTGCGTGCTGATGGTCTCCTCCAGTCTCAACATCACCGAGATCGTGCACGGCCAGGCCCGGGGCATGTTCGCCGACATGGGGCTGGGCATCCTCTCCTGGAACTGGCTGCCGCTGTTGCCGATGTTCGTCATCTACCTGGTCTCCGGCATCGCCGAGACCAACCGCGCGCCCTTCGACGTGGTCGAGGGCGAGTCCGAGATCGTCGCCGGCCACATGGTCGAATACTCGGGCATGGCCTTCGCGATGTTCTTCCTCGGCGAATACGCGAACATGATCCTGGTCTCGGTCATGACCTCGATCTTCTTCCTCGGCGGCTGGCTCTCGCCGGTGGGCTTCCTGCCCGACAGCTTCCTCTGGCTGGCGGCCAAGACCTGCTTCATCCTGTTCCTGTTCCTGTGGTTCCGCGCCACCTTCCCCCGCTACCGCTACGACCAGATCATGCGCCTGGGCTGGAAGGTCTTCGTGCCGCTGTGCATGTTCTGGCTGCTGCTGGTCGGTGTCTGGATGATGTCGCCGCTCTCCATCTGGAAATGATGCCATGGCCGCGATAAGAAAATTTCTGAAGAGCCTGCTCCTCGTGGAACTGTTCCAGGGCCTGGCGGTGACCGGGCGGCACATGTTCGCGCGCAAGATCACCGTCCAGTTCCCCGAGGAGAAAACGCCGCAGAGCAATCGCTTCCGCGGCCTGCACGCGCTGCGCCGCTACCCGAACGGCGAGGAGCGCTGCATCGCCTGCAAGCTGTGCGAGGCGGTCTGCCCGGCGATGGCGATCACCATCGAGTCGGCCGAACGCGACGACGGCAGCAGGCGCACCACGCGCTACGACATCGACCTGATCAAGTGCATCTACTGCGGCTTCTGCGAGGAGGCCTGCCCGGTCGACGCGATCGTCATGACGCGGATCTTCGAGTATCACGGCGAGAGCCGCGGTGACCTCTACTACACCAAGCAGATGCTGCTTGCGGTCGGCGACAAGAACGAGGCCCAGATCGCCAAGGACCGCGAGCAGGACGCCCCCTACAGGTAGAGCGAGATGGATTTCAAGAGCGCAATCTTCTACTTTCTGGCCACCGTCCTGGTGCTTGCCAGCCTGCGCGTGATCACCGCCAGGAATCCGGTGCACGCCGCGCTGTTCCTGGTGCTGGCCTTCTTCTCCGCGGGCGGCATCTGGATACTGCTGCAGGCCGAGTTCCTCGCCATCGTGCTGGTGATGGTCTATGTCGGCGCGGTGATGGTGCTGTTCCTGTTCGTGGTGATGATGCTCGACATCAACATCGAGCGCCTGCGCCGCGGCTTCTGGAGCTACCTGCCGCTGGGCGCCGGCATCGGCATCCTGATGACCCTGGAGATGGCCCTGGTGCTCGCCGGCCGCTACTTCGGCCTGGAGACGCTGCCCGAGCCGGGCGCGCCCGCCGCCGGCTACGACAACACCAAGGAACTCGGTCGGCTGCTGTTTTCCGATTACGCCTATCCGCTGGAGCTGGCCTCGGTGATCCTGCTGGTGGCGATCATCGCCGCGGTGGTGCTGACCAAGCGGCCACGCAAGGAATCCAAGGGACAGGACGTGCGCGAACAGATCGCGGTCAAACGCAACGACCGCCTGCGCATCGTAGCGATGCCCACAGAGAAGGAGTAGCGGACATGCTGTCGCTCCCGCATTACCTCATCCTCGCCGCGATCCTGTTTTCCATCGGCATCGTCGGCATTTTCCTGAACCGCAAGAACCTGATCGTGCTGCTGATGGCGATCGAGCTGATGCTCCTGGCGGTGAATACCAATTTCATCGCCTTCTCGCACTACTTCGGCGACGCCAACGGCCAGCTCTTCGTCTTCTTCATCCTGACCGTGGCGGCGGCGGAGTCGGCGATCGGCCTGGCGATTCTGGTGGTGCTGTTCCGCAACCTCGCCACGATCCACGTCGACGATCTCGACAGCCTCAAGGGATAGGCAGAATGATGGCCCCCTTTCCCCCCATCCCCCGGAGCCTCCGCTTCGCTCCGTCGCTCGACAGGCGGCGAGCAGTGCTCGCCGAATTCCCGGTCTCGCCCCGAAGAAGGGGTGTGACCTTGGTTCGCGGGCTTTGCCCGCTCCATTTAATGGACCGGCTGCCCTCTTGGGACGGCCCGGCGAGTGCCGCATGAATATGCACACGCTCTACCTCTTGGTGCCGCTGGCGCCGCTCGCCGGCAGCCTGATCGCCGGCCTGTTCGGCAAGGCCGTCGGCCGGGCGGGCGCCCACTGGGTGACCATCCTCGGCGTCGCGGTGTCCTTCGTCGCTTCGCTGCTGATCTTCCGCGACGTCCAGGCGGGGCACAGTTACAACGGCGTCCTCTATACCTGGCTGGAGAGCGGCGGCTTGAAACTCCAGGTCGGCTTCCTGATCGACCCGCTGACCACGCTGATGATGCTGGTGGTGACCTTCGTCTCGCTGATGGTGCACATCTACACCGTCGGCTACATGGCCGACGATCCCGGCTACCAGCGCTTCTTCAGCTACATTTCGCTGTTCACCTTCTCGATGCTGATGCTGGTGATGGCCAACAACTTCGTCCAGCTGTTCTTCGGCTGGGAGGCGGTGGGTCTGGTCTCCTATCTCCTGATCGGCTTCTGGTACACGCGCCCCACGGCGATCTACGCCAACCTCAAGGCCTTCCTGGTCAACCGCGTCGGCGACTTCGGCTTCCTGCTCGGCATCGGCCTGATCGCGGCGAACTGCGGCACGCTCGACTACGCCCAGGTGTTCGCCCAGGCGCAACACCTCGCAGCCACCCCGATCGAGCTGTTCGCCGGTCACTCCTGGCTGCTGATCTCGGTGATCTGCATTTGTCTGTTCATCGGCGCCATGGGCAAGTCGGCGCAGTTCCCGCTGCACGTCTGGCTGCCCGACTCGATGGAAGGCCCGACGCCGATCTCGGCGCTGATCCACGCGGCGACCATGGTCACCGCCGGCATCTTCATGGTCTCGCGGATGTCGCCGCTGTTCGAGCTGTCCCCGGCGGCGCTCTCCTTCGTCCTGGTGATCGGCTCCATCACCGCGCTGTTCATGGGCTTCCTCGCCGTGGTCCAGAACGACATCAAGCGCGTGATCGCCTACTCGACCTTGTCGCAACTCGGCTACATGACCATGGCCCTGGGCGCTTCCGCCTATCCGGTGGCGATCTTCCACCTGATGACCCACGCCTTCTTCAAGGCGCTGCTGTTCCTGGGCGCGGGCTCGGTGATCATCGGCTGCCACCACAACCAGGACATCCGCTACATGGGCGGTCTCAGGAAGTACATGCCGGTGACCTGGATCACTTCCCTGATCGGCTCGCTCGCGCTGATCGGCTTCCCCTTCTTCTCCGGCTTCTATTCGAAGGACTCGATCATCGAGGCGGTCGGTCTGTCGCATCTGCCCGGCGCCGGCTTCGCCCAGTTCGCTGCGGTCGCCAGCGTCTTCGTCACCGCCTTCTATTCCTTCCGCCTGTACTTCCTGGTGTTCCACGGCGAGGAACGCTATCACCTGGTGCCGCAGGAACACGGCCACGACGCTCACGACGCGCACCACGGCGGCAAGCCGCACGAGTCGCCCTGGGTGGTGACCGGCCCGCTGGTGCTGCTGGCGATACCGTCGCTGGTGATCGGCTACCTGACCATCCGCCCGCTGCTCTTCGGCGACTACTTCGGCACTTCGATTTTCATCGCGCCGGCGCACGACGCCCTGACGTCGATGAAGGAAGAGTTCCACACCTCCTTCGTCATGGCCATGCACGGCCTGACCCAGTTGCCCTTCCTGCTGGCGATGTCGGGCGTGGTGCTGTCCTGGTTCTTCTACCTGAAGCGTCCCGACATTCCCGCGGCGATCCAGAGAAACTTCCGGCCGATCTACACGCTGCTCGACAACAAGTATTACCTCGACAAGTTCAACGACTGGTTCTTCGCCGGCGGCGCGCGCCTGCTCGGTCGCGGCCTGTGGAGAGGCGGCGACCAGATGGTGATCGACGGCCTGGTCAATGGCTCGGCCAAGACGGTGGGCTGGGTGTCGGCGGTGGTGCGCCTGTACCAGAGCGGCCAGATCTACCGCTACGCATTTTCGATGATTATCGGCGTCTTCGTGCTGCTGACGCTTTGGATCAATCGGGTCTGAAGAGAACGCCGACAGGAACAACTTGAAATGATCGCTGCCCACCTCCTCAGTCTTTCGATCTGGCTGCCCATACTGGGCGCCCTGCTGGTGCTCGCCGTCGGTTCCGACCAGAACCCGGGTCCGGCGCGCGTCCTGGCGCTGGTCGTGGCCTTGGCCGGCTTCCTGGTCACCGTGCCGCTCTATACCGGTTTCGACGCCAGCTCCAGCGCGATGCAGTTCGTCGAGCGCGCGCCGTGGATCCCGAGCTACAACATCGAGTATCTGCTCGGCGTGGACGGCATCTCGGTGCTGTTCATCCTGCTAAACAGCTTCATCACCGTCCTGGTGATCCTGGCCGGCTGGAGAGTGATCGAGAAGCGGGTGGCGCAGTACCTGGCCGCCTTCCTGATCATGTCCGGGGTGATGAACGGCATCTTCGCCGCCACCGACGCCGTGCTGTTCTACGTCTTCTTCGAGGTCTCGCTGATCCCGATGTACATCATCATCGGCGTCTGGGGCGGACCGAACCGCGTCTACGCCGCCTTCAAGTTCTTCCTCTACACGCTGGCCGGTTCGCTGCTGATGCTGGTCGCACTGCTCTACCTGTTCCTGCAGTCGGGCGGCAGCTTCAACATCATCGAATGGCAGTCGCTGCCGCTCACGCTGCACGCCCAGATCCTGCTGTTCCTGGCCTTCCTGGTGGCCTTCGCTGTCAAGGTGCCGATGTGGCCGGTGCATACCTGGCTGCCCGACGCCCACGTCGAGGCGCCGACCGGCGGCTCGGTGGTGCTGGCCTCGATCATGCTGAAGCTCGGGGCTTACGGCTTCCTCAGGTTCTCGCTGCCGATCGCACCCGACGCCAGCCACGAACTGTCGGGCCTGATGATCGCGCTGTCCCTGATCGCGGTGATCTACATCGGCTTCGTCGCCCTGGTGCAGACCGACATGAAGAAGCTGATCGCCTATTCGTCGATCTCGCACATGGGCTTCGTCACCCTGGGCTTCTTCATCTTCAACCAGATCGGCATGGAGGGGGCGCTGACCCAGATGATCTCCCACGGCTTCGTCGCCGGCGCCATGTTCCTGTGCGTCGGCGTCCTGTACGACCGCATGCACAGCCGCCAGATCGCCGACTACGGCGGCGTGGTCAACACCATGCCGAAGTTCGCCGCCTTCTTCCTGCTCTTCGCCATGGCCAACGCCGGCTTGCCGGCCACCTCGGGTTTCGTCGGCGAGTTCATGGTGGTGCTGGGCGCGGTGAAGTTCAATTTCTGGACCGGCTTCGCCGCCGCCGTCACCCTGATACTCGGCGCCGCCTACACGCTGTGGATGATCAAACGCGTCGTCTTCGGCGCCGTCGGCAACGACCGCGTCGCCCAGTTGACCGACATCGGTAGCCGAGAATTCCTGATCCTCGCGCTGCTGGCGCTATGCGTTCTGGGCATGGGGCTCTACCCCTTCCCCTTCACCGATGTCATGCACGCTTCGGTCGACCACCTGCTCAGGCACGTGGCGGCGGGCAAGCTGTAGCGCCTGGATGGAAAACCGAACATGAACTTCCTCATGCCTGACTTCACCCCGGCCGCGGCGGAAATCTTTCTGCTCGCCATGACCTGCGTCATCCTGGTCGCCGACCTGCTGCTGCCCCGCTCGCAGCGCTGGGTCGTCGCGCTGCTCGCCCAGACGACCCTGATCGGCTGCGCCGCCATCACCGTCCTGACCGCCGACGGCCAGGTGGTGCTGACCTTCAGCAACATGTTCGTCTCCGACCTGCTCGCCGACTTCCTCAAGCTGCTGGTGTATTTCTCGGTGTCGGTGATGCTGATCTACAGCCGCGACTACCTCATAGCGCGCGGTCTGGACAAGGGCGAGTTCTACCTGCTGGTGCTGTTCGCCACCCTGGGCATGATGGTGATGATCTCGGCCGCCCACTTCCTCTCCATCTACCTCGGCCTGGAACTGCTCTCGCTGTCGCTCTACGCGCTGGTGGCGCTGGACCGCGACTCGGCGCGCGCCACCGAGGCGGCGATGAAGTACTTCGTGCTCGGTGCGATGGCTTCCGGCCTGCTGCTCTATGGCATGTCTATGGTGTACGGCGCCACCGGTACGCTGGAGATCGGCGGCGTCGCGCAAGCCATCTATCACGGTGTCGCCAACAAGACCGTGCTGGTGTTCGGCCTGGTGTTCCTGGTCTCGGGCCTGGCCTTCAAGCTCGGCGTCGTGCCCTTCCACATGTGGATCCCAGACGTCTATCAGGGGGCGCCGACCGCGATGACGCTGTTCATCGGCACGGCGCCGAAGCTGGCCGCCTTCGCCATGGCGATGCGCATCCTGGTGTATGGCATGTTCGAACTGGCCGACCAGTGGCAGGCGATGCTGATGATCCTGGCGGTGCTGTCGATCGCGCTGGGTAACCTCGCCGCGATCGCCCAGACCAACCTGAAGCGCATGCTGGCCTACTCCACCATCTCGCACATGGGCTACATGCTGCTCGGCCTGATCAGCGGCGTCGCCGCCGGCGACCGGCACTTCGCCCTGAACGCCTACAGCTCGGCGATGTACTACACGGTGTCCTACGTGATGATGAGCCTGGGCACCTTCGGCATGATCCTGCTGCTGTCGCGTCCCGGCTTCGAGGCCGAGAACCTCGACGACTTCAAGGGCCTCAACCAGCGCAGTCCCTGGTTCGCGGCGATGATGGGCATGCTGATGTTCTCGATGGCCGGCGTGCCGTTCTTCATCGGCTTCTTCGCCAAGTTCTCGGTGCTGCTGGCGGTGGTCGATACCGGCCACGTCTGGCTCGCCGTGGTCGCGGTGTTCTTCTCGCTGATCGGCGCCTTCTACTACCTGCGGGTGGTCAAGCTGATGTACTTCGACCAGCCGACCGACAATGCGCCGATCGTCGCCAGCTTCGACATGCGTCTCGTGCTCTCGGCCAACGGCTTGGCGGTGGCGCTGTTCGGCATCTTCCCGCAGGCGATCATGAGCCTGTGCAGCTTCACGCTGCTCCATTCGCTGTAGGGCGCTCGGGCTGCTCCACGACCCGTGAGCGACGACGAACATCTCGTAGAGACCCGGATTTCCAGCGAGGAGGTGTTCTCCGGCCGCCTGCTCACCGTCTTGCGCGACCGCGTCCGCCTGCCCGACGGCGGCGAAGCGCTGCGCGAGCACATCGCGCATCCCGGCGCGGTGGCGATGATCGCGGTGCTGGACAACGGCAAGCTGCTGTTCGAGCGTCAGTACCGCTATCCGCTGCACCAGGTTTTCCTCGAACTGCCCGCCGGCAAGATCGACAGCGGCGAGCCCAGTCTCGACACCGCCAGGCGCGAGCTGCGCGAGGAGACCGGCTACAAGGCGAGAAGCTGGCGCCACCTGGGCGTCATGCATCCCTGCATCGGCTACGCCAACGAGAGGATCGAACTGTTCCTGGCCCACGGCCTGAGCTTCGTCGGCCACGAACGCGATTGCGAGGAATTCATCGAGGTCGTCGAACTCAGTCTGGCCGACGCCCTGCTCGCCGTGCGCGACGGCGAGATCACCGACGGCAAGACCATCGCGGGCCTCCTCTGGGCGGAGAAAATTTTTTCCGGCGTCTGGGAAGTTCCGGCATAGAATAGTTTCGCGCGCCCCGCAACCGCATGGGGCGCGGCAGCACATTATAACCATCAAGGAGATAGGGCCATGAGCGCTGCCGACAGCGCCCAGCGTGTGCCCATGGCGCACACCGGCCGGGGCGAGCAGGATGCGGGCGGCGGCTACAAGCTGCAGGCCCTGCACATCCTCTCCGAGGTCACCGCCAGCCTGGCCGGCGATAGCGACATCGAGGCGCTGCTCGGCCGCTTTCTCAGCACCATGATCCGTCTGGCCGGTGCCCAGGGCGGCGCCGTGCGCCTGCTCACCAGCGACGGCGCCCACCTGCGCCTGGTCGGATCGCTCGGCCTGCCCGCCGACTTCGCCGCGCGCGAGCACCTGATGCCGCTCGACTGCGGCGCCTGCGGCCAGGCGATGCGCGAGAACCGCACCAGCTTCTCGATCGACATGCACGACTGCGCCAAGATCACCGGGCTGCCCTTCTTCGACAGCAAGTGCCAGGCGATGGTGGTGGTGCCGCTGCGCTACCGCGGCAAGCTGCTGGGGGCCTACAACCTGTTCCTGTCCGAGCGCTTCGAACTGCCCGAGGAAGTGGCGCTGCTGTTCCGCTCGATCGGCGAGCATCTGGGCATGGCGCTCGAGAACGTCCGCCTGACGCGCGAGAACCTGCGCATCACCCTGATGAACGAGCGCCAGATGATGGCCAACGAGGTGCACGATTCGCTGGCCCAGTCCCTCGCCTACATGAAGATGCGCATGGCCCTGCTCCAGGATGCGCTCGCCGACGGGCAGCCCGAGCGCGCCGACAAGTACGCCGGCGACGTGAGCCAGGCGCTCGACGACGCCTATACCGGCCTGCGCCAGCTGATCACCCAGTACCGCAACCGGATGGATCCGTTAGGCCTGCTCCACGCGCTGGCGGAAATGTCCTCGGCCTTTCAGGAGCGGACGGGCATCGCGCTCGACTACGACAACCGGATCATGGATCTCAACCTCAGCGTCGACCAGGAGGCCCAGGTTTTCTACATCATCCAGGAGGCGCTGGCCAACGTCGTGCGCCACTCCGGCGCCAGCCGGGCGGGCCTGCTGCTGGAGCAGATCGCTGATCACTACCAGGTGACGGTCGAGGACAACGGCAAGGGCGGGCAGGGCTTCTTCGTGGTGGCCAATCCGATCGGCAGCTTCGACGAGCACCCGCGCCTGCGCGATCACTTCGGCCTGGCCATCATGCGCGAGCGGGCGCAGCGGCTGGGCGGCCGCATCGACGTCGCCAATCTGCCCGCGGGCGGCGTGCGCATGCGCCTGTCCTTTCCGGCGCCGGCGATTGGGGAGGCGCCGTGAGCGAGCAGACGCCGGACGCGCGCCTGCGGGTGCTGCTGGTCGACGACCATACGCTGTTCAGGAAGGGCCTGGCCGAGCTGCTGGAGCAGCGCGGCGAGATCAGCGTCGCCGGGATGACCGGGAGCGCCGAAGAGGCGCTGCGCCTGCTGCACGAGGAAGCGCCGGACGTGGTGATCATCGACCTCAACATGCCGCCCCTGGGCGGGATATCGCTGCTGCGCAGCATCCGCGAGCAGGAATGGCGCGGCCCGGTCTTGATCCTCACCGTCAGCGACGCCGAGGAGGATCTCGCCAGCGCGCTGCGCAGCGGCGCCCAGGGCTATCTGTTGAAGGACATGGAACCCGACGACGTGGTCGATGCCATACAGCGCGCGGTGCGCGGCGAGACCGTCGTGGCGCCGGCGATGACCCTGAAGCTGGTGCATCTGCTGCAAGGCGGCGGGCCTGGCGCCGCCAGGGAATCGGCCCTGAAGCTGCTCACCGCGCGCGAGAGCGAGATTCTCGACTACCTGTCGCGGGGACTCACCAACAAGGCCATCGGCCGGGCGCTGGACATCAGCCACGACACCGTCAAGCTGCACGTGCGCCATATCCTGTCCAAGCTCAACCTGAGCTCGCGCGTCGAAGCGGCGGTGTTCGCCGTCGAGCAGAAGAGCGGCGCCGCGGGACGCCGCGTGCAGTAGTCGTTACCTACAAATGGCATTCACAGCGAAGAAACATGAGATCGACAACTTGTGCCCAACGGATGGCTGAAGTTAGGTCCAACGTCGAACATAACCGGCACCCGGCGGCTTCATCGCCGGGCATCCGTGTTGATGGCAGTGTTGCACGATCTAACCTTATTCGTTAGGGCTGGGGAGGCTCATTCGCAAACCTTGATTCCAGAACCGTTCCAATTAGCCAGACTAATGCAGCAGGGATGATCCAGAAAACCAACACGTTGAAAGCAATATACGGTTCAGGGACTGACGCCAAGATAACACCCAAAGCCAACTCAAACAGGAGAATAAAGAAAGCGTTTCCGTGTTCGCGAAGGTGTTTGTACGATTCAATGTACTGTCGTACATCTTCCACGTCCCGGCTTCGCGCCTTAGTGAGATGGCTGTAATAGATGTGAGCACGCTCCCCGTTGTTTTGGAGTGAAAAACCGAGCGGGACTAGTTGAAGGCATATGATGACGCAAAAGAGCACTGTCGCCAGAAGCATTGGCATATTGGGTTTTGAATAAAGATAATAAAAGCCAGCTGCCATAACTCCAATGAGAACAAATGCTCCGTAAAAGAACCATCGATACGCCTTCATGTCCTGACCTAAAAACGCTCCACGCGTTGCGTGAAGCACGAGGACTGGAGCACTGGAAATGTAGCAATATGCTAAACCCATCGCAGTGAGAAGTGACAGGAGTTGAGCGTCGAGCTTCGAGGCGTCGGTAACGCCGGGAATGATCAGATTGTGAAGGCTCGATGTTTCTGAGGTGTTCAGATACAGGATGATCGCGCCGCCAACAACCGTTCCTACGAAGTAGCGGACAAAGTAAAACTCCCACCACCGATTATCACCTCCCGACTTCTTTTCCGTCGATTTTTTGTCAGTGCCCGACATGCTTGATGTTTCTCCTTTAGTGAAAAGCCCTAACAGGCTGTTGAAATTTGCCGATCCAAACGAAACGGGACCGCTATGATGAGCCGAGCAAATGCAAAGCGATTCTGAAGTCGTCACATTTCGGGTGCTGCTTCGATGTGGCGCCATGCACCGAGGCGGTCTTTACGCCTCATTGCAACGCTCCTTGCGGTACCGCAAACAGTATTCGGGCCATGCGCACAATGTTGCTGGCGGTCATGGTCAGTTTGAAGTGCTGCTCGACACGTTTGATTCCTCGGAAGACCGTCTGTCGAATCCGCCCCACCGTCTTGCCCCAACCGAAGTGCTCCTCGATGCGTTTGCGGATCGTCTGACTCACCCGGTAGCCGCCATGTCGCGTCGTGCGTCCGTCGATCGCGCTGCCACCACGCCGGCCATCGTTCTGGGCGACGTGAGGCGTCACGTTGCGCTGACGGCAGGCGGCGACGAAGTCGGCGGTATCGTAAGCCTTGTCGGCGGCGACCGTCTTGGGGTGACTGCCAGGAACGATGTCGAGCATAGCCAGAGCCGCCAACCGTTCACCGGTGCCATCGGCATGCGAAACGACGGCGCCGACCACCAGGCCGGTGCGGTTCTCCATCAGGACATGGCCCTGGTAACAGAGGATCGAGGCCGTGTTGTGGCTCTTGCGGTAGAGCCGCGAATCAGGGTCCGTCGTGCTGGCGTGGGTGTCGTTGCTGCGCGGCCGGCCTTTCCAGTCCGCCAGGGCGTTGCGCCCGCCACTCGACGGCGTCTGGTCATCCGAGCCGTCCTTGGGGCGGAAGCTCTTCTGGCCCGCCCAGGCTTGGATCAGGGTGCCATCGACGGAGAAGTGGTCCTTGGACAGCAGGCCCTTCTTGTCGGCCAGCGCCATCACCTCGGCAAAGAACGATTCGACCACCTCGTGGGCCAGCAGCCGGTCACGGTTCTTGGAAAACACCGAGTGGTCCCACACGTCATCGTCGATGGCCAAGCCAACGAACCAGCGGAACAGCAGGTTATAGCTCATCTGTTCCATCAGTTGCCGTTCCGAGCGCACCGAGTAGAACACTTGCAGCAGCAGCGCTCGCACCAGTTTCTCCGGAGCGATGGACTCTCGCCCCGTGTCCGCGTAGATCGAGTTGAACAGCCCGTTGAGGCGACTGAGTGCTTCATTCACCAGCACGCGAATCGCGCGCAGCGGGTGGTCGGATGGCACGAAGTCGTCGAGCTTCGCTACCGTGAAGAGGCTTTCTTGCATCCCATCCGATCCACGCATCCTTATCGCTCCAACATCGTCATGAACACATTATCCATAACGACGACCCCGTATGCTTCGTTTACACGGAATCGAATTTCAACAGCCTGCTAACGAAACGTGTTGTGTACGTCAAAAGCTGCTTAATCCGGAAAACGGGCTTGGCGTACAACTCCTCGTCATGCTCGCCGCTTCAACGAGATGCCTTTCGTATGCAGGGTATCCGCCAACATCCTCCTCCTCCTCTGCACCCGCAGCCCAGCTCAGGCTGCTTGTCCGCGTTCGTGACCGCCAAGGTTTTGATGAAAAGCGGACCACGGTACAAAAATACCTCAGCACAGCTTAGCAGCTGATCGGTAGCTCTTTGGTGGCGCCACCCGGGGTCATTTGCCTTTCTCTACATAGCTGACCTTCCCATTGGTAAAGATAACTTCTTCGGAAGGGTAGCTCCACATTTCTTCAGACGCAGAGGCGGCTTCTTTGTGCTGCGGTTTTCCGATTGAGGCGAGCACCGCGTCCTTGTCCATGCCAGTAGTGACTTCTTTTTTCAAAATTGCATCGGCTGCGGATTTGCCATAATGCGCGATGAGATCCCGCTTATGCGCCGCAGCCATTTCCTTCTGGTGCCGAATGGCTGCGGCGGCTTGTCGGCGTTCACGATCAGCTTCCTCTTCTCGGCGCTGCTCAATTGCAGCCGCTTCCCGGAGTTTGCGAGCCGCCTCAGCTTGCCGTTCCTTCTCGATGGTGGTTAGTTGCCCCTGAGCTGCGATCAGCCGCTGAACCCGGATCTTTGCCGTCGCGATTTTGTCTTCCGGCCTGTCGACCAAAGCTTGCGCATTGGCAGTGGCGGTGCGTAGCCAGTCACCGATACCTTTGGTACCCTCGGCGCTAGCGCCGGAGTGCGCCAGTAGATCGCCGGCCTGGTTATAGAGATCGAGCGCCTCCTTGTAGTGGCCGGCCGTTTCTGCACAGACGCCCAGATTGAATATGGTGGGCATGTGCGACGAGTCAGCACCGCGAATCTTGGACCAAGCCGTGCAAGCCTGTTGCGCATCGCCTGCCTTCATCTGCTTGACCGCCTCCTCGAACGATGCAGACATAGTATCGTTCAGGTTGCTCGCGTCATCCATCACTTCGGCATGAACGATCTGCACATTGGGCGCAACGTCCATACGGATGTCACGCAAGATCCCTCTTTGAATTTCAGCAATCATGGTGCCTTCGCTCTTGCGTGCCACCCCGGGACACCAAGTCGTCTGCTCTTGACCGGCCTTGTTCGCCGTATAGACAATTTCGCCGGTTGCAACATTCAAGAGTCTCGGTGTTACCGTGACGGTTACGGTTCGTAGCTCGCAGGTGACCGGCACTTTATACCACTGCTTGCATACGAGGTTATCCCACCGCGCGCATTGAGTTCTCTCCATCTGCTGTGGCTCGCCCTTAGCTTGTTCGCGAATCAGTCCAAAATAGACCCCTGCAGCCCCGACGCTACGCCCATACTCGCGAGCCGATATCGCGTCTACGCCGTTGCTCGCACCGCCTCCGAGCAGGGTGAAGTACGGTTTGCCGTCAAACTGTGCAGAAGCCAGTTCCGTTTCCAGCGCAGCCGCAAACTCGTTGCCGCCGCCCCCTCGAAAACCGGCGATGGCGACACGCCGCAGATCAGCGGCTGCTTGGTTGCGGGCAGGGAATCTGCCTGCAACGTTTACCGTCGTGGCGCAGCCGGCGCAGGCAAACGCAGCGGCCAAGGCTAGCAGGCGATTCGGTCGGAGAACATTAGAACTCTTCATGTTGAAATCTCCTCACGAGGATGGTCCAACGCATGGTCTGCTTCGAGCCTCTCGGCGATTGCGCGTAGGGCGCTCGAATGGTTCTCCAGTAGCAGTAGGGCCAGAGGCAAAGAAATGAGCAGCAGCACGCCGATTGCACCGAGCACAACCGTCAACGCAAAGTTGCGCTCCACGCGGGCGCCGGCATTCTTCAAATTTGCTCTGACCTCGGCTTCCCCCGCCGCAGCCAAAGCCTGCATGCGAGCCTCGTTTGCCGATGCCTCTGCCTGATCCTCGGCGGCAACCCCAGCGCGCCACGCTGCGCAGACGGAAGGCAGGAATCCGGTGCTGACGTTGTCCTGCGTTAGGCTCTGCTTCACGAATTCAAACGCCTTGCGATAATCGGTGATAAATGCCGCGTTGTCTGGGTTGACGCCGCAGGTACGCGGAACATCGACCGCTTGGCGGAAGATTTTGAAGAAAGTCGGTCCGCGTTTCGGGTCGGAGATGAGTGCAATTTCGTGCGCCAGAATGGTCAGCGGTGTTTGCTGTACTGGCGGTTCGGCTGGTTGCGCGGCGGGAATGGCGGGTGTGATACCGGCTGCTTTTTCCACCTTGGGCGGCTCCGGGCCGAACTGGAGCGTGAAGCTGACATCCTGCGGCGCCGACTTGTTACCCAGTTTATCGAATGCGATCACGCGGACACTGAACGATCGCGTCTGGGTTTTCCCTGACGCAACCGTCTTACGCACCAGATCGTTCAGAGCCTCAGAGGCGGCAAGCCCGTACCGGAATGTGGCCTGCGGGTCGCCCAAGAGGTGAGGGTAGTGTGCCAGCGGATTGCGCAATGTGGGACCAGTCGACCCGCGTACCGGCGTGAAAAATTCCACATCGGTTCCGCCCAGCAGCGAGAAATCGTTGGGAGGGGCAGGCAGACCGTTTACTGCGTCGGCCTCGAATTGTCCGAGCACTTGATCCTTGTCCAGCGGCGAGGTGATCAATCCAGAATAACTGACGAAGCGGATGTCGTTTGGGCCGGTGAGCCTCGCAGCTACCAGTCCGAGGGCGATCTTGGGGCTTTGACGTACATACGAAGGCGGCATAATCGCCGCCGGTGCACTGTGCCAGGATTGCAGTTGGAAATAGGCGGCAACCAGGAGGCTGATGACGGTGGCGACAAACGCGCCCAGCGCCACGACCAGCAGGGTTGTTCGTGCCGTAGGCAGATACACGTTGCTTTGTATCTGCCGTAGCCTTGTCCAAAATCTTGTCCACATAATTTTGCTCCCGGTCCGTAACCCTCAACTGATAACAACTTGCCAGTGGTCGTCCGCACGACCGCTCTCAACGGGTCAGACCTTGGGAGGCTCAAGCTTGGACTGGATGTCCTGAACCGTTTTTAGGATCTCACCGAGCACCAGAGCCGCTCCAAGAAACACGGCCATTCCGAAGAAGGCAGCAGCGGCGCCAACGATAAAGCCCAGGAAACCGTGGTTCATCATCGAACCAATTCCCGCGCCCATCAGCCCGCCAGTCACGAGAAATACCCAAAGCGCAATTTCCACCAAAGTCTTGTACGTTGCGACTATCCACTGTGAAAGCATCATTACCTCCAATTTTAAAATCTTTACACCGCCAACAACGCCTTCAACCTGCTAAAAATCACCAATGGCGCCGGCATCATGGTCGCCAAATCGTCCTCGGTGCAGACCGGCGGAACATATCCTGACGCCGACACCTACGGTGCGTCGACTGGCGAATAGGGCCGTATTGGCAGTCGATGACAATCACGTGGAAATATGAATTACCGTGCCTTCTTTTTCCCGACAAAGTAACCTATTAGCATTCCTGCTACGGTGCCAATTATCGCGCCGATTAGCATGGTGTTAAACGACTGTTGTGCGAGTGGCACCAGCATCTGATCCATTCCCTTGAGGTTGGTGCCTCTTGAAATGACGGTTCCAAAAGACAATTGGCCTATTAAAAATGCAGACGGGCGCGCCAAAAATCCGATGAGGCCTCCGATCAAAAAGCCAACACTACCGATCCCGATCATTGGGCTGATAGATTCCTCAGGTTCTTCCATTTTCATCCCCCCTGTTTAACAAGATTGTCTATGATGATTACATCCGCCGGCGTTGCTCTCTGAAAAAACCACGTCGAGGGTCAAGACGAAGTCAGCAGTCACGAGCTGACCCTGACCCATCTGTGCGCCAGAAGCGAGTTGTCCCTGTTGTTGAAGCTGACGCTCTTGCAGAATGTTCTGCATGGCCACGCCACGTTCGACCACATTGAAGCAGTTCGACTGCTGGATCATGAGGCGGATGACTCCAGTCGGCGTAGGCAGCTGTATTGCAGGAGTGTCTTTGACGTGAACTCCTGCGGCTCTGCAACCGCCACCGTACCGAGTGGTGCAGGACCGTGCTCCAAGGTCGGGGCCGCATCTTTAACGGCGCCATCGCTGGCAGGGCCGGTAACCGGGCTTCCGCCTTTGCCAGGCTTGTAATCGGTTATTCCCTGCGCGTGAAGGCCGCCAGTCCCCGTTGCGATCAGAAACGCGAGCACAACGGATACTGTACGGCGATAGGAAACGGTGTTCATTGATCTCCTCCAGAGAGGTGGCATATTTTCTTCAATGCAAGGGGCCACGTTTTTCGTGTTTCATAGAGCAGTGATTGGAAATCGCAAAAATGTTGCTAAATGCATATATCATTTACCATAAATATTGATGCTTTTTGGATTCTTAAGTGTTACTCTTCTCTCGGCAAGAGGGAGTTATTGGGTGTTTTCGGGAGTTTTGCAGTTCTGCGCGATACGCTTATGGGGAGAGCTATGCGGCAGATACACGAAAATGTCGGGGTGAGAATCAAGCGCCTGCGGGGTGCGAGAGGTCTTTCGCGAAGCGAAGTCGCGGGGCAATTGCAGGTCGATGTGACGACAATTGCGGCATGGGAAGCCGGCAAGTATCTGCCGCGTGACAAATATCGAACGCGACTCGCCTGGATGCTTGGCGCCGATCTCGAGACGCTCTTCAATGGGGACGCGGACCGACATTCCTCGCCCACCACGGCGGTGACTTTCGATTCGATCGAGCAGCTCTCCGAAATGCTTTGTGATCTCACCCGGCGCGCACGGCAAAAGCTCAAGGCACTGCGTCTCGCTGCGCCCTACACGACACCTGCCTACGTCCAGCAGGAGTGGCGCACGCTGGTGTCCGCGCGGATATTGTCCGGCACGCTTGAAGTGCAGCGGATCGAGATTTTCTACGACCTACGGCGGCTTCAGGAAACGCTCTCGAATATTCTTCGCTACGATGGCCGCATGTACTGGGTCAAGAGCTATTGTCCCGGACTGGTCGAAGTCAGCCCTGCGATGGGCGGCTACTTCTTCGACGACGAGGAGTTTCTGTTGGGCGCGTATTGGACAAGCATTCCCCCGGAGCACCGGCCGTCGCTGCGCCTGTCCGGTGCGCCATTCCGGGACTTTTTCCGGGCGTATTGGGACGAAATATGGCGAAGAGGAACGCTGCTCAACATCCGCGGCGCGCACGATCTATCCGCGGTGCAAACGGTCGCCCTACAGCTCGGGTTGCCAGCGAGGCAGTGGAAATCGTTTGTCGAGGAGGCGGCTGAGATCAGGATAGGCGATGGGGCGCCGCCCCTCATCTGAGGAAAATCGTAATTTTCGCGACCAAAAACGAAGTTCTCGGGAGCTATGACGCCCCGTCCCGGTAGCAAAAGCGCGTGCCCGGGGGGAAGCGCAGGCCGAAGGTTCCGGCCAGCACCATTAGCAGTTCTTCGTCGTCGGCCAGCAGGCGGCTCTCTGCGCTGGCGCCGCGATCGAAGACGAGTTCGCGGTTTCTCAGGATATGCCGCCCCTCGGGGGTCGGCAGTTGAGCCGTCAGCGTCTGCACGAAGCGGGAATCGGGATGCGTCGAGACGTAGTGGCTGGCCATCTCGAAGTCGGCGAGGTGCTGCGTTTCCAGCGAGAAGGCGTAGAGATCCTGCCAAGATGGATCCTGCCGCTGGCCCTGATGCAGCGACTGCAGCAGCCACAGTCCGTCTTCGGGGACGATGCGGTAGCGCCAGGCGAAGTGGCGCACCGCCTCTGCGGTGCCGAAGGGCACCGGCAGCAGCAGGCCCTCGGCGCCGAAACCGACGTCGCAGAGCCAGCGCCCGCCATCGACATCGACCAGCAGCAGCATGTGGGTGCGCGGCAGGATGCGCTGGCTGCGGTAGCGCACCCGCGCCGCCAGGGGCTGCACCGCGAAGCCCAGGGCTTCGAGCCCGGCGGCGAACAGCAGGTTCTGTTCGAAGCAGTAGCCGCCGCGCCCGCCCGCCAAGAGCTTCGCCTGCAGGCTTTCGAGGTCGAGGCGGATGGCGCGGCCGAGCAGGATGTCGAGATTCTCGAACGGGATGTGCGTGGCGTGGGCGAGATGCAGCGCGCTCAGGACGGAGAGCGACGGTCGCAGCTCGCCGCGATAGGCTATGCGTTCGAGGTAGGCGGGCAGATCGAGGCGGTCGGTCATGGTGGGGAGGGCGAGAAAATCGGTTAATATCAGCGGGAACTAATCGATTGCCACCCGCGACCAAGCAAAGGCATCCGGCCGAGCCGGCCCGGCCCGGAAGATGATGCCACCACCCCCAGCACTGTTGCAACGGAGAACCCGCATGTTCGATAGATTCAAGACTCTCACCGCCCGCCTCGCCCTGTTCACCGCGCCGCTGCTCCTGGCGGTACCCACGCCCAGCCTCGCCGCCGCCTACCCGAAGGCGATCCAGGCGGCGGTCGACGGCGGGGTCAAGGTGGTCAAGACCTTTCCGGCCGCTTCGTCGCTCACCGGTTGGGTGCTGTCCGAGAACGGCCGCTACTCGCTGGTATTCACCACCCCCGACCGCAAGACGCTGATCGACGGTCAACTGATCGACGAGAACAGCCAGGATCTCTCCGCCCGCTACGCCGCACAGTACATCCCCAAGCCCGACCACGCCGCGCTGATGAAGGAACTGATTGTGGCGCCGCACGTCGTCGAGGGAACGGCCAAGAATCCGAAGAGCGTGCTCTACGTGTTCTTCGATCCGAACTGCCCCTACTGCCACTACACCTGGAAGGCGCTGCAGGCCTACGAAAAGGTCGGCCTGCAGGTGCACTGGATTCCGGTGGCGGTGCTGGGTCCCACCAGCCTGCCCAAGGCGCTCGCGATCATGGCCGCCGCCGACAAGACCGCGGCCTTCAGGCAAATGGAAGTGAGCGGCGGCATGGGCAAGCCCGCCCCGGCCGGCTTCGGCGCCGGCACGCATCCCGAGCTCACCGAGGCGATCCGCAAGAACGGCGAGCTGATGGACAAGTTCGGCATCGGCGGCACGCCGGGCATCGTCTGGCGGGAAAAGGGCGGCAAGGTCAAGGCGATCAGCGGCATGCCGCGCCTGTCGGACATTCCGGCGATCGTCGGGCTGCCGGAACAGAAGAACGACGACCCGGAGCTCGCCCGGTTCCGCTGATGCCCTGAGCGCCGGCGGCCCGCCGCCAGGGGGTGCCGCCGTTGAGCCGGTCCCGGTTGTCGGCTATAGTGCGGCCATGATCCGCCTATAGGAATGTCATGCCGAGCAGCGTCCAGGCCCGCAAGGAGCAGAAAGAGCATCGCCTGACCCTGGCCGAGGTGGTCGATGCGCTGGCCGCCGGCGGCCTGGTCGATGCCGAAGTCGCCGAACGCTTCCTCAAGGAGCGGCGCTATTTCCGCGGCGACATCCACCCGCTGATCGTCATTGCCGAGCAGAAGTGGAAGTCGGCGAAGCCGCCCCACCGCGTCCTCGACCTCGAGGCCCTGTGCCAGTGGCTGGCGCAATGGAGCGGGCTGGAATACCTGCACATCGATCCGCTCAAGATCGATTTCTCGGCGGTCACCGAGGTGGTGTCCAACGCGTACGCCACGCGCTTCCGCGTCCTGCCGGTGGAGGTGACCGCGCGCGAGGTGGTGGTGGCCACCGCCGAGCCCTTCCAGCGCGCCTGGGAGAAGGAGCTGGAGCCCATCCTGCGCAAGGAGATCCGGCGCGTCATCGCCAATCCCGATGCCATCGCGCGCTTCCAGGTGGAGTTCTACAACCTCGCCAAATCGGTGAAGACCGCGATGTCCGGCGGCAACGTCGGCGGCGCCGGGCTCACCAACTTCGAGCAGTTGGTCGAGCTGGGCCGGGCCAACCGCAGCTTCGACGCCAACGACCAGCACATCGTGCGCATCGTCGACTGGCTCTGGCAGTACGCCTTCGAGCAGCGCGCCAGCGACATCCACGTCGAGCCGCGGCGCGACTTAGGCATCGTGCGCTTCCGCATCGACGGTGTGCTGCACCAGGTGTACCAGATCCCGATGCCGGTGCTGAACGCCATGACCAGCCGCATCAAGATCCTCGGGCGCATGGACGTGGTCGAGAAGCGCCGCCCCCAGGACGGCAGGATCAAGACGCGCACCCCCGAGGGCACGGAGGTGGAACTGCGCCTGTCGACCCTGCCGACGGTGTTCGGCGAGAAGCTGGTGATGCGCATCTTCGACCCCGAGGTGCTGGTGCGCGACGCCCGCGAACTGGGCTTCTCCGAGGAGGACGGGGAGCGCTGGCGCAGGATGACGGCCCAGCCCAACGGTATCGTCCTGGTCACGGGACCCACCGGCTCGGGCAAGACCACCACGCTCTACACCACGCTGAAGGCGCTGGCCACGCCCGAGGTGAACGTGTGCACCATCGAGGATCCGATCGAGATGGTCGAGCCGAGCTTCAACCAGGTGCAGGCGCTCTCCGGCATCGACATGGGCTTCGCCGAGGGCATACGCGCGCTGATGCGCCAGGATCCGGACATCATCATGGTCGGCGAGATCCGCGACCTGGAGACCGCCGACATGGCCATCCAGGCGGCACTCACCGGCCACCTGGTGCTGTCCACGCTGCACACCAACGACGCCCCTTCGGCGATCACGCGGCTGCTCGACCTGGGCGTGCCCGCCTACCTGCTCAACTCGACGATACTCGGCGTGATGGCGCAGCGCCTGGTCAGAACGCTCTGTCCGCACTGCAAGAAGCCGGGCAATCTGCGCGCCGAGGACGAGGCCGCCTGGCGCGAACTGGTGGCGCCGTGGAAGTCGAAGATGCCCGCCCGGCTCTACCATCCGGTGGGCTGCCTGGAATGCCGGATGACCGGCTACAGCGGGCGCGTCGGCATCTACGAGATCCTGCTGATGTCGCCGGAGATCAACAGGCTCATCACCGCCGCCGCCGATCTCGCCAGGATCCGCGAGCTGGCCACGCGCGAGGGTATGAAGCCGCTGCGCATCTCGGGCGCGCTGAAGATCGCGGCGGGCCTCACCACCATCGAGGAAGTGATGAAGGTGGCGCCACCGGTGCAGGGGTTCTAGGATTCCGCCTGAAGCTGGGCGGCACCTTCGGGGCCGGCCAGGTCACCCGGATCGTGCGCGGTTCCCGTTCATCTCGCGCAATTATCTCGTCGGCGACCGCATCTATATCCTCGGGTTCAGCCGCGGCGCCTACACCGCACGCGCTCTGGCGGCGATGATCGCCGACCAGGGACTCCTGGACGCCGGCAAGATCGACCTGCGCGACAAGCAGGCCTCGACGCGGGGGGCGGGGAGGGCCGTCGATCAACCCGGCAAGGCCGCCAGGTTCGGCCTCGTCAAGGAGGACGACGCGCACCCGGAGAGTTACGTTACGGCCAAGGCGCTGGACGGCTTGTATCTGATGATAGGCGAGGAGGAGCGGGCGATCCGCAAGAACCCGTTCGATGCGACGGGGAGCCTGGCCAAAAATGTCTTCGGCGCGCTGCACTAGCGGTGTCTCGGTTCGGCCACACCTAGTCTGTTAGAATCGCCATACGCATAATCTCTGCGAATACAGTCCGATAACGTGACGGATTCCAAGAGGCAACTCATGAGCATTGTTGGTTGCATCAAGTACGGCGATCTCGTTGATGTGCTGAAACTGCAAGCGCTGATGGAAAGCTTCAGCGAAGTCATCGGGACCGCTAACGCCGTTATTGACGTCGATGGCAGAGTCATTGTTTATTCCGGGTGGCAGGAAGCTTGCGTCGGCTTCCACCGGGTCGATGCCGAGACTTGCCGCCGCTGTATTGAAAGCGATACCTCGCTTGCCGAAAAGATGACGAGAGGCGTGCCGTTTGCGATTTACCGCTGTAACAATGGTCTGGTCGATACAGCCGCCCCGATCATCGTCGACGGTGAGCACGTGGCAAACGTCTTTGCCGGTCAGTTCCTGACCGCCCCTCCCGATCCCGGGTTCTTTCGTGAGCAGGCCTGGCGGTTCGGCTTCGACGAAACGAGCTACCTCGAAGCGATATCTAAGGTTCCGGTCCTGCCCATGGAACGGGTCGAAGCCATAACGCGGCTATATGCCCAGCTTGCGGCCATGTTGGCCGATAACGGCCTGGACCGCCTCAAACAGCGCGTCGCCAATGAGCAGCTGAAGATGGAGATCCGCGACCGCAAGATCGCCGAGGCATCGGCTGTGGATTTTGCCGCTCGCTTACAGATCATGACCCGCCGCTATGCCGGTGCCCAGGAATCAGAAAGTCGTAGGCTGGCTAGAGAACTCCACGACCGGGTTTCCTCGAGCTTAACGGCCATTGGACTCAGCCTCGGCCTCATCGAAAGGCAACTGCCTCGGGATGCCGCCGCCAGCATCAAGGAGCGGCTGTCCAATACCATGGCACTGGTCCACGACACCGTGTCGAATGCCAGGGAGATTAGCCATGACCTGCATCCCTCGGTTCTGGAGCATTGCGGTGTGCTTTCCGCGCTGGAGGATTACGGGCGGCAATATCTTGGCCACACTGGCATCGCTGTCGAGGTGAAGGGGGAAGATCGGGAAATCCGCCTTCCGCCCGAGACGGAAGTCGCGCTTTACCGCATCGCCCAGGAAGCACTCACGAATTGCGCCAAGTATGCCGAGGCCAAGACCGTCAAGATCGAACTCAATGGCGACGCGGAACATGCCATCTTCGTAATTTCCGATGATGGCGTCGGTTTCGACTTGATCAGGCTGACCGATGGCGAAATCATGCCCGGCCTGGGATTGCTTTCTATGCGGGAGCGCGCCGAGGCGATCGGAGGGAAGCTGACGCTGGCGTCAGGGCCCGGACTGGGCACGCGGATCACGGTCGAGATCTGAATTCTCGACTCGCAGCAATTCCTGCCGGTCGGTAGCTACTACTCCTTTGTCGAAACCCTTTACATTAATCATCTTCTAGCCACACCTCCAAAATCAAACAAGAAGTGTTCAATCAATTCGTTACGAGAATTGGCGCAAAAAATGCATACCTGATAAATACATAAATATCTCTGTGCAGGCTGCGAATTTCGGCACTTCTCGCGCCTCTTGTCGGCGATTTTGCTGTGCTTGGCCATGCCATCATGAACAAAGAGGAAATGATCAACCTGCTTCTGCGTGACATCGAGCTGGATCGATTTCGCTCCGGCCGTCTGGCTGGTGCGGAAAATGAGCAAGTCGAAAACGATTTAAAGACTGAAATGACGAGCCTCAGCGTTCTGAGCTATGCCGAGATCGAAGCGCTGTACTTGAAATCGGATGGCCTCTACACGATGCCTGATTGAGCGCTATCCGGCATTGGGATAGCGGCTAGCGAATCGAAGTCGGGATTTTATAAAGACATCTGAGCCCTCAGGCTCGCGAGCGGCCGATCGCGGGCGTCGCGCGGCCTTGATCAGCAAAAGCCTACTTGTTCAGCTGCCGCATCGCTCGCTCCAGTCCGTCGATGGTCAGCGGGAACATGCGCGAGGCCATCAGGTCGCGGATGATCTGGATCGAGTGGCGGTATTCCCATAGCCGCTCGGGCTCGGGGTTGAGCCACACCGACTTGGGATAGCGTTCGAGCAGGCGGGCGAGCCAGGCCGCGCCCGGCTCCTCGTTCATGTACTCGACGCTGCCGCCGGCCTGGAGGATCTCGTAGGGGCTCATGGTGGCGTCGCCGACCAGGATCAGCTTGTAGTCGTCGCCGTACTTGTGCATCACGTCCATCAGCGGGAAGCGCTCGGCGTGGCGGCGGCGGTTGTCGCGCCAGACGTAGTCGTAGATGCAGTTGTGGAAGTAGAAGTACTCGAGGTGCTTGAACTCGCTCTTGGCCGCCGAGAACAATTCCTCGCACAGCTTGATGTGGTCGTCCATCGAGCCGCCGATGTCGAGGAACAGCAGCACCTTGATCTTGTTGTGGCGCTCCGGGCGCATCTTGATGTCGAGCCAGCCGGCGTTTTGCGCCGTGTCGCGGATGGTGCCGTCCAGGTCCAGCTCGTCGGCCGCGCCCTCGCGCGCGAAGCGGCGCAGCCTTCGCAGCGCCACCTTGATGTTGCGCGTGCCCAGTTCCACCGAGTCGTCGAGATTCCTGAATTCGCGGTTCTCCCAGACCTTGATGGCGGTACGATTGCCCGCCGAGCTTCCGCCGATGCGGATGCCCTCGGGGTGATAGCCGCCGTTGCCGAAGGGCGAGCTGCCGCCGGTGCCGATCCACTTCGAGCCGCCGTTGTGCCGGCCCTTCTGCTCCTCCAGGCGCTGCTTCAACTGCTCCATCAGCTTGTCCCAGCCGAGCTTCTCCAGCTTGGCCTTCTCCTCCGGCGTCAGATGCTTCTGCATCAGGAGCTTCAACCAGTCCTCGGGGATCTCGGCATCGAGGCCGGGCATGTCGGTGACGCCCTTGAAATAGGCGCCGAAGGCGCGGTCGAACTTGTCGTAGTTGGCTTCGTCCTTGACGAGGCAGGCGCGCGAGAGATAGTAAAACTGATCCAGGCTGTGGTCGATGACGCGGGCCTGCAGCGCTTCCAGCAGCGCCAGGAATTCCTTGGTCGATACCGGCAGCCTGGCCGCCTTGAGGTGGAGGAAGAAGTCGATCAGCATCCGTCGATCGGCATCAGCGATTCTGTCTGGCCATGAACACCAGCCGCTCGAACAGATGCACGTCCTGCTCGTTCTTCAGCAGCGCGCCGTGCAGCGGCGGCACCGTGACCTTCCGGTCCTGCGAGCGCAGCGCCTCGGGCGGGATGTCCTCGGCCAGGAGCAGCTTCAGCCAGTCGAGCAGCTCCGAGGTCGAGGGCTTCTTCTTCAGGCCGGGCACGTCGCGCAGCTCGAAAAACACCTGCAGGGCCTCCTTCAGCAGCGCCTGCTTGATGCCCGGGAAATGCACGTCGACGATCCGCTGCATCGTCTCCTTGTCGGGGAACTTGATGTAGTGGAAGAAGCAGCGGCGCAGGAAGGCGTCGGGCAGCTCCTTCTCGTTGTTGGAGGTGATGAACACCAGCGGCCGCTGGCGCGCCTTGACCAGCTGGCGCGTCTCATAGACGTAGAACTCCATGCGGTCGAGCTCGCGCAGCAGGTCGTTGGGAAACTCGATGTCGGCCTTGTCGATCTCGTCGATCAGGATGATGGTCCGGTCGCCGGCCTCGAACGCCTGCCAGAGCACGCCCTTGAGGATGTAGTTGCCGATGTCATTGACTCGGCCGTCGCCCAGCTGCGAGTCGCGCAGGCGGGAGACCGCGTCGTATTCGTAGAGGCCCTGTTGCGCCTTGGTGGTGGACTTGATGTGCCACTGCAACAGCGGCAGGCCGAGGCTTGCTGCGACTTCCTCGGCCAGCATGGTCTTGCCGGTGCCGGGCTCGCCCTTGATCAGCAGCGGCCGCTCCAGCGCGATCGCGGCATTGACCGCGAGCATCAGGTCGGGGGTGGCGACGTAGTTGGTGCTGCCTTCGAAACGCATCGGTTCATCCTCGGGTGGGGAGGGCGCCATTGTAACGCGGCGCGGGGCTCACCGGCCCGCGGGCGCGCCGGCTACCGGCGCCGGATAGAGCATCCGTTCGATCGAGCCGGTGCTGCGGTAGAAGCGCGGGGAGACGCCGTAAGCCTCCTTGAATGCCCGGCTGAAGTGGGTAGAACTGCTGAAGCCCCAGGAGAAGGCGATGTCGGTGATCGAACGGTCGGCGCAGTTCGGATCCTCCAGGTCGCTCCTGCTGCCGTCCAGACGCCGGCGCCAGAGGTACTGGCTGATCGTCGTGCCCTCCTCCTGGAACACCTTGTGCAGGTTGCGCTTGCTGCAGTTGCACTGGTTCGCGATCTGCTCGATCGAGAGGCGGGGATCGCGCAGCTTGCGGCCGATGAAGTCCTTGATGCGTTCGCGCATGCTCTCCTTGAGCGCCAGCGGCGTCTGGACGCCGGCGCGCTCCAGCAGCGAGTGGCGGATCAGCCTCGATATGGAATCGGAGATGTCCGCCGCGGCTTCGGCGCCGCAGCTGGCCATCTCGTCGAAGGCCGTGCCCATCAGCTTGCAGGCCAGGCGGCCGATGCCGCTGCGCGCCGAATAGCGCTGCACCATCAGCTCCCTGGGGTCGAGGTCGCTGCGCAGAACCTTTTCGCGCGGCACCAGCAGCACCAGTTGCTCGATGGCGTTGGCGTTGGCGACGGTGTAGGCGCGCATCGTGTCGTAGATGCTCCACTCCCCGGGCGACAGCAGCACCCTGCGGCCGTTCTGCTCGAACCAGGTGGAGCCGGACAATTGCACCACCAGCTTGAGGAAGCCGCGGTCGTCCTGGCTGATCAGGTCGGGAGTGCGCACCACCCGGTGGCGGCTGGCGGAGAGCCGGCACAGCCTGAGATCGCCCAGATCGCCGTACTCCAGGCGCCCCGCGAAGCATGCGTCGCCGTAGGCGTCCGAACGCAGGCGCCCGAGCAGCTTCCAGACGGACTCCCCCCAGAGCGCGAGCCGGTCGGGCGGTCCGACCTGGTCTGTGGATATGACCGCCAGCGTATTCATGTCGCCAGTCCTCCAGCAGGGGGATTCATTCTCTTAATCAAGAATTTGCCGGCAAACATAGCAGACCGCGCCGGCGCGCGCAAACACGCCGGTCCCGAGCTGCGGTTCGCTGCGGGATAAGGCGCCGTTCCCTGTCGGTCAAGAAATTCCTTCATGTCGCGATTATCCTGATTTGGCTTAAGATCGAAAACCCCGACGGACTCCCGTCGGGCGGCGCGATCCGTTCCGGACAAACAAGGAGACAGAATCATGAGTGCGAAACCCATTCCCTTTCTCAGCACCGAGCGTTGGGACGGCAAGCTGTTCCTGAGCGGCTGGAATTCCGCCGGCGCGACGCGGGACATCGTCGAGCCGGGCAGCGGCGCGCTCCTGACCCGCGTCGGCATGGCCTCGCCCAAGGACGTCGGGGAGGCCGCGAAGCGCGCTAAGGCCGCCCAGGCCGCCTGGGTGGCGATGCCCTACGAGGAGCGGGCCACCATCTTCCGCAAGGCGGCGGCGATCATCGAGCGCGAGACCGAGGTGCTGAGTTCCTGGATCGTGCGCGAGACCGGCGCCATCCCGCCCAAGGCCGGGGTCGAACTGCACATGGCGCAGGGCATCCTGCAGGAGGCGGCGGCGCTGCTGACCCAGCCCAGCGGCCTGATCCTGCCCAGCAACAGCGGCCGCATCAGCATGGCGCGGCGCGTCCCCCACGGCGTGGTCGGGGTGATCTCGCCGTTCAACTTCCCCCTGATCCTGTCGATCCGGGCGGTGGCGCCGGCGCTGGCGCTGGGCAACACCGTGGTGCTGAAACCCGATCCGCAGACCCCGGTCACCGGCGGCTACCTGATCGCCCGCCTGTTCGAGGAGGCGGGCCTGCCCAAGGACTGCCTGCAGGTGCTGCCCGGTGCGGTCGATGCCGGCGAGGCGCTGGTCACCGATCCGAACGTGACCATGATTTCCTTCACCGGCTCCACCCAGGCCGGCCGCCGCGTCGGCGAACTGGCCGGCAAGCATCTCAAGAAGGTGACGCTGGAACTGGGCGGCAAGAACCGCCTGATCGTGCTCGACGACGCCGACGTGGACCTGGCGGCTTCCTGCGCCGCCTGGGGCGCCTATCTGCACCAGGGACAGATCTGCATGACCACCGGCCTGGTGCTGGTGCATGAAAAGCTGGCCGGCAAGCTGACCGACATCCTGGTGGGTAAGGCCCAGCATCTGCCGGTCGGCGATCCGGCCTCCCAGCAGGTGGCGTTGGGTCCCCTGATCAGCGCGCGCCAGCGCGACCGGGTGCACGCCATCGTCGAGGACAGCGTCAAGCAGGGCGCGGTGCTGAGAGCGGGCGGCAGCTACGACCAGCTGTTCTACAAGCCGACGGTGCTGACCGGCGTCAAGCCCGGGATGCGCGCCTTCGACGAGGAGGTGTTCGGGCCGGTGGCCTCGGTGGTCAGCTTCTCCAGCGAGGACGAACTGGTGAGCCTGGCCAACCAGACCGAGTACGGCCTGTCCCTGGGCATCATCAGCGGCTCGACCAGCCGCGCCCTGGCGCTGGCCGAGCGCATCCCGACCGGATTGCTGCACATCAACGACCAGACCGTCGCCGACGAGCCGCACATCCCCTTCGGCGGTCGCGGCGCCTCGGGCAACGGCGGCCGTCACGGCGGGCCGGCGAACTGGGAGGAGTTTACGCAATGGCAGTGGGTGACGATCAAGGACAGCGCTCCCCGCTACCCGTTCTGATGGCTTCAGCCGCTCATGCCGCCGTCGACCATCAGCATCGCGCCGGTCGTGAAGCTGCTCTGGTCGGAGGCGAGGTAGAGGACGGACTGCGCTATCTCGGCCGGCGTGCCGTGGCGGCCGAGCGGGATCAGCTCGTCGAAGAAGGCCGTCGCGTCGCGCTGGATGATCTGGCCCAGGTCCGCCTCGACCGCGTGCTGAAAGCCGTTGTCGATCGGACCGGGATGGATGCTGTTCACGCGGATCCGGCGGGGCGCCAGCTCCTTGGCCAGGCAGCGCATCAGGCCGACCTGGGCGTGCTTGGCGGTGATGTAGGCATAGACGCCGGGATCGCCGCGGGTGGCCGCGACGCTCGAGGTGATGACGATGCTGGCGCCGTCGGCGAGGTGCGGCACCGCGTACTTGCAGGCGAGGAATGCGCCCTTGACGTGGACCCGATAGACCGAATCGAAGACTTCTTCCGGGTAGGCCTCGATCGGCGCCACGGTGCCGAAATTGCCGGCGTTGGAAAACAGCACGTCGATCTTGCCCCAGCGGGCTACGGTGGCCGCGACGTAGCCCCGGACGCCCTCGGCGCTGGCGACGTCGGCCGCGATGTACGCGACTTCGCTGCCGAGCGATTCGGCCGCCCGCTCGAGCTTCGCGGCGTCGAGGTCGACCAGCATCACCCGCGCGCCTTCGGCGACGAACAGGCGGGCGGTGGCCAGGCCGAGACTGCCGGCACCGCCGGTGATGATGCAGATCTTGCCGTCGAGTTTTTTCGTCATTTGTCTTCCTCGCTGCTGCGGCGCCCGCGAAGGCGCGCGCTTGGGTGGGGCTGTTTCGTGAATGGCTGTTATGTGAATGTTTGACGTCAAATATTCTTAAGCTTAGCATGATTTCTGTGGGGGTAAGCGTGGGCCGGCGGTGGCAACCGGCCGGAGGAGAGCCCGGCGGACGTTGAATCTTTCGTCTTCCGGGCGTGTTTGTGACCGATCGATTTTAGAAACCAAAAGAGGAGACAACACCATGAAGAACGAAGGATTGTGGAAGTTCATGCGGCGCCTGGCCTCGGTGGGTCTGGCGGCGGCATTGACGGTCGGGGTCGCGCAAGCGGCCGCGGGCAAGGGGCTGTGCGGCCCGGCCACCGGCAAGCCAGCCACCGGCGCGCCGATCCTGGTCGGGGCCGTGGTCGGCCGGACCGGACCGGACGATTTCAGCGCCGGCGCCCGGGCGGCGCAGGCCTATTTCAACTGCGTCAATGCCAACGGCGGCATCCACGGCCGGCCGATCAAGTACCTGGTCGCCGACGATCAGTGGAATCCGGAAGTCGCCGGACAGGTGGCGTCGAAGCTGGTCAAGGACGACCACGTCGTGGCGCTGGTCGGCAACGGCAGCTTCGTCGAGATGACGGTCAATGCCAAGCTCTACGAGAAGGAGAACGTGGCGGTGATCGCCTCGGCCTGCGCGGTGCGGGAGTGCTTCGAAGCCAAGAACATCGCCTCGACCAACCAGGGACCGGTGCCGAGCAACATCACCGCGGTGATGTGGGCGGTCAAGCACCTGGGCACCAAGAAGGTCGCCTGCATCGCCCTCAACATCCCGAGCAACGGCGTCTGGGGCTGCGACATCACCGACGCGTGGCTGAAGGAACACGGCTACGTCGGGGTGCCGGTGCTGTTCGATCCGGCCTCCGCCGACCTCACCTCGGTGATGCTCCAGGCGGTCGCCACCGGCGCCGATACCATGCTGGTGAGCCTGCCCTCGGGCCTGGCGGTCAATCTGCTGAAGGTCGCCCAGGAGCAGAACCTGCGCGACAACTTCAAGTGGATCGCCCCGACCCCGCTGTACAAGGCCGGCGTGCCCGAGACCCTCGGTTCCTACTGGAGCGGCAAGATCAACGTCAGCATCGAGCTCACGCCCTGGGACAAGGGCGGCCCGGACGCCAAGCGCTGGCTCGCGGTGATGGACAAGTACGGCAAGAAGGACGATCCGCGCGACACCTTCAGCCAGGCGGGCTTCGTCTCGGCCAACATCTTCGTCGACACGCTGATGAAGATGGATCCCAAGAACATCAACCGCAACACCGTGACCGCGGCGATCAAGGGCGTCAAGAACTACCGCACCGACTTGCTGTGCAACCCGTGGTACTTCGGCCCCGGCGATCGCCACCAACCGAACCACGCCGCGACCATGGTGAAGATCATGAGCACCGGGTTCCAGGTCGAATCGCAATGCTTCAACGTCGATGGCAAGTACTTCGATCCGATCTTCGCGCTCGAGAAGAAGTATCACCTGGTCGGCGATTGAGGACCGGGATATGGGCATCTACGGGATATTCCTGGCCGCCGGGCTGGCGGTGGGGGCGGTCTATGCCCTCTCCGGGGTGGGTCTGGTCATCCTCTATCGGGCGACCGGCGTGCTCAACCTGGCCTACGGTGCGATCGGCGCCGCCGGCGCCATGGTCGCCTGGCAGCTGCAGCAATGGGGATATCCCGAGATCCTGGGGTGGGCGACCGCGATCTCCCTCTCGATGCTGCTCTCGGTGGGCTATGGGCGCTTCATCGCTCCCCATCTGTCCTACCGCGAGCAGGTCGTGAAGGCGGTCGCCACCCTGGGCTTCGCCCTGATGATCCTGGGCATCCTCAGCTGGTGCTGGGTCGAGAGTCCCCGCCGGCTGTCCTTGGCGAGCGACAACTTCGGCTTCGACCTCCTGGGGGTGCGCTTCACCGGTACGCGTGCGCTGGCCTTCCTGGCGGCGCTCGCCGCCACCGTGGGCATCGCCGCTTTTCTGCAGAAAACCCGTACCGGACTGTTGATGCGCGCGCTGGCCAACGACAGAAATCTCTCCGCCATCCTGGGCGTACCCGTGCTCAAGGTCGAGACCGTCGCCTGGTTGATCAGCGGTCTGCTCTCCGGTTTCAGCGGCATGATGTTCGGCGATCTGGTGCGCCTGAACCCGACCGTCCTGACCTTTCTGGTCATCCCGGCGATCGCCGCGGCCATCGTCGGCCGGCTCAATTCGCTCACGATCACGCTGGTCGGGGGCATGTTCATCGGCGTCGTCGAGGCGATGAGCACGCTGATCCAGCCGATCGCGTCGCTGCGTTCGGCCACGCCCTTCGTCGTGGCGGCGCTCCTGCTGCTGTGGTTCCAGAGGAAGCGCAGGCTGATCTTTTCCGGCAATGATTGAAACACTCCCTAAGGAGCTCCCGAGCATGTCTATAACGGTCCCAGCGCGGGCCCCGTCGCTCCTGGCGAGCCTGCTGACCGACCGAAAGATCATCGCGACCCTCTCCGTCGCGGTGCTGGCCGTGGTCATCCTGCCCTCGCTGCTCAACGCGCTCTGGCTCAAGGTGTTCATCTCTGCGGTGATCTACATGCTGGCGGCCTCGGGTGTCGCCATCCTCTACGCCCGGCTCGGGCTGGTCTCGCTGGCGCAGGTGGCGCTGGTCGGGGTCGGCGGCTGGATGACCCTGAGGATGTATCACGCCACCGGCCTGCCCTTCGAACTCGACCTGCTCGCCGGCGGCCTCTGGGCCGGCGTGGTCGGCACCGTCATCGGGCTGCCGGCGCTGCGCCTGCGCGGGCTCTATCTGGCGCTGATCACGCTGATGTCGGCGGCCGCCTTCCAGATCTTCATCACCTCCTCGCAGTTTCCCAACGGCGGCACCGGCTGGCTGGGCGTGGCCGCGAGCAGCGTGTTCATGCCCCGGCCGTATCTGGGCGAATCCGACGAGGCGATGTTCCGCTACGTCGTGGTGGTGATGCTGATCGGCTTCCTGCTGATCGAGCTGCACCGGCGCAGCCGCCCCGGTCGCGCCTGGGCGCTGATTCGCAAGAGCGAGGCCTGCGCCATGGCGGCCGGCGTCAATGTCACCTTCTACAAGTGCTGGGCCTTCGCCCTCTCGGGCTTCCTGGCCGGCATCTCCGGCGGCCTGCTCGCGGCCACCATCGGCGTGCTCGACGCGCGCAGCTTCCCGGCGTCGGACTCGATCATGCTCTTCGCCCTGACCGTGGTCGGCGGCGCTTACAGCTGGCTCGGCCAGATCCTCACCGGCATCCTGTTCCGGGCCGTGCCGGCGCTGCTGAACGATCTCGGCGTCAATGGCGATCTCGCCTTCTTCATCTTCGGCGCGGCGCTGCTGCACGCGCTGATCACGGCGCCGACCGGCATCGCCGGGCAGTTGCTCGGGGTCCTCGGGCGCTTCGGCGCGAAGAGGCCGGAGCGATGATAGAAATCCGCGATCTCTCGGTCTCCTTCGGCGGCGTGCGGGCGCTCGACCATCTCAGCGCCACGCTCGTCGATCCGGTGGTCGGCATCATCGGCCCCAACGGCGCCGGCAAGACGACGCTGCTCAACGTCTTCAGCGGCTTCGTCGTGCCCCAGTCGGGCTCGCTCTCCGCCTTCGGCACCGACCTGCTCGCCCTGCCGCCCTACCGGCGCACCCGCTGGGGGCTGCGCCGCTCCTTTCAGACCGAGCAGGTGGTCGACGACCTCTCGGTTGCAGACAACGTCCGGGTGATGCTCGACCCCCACCCGCTCGCGCGCGCCGAGAAGGAGAGCCAGATCGCCAAGGCGCTCGAATTCGTTCATCTCGCGGACCGCCGCGACGCGTTGGGCGCCTCGCTCAACGCCTTCGAGCGGCGCATGGTCGAGCTGGCCAAGACCCTGGTGGGCGCCTCCCGGGTCGTGCTCCTCGACGAGCCCGGCGCCGGCATGCGCCAGCACGAGGTGGCGGTCCTGCGCGAGGTGATCCTGGGCATACACGATCGCTTCGGCGCCCAGACGCTGCTGATCGATCACGACGTCGAGCTGATCGCCGCAACCTGCACTTCGACCCTGGTCCTCGATTTCGGCGAGCTGATCGCGCTGGGGCCCACCGCCGAGGTGCTGAAGGACGGGCGGGTCATGGCGGCCTATCTCGGCGACGAGGAGGTGTCATGAGCCAGCTGCTCGAAATCAACGATCTTTGCGTGACGCGCGGCACCAAGACGGTCCTGCACGACATCTCGATGCGCCTCGAAGCGGGCAGGACGGTGGCGGTGCTGGGGCCCAACGGCGCCGGCAAGAGCAGCCTGGTGCTGGCCCTGGCCGGCGTTCTGGCGCCCGCCTCGGGCAGCGTCGCCCTGGACGGCGTCCGCGTCACCGGTCTCTCACCCGACCGGGTGCGCCAGGCCGGCATTGCCGCGGTGCCGGAGGGGCACCAGGTGCTGACCCGGCTGACGGTGCGGGAGAACCTCGAAGTGGCGGTGCCGGAACGCGGCAGCGCCGACATAGCCGGCAGCGTCGAGCGCGCCTACCAGCTGTTTCCCGAACTGCGCGAGATCGCCTGCCGGCCGGCCGGGGCGCTGTCAGGCGGCCAGCAGCAGATGGTCGCGCTGGCCCAGGGCATCCTCTCGCGCCCGAGCTTCCTGCTCGCCGACGAGATGTCGCTGGGGCTGGCGCCGGTCATCGTCGGGCGGCTGATGAAGGCGGTCAGGCAGATCGCCGCGGAGGGCATCGGCGTGCTGCTGATCGAGCAGTTCACCCACGTCGCGCTGAAGCTCGCCGACCACGTCTATGTATTGAACCGCGGCCGCATCGGTTTCCAGGGCAGCCCCGCCGAGCTGGCGGCCAATCCCGCGGTGCTCCAGGAAGCCTATCTCTCCGGCGGCGCCTGAAGCGCCTATTACAGGCGGCGCCGGACGCAGTCGAGGTAGGCGGCGGCGTCGGGAGGGGCGGCGTTGCGCTGCGCCTGCCAGACCGTCTCCCCCAGGCATTCGAGCACCTCGTGCAGCGCCGCGTGGCGATCGGCACGGGACAACAGCAGCGACGCGAACAGCGCGGTCACGCCGGGCGGCTGGTCGATCGCCAACTGCTCCTCGACCGCCAGGTGCAAGGACAGGTGCAGGAAGGGATTGGTCTCGCCTCCCTCGGGCGTCCATTCGCGCGCCAGCGCCTCGTCGCCGCGCTCGAGCAGGGCGTGGTATTCGGGATGGAGCGCGACGATGCCGGCGGCCAGCCGCTCCAGTTGCGTGAGCGGGAGGCCCCGGTTCTGCTTGTTCCAGGCCTCGACGAAGAAGCGCCGCGCCTGGTCGCGCGTTGGACTAAACATGGGGATTAAGGATCGGAACTAAGCATCGCTCTTGTCGGGGAACTGGCACAGGTCGCGGATCACGCAGCGCCAGCATTCCGGCCTTCTCGCCTTGCAGACGTAGCGGCCGTGCAGGATCAGCCAGTGATGCGCGTGGCGGCGGAATTCCGGCGGCACCGCGCGGGTCAGCTTTTCCTCCACCGCCCCGACGTCCTTGCCCGGGGCCAGGCCGGTGCGGTTGGCCAGGCGGAAGATGTGGGTGTCGACGGCGATCACCGGCTCGCCGAACAGGGTGTTCAGGATCACGTTGGCGGTCTTGCGCCCGACCCCGGGCAACGCCTCCAGCGCGGCGCGCTCGCGCGGCACCTGCCCCCGGTGGCGCTCGACCAGCAGGCGGGCCATGGCAGAAACGTTCCTGGCCTTGGTCGGATACAGGCCGATCGTCTTGATGTAGCCGGCCAGCCTCTCCTCGCCCAATGCCGCCATCGCCTGCGGCGTCGGCGCGTCGCGGAACAGCGCCCGGGTGGCGAGGTTGACCCCCTTGTCGGTGGCCTGGGCGGACAGGATCACCGCCACCAGCAGTTGGAAGGGCGAGCCGTACTCGAGCTCGGTGGTCGGCTCCGGATTGGCGGCGGCCAGGCGTTCGAACAGCGTGCGGATTTTCTTCGGGCTCATGCCGGGCTCAGGTCTCCTCCGGCGGCGCGCCCGCCGCTCCCGATCGCCGCGCCTCGATGGCGGCGATGGCGGCTTGCGCGCCGGGGCTCAAATCGGCCACGTTCTGCGGCTTGACCTGCTCCTTCTGCCGGCGCGCGCGTTCGATGGCGGCGGCGATCAGCGCCCGCTTCGGATCCTCCGCAGCTTGGCCGGCCGCGGCCTCCGTCTTGGCGGCCAAATTGGCGGCCAAGCGGGCGGCCTTCTCCCGCCGCTCGCGTTCGAGGCGGACATTGCGCCGCCGGAAGCGCTCGCGGGCGGCGTCCGCGTCCTGCTCCCCGCTCCCGGACGGCGCCATGCGGATGCAATCGACCGGGCAGGGCGGCAGGCACAGCTCGCAGCCGGTGCACAGCGAAGTCACGACGGTGTGCATCTGCTTGGGCGCGCCGACGATCGCGTCCACCGGGCAGGCCTGGATGCACAGCGTGCAGCCGATGCACAGGTTCTCGTCGATGAGCGCCACCGCCTTGGCTCGCTCGACGCCGTGGGCGGCGGAGAGCGGCTTCGGCTCGCGGCCGAGCAGCTCGGCGAGCCTCGCGATGCCCGCGGCGCCGCCGGGCGGGCACTGGTTGATGTCGGCCTCACCCCTGGCGATGGCCTCGGCGTAGGGCTGGCAGCCGGGATAGCCGCACTTGCCGCACTGGGTCTGCGGCAGCAGGGCGTCGATTCTGGCTGCCAGCACCCGGGGGTCGATGTTCAAAGCGTCGGCCCGGGCGTAGCGCAGACCGAGGCCGAGCGAGAGCGCGCCTAACAGGATGAGTAGCGTGTCGGTCATATGGGAAAGTTCAGCGGGACGCTCAGGCCGGCTGCCGGGCCGTCATTCGCGCACATTCGCGCACGCATTCACGCATTCACGCACCAGCGCCGGACCGCGATAGATCAGGCCGCTGTAGATCTGCACCAGGACTGCGCCGGCGGCGAGCTTCGCCGCCGCCCGGGCGCCGTCGGTGATGCCGCCGGCGGCGATGAGCGGGACCTCCCCGGCCAAGGCCTTGGCCAGCGAAGCGGCCACCGCGGTGGCCGCTTCGAACAGCGGCGCGCCGGACAGGCCGCCCGCCTCGGCCGCGCCGGGCAAGCCCTCGACGCCGCTTCTCGATACCGTGGTGTTGGTGGCGATGACGGCGTCCATGCGGTGGCGGCGCAGGGCATCGGCGATTTCCAGGATCTGTTGCAAATCGAGGTCGGGCGCGATCTTGAGCGCCAGCGGCACGTAGCGGCCGTGCCGGTCGGCGAGCGCGGCCTGGCTCGCCTTCAAGGTCGAAAGCAGCGCGTCGAGCTCGCCGCCGCCCTGCAGCTGCCTGAGGTTCTTGGTGTTGGGCGAGGACACATTGACCGTGACGTAGCTCGCGAACGGATACACCTTTTCCAGGCAGTGGCGGTAGTCGTCGGCGGCGCGCTCGATCGGGGTGTCGGCGTTCTTGCCGATGTTGATGCCGAGGATGCCCCGGTATTTCGCCCGCCTGACGTTGGCCAGCAGCGCATCGACGCCCCGGTTGTTGAAGCCCATGCGGTTGATCAGCGCCTGCCGCGCCGGCAGGCGGAACAGGCGCGGCTTGGGGTTGCCCGGCTGCGGCCGCGGCGTCACGGTGCCGATCTCGATGAAGCCGAAACCCAGCTTCGCCAGTCCGTCGATGGCTTCGCCGTTCTTGTCCAGCCCCGCGGCCAGGCCGACGCGATTGGGGAAGGTGAGGCCCATCACCGAGACCGGCGCTCCGGCGGCGGCGGGGGTCGCGGGCAGCAGGCAGGCGAAGCGGTGCAGCGCGGCGATGGTCAGTTCGTGCGCGGCCTCGGCGTCGAGGCCGAACAACAGCGGGCGGGCGAGGGCGTATGGGAACATGGCCGGATTGTAGCGCAAGCACCTGCCGCACCGGGGCCGAGCCACCGCAGTGTCGGGCCGGGAATTTCCCGGAACGGGGGGTGCCGCGAACGGGTAAAATCCGGCCTTGGCCATTCCATCGGGGACGCGGGAACGAGATGAAAGCACTCAAGGGCTTGAAGATCTGGGTACGCCTGGTGGTCGGCATCTCGGCGGTATTGGTGATCGCGTGGGCCGGCGTCATCTGGCTGGTGGCGACACAGCAGCAGGCGATGGGGATCAGGCAGGCGCGCAACTTCGCAGCCAGCGTCCATCAGATGACGCTGGCCGCGCTGACCGGCATGATGATCACCGGGCAGGTCGCCCAGCGTGCGGTCTATCTCGACCAGGTCAAGCAGGAAAAGGACATCAGGGAACTCAAGGTCCTGCGCGGCGAGGGGATCGTCAAGCAGTTCGGTCCCGGCACCGCCGAGGAGAGCAGCCCGAACGCGATGGAACGCCAGGTGCTGGCGAGCGGCAAGCCTTATTACCAGGAGATGGAGGACGCCCAGGGGGACAGCCTGCACGCGGTCATTCCGGTGGTGGCCCAGAAGAACTATCTCGGCAAGAATTGTCTGATGTGCCATGCGGTGCCCGAGGGCACCGTGCTGGGCGCGGTGAGCATGAAGATCTCGCTCACCAGGATCGAGTCCGAGATCAGGGCCTCGATCCTGAAGACGGCGGCCCTCGCCTCGGGGATACTGGTGTTGCTGATCGCCTTCATCTACCTGTTCGTCGATCGCGCGGTGTCGGCGCCCCTGGAGAAGCTCTCCGGCAGCCTGTCCCAGATCGCCGCCGGCGAGGGCGACCTGACCCGCCGGCTGGAAGTCGGGCGCCACGACGAGATCGGCAAGACCTCGGCGATTTTCAATGCCTTCATGGACAAGCTGCAGTCCGTGGTGCGCGACGTCAAGAGCAGCGCCGAGAAGGTGATGGTCACCGCCGGGCAGTTGGCCGCGTCGTCGCAGCAACTGACCGCCAGCGTCGATAGCCAGAGCCGGGCGAGCACCGCGATGGCGGCGGCGATCGAGGAGATCACCGTGAGCATCGCCAACGTCGCAGACAATGCCGGCCACGCCCAGGAGATAGCGATGGCGGCCGGCGAGCAGTCCCGTGAGGGGGCCGGCGCGGTGCGCGATGCGGTCGGCGAGATGAACAAGATCTCGGCCTCGGTCGGCCACTCGCGGCAGATGATCCGGGAGCTGGACGAGAAGTCCAACCAGATCTCGACGATCGTGAACGTCATCAAGGAAATCGCCGACCAGACCAACCTCTTGGCCTTGAATGCCGCGATCGAGGCGGCCAGAGCGGGCGAGCAGGGCCGGGGCTTCGCCGTGGTCGCCGACGAGGTGAGGAAGCTCGCCGAGCGCACGTCGCAATCGACCCAGGAGATCGGCAAGATGATCGATGCGATCCAGGCGAGCACCCAGAGCTCGGTGCAGGGGATGGAATTGAGCAGCGCCCAAGTGCAGGAGGGGGTGCAACTGGCGGCGCGATCGGGCGATTCGATGACCAAGATCGAGGCGAGCACGGATCAGGTGCAAGCGGCGGTCAATGAGATTTCCTCCGCCCTGCGCGAGCAGAGTTCCGCCGCCAATCAGCTCGCCCGCGAGGTCGAGCGGATCGCCCAGGTCACCGAGAGCAACGGCGTCTCGGCGAAGCACTCGTCCCAGGCGGCGGACAACCTGAAAGCCATGGCCCTGGATCTCAAGACCTCGGTCGACCGCTTCCGGGTTTAGTGCCTGTCGCCGGGATGCTTTTACCCGGTGGCACTTATGCCTGCGGAGCAGGCGCCAGTGCTCTAAATCCTCTCGAGCTCGATCCACTCGCCGCGCACCAGGCCTTCGAGCGGGTGGTAGTTGGCTTTGTAGGCCATCTTGCGGCTGGCGCGGATCCAGTAGCCGAGATACAGGTAGGGCAAGCCGAGTTCGCGGGCGCGGGCAGCCTGCCAGAGGATGGCGTAGGTGCCCAGACCGGCGCCGGCCGGCCCGGGATCGAAGAAGGTGTAGACCGACGATAGTCCGTCGGGCAAGAGGTCGATGATGCTCACCATCAGCAGCGCCCCGCCGGCGCGGAACTCGATCAGTTGGCTATCGACGTGGGTCTGCAGCAGGAAGTTGGCGTACTGGTCGCGGTTGTCGCGGTCCATGCCGCCGCCGCTGTGGCGCGCCGCCTGGTAGCGCTGGTAGAGCGCGTAGTGCTCCTCGCAGAAAGCGAGCGGCCGCTCGATCGCGACGAGCCTCCGGTGACGCGCCCATGCCCTACGCTGGCTGCGGTCGGGGGTCAGACGGCCGACCGGGATGCGCACCGGCACGCATTCGTTGCAGGCGTCGCAATAGGGGCGGTAGGTGAACACGCCGCTGCGCCGAAAGCCGGCGCGCACCAGGTCGCCGTAGATGGCGTGATCGATCAGGTGGCTGGGCGCGGCCACCTGCGAGCGGGCGACGCGGCCAGGCAGGTAGGAGCAGTCATACGGTGCCGTGGCATAGAACTGCAAGCGGGTGAAGGGGAAGTCGTCGAGCTGGGTCATGGCGTCGAACGAAACAGCTCGGAGAGCGCGGCCTCGGGCCAGCGTCCGGCCAGGTGGTAGGCGTTCCCGGCGTCATCGGTGTGGCGCGCGAGTCTCGCCATGAATTCGCGGCGCGGGATCTCGCGCGCGCCGAGCGAGGCCAGGTGCGGCGTATTCATCTGGCAATCGAGCAGACCGAAATCGTGGCGCTCGAGATGCCGGCACAGATGCGCGAGGGCGATCTTGGAGGCGTCGGTGACCGCCGCGAACATCGACTCGCCGTAGAAGACGCCGCCGATGGCCACACCGTAGAGCCCGCCGGCGAGTCGGCCGTCGATCCAGGTTTCGATGCTGTGCGCGTAGCCCAATTGATGCAGGCGCAGGTAGGCCGCCTGCATCTCGGTGCTGATCCAGGTGCCGCCGCCGCCCTGCCGCGGCGCGGCGCAGGCCGCGGTGACCTGGGCAAAGGCGCTGTCCGCGCGCACCTCGTAGCGGTGGCCTCTCAAGGTCTTGGCCAGCGAGCGCGAGAGCGCGAATTCGGACGGAGCCAGCACCATACGCGGCTCCGGGCTCCACCACAGGATCGGCTCGCCCGCCGCGTACCAGGGAAAGATGCCCAGGCGGTAGGCGGCCAAGAGCCGTTCCGGCGACAGGTCGCCGCCGGCGGCGAGCAGCCCGTTGGGCTCGGCCAGCGCCGAGGTTACCGGAGGGAAGCGCGGCGGTTGCGGCAGCCAGGGAATCATCGATTGCGCTGCCGGGCTGCGGCGAGCGATGCCATTGGCGACGGGAACGGACTCATGAAGGATGCTGACCGGCGGAGCGGACTCGGGTTCCTCTGAGATAAAATCCCCGCCATGATGACATATCCGAGTATCCGTTTGAGCCCCCCCGCGACCGCCCGCATCAGGGTCCGCATCGCTCTGCTCGCCGCGATGTTCCTGGCCGCCTGCGCCGGGCAGCCCGAGCGTCCGCCGGCGCCGGCGCCGCGGCCGGCGCCGAAGATCGCGCTGGTCCTGGGCGGCGGCGCGGCGCGCGGCTTCGCCCACATCGGCGTGATCAAGGCATTGGAGGCGCAGGGCATCGTCCCTGCTATCGTCGTCGGCACCAGCGCCGGTGCTGTGGTCGGCGCCCTCTACGCCGCGGGCGACGACGGCTTCGCCTTGCAGAAGCTGGCGCTGGGCATGGAAGAGGGCCAATTGTCCGACTGGTCCTGGCCCGATCGCGGCATCCTGAGAGGCGCGGCGCTGCAGGACTTCGTCAATCGCGCCGTCGGCGGGCGTCCGTTGGAAAAGTTGAACAAACTGATGGTGGTGGTCGCGACCGACCTGCAAAGCGGCGAGCCGGTGGTGTTCCGTACCGGCAATACCGGCATGGCGGTGCGCGCGTCGAGCAGCGTGCCGGGGCTGTTCCAGCCGGTCGCCATCAGCGGCCGGGAATACGTCGATGGCGGACTGGTGAATCCGGTGCCGGTGGGTGTTGCCCGCAGTCTGGGCGCCGACTTCGTCATCGCCGTCGATATTTCCGCCAGGCCGCAGTACGGCAAGACGCAGAGCACGCTCGACGTGCTGCTGCAGACGTTCACGATCATGAGCCGGGTGATCGCCAGGAACGAGCTGGCCGGCGCGGACATCGTCATCCGCCCGAACACGCCGGGTTTGAGCGCGACGGATTTTCAGGACCGGAATCTGGCGGTGCTGGAAGGCGAGCGGGCGGTCGCCGCGGTGCTGCCCGAGCTCAAGGCGAAGCTGGCGAGCTACTCGATGGTCATGCGCCTAGCGCCGTCGAAGCGCTTGACCCAGTAGCGCTCGCGCATGTCTTCGACCCGCACTTCGGCGCCGCTGTGCGGGGCATGCACGAACAGGTGGTCGCCGAGATAAATGCCGACGTGGGAGAAGGCGCGGCGCATGGTGTTGAAGAACACCAGGTCGCCGGGTTGTAGTTCGTCCTTCTTCACCCGTTCTCCGGTCCTGGCGATCTGGCGCGCGTTGTGCGGCAGGATCAGACCGAGGCCTTCCTTGAAGACGTTGTCTACGAAACCGCTGCAATCGAAACCGGTTTCGGGCGAGCTGCCGCCGCGGCGGTAGCGGATGCCGACCAGTTCCAGAGCGCGGGCGACCACCTCGCTGGTGCTGTCGGTGACGCTGGAGACGGCGGCGCTGGCGCCGGTGGTGGCGCGCTCGATCAGCGAGGAGGACAGGCGCAGCGTCGGTTCCGCCTGCGCCGGGGGATCTTCGGCGAAGCTCGGGGCGGCGAGCAGGATGGAAGCTGCGACCAGCACCGGAGCGAGATTGCGTAGGCGTTTTGCGGGCAACATGGTGGCGGACTATAGCGGCCATCCGGCCGCGAGTAAACCCCGGGGCTGATCGGCTGTCCGCGTCCGCTCCGGGATCGGGCGGTTATAATCGCCGCGAGTCCGTAGCCGAGCACGGCAATCCCGGCGCCGCATCGCCCTCGCAAAGGAGCCCACTATGAGTTTCAAGGCCTATCTGATCAGTCAGGAAGACGGCAAGGTGGTCAGCCGTTTCACCCGGATGGAGGAGGCGGATCTCGATCCCGGCGAGGTGAGCATCCGCGTCGCCTACTCCAGCGTGAATTACAAGGATGCGCTGGCCGCCACCGGCGCCGGCCGCATCATCCGCCGCTATCCCTGCGTCGGCGGCATCGACCTCGCAGGCACCGTCACCGACAGTCGCGACCCGCGCTTCATTAAGGGCGACGCCGTGCTGTGCACCAGCTACGACGTCGGCGTCGCGCACCACGGCGGCTACGCGGAGCGGGCGCGGGTGCCGGCCGACTGGGTGGTGAAGCTACCCGTCGGCATGAGCCCCAAGGAAGCGATGAGCTACGGCACCGCCGGTTTCACCGCGGCGCTGGCGGTGGTGCGCATGGAGCACAACGGCCTGACCCCGGCCAAGGGACCGGTGATCGTCACCGGCGCCACCGGCGGGGTGGGCAGCGTCGCGATCGAGATCCTGGCGCGGCTGGGCTACCGCGTCGTCGCGCTGACCGGCAAGGAGAGCCAGAGCGACTACCTGAAACGGATCGGCGCCGCCGAGGTGATGCTGCGCGCCGCGCTCGATCTGGCCAAGATCAAGCCGCTCGATCGGGCCACCTGGGCCGGCGCCATCGACAACCTGGGCGGCGAGGTGCTCGCTTGGCTCGCCAGCACCATGCAGATCGACGGCACCCTGGCCAGCGTCGGGCTGGCCGCAGGGACCAGCCTCAACACCACGGTGATGCCCTTCATCCTGCGCGGCGTCAGCCTGCTCGGCATCGACTCGGTGAATTGCCCGATGCCGGTCAGGGCCGAAGTCTGGCGGCGACTCGCGACCGACATGAAGCCGCAGCACCTCGAGGCGATGACCCGCACCATCGCCTTCGATGCGCTGCCCGAGGTCTTCGATGATTTCCTCAAGGCCCGCGTCACCGGGCGCGTCGTCGTCGATATCGGCGGCTGACACCCGCCCCCAGCTCATCATCTCAGGTCGGTGCGTCGTCGTTCCTGTCGAACACCAGGCGATGCATCAGGGCGCGCAGCCGCGCGGGCTGCACCGGCTTGTGCAGCAGGGGTATGCCCGCCTCGGCGGCGCTCTTCATCAGCCCCGGGTCGGTATCGCCGCTGATCAGGAGGGCGGGTGCGGCTAGGCCGCAGCGCTCGCGCAGCAGCGCCAGCGCGCCGATGCCGTTCTGGCCGTGGCGCAGCCGGTAGTCGCAGGCGACCAGATCGGGTTGGTTCTCGCCGCATGCCAGCATCAGCGCCTGCTCGGCGTCCTCGGCGGCGCTCACGCGACAGCCCCAGGATTCGAGCAGCACCGTCAGTCCTTGTCTGGCCAGCGCATCGTCGTCGATCACCAGCACGCGCAGGCCTTCGAACTGGCCCTGTGGCGGCGCTGCCGCCGCCGGCACCGCCGCATCGGGCGGCGCGATCGGCACTTCGATGGCGAAGCGCGAGCCCACTCCCGGCAGGGAGTTCACGGTGAGCGGGTGGTCGAGCAGCCGGGCGGTGCGCTCGACGATGGCCAGGCCCAGGCCCAGCCCCTGGTTGCGGTCACGCTCCGGGTTGGCCAGTTGCACGAACTCCTTGAAGATTTCCGCCTGCGATTCCAGCGGTATGCCGATGCCGCTGTCCCATACCTCTATGCGGGCATTGCTCCCGCGGCGGCGGCAGACGACGAGTACGCCGCCGCGCCGCGTGTAGCGCAGCGCGTTGGACACGAGATTGAGCAGGATGCGGTGCAGCAGGACGGGGTCCGAGGTCAGCCACAGCGGGCTGGGCCGCAGCTTCAGCGTCAGGCCGCGCTCCTCCGCCGTCGCGTTCAAATCGTCGCCGAGCTGCTCGAACAGATCGCGCACAGGGAAATGGCGAGGCCGCGCGCGCAGAACTCCGGCTTCGAGGCGCGAGATGTCGAGCAAGGCATCGAGCAGATTCTGCAACGCACGCACCGAGGCGTCGATGCGGCCGATCAGATGGCGCGTCTCATCGTCGTGCGGCAGATGCATCAGCCTGTCCATGAACATCACCAGCGCGTGCATCGGCTGACGCAGGTCATGGCTGGCCGAGGCGAGGAAGCGCGACTTGGCGAGCGTGGCCAGTTCCGCCTCCTCCTTCTTGACGCGCAGCTCGGCGGTGGCCTCGGCGATTCGCCGCTGCAGCTCTTCCTGACCCGACTCGATCCGCGCCGCCATCTGGTTGACCCCCTGTTCCAGGGGGCGCAGCGAACTGCTTTCGTCGATCGCGACGCGGGCCGAGAGCTCGCCCCGGCCGATGCGCTCGACCACCTTGCCGACCTCGACGATCGGCTCGATCACGCCGCGGGAAAGCCGCACCGCCAAGAAGCTGCCGAAGAGCAGGC
>DATKVJ010000016.1:0-6491 GCA_035530135.1 Rhodocyclaceae bacterium | reverse complement strand
TCTGAGCCCATGTCGATGGACAGCGCCTGGATCGGCGTCAAGGCCAGGGGGATATTGAACAGCAGGAAGCCGAGATAGGGGATCAGCTCGGCGACATTGTGCACCAGGATGTAGGTGAGGAATTTGCGGATATTTTCGAATACCGCGCGGCCCTCCTCGATGGCATTGACGATGCTGGCGAAGTTGTCGTCCAGCAGCACCATGTCGGCCGCCTCCTTGGCCACGTCCGTGCCGGCGATGCCCATGGCGATGCCGATATGCGCGGCCTTCAGCGCGGGGGCGTCGTTCACGCCGTCGCCGGTGACCGCCACGATCTGCTGCTTGTTCTTCAAGGCCTCGACGATGCGCATCTTCTGGTCGGCGACGACCCGCGCGAAGATGATCTCGGGGGCGTCCAGGGCGAGCTGAAGCTGGATCACCGAGTATCGTCCGAGCTGCTCGCCGGTGATGATCGTCGGACTGTCGGACCTCACCAGCCCGATTTCGCGGGCGATCGCCGCCGCGGTCCGGGGATGATCGCCGGTCACCATGATGACCTTGATTCCGGCCTCCCGGCATCTGCGCAGTGCTTCCGGCACTTCGGGCCTGGGCGGGTCTTCCAGCCCCGCCAAGCCGGCAAAAACCAGATCCTCCTCCAGGCGCTCCCGGTCATAGCCGGCCACCAGCTTCCTGTAGGCGAAGGCCAGCACCCGCAGGCCCCGGTGCGCCATCGCATCCTGCGCTTGCACGATGCCGCGCCTGGCCTCGGGGCCGAGGGGCAGAATCTCGCCGCCATCGAGCCGGTAGCGGCACAGCGGCAGCACCGACTCGGGCGCCCCCTTGCAGTAGAGGGCGGGGCCTTCGGGCGTTTGCTGCAAGACCGACAGGCGCATGCGCTCGGCGTCGAAGGGAATCTCGTCCAGCCGGGGATAGACGGGAAGATCCGGGACGAAGCGCAGCGCCATTTCCACCAGCGCGACTTCCATCGGGTCGCCCAGCAAGACCGGCTTTCCTTGGCGCTCCGTTTCCTTCACGTCGTGGCACATCCGGGCGGTCAGGAAGAAAGGCCGGTAGCGATCGGCGAGGCCCGGCTTCGCTCCGGCGGGAAAATCGAGGGCCTCCCCCAGATAGAGTTGCCGGACCAGCATGCGATTCAGTGTCAGCGTCCCGGTCTTGTCGGTGCAGATCACCGTCGTGGAGCCGAGCGTCTCGACCGACGGCAGGTAGCGGATCAGGACATTGCGCTTGGCCATGCGCTGGGTGGCCAGCACCAGCGCCAGGGTCAGCGTCGGCAGCAGCCCTTCCGGCACCATGGCGACGATGATGCCGATCGCGAACATAAAGGCTTTCCAGAAGGGGATGCCGATCATCCAGCCGAGCGAGAAAAACAGCAGACCGATGCTCACCGCGAGCATGGCGGTCAGGCGGCTCAGGTGCGCAATTTCCTTGCGCAGCGGCGAGACTTCCGCGCCGGCCGTCTGGGTGAGATGCGCGATCTTGCCGAATTCGGTGCGCATCCCGGTGGCGAAGACGACGGCCTTGGCCTGCCCGGACACCATCGCGGTGCCGGCGAGCACGACGTTCTTGCTGTCGATCAAGTCATCCGCCTCGGAAGCATCGGCCGCGCGCGCTTTGGCCAGCGATTCACCGGTGATCGCCGCGTTGTTGACGCGTGCGCCAAACGCCTCGATCAGCCGGCAGTCTGCGGGGATGTTGTCGCCCTGCGCCAGCAGGACGATATCCCCCGGCACCAATTGCGCCGCGGGGATCCGGATGATTTTGCCCTCGCGCAAAACCTGGGCCTGTTGCGGCAGCAGCCTGCGCAAGGCCGCAAGCATTCGTTCGACGCGGTACTCCTGCCAGAAGGAGAATAGCCCGCTCACCAGGATCACGGTCACGATGGCGTAGCCCACCTTCCCCATGTTCTGGCCGGGATCGCTCCATTCGGCGAAGAAGGCCAGCCCCGCGGCGATCCACAGGATCAGCGAAAAGAAAGTCGTGAATTCCTTGACGAGGCGCAGCCAAAGCGGTTCGCGGGCCGCTGCCGCCACCTCGTTGCGGCCGTATTCGCGCAGCCGGCGTTCGACTTCGGCAGCGCTCAGACCGGTCGCGGCGCTCTTCAGGCTCGCGACCGCGCCCTGCGGAGACAGTTGGTGGATTCTCATGGAAACGTCTCTGTTCGCAACGATCCTGAACGTGGTCTACATGACGATTGTCTGCTTGAGACCGAGCAGAGCGCAACCACAATCGCGGCAGTCGGATAGCCGAAATCAGGCGGCGGTTCGCAGCGCTTGCAGCCGTTCGAAGGCGGCGACGATGCGCTGCACCTGGACGTTCTTGTGCGCCAGCGGCCCGTCGCCGCGCTCGAAGTGGATCAGCATGGTGGCGTTGGCCTCGAACACCAGCAGCCGGCCGTCGGGCAGGGGCGCAAAGTCGATGCCGCCGTAGTCCAGATCGAGCCGGCGTCCGATCGCCGCGACGGCGGCCATGGCCCGCTCGCCCAGCGCGGCGCGCGGATCCTGCAGGAAGCGGCGTTCCTCGGCTAGCCACTCGGGCCTGTCGCTCATGCCCGAGGAAAAGTAATGCACCATCCAGTGCGATGAGATCGCGAGGTGATAGGGGAAGGGCTCGCGGTCGACGAAGATGATCCGGTACTTCCGGTAGTAGCCGTCAGCGCTGCGGTAGTCGTGAAACTCCGTCAGATAGTGGCTGCCGTCGGCGGCGCGCAGCCGCTCGTCGAGCGCTTCGAGACCATCGCAGCGCACCAGCTCCCGGCCGCCGTGGCTCGCCGCGGGGCGGGAGAGCAGCGGCAGGGCCATGCCCGCACGGGCGAGGCACTCGGCCAGCGCGGCGCGGGAAGCCGGCGGGCGCTCCAGGCGGAGGCAGGGCGCGACCGCCACGCCTTCGAGATCATTCAGCAATGCCGCCAGCAGGTGGCGCCGGGTTCCGGCCACCGCCCTGGGGGGATTGAGCAGCGGCCGGCCGCAGCGCGCCGCGAAGCGTTCCAGCCGGTCGGCCAGAGGCGCCGCGACGTCGGCTTCGCCGATCGCATTGAAGACCAGATCGTAAGGGGGGAGCTGTCCGTCCTCCTCCTCGGCCGCATAGTCGATGACGTACTTGATGCGGCTGCAGTTCGCGGTGGGCAGCAGCGTCTCCACCGGGACGTTGCCCGAGCTGCCGCCGACGCACAGGATCAGCACCCGGCGCAGCGCTGCGCCGGCGTTCTCGATGAACACGCGCTGGCGCCGATAGGCGCGCTGCCGGCAGGCCGCCGCTTCTTCGCTGCGTCCCGCATCCATATGGATCGCGGCGAGGTTCTGGTGGGCGATCGCGAGTTCGGGATCGATCGTCAATACCAGCCGGTACCAGCGCGCCGCGGTTTCATGATCGCCCTTCATGAAATAGCCGGTGGCGACGTTGCACAGCCCGAGCGCCGAGCCCGCTCCGGCGGCGTGCGCCTCGAGGGTTTGCGCCGCGATCAGATGCGCGAGCGAGCCGAGCTCGTCGCCGAGACCGAGCTTCGCTTCGGCCATCTGCCGATGCAGTGAAGGATCCAGCGGCAGGTCGAGCGCCAATTACTTCCCCTCCCCGCCTCGCCAATCGCCGCCCAGGGCCTTCTGCAGGGAGACGCTGGCGGCCAGCCGGCTGCCGGCGATGGCGAGGCTGGCCCGGTCGGCGCCGAGCGCGGCCGCCTGCGCGGTCACGACGTTGAGATAGCTGACGGTGCCCGCCTGGTACTGGTTGTCGGTGAGCTGCAGCGCTTCGGCGGCCGACGCTCGCGCTGCCCGTTGCGCCTCTGCCTCGTCTGCCAGGATGCGCAACGCGGCCAGGTTGTCCTCGACCTCCTGGAAGGCGGAGAGCACCGTCTGGCGATAGCCGGCGACGCTCTGGTCGTAGGCGGCGATCGCCTGCGCCTTCTGCGCCGAGCGCGCGCCGGCGTCGAACAGGCTTGCTGCCAGCGCGGGTCCCAGCGACCAGAAGCGGTTGGGCAGCGCCGTCAACTGGGAGAGGCTGGAATTCTGGTAGCCGCCCGAGGCGCTGAAGCTGAAGGCAGGGAAGAAGGCGGCCTGCGCCACGCCGATCTGGGCATTGGCCGCGGCCACGCGCCGCTCGGCCGCCGCGATGTCGGGCCGGCGCTCCAGCAGCGCCGACGGCAGGCCGGCGGGGATCGTCGGCAGGCTCGGAATGGCGTCGCTGGGCGGCAGGCGGAAGTCTGCGGGGGGACGGCCGTCGAGCGTCGCGATCGCGTGTTCCAGTTGGGCGCGGGCAACGCCCAGATCGATCGCCTGCGCCTGCGTCGATCGCAGTTGCGTCTCCGCCTGCGCCACATCGCTGCGGCCGGCGACGCCGGCCGCATAGCGGTTCCTGGTGATCGCGAGCGAGCGCCGATAGGCCGCGATGGTTTGATCGAGCAGGCGGCGCTCCGCGTCGTTCACGCGCAGTTGCAGGTAGCTCTGGACCAGCGTCGCCTGGGCGCTCAAGAGCGCCGCGCGCAGGTCGGCGGCGCTGGCCTGGACTTGCGCCCGGTTGGCCTCGACCGTGCGCCCGATGCGGCCCCAGACGTCCGCCTCCCAGGCGGCGCTCAAGGACAGCCGGTCGGTGTTGCCGACGGCAGATGCGCCGGCGGCGCTGCCGCGGCTGGCCGACAGGTCGCCCGAGAGCGTCGGAAAGTAGCCGGCGCGGGCGACGCCGAGCAGCGCCTGCGCCTGCCTGACCTGCGCCGCGGCGGCGATGACGTTCTGGTTCGACACCTGCACCTGCTCGACCAGCGCATTCAACTCGGGGTCGCCATAGACCTGCCACCACTTGCCGCGCGCCGCTTCGTCGCGCGGCTGGGCAGACTTCCAGCCCTCGGCCTCCTTGTAGGCGGCGGGCGTGTCCACCGCGGGGCGCCGGTAATCGGGGCCGACCGCGCAACCGGACAGCAAGGCCAGCAGGGCAAGTGCGGGCAGCGGGAATAGGCGCCGGGTTCCGATGTTCATCGCAGGTCTCGTGTCACTCATGGCTGGGCCGCCGCTTCGGCAGGTTCGGGCTCCCGCGGTTGCCGGAGGCCCCGGACCCACAGCCGGAACCGGTCGAGATAGAGATAGACCACCGGCGTGGTGTAGAGCGTCAGGAGCTGGGAGAAGATCAGGCCGCCGACGATGGCGATGCCCAGCGGCCGGCGCAGCTCGGCGCCGTCGCCGAAGCCGATGGCCATCGGCAGCGCACCGAACAATGCCGCCAGGGTGGTCATCATGATCGGCCGGAAGCGCAGCAGGCAGGCCTGATAGATCGCGTCGCGCGGCGCCAGACCCAGGCGCCGCTCGGCGTCGAGGGCGAAGTCGATCATCATGATGGCGTTCTTCTTGACGATGCCGATCAGGAGGATGACGCCGATCAAGGCGATGATGGAAAACTCGGTGTGGAAGGCGAGCAGCGCCAGGAGCGCGCCGACGCCGGCCGAGGGCAGCGTGGACAGGATCGTGAGCGGGTGGATCAGACTCTCGTAGAGGATGCCGAGCACGATGTACACGGCGAACAGCGCGGTCAGGATCAGCACCGGCTGGCTGGCCAGGGAGGCCTGAAACACCTTCGCCGTCCCCTGGAAACTGCCGCGCACCGAAATCGGCACGCCGATCTTGTCCATGGCGTCGGCTATGGCCCGGGTAGCGTCCGACAGCGAGACGCCCACGGGCAGGTTGAAGGAAAGCGTCGATGCCGCGAACAGGCCCTGGTGGTTGACCGCGAGCGGCGTCGCGCTCGGTCCGAAGCGGGCGAAGGCCGAGAGCGGCACCTCGACCGTGCCGCCATTGGCGCCGGGAGCGACGACGTAGACGTCCTTCAGCATCTCCGGGCTCTGCCAGTATTGCGGCGCCGCCTCCATCACCACCCGGTACTGATTGAGCGGCTCGTAGATGGTCGACACCTGGCGCTGGCCGAACAGGTCGTTCAGGGTGGCATCGATCAGCCGCTGACTGATGCCGAGCCGCGCGGCGGCGTCGTGGTCGACGATCAGGGTGGTCTGCAGTCCCTTGTCCTGCTGATCGGTGTTGACGTCGGCGAGCTGCGGCAGCCGGCTCAGGGCCTCGCGGATCTTCGGCTCCCAGGTGCGCAGTTCCTCGATATCGTCGGCCTGCAGCGTGTATTGGTACTGGGCGTTGCTGGCGCGGCCGCCGACGTGGATGTCCTGCACCGATTGCAGGAACAGCCGGGCGCCGGGCTCGCGGGCGAGCTTGCCGCGCAACCTGGCGATCACCTGGTCGGCGGAGAGCTTGCGCTGGGCGAGCGGCTTCAGGGAGACGAACATGAAGCCGGAATTGCGCTGGCCGCCGCCGGTGAAGCCCACCGCGCTGTCCACCGCGGGGTCATGGCTGACGATGGTGACGAAATCGGCGAGCTTGGCGCGCATCGCCTGGAAGGAGATGCTCTGGTCGGCCTGGATGCCGCCGATCACCCGGCCGGTGTCCTGCTGCGGGAAGAAGCCCTTGGGCACGACGGTGTAGAGGTAGAGATTGAAGCCCACCGTGGCG
>DATKVJ010000015.1:0-3493 GCA_035530135.1 Rhodocyclaceae bacterium | reverse complement strand
AACAATGCGCCGAAAGGTTGAAGACGCCGAAACTGGCGCCGACGATACCGCCATATCACTTGTGAGGAGGAGCTATGGACCGCCGCAATTTCAACAAATCGCTCGCTGCCGCCGGCGTCGCGACCGCGCTTTACCCCTTCGGCATCGCGCGTGCCGAGTCGGGCAAACTCAAGATCGGCGTGCTGCTGCCGCGCTCGAGTTACGAGGCGCAGATCGGACAATCGTGTCAGAAGGGCGTCGATCTCGCTCCGGGCGTGATCAAGCAGATGCTCGGCGTCGACATCGAGATCATGAACGCCGACACCGAATCAAACGTCGGCGTCGCGCGCAGCCGAGCCGAGCGCCTCATCGACGAGGGCGCGAACGTGCTGGTCGGCGCATTCGACTCGGGCCAGACAGTGGCGATCGCGCAGGTCGCCGAGCAGCGTGGCGTGCCGTTCGTGATCAACGTCGCGGCGGCGCCGCAGATCACCGAGCAGGGCTACAAGTTCGTTTTCCGCATCTTCCCGACCGCGATCGACCTGGTGCGCAATGGCCTGAACCTGATCGGCGACCTGTTTCAGGCCACACACGCGGTACCGCGCACGGCGGTGTTCATGCACGTCAACGACACCTTCGGCCAGGCGATGGCGCACGGCATCAACGCGATGCTGCCGCACCTCACGCAACTGCCGTTCAAGGTCGTCGAGGAAATCGCCTATGACCCCGCGGCGAAGGACCTCTCGGTCGAGGTCGCCAAGGCCAAGGCCTCGAACGCCGATTTCGTGCTGCTGGTGTGCCGGCTAAACGATTCGATTCTGCTGCGCCGAGAGGTGGTCAGGCAGCGCTGGAACACGATGGGCATCGTCAGCCCCGGCTCGCCCGGCATGTACGAGGAGCAGTTCTACCGCGCGCTCGGCAAGTATTCGGACTACTGCATCTCCAACGTGCCGTGGTACAACCCCAAGGCCGAGCTCACCAAGACGGTGGACCGCGCGTTCCGCAAGATGTTTCCCAAGGACAAGCTGATGTTCAACGCGCTCAACGTCGGCTACACCTTCGAGGCGATTCTGGTCGCGGCAGACGCGTTCAAGCGCGCCGGGACCGCGGCGCCCAAGCCGCTGGCGGACGCGATCCGCGCTACCGACATCACCAGCCGCATGATGCTCGGCGGGCCGATCAAGTTCAACACGAAGGGCCAGGTCGAGGGCAACCAGTCGGCCTGCGTCGAGAACCTGCACGAGCAGCCGGTGGTCGTGCTGCCGCAGGCCGCCGCCGAGGCGAAGCCGGTGTTTCCGTGGCCCTACTACAAGGCCTGAGGATTCCGTCTGCGTCCGCAAGGGCCGGCGCCGCCGGCCCTTTTTGTTGAGAAGGCGCGCGTCATGCCGACAACCCTTATCGTCAACGTGCTCATCTCCGGGATCCTCGCCGGCCTGGTGTACGGGCTAATGGCGCTCGGCCTGTCGGTGATCTTCGGCGTCGTGCGCGTCGTCAACTTCGCGCACGGCCAGATGATGACGATCGCCATGTACGCGGCGGTGCTTCTGTTCGCATGGCTCAAGCTCGACCCGGTCCTCGCTATCGTGCCGGTGGCGATCGCTTTTTTTGCCCTCGGTTACGCGCTGCAGAGCTCGATCATCAACCCTTTCATCACGCGCCCGGAGCATGCGCAGTTCATCCTGCTCGTTGCGCTGGCGACGATCATCAGCAACGCGCTGCTCATGGGTTTCGGACCCGATTCACGCAGCGTGCAGACGAGCTACGCGCTCAACTCCTACGCCATCGGCCAGATCCTGTTCGACCAGTCGCGCGTCTACGCGGGGGGCGCAGCGATCGCGTGCAGCGCGGCGCTGTTCGCATTCTTTCGCTACGCGCGTACCGGCAAGGCGATCCGCGCCTGCGCCGACAACTACCTCGGCGCGAAGGTCGTGGGACTGAACGTCAAGCATCTATACGCCCTCACCTTCGGCATCGGTGCGGCCTGCGTCGCGGCGGCCGGGTGCATGATCGTGCTCCTGGTCGATGTCACGCCGGATCTGGGTCCGTACTACACGCTGCTCGCGTTCGTCATCGTCATCGTCGGCGGACTCGGCTCGATGGGCGGAGCGCTGCTCGGCGGTGTGCTGATCGGCGTGTCCGAGGCGCTAGCCGGGCTGTTCTTCAATCCCGCGGCTAAGAGCATGTTCAGTTTCGCCCTGCTCATCCTGGTGCTGCTGTTTCGCCCGCAGGGGCTCATGGGGCGCGCGCGATGAGCGCCGTGCGCGACCTGCTCGGCTCGCTCACCCCGCTCGGGCGGACGCTGCTCGCGCTCATCGCGCTCGGGCTGCTCGTGCTCCCCTACGTTCTCAACAGCTACCTGCTCACGCTCGCGATCCTGATCCTGTACCTCGCCTACACCGGGCAGGCATGGAACGTGATGATGGGCTTCTGCGGGCAGCTCTCGCTCGGGCACGCGCTCTACGTCGGGCTCGGTGCCTACGCCGCGGCGATGCTGTACGCGAAGCTGGGAGTCGGGCCATGGGCGGGGATCTGGCTCGCGCTCCTGCTCTGCGTACTCGCCGGCGCGGTGATCGGCTTTCTCGCCTTTCGCTTCAGCATCGCGGGGGTGTATTTCGCGCTGCTGACCATCGCCTTCGCCGAGTTCACGCGCATCGGCTTCGAAAACCTGCCCTGGGTGGGAGCCACCGGCGGGCTGTTCATCAAGGTCACGCAGCGCCAGCACATCGACCTCATCAACCTGCGCGGCACGCCGGCGATGTTCTACTACGTCATTCTCGCGCTCGCGGCGGCGGCCTTCGCGCTGTCGAGCTGGCTGCTGCGCAGCCGCGCGGGCTACTACTGGCAGGCGATCCGCGAGGACGAGGAAGCCGCCAAGGCGCTCGGCATCAACACGTTCCTGTGGAAGATGGTCGCGGTGGTCGTGAGCGCGGCGATGACCGGCGTCGCCGGGGTGTTCTACGCGTTCTACTACAACAACCTCTTCCCGGGACAGATCTTCAACATCGAGCAGTCGATCGAGATCATCCTCGGCCCGATCATCGGCGGCGTCGGCACGCTGTTCGGGCCGATCCTCGGCGCCACCTTGATCACGGTCCTCGGCGAGGGCATCACCAATCTGGTCAATGTGCTTGGCTTCAGCATCCCGGGGATCAAGCAGGTGTTCTACGGAGTCGCGCTCATGGCGGTGATCATGTTCCTGCCCGACGGCATCTGGCCGCCGCTCGCGCGGCTACTCAAGCTCCGGCGGAGATCCTGAGTTGGCGCTCCTCGAAGCCCGCTCGCTCGCCAAGTCGTTCCGCGGTCTGCGCGCGGTAGCGGGCGCCTCGTTCGACGTCGAAGCGGGCACGATCGTCGCCCTGATCGGACCGAACGGCGCCGGCAAGACCACCATCTTCAACATGGTCGCGGGGGTCTACCGCCCCGACAGCGGTGAAATCCGCTTCGCAGGGACGCGCATCGACGGCCGGCGCGCCGACCAGATCTGCACAGCGGGCGTCGGACGCACTTTCCAGAC
>DATKVJ010000014.1:0-2151 GCA_035530135.1 Rhodocyclaceae bacterium | reverse complement strand
TCGAACACCCGCGCCTCGCTGACCGCGTACTGGCTTCCCCACTTCACCAGTTTGCCGCGCGCGGTGAGGTCGCCGGGCATCGCCGCCCGATGATAGTCGATGCGCATGTCGATGGTCGGCACCCCGCGGCCGGTCTTCGACACCAATGCCCAGTCCGCGGCGAGATCGACCAGCGCGGCCAAAATGCCGCCATGGGTATAGCGGCGGTCCGGATTCACCACCCATTCCTCGCGCCAGGCGGCCCTGATCTCGATTTCGCCGTCGCCGACGCGCAGCACCTCGAGGCCCAGCCACTGATGAAACGGGCCGCGCGAGATCATGGCCTGCACCTGCTCCGCGGTCAATGCGCTCGTATCCATTGCTTCCTCCTTGTCGGGCCGGTCAGGGCGCGATCACGATTTTGCCGAGAACCTCGCGGTCCTGGATCAGGCGCAGCCCTTCGCTCGCCTGCTCCAGCGGCAGCACCTTGTCGATGACCGGCTTGATCTTGCCCTGCTCGATCAATTCCATCAAGGCCGACAGATTGTCGTCGTAAAAGCTGTTCGATCCTATGATTTGGAGTTCGAAGCTCCAGACGTAGCGCAAATCCTCCTTCGGATCGTGCCCGGCGGTCGCGCCGCACACCAGCAGCTTGCCGCCGCGCTTCAGGCACTTCAGCGACGGCAGCCAGGTGTCGCCGCCGGTGAAATTGACGACGACGTCGACGCCGCCCTCGTAGCTCCGGCGCTGCGGCTTGCCGTACTTCTCGATCGCCCATTTGGAGAAGTCGGTTTCCTTGTAATTGATGACCTGATCGGCGCCGAGGTCGCGCAAGCGCTGCATCTTTTCCTCGCCGCCAGCGCAGGCGATCACCTCCGCCCCCAGCATTTTCGCCAACACCACGCAGCCGGTGCCGACGCCGCCGCTCGCGCCCAGGATGAGCACGCGCTCTCCCTTGCGCACGGTCTGGTGCGTCACCAGCATGCGGTGCGCGGTGCCATAGGCTACCGGAAGCGACGCGGCATCTTCGAAGCTGACGCTCGCGGGCATCCTGATCAACTGTTCGGCGGAGACGAGACAGTATTCAGCCATGCCGCCGTCCAGCATTTCCCCCATCAGCCCCTTTTTTCGGTTCAGCGGATTCACCAGCACGCGGTCGCCTTGCTTCCATCCGCTCACACCGGCGCCCACTTCGGCGATCTCCCCGGCCATATCGAGTCCGATGATCACCGGCAGCGGCACCTTGATCCCCGGCATGCCGCGCACCGTGAATACATCGTGATAGTTGAACGAGGACGCGCGCACGCGGATCACCACGTGCCCTTCGCTGACAGCTGGCCGCGGATAGTCCTCGACCACCGCGAGATCGCCGAGCCCGCCGTGCTGCTTCAGTACCAACGCCCTCATTGTCCTGCCTGCACTCATCTTGATCTCCTTTTTTCTGAATTTCCCGACCGCCGGGCTCACACTGCAGGGATGCTTGGATGACGCGCGCGCCCACCCAGGGAGCGTCGAATGTCAACCGATTCTCGGTGCCTCAGGCCGCGATTGAGCGGGCCACGGGCCAGGGTATCCGCAGCGCGATGCAGCGAGCCAAAGGTAAAACTGCGCTCACGTCCATCCGCGGCGATCTCTATCGGCCACCGCTCGTCCAATGGCCGGCGCTCCGGCTTACGCCGCGAGCGCGACGGCAGCGCAATGCATCCACCACTACGAGGGATCCGTTCGGGCGACAGAGATGCTGACATCGAGAAGAGCTTCGCTCGACATCAAAGCGTCGAGGACCATGCTCTTTGAGGAGGCGAGCTCCTCGCGGGTCACCCGCTCCACCCCGTCGGCATCGCCGCTTGCGAGAGCGTCGATCAGCGCCTTATGTTCCTGCTGCATCTCGTCGGAGCGATTGCGCAGCGAGAGGCCGAAGTGGAAAAGACGCTCCATCTCCTTGAGAATCTGCGCCAGCGTTCCGACCAGGCGTTCATTCCCGGTTGCCATTGCCACCGTAAGGTGGAACTCGCTATTGGCTTGCAGGAATTTCGCCTCGCTTTCACGGTCTCCGGAGCGGTAGCCTGCGGTACACACACGGTCCAGCCGGCGCAGGCTGAACTCGTCAACGCGCCCAGCGGCTAGGCGGTTGGCCGCGACCTCGATGACCGTGCGCAGCTCAAATAGGTC
>DATKVJ010000013.1:0-10123 GCA_035530135.1 Rhodocyclaceae bacterium | reverse complement strand
GGCGTCCAGCCGTAGCCGCGCAGCAACTGATCCAGTTCCTCGCGCGTGATGCGGGCCAGGACGGTCGGGTTGGAAATCTTGTAGCCGTTGAGATGCAGGATCGGCAGCACGGCGCCGTCTGTGGCCGGATCGAGAAACTTGTTGGAATGCCAGGCGGTGGCCAGCGGTCCGGTTTCCGCCTCGCCGTCGCCGACGACGCAGGCGACGATCAGATCGGGATTGTCGAACGCCGCCCCGAAGGAATGGCTGAGCGAATAGCCCAGCTCGCCGCCCTCGTGGATCGAGCCGGGACACTCGGGCGAAGCGTGGCTGGGGATGCCGCCGGGGAAGGAAAACTGCTTGAACAGCCTCTGCAGTCCGGCCTCGTCCCGGCTGATGTTCGGATAGATCTCGCTGTAGCTGCCTTCGAGGTAGGTGTTGGCCACCACCGCCGGGCCGCCGTGCCCGGGGCCGCAGACGTAGATCATGTCGAGCTCGTACTCCTTGATCACCCGGTTGAGGTGCGCGTAGATGAAGTTCTGTCCGGGGGTCGTGCCCCAGTGTCCGAGCAGCATGCGCTTCACGTCCGAGGGCGCCAGCGGCCGCGCGAGCAGCGGATTGTCCTGGAGAAAAATCTGCCCGACCGAGAGATAGTTGGCGGCGCGCCAGTAGGCGTCGATCTTGGCGAGCAGTTCTGGCGTGAGCATGCTGGTTTTCATGGTTCGGGTTTCCGGAAATGGGTCGAGGATCATCGCTGCCACAGGATGTGAGCATCTTCCAGCGGAATTGCGACGCCGTCGCGCTGCGGCATCAGGCGCGCCGTGTAGTCCGCCGCCGGGCGGCTTGCGGGCACCGCGGCGCGATAGGCGTAGCCGTTTGCGCCCACCAGTTGGCGCACGCGCTGCATCGCCACGCGCACCGGTGCCGCACCAGCAACGCCAGCGGCGTAGAGCTCGGCCCGGAGCGCATCCGGGTCGAGTTCATCGACATACACCTGCACTTCGAATACATGCTGCTCGCCATCGCTTTCGAGCTTCACTTCGCCGAAACGCAGCGCGTTCCATTTTTGCGCCAGGGATTGCCGCCAATTGAGCAGGTCCACGCCGAACTTGCCTTGATCGGCAGCGCGCTCGCGATAGGCCGATGCCGCCGGGAGGTAGTGCTGCTCGGTGTATTCGCACACCGCGCGGTTGGTGGAAAAACGCGGCGTCAATTGCGCCATGCTCTCCCGCATCCGGGCCACCCAGGCGGAAGGAATGCCTTGCTCGTCGCGCGCATAGAACTCGGGAATCACTTCGCGTTCGAGCAGGTCGTAGAGGGCTTCGGCTTCGACGGCGTCCCAGGCGGGATCGTTATCGTGCTCCCGGCCATCGCCCAAGGCCCACCCCACTTCCGGCGTGTAGGCTTCCGCCCACCAGCCGTCCAGTTCGGACAGATTGATGCCGCCATTGACCAGCACCTTCATGCCGCTGGTGCCGCACGCTTCCCAGGGGCGGCGCGGCGTGTTGAGCCAGACATCGACGCCCTGCACCAGGTTTTCCGTGAGCAGCATGTCGTAGTCGCTGAGGAAGATCACGTGGGGGCGTGCCTCGGGCCGGCAGATGAAGTGCAGCCATTGCTGAATCAGAGCCTGGCCGGCCAGATCCGCGGGATGGGCCTTGCCGGCCATGATGAGCTGTACCGGGCGTTGTGGATTGGTCAGCAGGCGCAGCAGCCGTTCGGGGTCGTGGAGCAGCAGATTCGGCCGCTTGTAGCTGGCAAAACGGCGGGCGAAACCCAGCGTCAAGGTATTGCAGTCGAACAGATGCTTCACGCGCTCGACCGCCTCGTGCGATGAGCCGGATGCCGCCAGTTGCCGGGACAATCGTTCGCGGGCGTAGGCGACCAGCGCCTGGCTGGCGGCGGTACGGAATTGCCAGAGCCTGGCGTCGGAGATGCGACGTATGTCCTGCGCCAGGGTCTGTGCCGTTCCCAGCCAGCGGTCCTTGCCGCAGGCTTCCGTCCACAGATCGTCGGCCGCGGCCGAATCCCAGGTCGGCATATGGACGCCGTTGGTCACGTGTCCGACCGGCACTTCTTCCGTCGGCCAGCGCGAAAAGAGCGGCTCGAACAGATGCCGGCTCACCCGCCCATGCAGGCGGCTCACGCCGTTGACCGCGCCGCTGCCGCGGATCGCCAGATAGGCCATGTTGAAGGGCTCGGATGCGTCGTCCGGGTTCTGCCGGCCCAGGGCCAGCAAATCGTGGCGGTCGATGCCGAGCTCGGTGTGCGCATAAGCGCCGAGGTATTGCTCGACCAGCGCCGGCGCGAAGCGATCGAAGCCGGCGGCCACCGCCGTATGGGTGGTGAACAGGTTGCCCGCGCGGGTGACGGCCAGCGCCACCTCGAAGCGCTGTCCGGTCTGCTCCATGAAGCTTCTGGCGCGTTCCAGCACCGCGAAGGCCGCGTGCCCCTCGTTCAGGTGGCAGACCTCCGGCGCGATGCCGAGTGCTGCGAGCAGTCGCCAGCCGCCGATGCCGAGCAGCAGCTCCTGCTTCAGGCGCAGCTCCGGCCCGCCGCCGTATAGCTCGCTGGTGATGCCGCGATGCGCGGGGTAATTCGCCGCGTCGTTGCTGTCCAGCAGGTACAGCTTGACGCGCCCGACCTGAACCTGCCAGGCGCGCAGCCAGACCGAGTAGCCGGGCAGCACGATCTCCAGGCGCAGCCACTCCCCGTCCGGTTTGCGCAAGGGCGTGATCGGCAACTGTCCGGGGTCGTTGTACGGGAAGAGCGCCTGTTGCGCGCCGTCCTTGTCGAGCGTCTGGCGAAAATAGCCTTGCTGGTAGAGCAGCCCGACGCCGATCACCGGGACGCCCAGATCGCTGGCGGCCTTGAGTTGATCGCCGGCGACGTTGCCAAGGCCGCCCGAGTAGATGGGCAGCGCTTCGCTCAGCATGAATTCCATGCTGAAATAGGCAACGCAGGTGAGCTGCGTTTGCGCGTGGGTTTGCTGGAACCACGCGGGCGCCTCGACCGCATCCCGCCTGGCCCGCACCAGCTCATCGACATTTTTGCGGAAAGCGGAATCGGCCAGATCACGCCGGAGCTTTTCCCGCGAGACCGTCTGCAGCACGACCCAAGGATTATTCGTGAGCGCCCACAGCACGGGATCGAGCTGCCGCCACACCTGGTCGGTGGCGTGGTTCCACGCCGAACGCATATCCAGGGCGAGCTCGGACAGGGCATCGAATCCCTCCACGTCCGTGGCGAGAAGAAACTCTTTCGGGTGTATGACCCGCGTTGGTTCGCTCATGGCCCCTCCTTCTCCTGGGCACGATCCGCGTCTACTGTGCCGGCGCCGCGAGCGCGGCGTCGACGATGGCCTGCGCTTCTTCCAGGATGCGACGCAGATGATCGGCTCCCTGAAAGCTCTCAGCATAGACCTTATAGAGTTCTTCGGTGCCGGATGGGCGCGCCGCGAACCAGCCGTTCTCGGTCACCACCTTCAAGCCGCCGATGGGCTCACCGTTGCCGGGCGCCCGGGTGAGGATGGTCCGGATTTCTTCGCCGGCCAGTTCCGTGGTCAGCACCTGTTGCGGCGAGAGCTGCGCCAGCATCCGCTTCTGCTCAGGCGTCGCGGCCGCCTCGATACGGTCATAGACGGCCTCGCCGAATTCGCGCGCGAGCTCGCGGTAGAGCTCGCCGGGATCGCGACCCAGGGTCGCGGCAATTTCCGCCGACAGCAAGGCCGGAACGATGCCGTCCTTGTCCGTCGTCCAGACGCTGCCGTCCCGACGGATGAACGATGCACCCGCGCTCTCTTCCCCGCCGAAGGCGAGCGAGCCGTCCAGCAAGCCATCGACGAACCACTTGAAGCCGACCGGCACCTCGTAGAGCTTGCGGCCGAGCTTCGCCGCGACGCGATCGATCATCTGGCTGCTGACCAAAGTCTTGCCTACCGCCGCCTCCCCGCCCCACTCGGGCCGATTCTGAAAAAGATAGTGGATGGCGACTGCAAGATAATGATTGGGCGGCAGCAATCCCGCGCTCTTGGTGACGATGCCGTGCCGGTCATGGTCGGTGTCGCAGGCGAAGGCGATGTCGAAGCGATCCTTGAGCCCGATCAGGCCCTGCATGGCGTAAGGCGACGAGGGGTCCATGCGGATCCGGCCGTCCCAATCGACCGTCATGAAACGGAAGCTCGGATCGACGACCTCGCTGACCACCGTGAGATTCAAGCCATAGCGCTCGGCGATCGGCTCCCAGTAGTGGACACCGGCACCGCCGAGCGGATCCACGCCCATGCGGATGCCGGCGCCGCGGATTGCATCCATGTCGAGCACGCTGCCCAGATCGCTGACGTAAGCGTTGAGATAATCGTGGCGGTGGGTGGTGGCAGCGCGCAACGCCCGCTCGTAGGGAATTCTGGTCACGCCTTTGAGACCGCCCTCCAGCAGCGCATTGGCGCGGGCTTCGATCCATCCCGTCACCTCGCCTCCCGCCGGCCCGCCCTTGGGCGGGTTGTACTTGAAGCCGCCGCTCTCGGGCGGATTGTGCGAGGGGGTGATGACGATGCCGTCCGCCAGGCCCGCCTCGCGGCCGCGGTTATAGGTGAGGATCGCGTGCGAGATCACCGGCGTGGGCGTGTATTCGTCGCGATCCGCAATCATGAGTTCGACGCCGTTGGCCGCCAGCACTTCGAGCGCGCTGGCGCAAGCCGGCACGGAAAGGGCGTGGGTGTCGATGCCGAGAAACAGCGGGCCGCCCAAGCCCCGCCGCTTGCGGTAATCGCAGATGGCTTGAGTGATGGCCAGGACGTGCGCTTCGTTGAAGCTGCTCTCGAAGGCGGAGCCGCGATGCCCCGAGGTGCCGAAGGCAACCCGCTGCGCCGGCACCGAAGGATCCGGCACCTTGGCGTAGTAGGCCGTCACCAGTCTGGGCAGGTCGACCAGCAACGCCGGCGTAGCCGGCTTGCCGGCCAGGGGACTGACTTTCACGAAGGTCCTTGTTTGAGCCGGCGGTAGCGCCGGATCAGGGCGTTGGTCGAACTGTCATGCGTGAGCGGCGGCTCGACGGTGTTTTCCAGTGCGGGAATCAGGCGTTCGGCCAGCGCCTTGCCCAGCTCGACGCCCCATTGATCGAAGGAATCGATATTCCAGACCGTCCCCTGGGTGAACACGCTGTGCTCGTAGAGCGCAATCAGTGCCCCGAGCGTCTCCGGCGTCAGGCGCTCGGCGAGCAGGGTATTGCTGGGGCGATTGCCTTCGAAGACCCGGTGCGGCGCCAGCCACTCCGGCGTGCCCTCGGCGCGAACTTCGGCCTCGGTCTTGCCGAAGGCCAGCGCCTCGCTCTGCGCGAACAGGTTCGCCAGCAACAGATCGTGATGACGGCCGAGCGGATTCAGCGGCTGACAGAAGCCGATGAAGTCGCACGGGATCAGCCTCGTTCCCTGGTGTATGAGCTGGTAGAAGGAGTGCTGGCCGTTGGTGCCGGGCTCGCCCCAGACGACGGGTGAGGTCTGATAGTCGACGCGCGCGCCGTCCTGGGTGACGTGCTTGCCGTTGCTCTCCATGGTCAGTTGCTGCAGGTAGGCGGGGAAGCGTTTCAGATATTGCTCGTAGGGCAGCACCGCGACCGTCTGCGCCTCCAGGAAGTTGCTGTTCCACACCGCCAGCAGCCCCATCAGCACCGGCAGGTTCTGCGCCAAGGGAGCGCTGCGAAAGTGCTGGTCCATGGCGCGGAAGCCGGCGAGCAATGCGCGAAAGTTGTCGGGCCCGATGGCGATCATGGTCGACAGGCCGATCGCCGAGTCCATCGAGTAGCGCCCGCCGACCCAGTCCCAGAAGCCGAACATGTTTTCGGTATCGATGCCGAACCCGGCCACGGCCTCGGCATTGGTCGAGACGGCGACGAAGTGCCTGGCCACCGCGCGCGGGTCGCCGAGTTTGTCCAGGCTCCAGGCGCGGGCGCTGCGGGCATTGCTCAGGGTTTCGAGTGTGGTGAAGGTCTTCGAGCAGACGATGAACAGGGTCTCTTCCGGGTCGAGATCGCGTGTCGCCTCGGCAAGATCGCTGCCATCGACGTTGGAGACGAAGCGCAATGTCAGGTCGCGCTGACTGTAATGGCGCAATGCTTCGTGAGCCATCACCGGGCCCAAGTCCGAGCCGCCGATGCCGATATTGACGACATTGCGGATGCGCCGGCCGGTGTGTCCGCGCCATTGTCCGCTGCGGACCTGGTCCGAGAAGGCCGCCATGCGTTCCAGAACGGCATGAAGCTCGGGCACGACATCGACGCCATCGACCACGATGCGCTCGGTCTCGGGCGCACGCAGGGCGGTGTGCAGCGCGGCGCGCCCTTCCGTGGCATTGATCTTGTCGCCGCGGAACATCGCGGCGATGCGCATGCCCAAGCCGCATTCCTCGGCCAGTCTCAGCAGCAGCCTCATCGTCTCGTCGCTGATGCGGTTCTTCGAGTAGTCGAGGTAAATTCCGGCGGCCTCCAGGCAGAGGCGCTCGCCCCGGCCGGGATCCTCGGCGAAGAGCTGGCGCAGCGGGAGATTGCGGATCGTCGCGCAATGCGCTTCGAGCGCCCGCCATGCCGGGCGCTGGGTCAGGCTTTGCACCGGCGCGCCGCTCATGCCTGCTTTCCCTTCTGCAGCGCTGCGCCCTTAGCGGCGATGCGGGCGATCAGATCGCGCCAGGACGCGGCGAAGGCGGCGGTGCCTTGGCGCTGAAGGTCGGCGGCAAGCGCTTCGTCGTTCACCCCCTCGCGGGTGAATTCCGCGATCACCGCTTCGGCATAGCCCTCATCAAGCGGCAACACCTTGTTCAGCTTGCCGTGCAAGGCGAAGGCGAGCAAGGTCTTCTCGGGCATGGTGTTGATGGTATCGGGTGCAGCCAGCGCTTCGACGTAGAGGACGTCCGGGGCCGCCGGATCCTTGGTGCCGGTGCTGGCCCACAGCAGGCGTTGCGGCCGCGCGCCGGCTGCGGCGAGTTTCAGCCAGCGCGGTGAGACCAGCAGCTCGCGGTAGGCCTGGTCGGTGCGCATCGCGATGGCGATGCCCAGACGGTTGCGAAACGCCTCCGAAACGCTGTCCCTGACCGCCACGTCCCAGCGGCTGACGAAAATCGATGCCACGGAGGCCACCCTCGGATCGCGGCCGGCAGCGATGCGCCGCTCGATGCCGCGCATGTAGGCTGCCGCCGCGGCGAGGTAGTGCTCGCGCGAGAACAGCAGGGTGACATTGACCGGCACGCCGGCGAAGATCGATTCCTCGATCGCCGGCAGGCCGGCGCCGGTCCCCGGGATCTTGATGAACAGATTGGGGCGCTGCGCGCGCGCGTGCAGTTGCCCCGCCGCCTTGACGGTGCCGGCGGTGTCGTCGGCGAGCATCGGCGACACCTCCAGCGACACCCAGCCGTCGACGCCGCCGCTGGCGTCATGGACCGGACGGAACAGATCGGCGGCCCGGGTCAGGTCCTCCAGGGCGAGTTCGAAGAACAAGGCTTCGCCCGACTTGCCCTCATCGGCCTTGTTGCGGATGGCCTCGTCGTAGGCGCCGCTGCTCCCGATCGCCTGATCGAAAATCGTGGGATTGGAGGTGAGCCCGGTCACCGAAAACTCCTCGATGTAGCGGCCGAGCGTGCCGCTGGTCAGCAGACCCCGGGTGATGTTGTCGAGCCAGAGGCTTTGGCCCAGCTCGTGAAGCTGTCGTGTCGCATTCATGGTTTCTCCTGTTCTGCGTCGGTGGGCAAGATCACTTGCCCGGCGCTGTCCTGCCGTTGCCACAAGCGGAAGCCGCCGACAAACGCATAGGCATTGTCGCCGCGGCGAGTCTGCGGCGGCAACTTTTTCAGATGCTCGACATTGCCGCCGCCCAGCATGATGTAATCGGGCAACAGTGCCTGGCGGAAGCCTTCCACGACATGCTTTACCCTGCGCCGCCATTTCTTGTTGCCCAGCAGCGCCGCGAAGCACGCGCCCGAATCGAATCGGGGCAAGCAAAGCCAGTCGATGGAGCCGTCGCTACCGACCAGTGCCGCGGTATGGCAGTCGCCGATCAGCGCGTAGTCTTCAATCGGTAGCGACATCGGCGAGCCTCGGGTTGTGCCAGCCACCGTCCGCCGCGATCAGTGCGTTCGCTGCCTTTGGGCCCCAGCTGCCGCGCCGGTAGGGCAGGCTCGGCTGATGCTGCTTCAGCACCGGATCGACCGCCGCCCAGGCGGCCTCGACCGCGTCCTCGCGGGTGAACAGCGCGCCGTTGCCGGCCATGGCGTCGCCCAGCAGCCGCTCGTAGGGCGCCTCCTCGCCCGGGCGTTCGTCGAGCAGGTAGAGCTCGCGCTGCTCGCCGAGGTACTCCTGTCCCGCGCTCTTGACGCGCGCGGCCAGCGCCACGGCGGCATTGGGCGAGAGGCGGAAGCGCAGATAGTTGGCTTGCCCGTCCGCGGGCGCCGAGTCGGCGAACAGCCGCTGCGGCGGCGGCTTCAACTGGACGATCACCTCCGCCGCCGTCTCCGGCAGGCACTTCCCCGAGCGCAGATACCACGGCACCCCCTGCCAGCGCCACGAGTCGATGAACAGGCGCAGGGCGCAGAAGGTCTCGACGTCGGAGTTCCTGGCCACGCCCGGCTCCTTGCGGTAGCCGGCGTACTGGCCGCGCACCAGGTCCTCGGGCTTCACCGGGCGCATGGCCTGGAAGACACTGGCCGTTTCGCCGTGCACGGCGCCGAAGCCCCGGTAGGCGGGCGGCTCCATGGCGAGCAGCGCGACGATCTGGAACAGATGGTTCTGGACCACGTCGCGCAGACAGCCGGCGGTCTCGTAAAAGCCGCCGCGGCCCCCGACGCCGAAGTTCTCGGACAGGGTGATCTGCACGCTGGAGACGTAGTTGCGATTCCAGATCGGCTCCAGGAAGGCATTGGCGAAGCGGAAATAGAGGATGTTCATGATCGCCTCCTTCGCCAGGAAGTGATCGATGCGGAAGATCGAGTCTTCCGGGAACAGCGCATGGGCGACGCGGTTCAAGGCCCGTGCGGAAGCCAGGTCGCGTCCGAAGGGTTTTTCGACGATGACCCGGGCATCCTCGGCCAGACCGGCGGCGCCCAGGCCCTCGATCACTGTCGCGAACAGCGCCGGCGGGATGGCGAGATAGTGCGCCGGGCGCCGGGCGTCACCCAGCGCCTGCTTGAGCGCCTGGAAGGTCGCCGGGTCCTGGTAGTCGCCGTCGACATAGCGCAATTGGGAGAGCAGACGGCGCAGCGCCGCCCGGTCGTCGATCTTCCCCGATTGCCGGATGCCGTCCTCGGCGTGCCGGCGCAATTGCGCCAGGCTCCAGTCGGAGGAAGCGACGCCGATCACCGGCACCTCGAGCTTGCCGCGCTTGGCCATCGCGTAGAGCGAGGGAAAGATCTTCTTGTGCGCGAGATCGCCGCTGACCCCGAACAGCACCAGCGCGTCCGACGCGCCGCCCCGGCTCTGCTTCATCTCAGCCGCCCCCCGGCTTCTCGGGTTTTTCGGGTTTTTCGGGTTTTTCTTCATGGCCGCCGAACTCCTTGCGCATCGCCGACAGCACGCGATCGGCGAAATCCGCATTGCCGCGCGAGCTGAAGCGCTCGAACAGCGCGGCGCTGAGCACCGGGGCCGGTACGGCTTCGTCGATGGCCGCCGCGATCGTCCATCGCCCTTCGCCTGAATCCGAGACGCGGCCGGCGTAGTGCTCCAGATCCGGGTCGGCGGCGAGCGAGCTCGCGGTCAGATCCAGCAGCCAGGAGCCGATGACGCTGCCCCGGCGCCAGAGTTCGGCGATCTGCGCCAGGTCCAGGTCGTAGCGGTAATACTCGGCGTCCATCAGCGGCGCCGTTTCCGCATCGGCGGCGTGCGCGCGCTTGCCGGCGTCGGCGTTCTTCAGGATGTTCAGCCCTTCTGCGTAAGCCGCCATGAGGCCATACTCGATGCCGTTATGCACCATCTTGACGAAGTGGCCGGCGCCGCTAGGGCCGCAATGCAGATAGCCCTGCTCGGCGGGACCCGGCGCACCCCGCTTGCCCGGCGTGCGCGGCGCCGCCGCCACTCCCGGCGCGATGCTTTTGAAAATCGGCTCCAGGTGTTCGACGATCGCCTCCTCGCCGCCGATCATCAGGCAGAAGCCGCGCTCCAGCCCGAA
>DATKVJ010000012.1:0-14888 GCA_035530135.1 Rhodocyclaceae bacterium | reverse complement strand
CCGACAAGAACTTCGTCGATGAGAAGAACTGGCACTGCTTCGTCAATTCCGTCTATGACAAGAACTCGAAGAAGTGGACCTGCTTCAAGCGCAAGCACATCGACCTCGTCGATAAGTCCAAGCTCTTCAAGGCAGCCGCTCCTCACTGAATCTCCTTGGTTGTATGATGTCCCTCCCGGGCGCTCAGGCGCCCGGGCTTTTTTGAGGAAAACGAAATGGCCGACGACAACCCATTCCCGACCAGTCCGGTGATGCCGGAGATGTTCGACGGCGACAAGGTGATCCAGTTCAGCTGCCACAAGGGCATCGCCTGCTTCAATGCCTGCTGCAAGAACATCGACATCAGCCTGACGCCCTACGACATCCTGCGTCTGAAACAACGTCTGGGCGTCAGCTCGACCGAGTTCCTGGAGCTGTTCACGCTGCCCTACGAGATCGAAAAGGACGGCATCGCCGGCGTCAAGCTGCGCCCGGTCGAGGGCGGCAGCGCCTGCCAGTTCATGACCGACGAGGGCTGCAGCGTCTATGAGGACCGGCCCACCGCCTGCCGCTATTACCCGGTGGCGCTGCTCTCGATGCGCCGCCAGGACGAATACGTGGATCGCAACGCCTACGCCCTGGTCAAGGAGGAGCACTGCCTGGGGCACCTGGAGCCGCGCTCGATCAGTGTCGACGACTACCGCAAGGAGCAGGGCCTCACGGACTACGACGAGCTGGCCCGCGGCTGGCGCCAGTTGATCCTGAAGAAGAAGTCCTCGGGACCGAGCATCGGCAAGCCCTCCAAGCGCAGCCTGCAGCTCTTCTTCATGAGTTGCTACGACATCGACCGCTTCCGCGACTTCGTCTCCAGCGCCTCGTTCAACGCGCTCTACGACATCGCCGAGGAGGAGCGCACACTGTGGCAGGCCGACGACGTGGCGCTGATGCAGTTCGCTTTCCGCTTCCTGCGCCAGGTGCTGTTCGGCGAGGAGGAGGGGATCAAGATGCGCGAGGCGGCCGCGGAGGAGCGGCGCCGGCAGGTCCAGGACAACCGTCTGCGGCTCGAGCGCGAGGCCGCCGAGCGGCTGGCGCGGCAGAAAGACGACATGGCGGAGGATTGAGCATGCCCAGTCCGGACAGCCTGGTCACGCTGGCGCCTCAGCGCATAGCGTCGGAACCGTACTACCAGCCCACCGGGGACGAGGTGGCGCTGTTCGAAGCCGCCCATCGCCACCGCTTGCCGATGCTGCTCAAAGGGCCGACCGGCTGCGGCAAGACCCGCTTCGTCGAATACATGGCCTGGCGCCTGAATCGTCCGCTGGTCACCGTCGCCTGTCACGACGATCTCACCGCGTCCGACCTGGTCGGCCGCTACCTGATCGTCGGCGGCCAGACCGTGTGGATCGACGGACCCCTGGCGGCCGCGGTGCGGGGCGGCGCCATCTGCTATCTGGACGAGATCGTCGAGGCGCGCAAGGACACCATGGTGGTGATCCATCCGCTCGCGGACGGACGGCGCATCCTGCCGATCGACAAGCGCGGCGAGGTGCTGCACGCGCCCGACGACTTCATGCTGGTCATCTCCTACAACCCGGGTTACCAGAGCGTGCTGAAGGAGCTCAAGCAGAGCACCCGGCAGCGTTTTGTCGCCTGCGAATTCGATTATCCCGACGCCGCCACCGAAGCGGGCATCGTCGTGCGCGAATCGGGCCTGGCGCCCGAACTCGCCGCCAAGCTGGTGAAGTTCGCCCAGATGACACGCAACCTCAAGGGCAACGGTCTCGATGAGGGTGCCAGCACCCGGCTCCTGGTCCATGCCGGCCAGTTGATCGCCGCCGGACTCTCCCCCGCCGCCGCCTGCCGCGGCGCCATCGCCCAGGCCATCACCGACGATGCCGAGACGCTCGCTGCGGTGCAGGAGCTGTCCGCCTCGCTGTTCTGATGGGCGGCCTGCCTCTCGGGGAAATCACCCGGCGGCTGGAGGCCTGGCTGGAGGTGGAATTCACCCTGCAGGACGTCGGCGGATTTGCCCGGGCGATTGCGGCGCTAGCACCGAGCGAGCAGGACTTCATCCTGGACTGGACCCAGAAGCTCTCGGCGGCACACGTGCAGCTCGCCCATCTGTTCGCAGGCCAGGCACCCGGGCTGCTCGCGCGCGTAGATCGACGCCTGATCGACGCGTGGCTGGTCGAGGCGCTCGACGCCATCGACCGCGAGGGACTGCAGGCGGCGGTGGCGGTGCTGCGCGCTGCCGAGGGCAGCCTCGCGCTGCACCAGGGTCGTGCCGAGAGCGTAGCGCTGACCGATGCGCGCGGCATCTTGCTGACCATCGCCCGCGGCTTTTCCGGGCGGCGCCTGCAGCTCGAAGCGAGCGAGGGGGAGACCGCCTGGACCGACGGCGAGACCCTGCACCTGCCGGCGCTGATGGCGCGCCTGCCCTCGGCGGCCGACAACTTCGCCCTGTACAAGACGCTGGTGGCCATGCTCTGGGCGCAAGGACACTTCGGTACGACGCGCGCGCTGGCCGAGGGTGCGCTCTCGGGTCACCCCTCCCCGGCGCGGGCGCTGTCCTGCTTCAACGCGCTGGAGACCCTGCGTCTGGAAGCCTGCATCGCGCGCGAACTGCCCGGACTGGGCCGGGACATACGGCGCTTCAGGCAGCAGGGGGCGCCGCTGCCCCCCGCTTGGCGGGGCTACGCCGAGCGCCTGGGCGATCCGGATGCGGGCAGCCGCGACAGCCTCGAGCTCGTGCCCGAGGCGCTGTCCGCGGCGCTGCCGCCTCCCGCCCATCATCAGTGCGAGCTGCGGCCGGAGGCGGTCGTCGCGCGCATCGCGCGGGAAAAGATGCTGTTGCGCCTGCGCCTGTCCGAGCTGGCCGGACCGCCGCCCGAGGCGCGGGAGGGCGAGCAGGCCAGGCGCTTCGAGCTCAAGCGGCATGAGGATCAGAGCGGGACCCCGGGCGAACTGGAGTTGTTCCTGGGCGATGCGCCGGTGGCCCCGCCCGAGGACGTGCGCCAACTGCTCGCTTCGGTGCGCTTCGATTTCGGCGACGTTCCGCCGGAGTATCTGCAGGCGGCGGGGCCGGGCGAATACGCTGCCGAGCGACAGCGCGAGACCCGGAGAGACCCGGATCAGGTCTGGCAGGGCAGTTATCACGAGGAGGGAGCGGTCCTGTATCCGGAATGGGACGTCGACCGCGGTCACTATCGCAAGAACTGGTGCGTGATGCGCGAGAAGGACGTGCCGCCCGGCGACCTGGATTTCATCCGCAACACGCTGGTGAAGCACGGCGCGCTGGTGCGGCGGCTGCGCCGCAGCTTCGAGAGCATGCAGCACGAGGAGCGCCTGCAGAAGCGCCAGGCGCACGGCGAGCACGTCGATCTCGACGCGCTGGTCGAGGCGCTCTCCGAGTTGAGCGGCGGCGGCGAAATGAGCGAGCTGCTGTACGCGCGGCTCTCCCGTACCGGACGCAACGTCGCCGTCGCCTTCCTGGTGGACATGAGCGGATCGACGAAGGGCTGGGTGAACGACGCCGAGCGCGAGGCGCTGGTGCTGATGTGCGAGGCGCTGGAAACCCTGGGCGACCGCTACGCGATCTACGGTTTTTCCGGGATGACCCGCAAGAAGTGCGAGCTGTTCCGCATCAAGCGCTTCGACGAGCCCTACGACGATGAGGTCAGGGCGCGCATCAGCGGCATCCGGCCGCAGGACTATACCCGGATGGGCTTCGCCGTCCGGCATCTGTCGCGCCTCTTGCTCGACGTCGAGGCCAGGAGCCGCCTCTTGATCACGCTCACGGACGGCAGGCCGGAAGACTACAACGACCACTACCGCGGCGAGTACGGCATCGCGGATACGCGCCAGGCGCTGCTCGAGGCGCGCCGCGCCGGCATCCATCCGTTCTGCATCACCATCGACCGGGAAGGGCGCGACTACCTCGCGCGTTTGTACGGCCCGGCGCGTTTCGTCGTGCTCGACCAGGTGGCGGCGCTGCCGCTCAAGGTGGCGGAGATCTACCGGCGGCTGACCGTATGATCAGGGCGGATCACGGCCCCGGCAGCGGCTCGAAGCCGGGGCAGGCGATTGTCGATAGCAGGAAGATATCCTTGAATCGGCAATAAGCGGTATCGCCGCGGACCGATCCGTAAGCCGAGCTGACGATGTTGAGGCCGGGGATCAGGACTTCGAGTTGCTCGGGCTCGGCGACGAAGTGCCGGCATTGCCGGCAGGTCAAGGCTGCTGTCATGGTGGCTTGGGCGCGGGGCGGGCTCCGCCCCGCGCCCGATGCTCACATGGCCGACCAATGATCCGCAAACACGTGGGCGGAGAGGTAATAGCCGAGCACGACGTTCACCGCGACACCGATCGTGAAAGCGGAAAAAGTCTTCCACCCGACCGCCTTGAGTTCACGGAAGCGGGTGGTCAGCCCGATGCTCAGGAAGCAAAACAGAAACGCCCAAGTGCGCAGGGAGACCAGGGGCATGATCAACGCGGGCTTCACCGTCTGGTTGAACTCGTCGGTGGTATAGCCGCTGGTCACCAGCGTCATCAGCAGCGAAGCGACGAAAAAACCGATCACGAACTTGGGGAAGCGCCGCCAGATTTCCTTCGCCTCCGGTTTGCTCCCGGTTTCCTTCTTCTCCCAGACCACGGTGGCGATCAGCGCCCAGACGATCGACCAGATGCCGATCCACAGGTCGCGCCCGATGACCTTCATCAGCGTGAAGGCCTTGATCGCTGCGTCCTCATGTCCCGCCATTTTTCCGTAGGCGCTGGCCGCGGCGAAACCGGCCGCATCGGCGAATTCGGAGGTGCCGATCCAGGCGCCGGCCACCCCCGAGGAGAGCCCGAGCGCCTGCGAGACGAAAGGCAGAACGAGGATCATCACCAGCGCCCAGCCCACCACCAGCGTGACCGAGGTGTAGAGATCGTCCTTTTTCGCCCCGACCGCTGCGGCGATGGCCATCGAGGCGGAAACCCCGCACACCGATCCGCCCACCCCGATCACGGCCGCCAGCCGTCGGTCCAGCCCGAACAAGCGGGTCGCGCTGAAATAAATGACCGTGCATGTCACCAGGGAAATGAAGGTGGCCTGGACGATCGCGACCGGTCCGGCGGTCAGAACCAGGGTGATCGGGAAGGTCGCGCCCAAGAGAACGATGCCGAGCTTGACGAAGTACTCCACCCTGAAGGCGCTATCCATCCACTTGGGCAGGCTGACCACGTTGGCGATGATCAAGCCGACGACCAGCGCGACCAGCGGTGCTTCGAGATTGAACTTGGCGGCGTTTATCCATCCCGAGACGGAGAATATCGCCATGGATAGGACGTAGAGGAAAATGAAGGAAGGGATGAACTCCTTGAGTTTGATGCCCATGATGCGGCAACTCACGCCGAACAGCACCAGCCAGAAGATGAACTGCAGGAAATACAGGCTGGCGTTCTTGGCGAAGTGATCCGCCAGTTGGTCGGGAGACGACCATTTCAATCCCCCGGGATTGATCGCCAGCGCGGACAGCGCATGGCTGCCATTGTTGAAGAGAACGACCGCGACCGCCATCAGGCCGATACCAAACCAGATCGCCCACCAGTCTTCTTTTAAATACAACTCTTTCCATCCCATGGGTTGAGCCTTCTCGGGCTCACCGCTCTCGTTCCATGCGTCCTGTGTCTGTCCCATTACAAAACCCTCCTTGGCTGGCTACGTTTTTATAGTTCCCGGCGCTGATGCCGCCGGGCCATTGCGACAAGATTGCTCCGTGCAACGCCATACCTCTTGAGACTTTTATCAGACTGCAGACTTCGGATTCTATGGGCGCGTCCCTCCCTCCTTTCTTTAGTTGTTCAGCTTGAGTAAATTGTACGGCCGGCGCGACTATTTATCGAGCTCGGCTTTGATCTGTACGAAGGTCTTGGCGATTTCGAAGGTGAGAACCGGGACGCCGAGCTGGCGGCCGATCTGGGTGGCGGAGAAAATGCCGATCACCGCTTCCTTGCCGCTCGCCGCATCCCGTTCGACCACCAGGGCGTGCTGGCGCCCGACTTCCTTGAGCGTGGCGATGATGTGCCCGACTTCGGCGCGCCTCACCGTGGCGATGTCGAAAACATCGATGGCGCTGCGCGGCACCATCAGATCGGCGACGCAGAGTTCGCCGTGCCTACCGCCGTTTTCAGAGAGCATCTTGATCGGCTTTTCGCCCAGGGTGTCGCGGGCGGTCACCAGTCCCTCGATCTGGTGATCGGCGCCCAGGACCAGCAGCAATCGCACGCCGCGCGTGATCATCACCTGGTTGGCCTGGCTCAGCGTGGCGCTCGCCGCGATGGTCGCGGCGTCGATCCGGCGCAGGTCGGTCATCGCCGCTATGGCCGGGCTGTCCGCCTTGACCGGCTGCGGTGACTGGGCGCCGGGAGGCGGCTGGTAGGTCGCGCCGGCTTCCATCCTGGCCATCGGCAGGGGCTTGTAGACGGTTCTTTCCATCGCTCGGTCCTGTCGTTGCTGACGGCTGGGCCACTCCGTCCGGGCTCGATCCCGACCCAGGCTATTTCTTGGTGATCTCTTCCAGCCGGCTCGCCCGGATCAACTGGCCGTCCAGACCGGCGTCCTTCATGCTGCCGCCGTAGGCGACGCTCATCAACTGCGAATAGTACAGCACCGGCATGTTGAACTTCGTCCCTTGCTTCTTGTTGATCTCGGACTGATAGACTTCGACGTTGGCCTGGCACAGCGGGCAGGGGGTGACGATCATTTCGGCGCCGTGGTCGTAGGCGGATTCGACGATGTCGCGGATCTGCTTCTGGCTCTTCTCCGGCTCGGAGAAGGCCAGGGCGCCGCCGCAGCAGGTCACCTTTTGATCGTAGCTCTCGACCGCCTCGCCGCCCAGGGTCTCGACCATTTTGTCGAGATACTTCGGGTTCTCGAAGGACTCGCCGGCTATGCCGAAGGGGCGGTTGGTCTGGCAGCCGACGTAGCCGGCGAACTTGACGCCTTCGAGCGGCTTCTTCACCGGCTTTTTCAGCTCGTCGTAGCCGAAATCCTCGATCAGCACCTCGACCATGTGGCGGATCTTGACCTCGGCCTTGTAGTGCAGACCGGCGGCGGCGAGCGCCTCGTTGGTCTCCTGCATCAGGGTGCTGCTGGCGTCCAACCGGTCCTTGGATTCGCGCGCCCCGAGCCAGCAGGCGGCACAGGTGGCGACGATGTCCTGGCCGGGCAGATGGGTCTCGGCCAGGGCAAAGTTGCGCGCGTTGATCGCGATGCGCGGCAGCTCGCCGCCCTCGGCGTAGCCGATCGAGGCGCCGCAGCAGTTCCAGTCGGGAATTTCGGTGAGCTTGACGTCGAGCGTCTTGCACATCGAGTTCACCGAGGTCAGGTAGTTCGAGGCCGAGGCCTTGAGCTGCGAGGAGCAGCCGGGGTAGAACGCGTATTCCTTCTTTGCCATTTCTCTCTCCGTTGAAGCGGCCGGTCAGCTGACCAGACCCTTCTTCTTGTCCTCGATTTCGCGCGCCTTGGCCACGATCGCGTGGAAGCCCCGGAGATCCTTCAGGCCGTGTCCGCCGAAGATCTCCATCGGGTTCAAGCGCTTCGCCTTCATCATTCCCAAGCCTATGCTCTGCATTCCCAGCGCGGTCTTGATGCCGGCGACGAGGCCGTCCTTGAAATAGAGGCCGAGCGTCAGCTTGAGTTCATTGACGCGGCCCTTCTTGACCAGGTTGTTCCAGAACAGCGTCGCGAACTCGCGCGTCGGCTGGTTCTTCGGCGCCAGCCCCAGGCGATGGGCGTAGCTCGCCAGTCCGTGCATGATGTGGGTGATCGGCAGCTGCCGCGGGCAGCGCACCACGCAGTTGTAGCAGGAGGTGCACATCCACATCGAGTCGGAGGAGAGCACCTCCTCGCGCTTGCCGGCGCGGATCATCATGAACAGCTTCTGCGGCGAGTGCTGCCAATGCGCGCCGAAGGGGCAGGAGCCGGCGCAGACGCCGCACTGCATGCACATCTTGACCCATTGGCCTTCCTCGACGCGTTCTTCGACCTCCCTCAGGAAGTCGTTGCGGTAGCGTTCCACGGCCTGACTGTTGTGCTCGCTCATTTGCTGAGTTCCTTAGCCGAAGCCCTTCATGGGCGACATGCCGATTTCGACGATCTTCGCCACGTAGTCGTTGATCAGAGCGGCCACGCGCGCATTGTCGGTGATCGCCACCTCGTAGCTGGCGACGCGCTCGACCTCCAGGCCGAGCTGTTTCAGCGTGTCGTCGATCTTGCTCATGCGGTAGGTGGCCAGCTCCGAGCCCTTGACGAAGTGGCACTGGTAGTTCTCGCCGTGCTTGCAGCCCATCATCATCACGCCGTCGTAACCCGAGTTGAGCGCATCGGTGATCCAGATCGAATTCACCGAGCCCAGGCAGCGCACCGGGATCGCCCGGACGAAGGCCGAATAGACGTGATGCGCGAGACCGGCCATGTCGAGCGCCGGGTAGGCGTCGTTCTCGCAGGCCAAGATCAGGATGCGCGGCTTCTCGGAGAATTCGTCGGGAATCTCGACCGCCTTGATCTGGTTGCCGACGGTGTCCACCGAGTAGTTCTCGAACGAGATCACCCGCACCGGGCAGGCGCCCATGCAGGTGCCGCAGCGCCGGCAGCGCGATTCGTTGAACACCGGGAAGCGCCGCTCGTCCTCGTCGATGGCGCCGAACGGACATTCCACCGTGCAGCGCTTGCACTGGGTGCAGCCTTCCAGGCGCACCATCGGATAGGACAGATCCCCGACCCGGGGATGGGAAGCGCGGCCGGCACCGGCGTTCTCCACCGCCTGGATCGCCTTCATGGCGGCGCCGGTGGCGTCCTCCGTCGCTTGCGCCAGATCCATCGGCCGGCGCACCGGGCCGGCGGCGTAGATGCCGGTGCGGCGCGTCTCGTAAGGGAAGCAGATGAAATGCGAGTCGGTCAGGCCGTGGGTGAGCTGCGGCAGGTCCTTGCCCTGACGGTAGTTCAGGTTGAGGATCGAGACCTGCTGGGTCTTGACCGGGTCGTCGTCGGCCAGCTCGATATTGACGCCCGAGTTCGGCACCTGGCCGGTGGCCAGAACGACCAGGTCGGCATCGATGGCGACTTCCTCGTCGAGGATCAGGTCGCGGAAATTCACCTTGCAGACGTCGCCGGCCGCCGCCACCCCGGAGGCCTTGCCCTTGGTGAAGATCACCCCCTTTTCCTGGGCGCTGCGGTAGAAATCCTCGCCCATGCCGGGCACGCGCAGGTCGGTATACATCACCACGGTGTCGACCGCGGGGTTGGCGTCCTTGAAGTACATCGCCTGCTTGATGCTGGTGGCGCAGCAGTGGCCGGAGCAGTAGGACAGATGCGTGCCGCTCTCGTCGCGCTGACCGGCGCACTGGATGAAGACCACGGATTTCACTTCCCGGCCGTCGGCGCGCTTGATCGGCTGGCCCTTGGCGGCCTTGGCCAGGACCTCGAGTCCGGCTTGATCGACGACGTTGGGCAGGCCTCCGCCCAACTCGGGCAGCTTGGCGATGGCATAGTTCGAGGCGCCGGTCGCCTGAATGATGGCGCCGACCTGTTCTTGGGCGACCGAGCCGCTCTCCTGCGCGAGCTTGACCAGGAAGCGTCCGGGCGCACCGCTGGTCTCGGCCAGCGTCGAATTCAGATGTATGCGAATGTTCGGATGAGCGCCGACCCTCGCCGCGAGTTCGGCCACGCCGGTCTCCTGCGGCTCGCGGTGAGGTTGCCGGAAGGGCACGCGCTTCCACAGCTTGCCCGCCCAGCCGCCGAGTTCCCCGGTCTTTTCGACCAGGACGACTTGATAGCCGGTCTCGGCCGCCTCCAGCGCCGCCGTCATGCCGGCCATGCCGCCGCCGACCACCAGGATGGTCTTGTTGTCGGCTTTGTTCGGGCTGCCCGCGGGCAGCTGCATCTTCTTCAGCTCGGCGCAACCCATGCGGAGATAGTCGTTGGCCATCTCCTGGCGCACCTCGTCGTGTTCCGCGCCCTCGGCGACGATCCAGATGACGCCCTCGCGCAGGTTGGCCCGGGCCATCGCCACCGTCGGAAAATCGAAGGCCTCGGTCTTGGCGCGGCGCGAGCAGGCGGCGATCACGAGGTGGCTGACGCCCTCGTTCTCGATGTCGCTCTCGATCATCGCCACGCCTTCGCTCGAACAGAGGAAGTCGTGGCGCTTGACCAACTGCATCTTGCCTTCCTTTTGCGCGAGCTTTTCCATTTGCGCCACGTCGAGCTTGTCGCCGATGCCGCAGCCGGCGCAGATGTACGCCGCAGTCTTCATTTCACTCATGGTACCGCCACCTCCGCAGCCGCAGTCTTGTGCACCACCTGGATCGCCCGCAGGGCCGCAGCCGTGGCGCTTTGCACCGAGCGGTTGACGTCCGTCGGGCTCGCCGCGGCGCCGGCGCCGAACTGGCCGCCGTCCTTCGAACCCTCGATGAAGCCCGAGGAGTCGACGACGATGTCGTCCGGCAGCTTGATGCCGTTGGCTTCCGGTTCCATGCCGATCGCCAGCACGACGAGATCGTGCTCCGTCGCGTAGCGGTGATAGCCCTCGGTGTCCACGCCGTGCAGGATCAGGTTGCCAGCCTCGTTCTGGGCGATCCTCGCCACCTTGGACTTGACGAAGCCGACGGTCGGATCCTGCTGGACCATGCGGTAGAAATCCTCGAAACGGTCGATGGCGCGGATGTCGATGTAGTAGATGGTCGATTTGCCGGGGTTGGCGGCATCGCCGGCGTAGGCTTCGCGCACGTACTGGCTGTGCTTGAGCGACGCCATGCAGCAGATGCGCGAGCAATGGCGCAGGTGGTTCTCGTCGCGCGAGCCGGCGCACTGGATGAAGGCGATGTTCCTGGCGGGCACGCCGTCCGACGGACGCGCGAGCTTGCCGCCGGTGGGACCGTGGGGATCGGCCAGGCGCTCGAACTCGACGCTGGTGATGACGTTGGCAAAGCGGTCGTAGCCGTAGGGCTGGATCTTTGCCGCGTCGTAAGGCTTCCAGCCGGTGGCCCAGATCACCGATCCGACCTTGAGCTCGACCGTCTCCTCCTTCATGTCCAGATCGATCGCGTCGTACTTGCAGGCAGCCTTCGCACGCTCGGCGTCGGGCGTACCTATGATGGCAGCGTCCAGCACGTAGCGCTGGGGGTGAGCCATGGCGTGCGGCAGATAGGCGAGCTTGGTCTGGGACAGGCCGTAGTCGTAGGGGTTCGGCATCTGCCCGGAGACGGCCCGGGCGCATTCGCCGCAGGCGGTGCAGTTTTCATTGACGTAGCGCGGCGAGAGTTTCAACTTGACCGTGTAGTCCCCGTTGCGGCCCGACACCTCGGTGACTTCGGCCTGGGTCAGCACCCGCAGGCGGCGATTGCCCCTCAACCGGCGCAGGTTGATCTCCAGGCCGCAGGTCGGGTGGCACATCTTCGGGAAATAACGATAGAGAAGCGCGGTGCGGCCGCCCAGAGTCGGGCTCTTCTCCACCAGGATCACCTGCTTGCCGCATTCGGCGGCCTCCAGGGCGGCGGTCATGCCGCCGATGCCGCCGCCGACGACCAGAATGGTCTGGCTGGTTGCGATTGAAGCCTTCACGGCTAGCCTCCAAGAGAAATCGTGCCTATCGAAGGAGCAATTCTAGCGAGGCCGATTAGCTATTCTCGCGCAAATTTTCCTATGAGCAAATAGATACTGTGAATAAAGCGCCCCGCCGATTACAAGCCGCTGCCGCCGGCGCCGGGCAGCATCCGAATCTCGAATTTCATGAGCGCGAGATCGCCCAGCACCCAGGTCGCCGCCGGTGCGCCCAAGCCGGCGACCGTGCCGGGATTGACCAGCCAGGTGCTGCCGCCCTTGATGTTGGCTTGCGCCCGCACCAGCGGATGGTGGCTGTGGCCGCAGCAGACCAGGTCGTAGTCGCCGGTGCAGGCCATGCCGTGGCCGATGTGGGGGTAGTGGGTGATGAAAATGCGCCGGCCGGCGAGCTCGATGGCGGCATCCATGCCGTGGTAGCAGAGCAGGCCGTCCGAGTCGCAGGCCAGGCCGGCGATGGCCACCGGGTCGCCGAGATTGTTGCCATGCACGACGTGCAGCGGCAGCGCCAGCTTCAGCGCGGCGCGCAGCGTGTTGCCGCCGATGACGTCGCCGCAGTGGAGCACCACCTCTGCGCCTGCCGCCTTGGCTGCTCCCACGGCGGCGGCCAGCAGTTGGGCGCGGTCGTGACTGTCGGAGACGATGCAGATTTTCACTGGACGAAGGAGGTGCCGGCGACGATACCGAAGATGCTGTCCAGGGAGAGCTCGCGGATCAGCCGGTCGACTTCGGCCTGGCCGTGCTCCTTCGCCACTTCGGCGAGGATCAGCCGGGCGCCGTTGCGGTTGTAGCCGCTGCCGAAGGAGGCCTGGGTGGCGAGCAGCTGTCGCGCTTTTTCGAGCGTCATATCACGGTCGGGCCTAAATATTCCTCTTCGTCGGCCGCCTTGCCGACGCCGTGAGCCCCGGCGCGCGTCCGCTCGTGATCGGCCTGAACCTGCAGCAGCGTGACCACGCACTCGGAGAGGTCGTCATAGAGGTCGCGTCCGGTGCCGAACTGCTCCTGCGCGGAATAGAAGAACTGGCAGCGGAAGCGGGACTCACCCAGCTTGCAGACGACGAACTCGGCGCCGCGCTGGGACCAGTAGAGCGTCGGGCAGATCGTCGTCTGTTCCGAGCCGGGATCGAGCTGCAGTTCCGCCTCGGCCAGTTCCCAGGGAACCAGCCGCTGATAGCGCTCGAACAGAATCTGGCCGATCTGTTGCTGTTCGTTTTCGGTGAAATCGGGAATGGGGCTCATGGCGGGGGTCCTTCGTGGCGGGATGCCAGCCTGGCGACTCTACAGGGGTTGTTCAGGTTTAAACAATCACCAATGCTTATCCGAAAATAAAATAATCCGTGGTGGAGCGAGACGGCTTTGTGAGAGTATTGATTTTCTCTAATGTACCGACAGCCCGCTCGCGATGCAAGCCGCCGATCAGCCAGTGCAGGAAATCAAGCAGACCACCTGCTACATGTGCGCCTGCCGCTGCGGCATCCGGGTCCATCTTCGTGACGGCCAGGTGCGCTACATCGACGGCAACCCGGAGCATCCGCTGAACCAGGGCGTGATCTGCGCCAAGGGTTCCTCGGGCATCATGAAGCAATATTCGCCCGCGCGCTTGCTGAAGCCCTTGCGCCGCCGCGCAGGCGCCGATCGCGGCGTCGGCGAGTTCGAAGAGATCAGCTGGGAAGAGGCTTACTCCACCCTGGCCGAGCGCCTGGCCAGGATACGCGCCACCGACCCGAAGAAGTTCGCGCTGTTTACCGGCCGAGACCAGATGCAGGCGCTCACCGGCCTGTTCGCGCGCCAGTTCGGCACGCCCAACTACGCGGCGCACGGCGGCTTCTGCTCGGTGAACATGGCGGCCGGCATGATCTACACGATCGGCGGTTCCTTCTGGGAGTTCGGCGGCCCGGATCTCGACCGCGCCAAGCTGTTCGTGATGATCGGCACCGCCGAGGACCATCATTCCAATCCGATGAAGATCGCCATCGCCAAGTTCAAACGCGACGGCGGCCGCTTCGTCTCGATCAATCCGGTGAGGACAGGTTATTCCGCCATCGCAGACGAGTGGGTGCCGATCCGCCCCGGGACTGACGGCGCGCTGCTCCTGGCGATCATCCACGAGTTGATCAACAAGGGTCTTTACGATCGCGACTTTCTGGTTCGCTACACCAATTCCGGGCAGCTGGTGAATCTCGACGACAAGCACGACGAGTTCGGCATGTTCGTGCGCACCGAAGTGCCGGCGGAGGAAGCCTGCTACGACCCGCAGAACAAGTTGTGGTGGGACCGGAACAGCAACAAACCGGTGATCACCCACAGCGAAGGGGCAGACCCTTACCTCCTCGGCGAATTCAAACTGGCCGACGGCACGCCGGTCAAGCCCGCCTTCCAACTGCTCGCAGAGCGCGTGCAGGACTACACGCCGGAGTGGGCGGCGCAGCAGACCGGCATCCCCGCCGACACCGTCCGCCGCCTGGCTCACGAGATGGGCGTGACCGCGCGCGACCAGAGGATAGAGCTGCCGATCGCCTGGACCGACTCCTGGGGCAAGGAGCACGACACCGTCGTCGGCAACCCTGTGGCCTTCCACGCCATGCGGGGTCTCGCAGCGCACTCCAACGGCTTCCAGACGATAAGATCCCTGGGCATTTTGATGACGCTCCTGGGCACCATCGATCGGCCCGGCGGCTTCCGCCACAAGGCACCCTTCCCCCGGCCCATCCCGCCCTGCGCGCGGACGCCGAACACGCCGCTGGCGATCAAGCCCGACCATCCGCTGGACGGCCTGGCGCTGGGCTGGCCCGCCGACCCCGACGACCTGTTCGTCAATGAGGACGGCTCCCCGGTGCGCATCGACAAGGCCTTCTCCTGGGAGTATCCGCTCTCGGTGCATGGCCTCATGCACAACGTCATCACCAACGCCTGGCGCGGCGACCCCTACCAGATCGACACGCTCTTGATCTTCATGGCCAACATGGCCTGGAACTCGACGATGAACACCGTCGAGGTCAGGAAGATGCTGAACGACCGCGATGAACAAGGCGAGTTCAAGATCCCCTTCCTGGTCGTCTGCGACGCCTTCCAGTCGGAGATGACCGCCTTCGCCGATCTGATCCTGCCCGACACCACCTACCTCGAGCGCCACGACGTGATGTCGATGCTCGACCGGCCGATCTCGGAATTCGACGGCCCGGTCGATTCGGTGCGCATCCCGGTGTTGCCGCCCTCGGGCGAGTGCAAGCCCTTCCAGGAGGTGCTGATCGAGCTGGGCACGCGCCTCGCGCTCCCGGTCTTCGTGACCCAGGATGGCCGCCGGAAGTAT
>DATKVJ010000011.1:0-7501 GCA_035530135.1 Rhodocyclaceae bacterium | reverse complement strand
ATCACCGCGCGAATTTCGTCGCGATTGCGGGCGCGCAGCGCGAATCCATAGATCAAACCGACGGCCATCCAGCTTATGCCCACATCCAGGGCGTACTGGCTCATGCCCGTGAGCACCGCCAGGACCACGCCTAAGCCGACCAGCGGCACGATCCAGTGCACGAAAATCCTGCGCGATCGCATGTTCACGGCGAAACGATTCAGAACCGATAAATGCAGCAAGGCAAAACCCGTCAGCGCTCCGAAGTTGACGATGGATGCGAGTTCGTCCAGCTTGTTGCGCATCGCCAGCGCGATCACCAGGGACAGCGCCGAGGACGCCAGCATGCTGACGTAAGGTGTTCCGTATTTCGGATGCACGCGACCCAGCGCCGAGGGCAGCTGCCGGTCCCGTCCCATCGCGAACAGCACGCGGGCCACCCCGGCTTGCATCGGCACAGGATTGGAGAAACCGTTGACCAGAGCGACCACCCATGCCATGAACGCGGCAAACCCGGCGCCCACGGCCCAGTGCGCGAGTTCGAACGGCGCGGCCGCAAGATCCTGGATATGCATGCCGGGCAGCAGGTCCCCCATGATCCAGGTCTGGACGACGAAGATGACCGTTGCAGCCACCAGCGTGCCCATGATCGCCCGGCCCACGGTCTTGCCGCTGCCATCCTTGGTTTCCTCGGCCAGCGTCGAGATCGCGTCGAAACCCAGGAAAGACAGCACGCAGATCGATGTCGCGCTGAAGATCTTGCCCGCATTGAAGGTCGCGGCATCGAACAACGGGCGCAGCGTCAGTGCGCCGTCGCCTTTGCCGCCGTACAGCGCGACCAGCGCGAGCGCGAGAAAGGCCAGCAGCATCACCGCCTGCAGCGCGAGGAAGGCGAAATTGACGCGGGTCGTAACGCGTATGCCGAACCAGTTGAAGAACAGGGTGATGCCCATCGTCAGCACGATCCACACCCACCGCCCTACCTGAGGCAGCAGGGTGCCCATGGCGATCGAGGCCAACACGTAAAGCAGCGCCGGGATCAGCAGATAATCCAGCAGGATCATCCAGCCCGCCATGAAACCGGCAAAGCGGCCCAGTCCCAGCCTGGCAAAGGCATACACCGAACCGGCGTTGGGCACCTCTTCGCACATGGTGGCGTAACTGCGCGCCGTGAAATACATGCACGCGGCGCCGAGCAGGTAGGCCAGCACGACCAGGCCGGCGGACTCATCCCAGACGAAACCGATGGTCGACAAAGGCGCAATGGGCGCGATGTAGGCGAGTCCGTAGGCGACCAGATCCCAATAACCCAGGGTCTTGCGCAGCGTTGCGGGCTGGCGTTCGCTCATGGCAGTCCTTTCATGGATTCACCACCCCGGCCACGGAAAACAGGTGCAAGGCGCCGTTCGAAGCGGCAACCGCCGCGGTCAGCGCGAGGCGGTCGTCGCGCTGCTTGACGCCGAATGTAAGGCCGCCATCGCGGCTGCGCAACTCGACCCCGTCCAGACCGACGGCGGCCACCTGCCCGCCGTCGTCGATGATGTCGGTGATTGAATTCATTGTTCCGCTGGGTACGGCGTTCCAGGTTTGGCCGTCGTCAGTACTGCGGTATACGTGCCCGCGCAAGCCCGCGACGAGCAGGGTTCCGTCCTTCAATGCGCAGCCGGTCCAGAACGAACCCCGGGCGCCGGTATTCAGATACGACCAGCTCGCGCCCTGGTCGTCGGAGCGCAGCACCGCGCCCCGTTCCGCCGCGATGAAAAGCGAGCCCTTGTGATTGGAGAAAATGGCGAACAGGTTGCGATCCGCGTGCTTGCTCCCGGGCGGCGGCTGCAGCACCACCGGCTTCCACACATGGCCGCCGTCCGCGGTAATCAGCAACAAGGACCACAGCCCCGCCGCCACGCCGTGTTCGGCGTCGGTGAAATAGACCGAGAATAGCGGCTGGTCGACGCTGGTATCGCTGCGCTGCAGAACCCAGGTCTCGCCGCCATCGCTGGTGTGCAGGATCACGCCCAAGTGCCCGACCGCCCAGCCGTTACGCGCGTCGCTGAACGACACTGCGGTCAGCGTCGCACTGGTCGGCACCGCCCGTGCCTGACGATAACTCCTGCCGTCATCGTCGGACAGGAGCACCACGCCATGGTCGCCCACCGCGACCAGCCGCTGTCCTGCGCGCGTGGCGGCCAGAATCATTTCGCTCGACGCGTATGCGTGTATCGGCGCCGGTACCTGTTTGAGCGGCGCAGGCGGGGATGCGGCCGCAGCTGCCGCGCAGCTAGCCAGTATCGCTGTGAACAGAACGGCGCGCGCCTTATGTCTGAGATCTCGCATCGCCAACTCCATCAGTGCTCGAGAATGCCGAAGCCGCGCACCGGACCGCGGCGCGGAAACAGCCGCTCCAGCCACACCGCCAGCGCGGGCAGGGCGGTCATGGCCATGATCAGGTTGACTATGAACATGAAGGCAAGCAGCTTGCCCATGTCGGCCTGGAACTTCAGATCGGACAGCGCCCAGGTGGCCACGCTCAGGGCCAAGGTGATGGCGGTGAAGATCGTCGCCATGCCGACCTCCAGGATGGCGTGTTCGAGCGCCTTGACGATGGGCTGGCCCTTGGCCAAATGGAATTGCAGGCGGTTGTAGATGTAGAACGCGTAATCGACACCGATGCCGACCGCAAGCACCATGACGGGCAGGGTCGCCACGGTGAGGCCGATCTTCAGTTCCTTCATGAACCAGTAGCCGATAAACGTGGCCACCGTCAGCGGCAGGCAGCAGGCGATCATGGCGCGGAAATCGCGATAGACCAGGAACACCAGCACTAGAATGGCGGCATAGACGTTGAGCATCATCGGCAGCTCGCTTTTCGCGACTTCCTCGTCGACCGCCGCCAGCACCCCGGCGTTGCCCGCGGCGAGCCGCACCCGCACGCCTGCGAGCTGGTCGGCCGCCCGAAACCGCTTGACCGCCGCGATCACCCGGGTCAGTGTCGTCGCCTTGTGGTCGGTTAGAAACAGGTTGGCGGCGACCATGCTGCAATCCTTCTTCATGTAGCCGCGGACGCGGCCGATCTCGACCGAAAGCGCTGCGTAATTGGCGGGATCGGTCGGAACCACGTACATCTTCGGGTTGCCCTCGTTGTATCCCTCGTTGTACGAGCGCAGCATATCCGCATAGGAGCTTACCGACAGCACACCGGGTACGTGCCGCATTTGCGTATCGAAGCGGTCCTGATACCTGCCGATGCGGACGTTCCCGCACGAGTCTGGCGGCGCTTCGAACAGCACGGTGAGCCAGTCCAGGCCGGTGTCGTAGTTGGCGGCGATCGCCACGGCGTCCAGGTTGTAGCGCGAGTCCGGGCGCAGCTCGGGCGCGCCCGGCTGCAGCGTGCCGATCACCCGGTCGCGGCTCTGCCACGCCGATGCCGCGAACACCACGCCGACCGCGACCAACACCATGGCCGCGTTGCGCGGTTCAGCCACGCGCGCCAGAACGCGCAACCATTGCGAGCGCCGCTCGCGCTTGAGCATCGCCTTTTCCGCAAAGTCCTTGGTGAAGTGCATCAATGACGCGGCCAGCGGCAGCATCACCAGGTTGGTCGCGATCTTGTAACCGACTCCGATCGACGCCGTGATCGCCAGTTCGCGCACCATCGGTATGGGGATGAGAACCATGGTGGCGAAGGACACGAACGCCGTGACCAGCGCCAGCGTGCCGGGAATCAGCAAGCCGCTGAAGCTGGCGCGCGCCGCCTGCTCGGTGCTGTGGCCGTGCGAGATCTCGCGCACGATGTAATTGATCTGCTGGATACCGTGAGAAACGCCGATGGCGAAAATGAGAAACGGCACCAGCACCGCCAGCGGGTCCAGGCCATAGCCGGCCAACCTGAGGGTGCCGAACTGCCACACCAGCGAAGCGAGGGAACAGAATACCGCCAGCAGTGTCAGCCGGATGGAATGGCAATACCAGTAGACCGCGAGCGTCACCAGCAGCAAGGCCAAGGCGCAAAACTTCAGCACGTTTTGGGCGCCAGCGGCGATATCGCCTATCTGCTTGGCGAATCCGATAATCTGAATCCGGAAATCGGGGCCTTCGAATTTGCGTATCTTCTGTTCGAGAATGCGGTTGTAGGCAACGTAGTCGATCTTCTTTCCCTGGGCGTCGAACTCGTTTATCTCGGCGATGATCATGGCGCTGGTCTGGTCGTGCCCGACCAGGGTGCCGATAAATCCGCCCTCGCTGGTCGAGCGCTGAATGCTCGCGATGATCTCGGGGGTGAGGTGTTCAGGCGTGACCGTCTCCGGGATGACGGGATCGGCGCGGAACCCGCTCTCGGTAATTTCGTTGACGTAGGTATTCGGCGTCCACAGCGACTGTACGCCCAGGCGCGACACGTTGGGCAGGAAGGTCACCGCCTGCGTCACATCGTAGAGCCGGGTCAGCCCCGCCTTGGTCCAGATGCTGCCGTGGCGCGCCTTGACCACGATATTGAGCCGGTTGGCGCCGGATACATCATCGCGGTATTTCAGGAACGTCTTGATGTATGGGTGGCCGATCGGCATCTGCTTGTCGAAGCCGGCGGTCATTTTCAACTGGAGCGCATAAAAACCCATCACGGCGGTGAACACCAGGAACAGCGCCAGGATGGGCTTGCGAAAACGGAAGAGAATGTACTCTAATCGGTCGATGGATTTTCCAAGTAAATGATCGGAGTTATCGGAGTGCGTATCGTTGTTCATAAGCCCTGCTTTGCGCCGCCTGCTTGGATTTCAGTGAGTCGCCGATTCTGCCGGCGCGCGGACACGTCGGCCCGTATCCGCGCGTCTGGCACGTTCAGAAATTGCGTGTGACATAGGCTCCGTAGAAATCGCGGCCCCGCAGCGGCTGATCGAGAACGCTCGATCCGCCCCAGAACTTCGCGTAGTTCACGCCGACAACCCAGTTCGCCGGGTCTTGCGTGAACGTGACGATGAAGTTCGCGGATTTCGCACCCTCCATGAACAGCGCCATGGCGTTCGGAGTCCTGCCCTTGACTGCCTGGAAGTAGTAGATTTCGGGCGTCACCTGCCAGCCCGGGATCAGCTTGCCGTCATAGGTCCAGCTATAGTCGAAGTTGTAGCCCCAGGAGTTCTTGTCGCCTACCGACGGATTAGTCCCGCTAGTAAACATACTGTCGTTCGAGTTCAGGGCGCCCCATCCCCAATAGCCCGCTGACACCGGGACGCCTTCATAGCTGCTCTGTAGATCGGGATAGCGAATCATGACTGCCTCGGCGAGCAAGGTTGCCGTGTCCGCGCCGCCGAGCGCCTTCAGGATGCCGCCGTAATCGCCCGGGGTCATGCTCAGCAGCCCCGTGACGGCCGCCTGATATTTCTTCTGCGCGACGTAACAGTTGCCGTTCGCCAGGCAGGGGCCGCCAGCGCCGGGTACGTTGTTGGTGGCCAGCGCTTGTAAAGACACTGGATCCTTCGGGCGATACGACAACTCCGCGCCGATGGCCCAGTCACCCAGCGCGAAGTCGGTGCTCACGCCATACAGCGTGCGGTCCTCAAGATAGGAGTAGCCGATCACACCGTTGTCGACGGCGAGCACCGGCAACTTATCGTGGTAGCGCATGGCATAGAGGCCGAAATTGGCCTGGATCGATTGCGGCTGGAAGTGCAATGCCACGCCGTACTGTCCGCCATTCCTCGGCTCGTGCTGCGTTGGCGTCGTGAACGCGCCGTAGTTACCGGCACCGTTGCCCATGGTCGCGATCGACCAGTAGCTACCCACGGGCGGGAAGTAGTCTTTGTTCCATCGCGCCTGAACGTAGCCCTCCACGTTGATCCCATGGCCCAAGCCGGTGGCGAAGCTCGCGATCGGCGCCGGCAGAAAGACCTCCTTCAACTGCGTTCCGGGTTGCGACAGCCGCATGACGTCCATCGCGTTGGTCTGATTGATGCCGCCGGGCAGAAACAGGCTCTCGCCCCAGCTGATGACCTGATTGCCGACACGGATGCGCGCCTCATGACCCTTCCAGGCGAACTGCTTGCTGATCCAAAGATCGAGCAGGCGCGCCTTGAAGTCCAACTGGCTCTTGGAATCTCCCGGAAAGGAGTTCCCGGGCGCCCCGGTGGCGCCGTCGAAATTCCCTCCGCTTATGATACCCGTGGCGTGCGTTGCCGAAGCGTCCGCGAGCCAGTTGACCCGGCCGAAGAACTGCCAATTGTCGGGCATATTGAGAAGCAATTCGTGCGTGCCTTTCAGGTAGGTGGTGAAGGCGTCGCCCTTGGCGTAGTTGAGGTTACCCTGATCGTTGTACATGGAGAGCGCGTCCAGGCAGCCACCCGGCGCGCCCGCACCCGTTGCCGGCGATGCCGTCGCCCCGACTGTCCCGATCACCGTGTCGCAAGGCGGCGATTTCGCGCGCACGCCTACTCCCAAGCTGATCGAGGAGTTGAAGCTTCCGCGGACGGTCCCCGTATCGAAGGTGAATGCCGCCGCCGGTACCGCGCATGCCGCCGCAAGCCCGCCTATCAGGAGCTTGCCCATCATCTGCTTTCTCATCATTTCGTCTCCCCCTCTGAGTTGTCGGGCGCAATCACTGTCCGCTGATCGCGCGCAGGTTGTCGGCAGTGTAGAAGTCTGGTCTCATGCGCGGGTTGTCATCGGGCTCGGTGATCCAGCGCACGTCGCTTCCGGTGCCGGCGGCGTGCATGTCGAACACGTACCGCCCTTCAGTCAGGTTGTACTGAACGAAGGCCGATACATCGCAACTGCCGGTCTCGTACACCGGAATCAGGAAGCCTTCACGGTACTTGAACAGCTTGCCCTGGGCGTCGTAATCCTCCGCCGCGACCACGTTCCAGCTATCCTCGTCGAGGTAATAGGTGCGCTTGGGTGCGATGTGGCGCATGCCCTTCTTGACGGTCGCCTCGACCACCCAGACGCGGTGCAACTCGTAGCGGCGCGAACCGGGAACGATAAAGTCGGGCTTTGCGATGTTGTAGAAGTTGCCCTTGAAGTTGTAGGCGCCGAAGCTGTTGTACGGTATGTACATCTCCTTCTTGCCGACGAGCTTCCAGTTGAAGCGATCGATCGTGCCGTTGAAGACGAACGGCTCGTCGAGCGTGTACTGATCCTCCATCCCGATCTGCGGCGAATCGTAGGCATACGCAGGCATGCGCCGAACACGCCGCTGCCCAGGGAAGTAGTAGAAGGTTTCGCTGCCCGGCTTGTCGAGGAAGAACGTGATCACCAGGCCCTGGCCGGCGAGCGCGGCCGGCGAGTTGTAGGAAAAGTACGCGTAGTACTCGACCGGCGGCAGCTTCGACAGCGGCGTCGAACCCTTCACGCCCCACGGCATATAAGACGTGAAACCCTGGCCGGCGCGAATCCAGTCGGTGCTGCCCTTGCGCGGCGAGACCGAGGTGACGGTGTTCTTGTAGTCGACGCCGACGCCGCGGTAGCGCATTTTCATGTTCCACATCGCCTCGGTGCCGTTGGCCGGGAACGGGAACGGATAGCCTGGCACGATCGC
>DATKVJ010000010.1:0-34544 GCA_035530135.1 Rhodocyclaceae bacterium | reverse complement strand
GCGGCTCTCCGATCACGCTTAAAGCTCTTCTCTTCGATCAGACCAAGACGGTTGATCGAAGATCGCCCCCGCCGCCGGGCCGCCCCAAGGCGGGGGCAGCGTAGCCCTGCGAGCGCAGTGAGCCACCGTCTCCCCCTACCCAGGGAAGGGGGTGACGGTTGTTCGTCCCTGCGGGACTCCATGTGTACGCTGCGTCGGGCTCGGGGCGGCCCTTCGCCCGGCGCGGCTCTCCGATCACGCTTAAAGCTCTTCTCTTCGATCAGACCAAGACGGTTGATCGAAGATCGCCCCCGCCGCCAGGCCGCCCCAAGGCGGGGGCAGCGTAGCCCTGCGAGCGCAGTGAGCCACCGTCACCCCCTTCCTTGGGCGTAGGCGGGAATTCGCGGAGTACTGCTCCGCGCCGCCGCAGCGGGCCGGCTGTGCAAAGCCGGCCCTGGAAAGGGGGTTGGGGGGATGGCACACTACTACTCCGCGAAGCCGAATAGCGCGAGCGGACCGCGCCCGGAACGGATCAGCTCGGGGACGCCGCCGACGAGGTTGATCACGCTGGTCATCTCGGCGCCGCAGGGACCGGCGTCGATCACCAGGTCGAGCAGCTTACCCAGGCGGCTGCGGATTTCCTCGGCGTCGGAGAGCGGCGCCTGCTCGCCCGGCAGGATCAGGGTCGAGGTGAGCAGGGGCTGGTCGAGCTCGGACAGCAGCGCCTGCACCAGCGCATGGTCGGGCACGCGCAGGCCGATGGTCTTGCGCTTCGGATGCAGCACCCGCCGCGGCAGCTCCTTGGTGCCCTCGAGGATGAAGGTATAGCTGCCCGGCGTCGCGCTCTTCAGGAGCCGGAACTGGGCGTTATCGACGCGGGCGTAGGTCGCGATCTCCGAGAGATCGCGACACATCAGCGTGAACAGGTGCCGGTCATCGACGCCGCGGATGGCGCGGATGCGCGCGAGCAGGCTGGCGTCGCCCAGGTGGCCGCACAGCGCGTAGGCGGAGTCCGTGGGAATCGCCGCGAGACCGCCGCCGCGGATGATCTCCGCCGCCTGTTTGATCAGGCGCGGCTGCGGCTGCTCGGGGTGGATGCTGAAGAACTGGGCCACGGCGTCACGCGAACAACTGCCACACCGGCGTCAGATCGGGCGGCAGGGACGGCAGCCGGCCGAGGTCCACCCAGCTCTCGCCGGGACCGTGGAAATCGGAGGCGCGCGAGGCGGCGAAGCCGTATTCGCGGGCGAGCCTGGCGAACTCCGCCACCTGCTGCGCCGAATGCGAGCCCGAGAGCACCTCGATGGCGCCGCCCCCGCGCTCCCTGAATTCGCCCAACAGCCGGCGCAGCTCCTTGCCGGAGAGGCGGCAGCGGCCGGGGTGGGCGAGCACCGCGACGCCGCCAGCGGCCCGGATCCAGTCCAGCGCCTGATCCAGCGTCGCCCAGTCGTGGGCGACGTAGCCGGGCTTGCCCTTGGCCAGCCAGTGGTCGAACACCGATTTCACGTCGCGGGCCAGGCCCTGCTCGGCGATGTGCCGGGCGAAGTGCGCCCGGCTCACCAGGGCGGGATTGCCGGCGAAGCGCAGCGCGCCCTCGTAGGCGCCGAGGATGCCGACCCTGGCGAGCTCCGCCGCCATCTCCCGGGCGCGAGCGTCGCGCCCGCTTCTCACCTGTGCCAGGCCGCTGGCCAAGGCAGCGCTGGACGGATCGATGTCCAGAGCGACGATATGCACGGTGGTGTCGTCATGCCAGGAGACCGAGATCTCGACGCCGTCGACGAAGCGCAGTCCGAGCGCCGCCGCCGCGCTCCGCGCCTCGGCGAGGCCGCCCAGCTCGTCGTGGTCGGTGAGCGCCAGGAGTTCGACGCCGTTGGCGTGCGCCCGGCGCACCAGCTCGGCGGGGGCGAGCAGGCCGTCCGAGACCGTCGAATGGCAGTGGAGGTCGGCGTTGAAAGTCGCATTGAGCGCGGCGCTCACGGGAAGAAGTCCTCGATCAGCGCCGCCAGGCGGACCGGCTGGTCGTGGTGCATGTTGTGGCCGGCGTCTTCCAGCGTCTCGACGCGGATGTCGGCAAAGCAGGCGATGCGCGCGCGGTAGTCGGACTCTCCAGTGACGCCGGCGTAGCTCTTCATGATGAAGGAGCCGCTGGCCGCCACCCACAGCACCGGCGCCCTGACCCTGCGCCAACAGGCCTTGGCGTCGTCGAGCCGGTAGAGGATGGGACTGGGCAGCCTGTGGCTGGGGTCGGCGGCCACCACGATGTCGCCCGCCGCGGTCTCCTGGCCCAGGTGCAGGGCCAGGAAGGCCGCCTGCTCGGCCGACAGGCGCGGATTGACGCCCTGCAGGCGAAGCGCCAGCGCGGCGCGATCGGCGTAGCGGTTGACCGCGGGTCCGGCGCGCAGGCCGGCGAGCCACTGACCGTAACGCTCGGGGGCCTCGGCCGGGTCGCTGACGTGCAGGCCGAAGCCTTCCAAGGTCGCTAAGCGTTCCACCCGTTCCGGCCGGATGCCGGCATAGAGACAGGCGGCATTGCCGCCCAGGCTGTGACCGATCAAGCGCGCCGGGCGATCGGGCGAATAATGATCGAGCAGGGCGTCGAGATCGGCGATGTATTCGGGAAACCAGTAGGCCCCCTCGTTCCACTGCGAACCCCCGAAGCCGCGCCAGTCCGGGGCGACCAGGCGCCATTCGCGCGCGAGCGCATCGACCAGAAACTGGAAGCTGGCGGAGACGTCCATCCAGCCGTGCAGCAGGAACAGCGCCGGCGCCGAATCCGGCCCCCAAAGGCGCACGTGGATGCGTCTGCGGCGCAGTTCGAGGAACTCGGAACGGGAAGTTTTCACCGCGAGATTCTAACATCCGCCTTGCCACTGCCGCGGCGGGCCGGCATAATCGCAACCGGTCGCAGGAAGAGCGTGACGCAGTCACCGCCGAAGGCGCAATACCCGGAACCGCTCAGGCAAAAGAACCGGCGACGCAGGACAAATCTGGAGAGCGATGGGCAGCCCGAACAGGGCGGACCATCCACCGAAGGGGCAAGCGGTCGGAGCGTGGCTTCGCCGGCAATCTCTCAGGTACCATGGACAGATGGGGTGGGGCGAGGAACGTGTCATCTCTTCGCCGCCGTCGCCAAGCGAACAGGTCCTCGGAAACCCATGGGAAAACACACACCCCTCTACGACACGCACCGCCGCGCAGGCGCCAAGCTCACCGATTTTGCCGGCTGGGACATGCCCATCCACTACGGCTCGCAGATCGGCGAACACCACCGGGTGCGCTCGGACGCCGGCATGTTCGACGTCTCGCACATGCTCGCCGTCGATCTCACCGGGCCCGACGTCCTCCCCTATCTCTCGCATCTGCTCGCCAACGACGTCGCCCGCCTGACTCAAGCGGGGAAGGCGCTCTACTCCTGCCTGCTGAACGAAGACGGCGGCGTCATCGACGACCTGATCGCCTACTTCTTCAATGCCGAGCACTACCGGATCGTGGTCAATGCCGGTACCGCCGACAAGGATCTGGCCTGGATAGCACGGCAGGTCGCCGACTTCGACATCGAGATCGTGCCGCGCCACGATCTGGCCATGATCGCGGTGCAGGGACCGCGGGCGCGCGAGAAGGTCTGGCGAGCCTATCCGGGCACGCGAGCGGTGAGCGAAGCGCTCAAGCCCTTCTTCGCCGCCTTCGACGGCGACTGGCTGATCGCGCGCACCGGCTACACCGGCGAGGACGGCTTCGAGCTGGCCGTGCCCGCCGCCCAGGCCGCCGAGGTCTGGGCCCAGCTCGAAGCCGCCGGCGTCTCTCCCTGCGGCCTGGGCTGCCGGGACACGCTGCGCCTCGAAGCCGGCATGAATCTCTACGGCCAGGACATGGACGAGACCGTGACGCCCCTGGAGTCGGGGCTGGCCTGGACGGTGGCACTCTCGAGCGGCCGCGACTTCATCGGCAAGCGCGCCCTGCTCGCGCAAAAACCCGCGCGCCAGTTGGTCGGCCTGCTGCTGCTCACGCGCGGCGTGCTGCGCAGCCACCAGAGGGTGCGCAGCGCGCACGGCGAGGGCGAGATCACCAGCGGCAGCTACTCGCCGACGCTGGAGCAGGGCATCGCCCTGGCCCGCCTGCCCGGCGCGGTGGCGGTCGGCGACATCGTCGCGGTCGACATCCGCGGCCAGCAGCACCAGGCCAGGGTGGTCAAACCGCCCTTCGTGCGCAACGGAAAAATTCTCGTATCAATCTAGGAGTCCGACATGAACGTCCCCGCCAATCTGAAGTACGCCAAGAGCCACGAATGGGCCCGCCTCGACGCCGACGGCCTGGTCACCGTGGGCATCACCGACCACGCCCAGGAAGCGCTGGGCGACATCGTCTTCATCGAACCGCCGCAGATCGGACGCCAGCTCACGGCCGGCGCCGAGTGCGCGGTGGTCGAGTCGGTCAAGGCCGCCTCGGACATCTACGCGCCGGTCTCGGGCGAAGTCGTGGCGGCCAACCAGGCGGCCGTCGATGCCCCCGAGTCCGTGAATCAGGACGCCTACGGCGTCTGGCTGTTCAAGATCAAGCCGGCGGATTCCGCCAAGTGCGCCGCCGAACTCGCCGCCCTGCTCGATGCCGCCGGCTACGCCAAGGTCGCCGAGAGTGAATAGCCGGCAACGCTCGCTCGCCGAACTGGAATGCCGCGACGGCTTCGTCGCTCGCCACATCGGCCCGGACGAATCCGAGATCGCCGCGATGCTCACGGCCATCGGCTGCGGCAGCATCGACCAGCTGATAGCCGAGACCGTGCCCGCGGCGATCCGCCTCGCCGCACCGCTGGATCTGCCCGCAGCGCTGACGGAACACGAAGCGCAGGCTAAGTTGGGAGGCATCGCGGCGAAGAATCGGGTGATGAAATCCCTGATCGGCATGGGCTATCACGACACCTTGATGCCCGCGGTGATCCAGAGGAACGTCCTGGAAAATCCCGGCTGGTACACCGCCTACACCCCCTACCAGGCCGAGATCGCCCAGGGCCGGCTGGAAGCCCTGCTGAACTTCCAGCAATTGGCGATCGATCTGACCGGTCTGCCGCTGGCCAACGCCTCGCTGCTCGACGAGGCCACCGCCGCCGCCGAGGCGATGAGCATGGCCAGACGCGTGAGCCGGGCGCCGGGCCAGCGCTTCTTCGTCGATCGAGCCTGCTTCCCGCAGACCATAGACGTGTTGCAGACGCGCGCCGACACGCAGGGCTTCGAGCTGGTGCTCGGCAAGCCGGAGGAAGCCGCGCAGCACGAGATCTTCGGCGCATTGTTCCAGTACCCCGACGATCGCGGCGAGGTCGCCGATCTGACCGAGCCGATCGCCGCGGTCAGGGCCAGGGGCGCGGTGGCCGCGGTGGCGGCCGATCCGATGGCGCTGGTGCTCTTGAAGTCGCCGGGCGAGATGGGCGCCGACATAGCCCTGGGCTCGGCGCAGCGCTTCGGCGTGCCGCTGGGCTTCGGCGGCCCGCACGCCGCCTTCTTCGCCTGCCGCGACGAACACAAGCGCGCCATGCCCGGCCGGATCATCGGCGTCTCGGTCGACGCCCGCGGCGAGCGCGCGCTGAGAATGGCGCTGCAGACGCGCGAGCAACACATCCGGCGCGAAAAAGCCAATTCGAACATCTGCACCTCGCAAGTGCTGCTGGCCAACATCGCCGGCATGTACGCCGTCTATCACGGTCCCGAGGGCTTGAGGACCATATCCACCCGCATCCACCGCCTGGCCGCGATCCTGGCCGCGGGCCTGAGCCAAGCGGGCATCGCCGTGCTGACAAAATGCTTCTTCGACACCCTCAGGATCGAGCTGGGCGCGGGCGCGGAACGGGTCCATGCCGCGGCATTGGCCGCGGGATTCAACCTGCGCCGGGTAGACCCCTCGGTGCTGGCCGTCGCGGTCAATGAAAAGACGACGCGTGAGGACATCGCAAAGCTGCTGCAACTGATCTGCGGCCGGGCACCGGACATCGCCGCGCTCGACGCCGAGGTGTCTGCAGACGATCCTTCCCTGCCCGAGGCGCTGCTGAGGCGCGACGCCATCCTCGCCCAGCCGGTGTTCAACAGCGAGCACAGCGAGACAAGAATGCTGCGCTACCTGAAGCGCCTGCAGAACAAGGATCTCGCCCTCGACCAGGCGATGATTCCGCTGGGCTCTTGCACCATGAAGCTGAACGCCGCGGCCGAGATGATGCCGATCAGTTGGCCGGAGTTCGCCGACATCCATCCGTTCGCGCCGCTCGACCAGGCGGCGGGCTATCTGGAAATGATCGGCGAGCTGGAGCGCAGTCTCGGGACCATCACCGGCTTCGACGCCGTCAGCCTGCAGCCCAACGCCGGCAGCCAGGGCGAGTACGCCGGCCTGGTGGCGATCCGACGCTACCACGCCAGCCGCGGCGAGGGACAGCGCGACGTCTGCCTGATCCCCAGGTCGGCGCACGGCACCAACCCGGCCAGCGCCCATCTGTGCGGCCTCCAGGTGGTGACCGTGGCCTGCGACGAGGCCGGCAACATCGATCTTCCCGACCTCGCCGCGCAGGCCGAAGAGCACGCCGGGCGCCTGGCCTGCCTGATGATCACCTATCCCTCCACCCACGGCGTCTTCGAGGAAGCGGTGAAGGAGGTCTGCGCGCTGATCCACGCGCGCGGCGGCCAGGTCTACATGGACGGGGCCAACCTCAACGCCCAGGTGGGGCTCACCAGCCCGGCCGCGATCGGCGCCGACGTCGCGCATCTCAACCTGCACAAGACCTTCTGCATCCCCCACGGCGGCGGCGGCCCGGGCGTCGGGCCGATCGGCGTCCGGGCGCACTTGGCGCCCTTCCTGCCCGGCCACGCGGTGCGGCCGCTCCATGGACACGAACAGGGTGCGGTCTCGGCTGCGCCCTGGGGCTCGGCCTCCATCCTGCCGATCACCTGGATGTACCTGGCGATGATGGGCGGAGCAGGACTGAAACGGGCCACCGAGGTGGCGCTGCTCAACGCCAACTACCTCGCAACCCGCCTCAGGGAACACTTCCCGGTGCTCTACGTCGGCGCCAGGGGCCGCGTCGCCCACGAGTGCATCATCGACATCCGGCCGCAGAAGGCCGCGACCGGGATCACCGAGACCGACATCGCCAAGCGCCTGATGGACTACGGCTTCCACGCGCCGACGGTGAGCTTCCCGGTGGCCGGCACCCTGATGATCGAGCCGACCGAATCGGAATCGAAGTCCGAGCTCGACCGCTTCATCGCGGCGATGGTCGGTATCCGCGAGGAGATCCGCAAGGTGGAGGAAGGCGCCTACCCCGCCGAAGACAATCCGCTGAAGAACGCGCCGCACACCCAGGCCGACCTGGCCGCCGAGCAGTGGCATCACCCCTACAGCCGCGAGCTGGCCTGCTTCCCCTCGCCCGAGGTCGCGCGGAACAAGTTCTGGCCGACGGTGGGCCGGATCGACGACGTCTATGGCGACCGCAACCTGTGCTGCACGCTGTCTTGCTGATGAACCGGCGCTCTACGCGCAACGTGAGGAATTGAATGGCTCAATACGTTTTCACCATGAACCGCGTGGGCAAGATCGTCCCGCCCAAGCGCCAGATCCTGAAGGACATCTCGCTGTCCTTTTTCCCCGGCGCCAAGATCGGCGTGCTCGGCTTGAACGGCTCGGGCAAGTCGACGGTGCTGAAGATCATGGCCGGGCTCGATCGCGAGATCGAGGGCGAGGCGGTCGCCATGCCCGGGATCAAGATCGGCTACCTACCCCAGGAGCCGCAGCTCGATCCGGAGCAGACCGTGCGTCAGGCGGTGGAACAGGGCATGGGCGAGGTCTTCGAGGCGCAGGCCAAGCTCGATGCGGTCTATGCCGCCTACGCCGAGCCCGACGCCGACTTCGACCGGCTCGCCGCCGAGCAGGCCAAGTACGAGGCCATCCTGGCCACCGCCGGCAGCGACCTCAACCACCAGCTCGAAGTCGCCGCCGACGCCCTGGGACTGCCGCCCTGGGAGGCCGAGATCGGCCCGCTCTCCGGCGGCGAGAAGCGCCGCGTCGCGCTCTGCCGGCTGCTGCTCTCAAAGCCCGACATGCTGCTGCTGGACGAGCCGACCAACCACCTCGACGCCGAATCGGTGGAATGGCTGGAGCAGTTCCTCACCCGCTTCCCGGGCACCGTGGTGGCGGTGACCCACGACCGCTACTTCCTCGACAACGCCGCCGAGTGGATCCTGGAACTCGACCGCGGCCGCGGCATTCCCTGGAAGGGCAACTACTCATCCTGGCTGGAGCAGAAGGAGCAGCGGCTGGAGACCGAAGCGAAGCAGGAGGATGCCCACACCAAGGCGATGAAGCAGGAGCTCGAATGGGTGCGGCAAAATCCCAAGGCCCGCCAGGCCAAGAGCAAGGCGCGTCTGGCGCGCTTCAACGAGCTCGCCTCGGAGGAATACCAGAAGCGCAACGAGACCCAGGAGATCTTCATTCCGGTGGCCGAGCGCCTGGGCAACCAGGTGATCGAATTCAAGGAGGTAGCCAAGGGCTTCGGCGACCGCCTGCTGATCGACAAGCTGTCCTTCTCGGTGCCGCCCGGCGCCATCGTCGGCATCATCGGCCCCAACGGCGCCGGCAAGTCGACGCTGTTCAAGATGATCGCGGGGCAGGCGCAACCGGATGCCGGCGAAGTGGTGATCGGACCGACGGTGAAACTGGCCTACGTCGAGCAGACGCGCGACGCGCTATCGAGCGGCAAGACGGTGTTCGAGGAGATCTCCGGCGGCGCCGACATCCTCACCGTCGGCCGCTACGAGACGCCCTCGCGCGCCTACATCGGCCGCTTCAACTTCAAGGGCGGCGACCAGCAGAAACGGGTCGGCGATCTCTCCGGCGGCGAGCGCGGCCGGCTGCACCTGGCCAAGACCCTGATCGCCGGCGGCAACGTGCTGCTGCTAGACGAACCCTCCAACGACCTCGACGTCGAGACCCTGCGCGCCTTGGAGGACGCGCTGCTGGAATTCGCCGGCTGCGTGCTGGTGATCTCCCACGACCGCTGGTTCCTCGACCGCATCGCCACCCACATCCTCGCCTGCGAGGGCAATTCCCAATGGACCTTCTATAGCGGCAATTTCCAGGACTACGAGGCAGACAAGAAGAAGCGCCTGGGCGAGGAAGGGGCGAGACCGAAGCGCATCCGCTACAAGCCGATCAGCCATTGATGGCACGAGAACCATTGATGACGAAGCGCAAGCCGGTGACGGCTCAGGAGGCGCACGAGATCAGGCCCGGCCAGTCGCTCGAACTCTTGAAGGAACTGCACATTCTCACCCGCGAGGGCAGGATGAACCAGGACAGCCGGCGCAAGCTGAAGCAGGTCTATCACCTCTATCAGTTCATCGAGCCGCTGCTCGCCGAGATCGACCACCCCGACATCCGTCTGGTCGACCACGGCGCGGGCAAGTCCTACCTGGGCTTCATCCTCTACGACCTGTTCTTCAAGGCGCGGGCCGACGCCTCCCGGGTCTATGGCATCGAGAGCCGCGCGGAGCTGGTCGCGAAATCCCGCGACCTGGCCGAACGTCTGAATTTCCCGGGCATGAGCTTCCACCCTCTGTCGGTGGCCGAAGCGACCGTCTCGGACCAACTGCCCGATGAAGTGGATGTGGTCACGGCGCTCCACGCCTGCGACACCGCCAGCGACGACGCGATCAGTTTCGCCCTGAAGAAGCGGGCGCGCTTCATCGTGCTGGTGCCTTGCTGCCAGGCCGAGGTGGCGGCCGTCCTGAGGCGCAACAAGGCCGCAGCGTCAGCGGCCGGCGCGCTCTCGGAACTCTGGCGCCATCCGCTGCACACCCGGGAGTTCGGCAGCCACGTCACCAACGTGCTGCGCTGCCTGCAGCTCGAAGCGCACGGCTACCAGGTCAGCGTCACCGAACTGGTCGGCTGGGAGCACTCGCTGAAGAACGAGCTGATCGTCGCCAGCTACCGGGACCTGCCGCGCCGGCGCCCCGGCGAACGCCTCTCCGAGCTCTTGGCGACGCTGGGACTGACCGAACTCGAACGGCGCTTTTGCCCGCCCTAGCGCCCGGTCATTGCGTGCCGAAGGCGAAGCAATCCAAGATCGCCACGCTGCGCTCGCGATGACGAATACATTTCCGTCGCCGCGAGGCCGCAGCAGTCGCGATGACGGATGCAATGCCATCATCATTGCTTATTTTCGGCACCGAGCTCTTCCTTCGCCGCAGCCAGCATGGCGGCGCGCGTCTGGGGCGTCTCCAGGCTGATCCGTCCCAGAACGCCGTCGCGGTAATCCTGCAGCAGCGTGATCGCGGCCTTTTCCAGGTCCGGCGCGCCGCCTCTTTGCAGATAGCCGCGCCTCCTGGCCACCGCCTCGACGACGCCGACGCCATCGAGACCCGCGACGGGGAAACCGTAGCGCTTTTCCAGCAAGCCGGGATAACGCTCGACCAGGATATCGGCGAGAAAGGTGGCGACCTCCTCGTCGATGATCGCATTCCTGCCCACCGCGTGGCTCGCGGCCAGCATCAGACCGTCGCTGGGATGCTCGATCTTCGGCCAGAGCATGCCCGGCGTGTCGACGAGGCTCATGGTCGCATCGAGATCCAGGCGCTGCTGGCTCTTGGTCACCGCCGGCTCGTCGCCCACCTTGGCCACCCTGCGCTTCAACAGCGCGTTGATCAGCGTGGACTTGCCGACGTTGGGGATGCCCATGATCATCATCCGCAAGGGCTTCAGGTGGCTGCCGCGATGCGGGGCGATGGCGCGGCACAGATCGGGTATCTTGGCAACCTCACCCGGCTTCTTGCACGACAGCGCCACCGCCTTGACGCCGCGCTGAGCATTGTAGAAATCCAGCCAGGCGCGGGTCGCGTGGGGATCGGCGAGATCGGCCTTGTTGAGGAGCTTCAGGCAGGGACGCTGGCGGTGGACGCGCAGCTCCTCGATCATCGGATTGCGGCTGGCCTCGGGCAGGCGGGCGTCGAGCACCTCGATCACGAGGTCGGTGGCCGCCATGGTCTCGGCCGCCTTCTTGCGCGCCAGGGTCATGTGACCGGGAAACCATTGAATGGACATACGCGACCCGCCTGACAAACGGGCATTTTACCCGCGTCGGCGCCGGGGCGCGGCGGGGCTGATAAACTTGCCGCCCGCCTCGGGAGAAAACGATGACGAACACGACCCTGCCGGCGCTGTTCCTGGGCCACGGGACGCCGATGAACACCCTCGCCGACAACCGATATACGCAGGCCTGGCGCGGCCTCGGCCTGTCCCTGCCGAGGCCTAGGGCGATACTCGCGGTCTCGGCCCACTGGTATCTGGACCGGGTGGCGGTGACCGCGATGGCGGCGCCTGAGACCATCCACGACTTCGGCGGCTTTCCGCAGGCGCTGTACGACATCCGCTATCCCGCACCGGGCAGCCCGCCGCTGGCGGCCAGGGTGATCGAACTGCTCTCGCCCCTGGACGTGGCGGCGGACCAGGACTGGGGACTGGATCACGGCACCTGGTCGGTGCTCGCCCACGCGTATCCCGATGCCGACATCCCGGTGGTGCAACTCGCCGTCGATCGCCGGCAGCCGGCCCGTTTCCATTACGAACTGGGCCGGCGCCTGGCACCCCTGCGCAAAGAGGGAATACTGATCGTCGGCAGCGGCAACGTCGTGCACAACCTGAGGGCACTGCGCCGGGATGCCGGCGATGCCGCCCACGCCTGGGCCGAGCGCTTCGAGCGCGCGGTCATGGAGCGCCTGCGGCGAGGGGACCACGACGCGCTGATCGATTACCAGGATCTCGACCCGGAGGCCCTGCTGGCGGTACCCACGCCCGAGCACTACCTGCCGCTGCTCTATGCGATCGGCGCGATGCGGACGGACGAGGAAGTGAGCCTCCCCAGCCACGGCATCGACATGGCATCGCTTTCCATGCTCTCGGTTCTGGTCGGCATTTAGAGCCTATTTCAGCGGCCCGATCGCCACCAGGCGCGGCATGATGTAGATGGTCACGACCGTCTGGCCGAGCATGATGACGCTGCCCCGCCTGCGCTCGCGGCCGGTCTCGCTGTACTCGAAGCCATAGACGCGGCGCAGCGCAAGGCTGCCGTCCTCGTCCCGACCCGGCCAGAGCGATTCGATCGACACGGTGTCGTCGAGGAACAGCAGCCCCTCCGCCTCGCAGGCGGCGCGCGCCGCGGGAACGCAGACCTCGCGGGCGCTCAGGCTGTCCATCCAGAGCCAGGTCGCCGCCCCGAGCAGGAGCAGGCCGAAGAGCTGCAGTAGCGGCATGCTGAATCGTCCTTTTCATGAACCCCGTCATCAGAAAATATTCTGATTGTTGCAGTATGAACAAAGTCAGATCAATGGCACAATTCTTACGCAAAACGGCGGCAATCTGTAGCAACCAGGCAAAGCCCCAGGGAGACGATATGAGACTGTTCAAATTGAGCCTTGCCCTGCTGTTGACCGCTGCCCTCGCCGCATGCGGCGGAGGCGGCAGCAGCGGCGGCGACCAGAATACCAAAATCAAATTCACTTCCGAGGTGGTTTTCGGCGACAGCCTGAGCGACGTCGGCAGCTACGCGGTCGGCACGGTGGCGGCCCTGCACGGCGGCAAATTCACGGTCAATACGCTGACGCCATCTTCACAGAACTGGACCGAATTGATGGCCGGCACGCTGGGCCTGGCCGCGCCTTGTGCGGCGCAAACGGGTCTGGACGGCCTGGCCTCGCAGGGTTTTGCGATACCGGTGGTCGATCATGCCGGCTGCACCGATTACGCCCAGGGCGGCGCGCGCGTGACGCTACCCGACGGCCCCGGCAACGCCTCGCTAGCCCCGGCGCTGGGCGGATCCGCCGTACTCGGTCAATTGACGGTTCCCGTCGTCCAGCAAATCCAGGACCATCTGGCCGCCGTGGGCGGCAAATTCAACGGCAGCGAAGCGGTTTTCGTGCTGGCGGGCGCCAATGACGTGTTCGTTCAACTGGCGACATTCGGCGTCAATGTAACCGCTGCCGTGACGGCCAAGCTACAGTCCGACATCGCCGCGGGTCTATGCATACCGACCGACGCGCAGGCCAGCAACTGCCAGGCCCAGGCGACCGCCGAACTGACACCGACCACCATCGCCGCAGACGGCGCGGCGGCGGTCCAGGCTATGGGCCAGGCGGGCGCCGAACTGGCCGGCTACGTCAATACCCTGATCGTCGGCAACGGTGCCAAGTACGTGACGGTGGTGAATATTCCGGATATCGGCACGACCCCCTTCGGCAACGCCCAAAGTGCCTCCACCGTGAGCTTGATCAATTCCATGGTGTCGACCTTCAACGCGCAACTGCAAGCCGGGCTGGCGAACAATCCCGACGTGCTGGTGGTGGACGCCAACACCGAGAGTCACCTGAACACCCAGGATCCGGGGCAATACGGTCTTAGCAACGTGACCGCGCCCGCCTGCGACCTCAGCGCCGCGGTCAATCCCTTGGCTTCTTCCCTGGTCTGCACCACGGCCAACGAGAACACCGGCGACGTTTCTCATTACCTGTTCGCCGACACCGTCCATCCGACGCCCTACGGCTATTCCCTACTGGCCAAGTATGTCGCGACACAGATGGCTTTGAGGGGATGGATGTAATCGCGCGGAACGACAGTCCATTCCTTGCGCCATGCAAGCCGGGAATGGGCTCGCCGCCTACCGACAGGAGACAGACAATGAATTGGCATCACGAAAATGCGCGTAGCGCACGGCTGCTGAAGACCCTGGCGCTCGCGCTGGCCGTATCCACGAGCGCCGCGGCCAATGCCGTCACCCCGGCGGGCTGGTCGGTCGCCGTTGGGGTGAATAACATTGCCCCCAAGGGCAAGATCGGCCCCTTCAGCGCACCGAGCGTCGTCGATAGCTACAACCAGTCGGGCTCGGATACCCAGCCGATCGTGAATATCGCCTACCGGTTTTCCGAGCACCTCTCGGCCGAACTGGGCCTGGGCACGCCCTACACCCACCAGATATCGGGTGCCGGCGCCCTGCAAGGTTCCGGCAAGCTGGGTTCGCTGCAACAACTGCCGCCGACGCTGTTCGGGCAATATCATTTCCGCGGTGAGGCTTCGGCATTCCGCCCCTATGTCGGGATGGGCATCACCCATGCGATTTTCCGCAACGAAAGGGGCTCGGGCACGCTGACGGCGATCACCAATCCAGGCGGACCAGCGACCACCTTCACCGTCGACAACGCCTGGGGGCTGACGCCGCAGATCGGCGCGACCTATGCATTCGACCACCACTGGTTCGCCGATGTCATGCTCAGCAAGACCTACCTCCACACCACCGTGCATCTGTCGACCGGGCAAAGCGCCTACGCGCCGCTGAACCCGGTTTCGACCGCGGTTTCGGTCGGCTACCGCTTCTGATCAGAGAGGAGTCACAAGGGGGCTAGGGCGTGTTCTCAATTGGGCGACGTGTGCGAACGAGCATAGGGCTTCCAGGGCAAGGCACGAGCGCCGCGGTTGGGTTTGCTCCCAATAAGGAGCGAGCAACGCAGCCATGGGAGCCCTATGCTCGTTCCCTTCGGGTTGCGGTCAAATTCGGCGTCCGCTTTGTCGCTCGGATCGTCAATGGAGTTACCATTGACCTCACCTCGCTTCGCGCGGCCATCCGAATTTGACCACAACGCATCGCGCCGACCAATTGAGAACACGCCCTAGAGCCCGCTCACTGCAGCGGCGTTGTCCGTTCCCATTGCCGCGCCGCTTCCTGCCCCTCGAACAGCCCGAGGCGCTGACCTTGGGAGATCGCGTGCTTGCGGCCGGAGACGTTGAGCTTGCCGTAGATGTTCTTCAGGTGCCACTTGACGGTCTCCAGGCTGATCCCCAGCGTCCGGGCGATCTGCTTGTTCACCGCGCCCGATCGCAGCAAGAGCAGGATGTCCGTCTCCTTCCTGGTCAACAGCCGGCCCTCTCCGCCCGGCCCGAACGGCTCCTGGAACGACAGCGGCGGCGACGACGGCGGCCAGGAGAACTGCTCGCCGACGGCAGCGCGCCACTCCAGACCTGAGTCCTCGCACAGCTTGCGCAGCCCGGGCCGGGCGTGTCGGATCAGGACCTGGGTGCTGAAGGTAAAGCGCGTGAGCCGGGGCCGGACGCTGCCGGCCTCCCTGGCGACGCCCAAGCGCCGGCTGACCATCGCCTCGAACAGCGCGATCTCGTTGGACTCCTTCTGCCGGCGCAAGCGGGTTGCGATGGTCCCCGCCCGCTGGAAACAGCTCAAGGCGTCGTCGTAGCGCTCACAGGCCAGACGATAGAAGGCGTGGCCGAGTTCGACATGGAGCTGATCGAAACTCGCCAGGAAGTCGGAACTCTCGCCGTCCATGCCCGGTTGCAGGGACTCCAGTTCTGCGTGGGCGCGGCGCGCGCCGATGACGTCCTGCTGCAGCGCGTGGAACCTGATTTCCTCGTAGCAGGCGCGCAGAACCAGCCTGGGCATACGCAAATTGACGCCGTTGTCCCTGAGCGCCCACAGGTAGCGGATGCCCTGTTCGGGCCGACCCGATGCAATCTCGCTGAAGTAGAGCGCGAGATAGGCCACGATCAGGGGTTCCGCCATGCCGAACTTTTCCAGCGCATCCAGGCGGTCGCCGAGCACCGACTTGGCTTGCTCCGTCTTGCCCTGTTCGAGCAGAGCGTAGGCGAGATGGCCGGCCAAGATCACCGCCATGTTGTTGCGCCGGCCCCATTTTTCCTCGGCCTTTTGCAGGTGAGCGTTGAGATGCATTTCCGCATCGGCGTATCGGCCCTCCCTGAGGTAGGAGCAGCCGATCACCCACTCCATCAGATTCGACAGAAAAGCCGATATCGCCTTACCCGTCGCCTGCTTGGCCAGGAATAGGGTCTGCCGCGCTTCTGCAGGCTCGCCCCGATCGAGCATGGCCATCGCGCGCAGCAACGACAGAACCTGCATCTGGAAGCCGGTCCCGATCGCCGCGACGCCGTCCAAGGAGCTCAGAATGGCGAAACTGCCGGCGCGGTCGTCGGCCATTTGCGCGATCGCCGCCTCGATCAGTCTCGCTTCGATGCGCTCGGTCTCGGTGGCATCCGGCTGCCCGGCGATCAGTTCGGACAGCTCCCTGGCCCGCGCCAGATCCCGGCACAGGGCGTGGGTCCAGGCAGCGGCGATCCTGAGCGCGGGCCGCGTCTCGACGTCCGCACGCGCGAGGCCGGCGACGCAATTCATCGCTTTGGCGATGCGTCCCTGGGCGACCAGCTCGAACAGGCAGCGCTCGGCGTAGCGGCCGGCCAGGTCGGGCCGGTCCGCGGCAAAGGCGTGATCCACCGCGTCTCCGAACAGGCCCTGCTCGGCGTACCAGTTGGCCGCGGAGAGGGAAAAGGCGCGCCGCTCTTCGACCGGCAGCTTCAGATAGCGCTTCTGCAGGTGCTGCCTGACCAGGAAGTGCAGGCTGAGCCAGTCGGCGCCGTCGGCCTTGGTGAACAGGGACGAGGTCTGGTACAGGGCCTCCAGCCGATCGAGGGCGAGCGGATCGGGGAAGACGCTCTTCACCAGATCGGGGCGGATGACATCGAACACCGACAAGCGGCAGAGCATGGCCAGATCGTAGTCGGACAGGCTGGCGCTGAGCGACTCCAAGAGATGCAGCGCGATGTCGTCGCTGCCGATCGACAGCTTGCTCAATAGCTCGCCGCGGTTGGGGGCGGCAGCGATGGCCACCAGGGCGATGTCCAGACCCAGCGGCCAGCCCTCCGACAGCGCGTGTATTCTCGCCGCCTCCTCGCTGTCCACCTTCATTTCCGGCCGGGAGCGGAATATCTCCAGCGTCTCCTGCTCGGAAAAACGCAGATCGTCTTCGCCGACCAGGGAAAAGTCGCCACGCTTCAACAGGCTCGATGAGGTCGACTTGAAATAGTTGCGCGAGCCGAGCAGCAACCTCAGGTTGGGCGGCGCGTTCTGGATCAGGTAGGGAATGGAAGTCGCCAGGGTTTCCCTCGGCAGGGCGTGGAGATCGTCCAGTATCAGGGCGGTCCTGCCGGGCGAGTCGATGATCGCGCCGATCAGCACGGTCAGCGCCTCGATGCCGTCGCTGCAATCGCCGAGTCCTTCCGGGGCGATCTTCGGTGCCCGTCCGTCACCGGTGCCCAGGCAATGGTTCAGGCCGTGGGCGAAGCTCAAGGGATCATCGCCCTCGTCCAGGGCGAGCCAGCCGACGCGCTCCTCCCTGCCCAGGCATTCCGCTCGCCACTGGGACAACAGCGAGGTCTTGCCGAAGCCCCCGCCGGCGCGGACCATGATGGTCTGACAATCCGAATAGGGCGCGCTGGCCAGCGAGAGCCGTTCGCGCCGCAAGAAATTCTTGCGCATGCCCGGCGGCGTCGTCTTGATGCGTAGCTTCGGATCCCTCGCATTCATGGCCGCGATTATCTCACGTCGGGGGGGCAAGTCCCCACCCAAATACGGTCGCTCCGGATAGAACCATTGGTGTATATTTCCCAGGTTTTGTTTGACGCGAGGTTGGTCGATGGTGTTTCGCAACGACGGCTGGCGGGGATTGCTTGCAGCCGGCGCCACCGTCTCTGTCCTATTCATCGCGCTGGCCGGCGGGCAGACCGCAGCAGCGGCCACCTCGCCGGCCGACCCGAACAAGGTCATCCACTCCGTCTTCGTCGCCGCCGACGACGGCTTCGACGTCGCCCGAACCTACAACGCCTACTCGATCTGGGTCGCCGAAGCGATCTTCGAGCCCCTGCTCACCTACGATTACCTCGCCCGCCCGGCCAAGCTCGTACCGCTGACCGCGACCGCCATGCCGGAAGTGGCAGACGGCGGCAAGACCTACATCTTCCATATCAAACCGGGGATTTACTTCACCCCCGATCCGGCCTTCAAGGGCCGCCGCCGCGAGCTGACGGCGCAGGACTATGTCTATACCTTCGAGCGCCTGGAAGACCCGGCGATCCGCTCGCCCTCGGCGAACATGCTCGCCGGCAAGATCGTCGGCCTCGATGAACTGGTCGCGCGGGCCAAAAAAACCGGGCACTTCGATTACGACGCGCCGGTGGCCGGACTCACCACACCCGACCGCTACACGCTCAAGGTGCAGCTCACCCACCCCGACTTCAACTTCCTCTACGTCGCCGCCTACTCGGCCTTGGGCGCGGTGGCGCGCGAGGCGATCGCGGAATACGGCGCGCAGAGCGGCGCCCACCCGGTGGGCACCGGCCCCTATCAGCTCAAGGAGTACGTGCCGCGCAGCAAGATCGTGCTCACCGCCAACCCCGATTACCGCGGCTACATCTGGAATTTCAAGTCCACCGGCAGCGCCTGGGACGACCGGTTGGTGCGCGACATGCGCGGCAAGCACATGCCCCAGGTGGGGCGGGTCGAGATCAGCATCATCGAGGAAGATCAGTCGCGCTGGCTGGCCTTTCAGGGCGGTCAACTGGATCTCGTCCCACTGCCGCAGAGCGCCGCGCCCATCGTCATGGACGGCGACCGGCTGAAGCCCGAATACGCGAAGCAGGGCATACGCCTGTATCGCCAGGTGCTGCCCGAGATCACCTACACCCTGTTCAACCTGCGCGACCCGGTGCTGGGCGGCTACAGTCCCGCAAAGATCGCGCTGCGCCGGGCCATCGCGATGTCCTACAAGCTCGACGACGAGATCCGGCTGATCCGCCAGAACCAGGCGGTCCGGGCCGAGATGATCGTTCCCGAGGGCGTGGTCGGCCACGATCCGAACTACCGCAGCAGCATCGGCTACGATCCTGATCTGGCCAACCGCCTGCTCGATCACTTCGGCTACAAGCGCGGCGCCGACGGCTACCGCAATCTTCCCGACGGCAAGCCGCTGGTGGTGCACCTCACCCAGGAACCCGACTCGCTGTCGCGCCAGTACGGCGAACTATGGAAGCGCGGCCTGGACAAGATCGGTCTGCGGCTCAACATCACGGTGAGCAATTTCGCCGACAACCTGAAAGCGGCGACCCAGTGCAAGCTGGCGATGTGGGGCTCTGCCTGGAGCGCCGACTATCCCGAGGCGGAAAACTTCCTGCAGCTCCTCTACGGCCCGAACACCGGCCAGGGCAACAACGGCTGCTATGAGTCGAAGGCCTATGACGCCCTCTACCGGCAATTCCGCGCCACGCCGCCGGGGCCGGCGAGGAATGCCCTGGTGATCGAGATGAACCGGCAGGAGGAAGCCGACACGCCCTGGTCGCTGGCCATCTCGCCGGTGAGCAACTGGCTGGTGCGGCCCTGGGTGGAAGGCTTCAAGCGACATCCGATCAAGGAAGCCGACTGGCAGTACCTCGACGTGGTGAAGCACTGATGCCGCGCCGCTCGCCCACCCTCAACTTTCTGCGCGCGCTCGCCTGCGCCGTGCTTCTGGGCATCGGCTCCGGGATCTCTGCGCACGCCGCAGATCCGAACAAGGTGCTGCACTATGTCTTCGTCGCCCCGGAGACCGGCTTCGATCCGGCGATCACCCGCGACCTGTATTCGGCGGCAGTGATCCAGTCGATCTTCGAGACGCTCTACACCTACGACTACCTCGCCCGACCGGCCAAGCTGGTGCCGCAGACCGCAACGGCCCTGCCCGAAATCACCGACGGCGGCAAGACCTACACCATCCACTTGAAGCACGGCATCTACTTCTCGCCCGACCCGGCCTTCAAGGGCCGCCGCCGCGAGCTGACCATGGCCGACTACGTCTATTCCTTCGAGCGCCTGTTCGATCCCAAGCTCGCTTCGCCCCATAGCTGGCTGTTCGAGGGCAAGGTGGTGGGCTTCGACGAGGCCGCCGCGCGTGCGAAAAAAACCGGCCATTTCGATTACGACGCGCCGATACCCGGATTCGAGCTGCTCGATCGCTACACGCTGCGCATCCACCTCAAGCATCCGGACTACAACCTGGGCATGATCCTGGCGCACGAGCCGACCAGCGCGGTGGCGCGCGAGGTGGTCGACAAGTACCGCGACGCCTCGGGCCAGGTGATGGCCCACCCGATCGGCACCGGCGCCTACCTGCTCTCGAAATGGGTGCGCGGCTCGCGCATCGTGCTCACCGCCAATCCCGGCTACCGCGGCTTCACCTGGAACTTCAAGGCCGGGTCCGACCCCGGAGACCAGGCCATCGTCGCCGCGATGCGCGGCAAGCGCATGCCGCAGATCGGTAAGGTCGACATCCGCATCATGGTCGAGGACCAATCGCGCTGGCTGGCCTTCCTCGACAAGCAGGTCGACCTGCTGGAGCTGCAGGGGCCGCTGGCGCCCAAGGCGCTGATCGATGGCCACCTGAGACCGGAACTGGCGGCCAAGGGCATACAACTGTCGCGCATCATCGACCCGGAAATCAGCTACAACTACTGGAACATGCAGGACCCGCTGGTCGGCGGACTGTCACCGGCGAAAATCGCGCTGCGCCGCGCCATCGCGATGGCTTACAACCCTCAGGAAGAAATCAATGTGGTCTGGAACGGCGAGGCGGTGCCGCTGCAATACCCGATCCCGCCCGGCGTCGTCGGCTACGATCCGGATTACGTGAGCTCGGTGCATTACGATCCGCGCCTGGCCAACGCCCTGCTCGACAAGTTCGGCTACAAGCGCGGCGCCGACGGCTACCGCACGCTGCCCGACGGCAAGCCGCTGGTGATCACCTATTCGGCGCGCGCCGACTCCAACGGCATGCAGCAGGCGGAAATCTGGAAGAAGACCTACGATTCCATCGGCATCCACATGAAGGACAATCTGATGCCCTTCTCCGATCTGCTGAAGGCCGAGAAGGAATGCCACCTGATGTCGCGCAATTCGCCCTGGATCGCCGACTATCCCGACGGCGACAACTTCATGCAGTTGTTCTACGGCCCCAACACCCACCAGAACAACAACGGCTGCAGCCAGATCCCGGCCTACGACCGGCGCTACGAGGCATCGCAGAAGCTGCCCGACGGCCCCGAGCGCAACCGCCTTTACCACCAGATGGCGCGCATCCTGGAGGTCGATGCGGCGATACGCATCGAATACGCGCGCTACCGCAACATGCTCGCCCAGCCCACCGTGATCGGCTACAAGAAGCACCCGATCCTGCATTGCGAGTGGTTGTATTTCGACATGGCCAAGCCGAAACGGAGCAGCACCCAATGACCGCCTACATCGTCCGCCGGCTCTGGCAGATGCTGCCCACCCTGCTGGGGGTGGTGCTGCTGGTGTTCGTGCTGTTCAACTGGGTGGGCGGCGACCCCGCCTACATCCTGGCGGGGAAGATGTCCAATCCCCAGCAGATCGCCAACATCCGCGCGCAACTGGGCATCGACCAGCCCTACTACGTGCAGCTCTGGATCTTCCTGAAGCAAATCGCCAGCTTCAATTTCGGTGCCAGTTGGAGCACCGGCGAGACCGTCTCGCACGTACTGGCAACGCGTCTGGGGCCGTCCTTGACGGTGCTGGTGCCGCTCACCGTCATCGAGACCGTCATCGCCATCGGCCTGGCGCTGGCCGTGGCCTACGTGCGCGGCTCGCTCACCGACCGCATGGTGATGATCGCCTGCACCGTCGGCATGTCGATCAGCATCCTGGTCTACATCATCGTCTTCCAGTACTGGCTGGCCTACAAGATGGGGCTGTTTCCGGTGCAGGGCTGGGGCGATCACTTCGCCGACAACCTGTTCCGCTATTCGGCGCTGCCCATCCTGATCGGGCTGGTGGTCAGCATCGCGCCCGACCTGCGCCTGTTCCGCACCTTCTTCCTCGACGAGATCAACCAGGACTACGTCCGCACCGCCCGCTCCAAGGGACTGTCCGAACCGCGCATCCTCTGGGTGCATGTGCTGCGCAACGCCGCCATTCCGATCGTCACCTACGTCATGGCCAATCTGCCCTCGCTGTTGATCGGCGAGTTCCTGATCGAGCGCTTCTTCTCGATCCCGGGCATCGGCCGCGAGGTGATCCTCGCGGTCGAGCGCTCCGACTTCCCGGTGATCAAGGCGATCACCGTCTATGTCGCCGCCGCCACCATGATCTTCAACCTGCTGGCCGATCTGCTGTACAAGGCGATCGACCCGCGCGTGCAGCTCAAATGAGCGAGCCCGCCGCTCAGCACTCGCCCGGTCTTTGGGCGCTGGCCTGGCGCCGCCTGCGCGCCGACCGGGTGGCGATGGTCGCGCTGGCCATCGTGGTGCTCTATCTGGTCTCCCTGGTGCTCTCGGCGACCGGCCTCATCGCCAGGAACTGGGACGCCGAGGTCGGCGTGAATTACGCGCCGCCCTCCTTTCTCGGCGCGGAAACGGCGGCGCAGCGCGACGTCGCGCCCGTCGCTACGCCGCAAGCGCCGCCCGCCGACAATCCGCGCGACCCGCTCGGCCCCTTGCTGAAGCAATTGCGCGCCGAGCGCGCCGCCTCAGGCGGGATCGACTATTACGGCATCCAGGATCCGCTGGCCGCCGACATCAGCCAACTGCGCGCCAAGCTGCGCAATGAGCCGGACGCCCAGGTGGTGAAGAAGCGCGCCACCCTGCCCTTCGGCGCCGACAAGTGGGGGCACGACATCGTCCAGAAGACCATCAAGGGCTCCGAGACCTCGATCACCGTCGGCCTCACCGCGGCGCTGCTGGCGACCTTGCTGGGCACGCTTTTCGGGGCGATTTCGGGCTACTACGGCGGCTGGGTGGACGATTGCTTCAACTGGTTCTACAGCGTGTTCACCTCGGTGCCCTATCTGCTGCTGATCCTGGCGGTGGCCGCGGTGCTGAACCAGAAGGGCGTGCTGACCATCGTGCTGATCCTGGGGCTGACCGGCTGGACCGGCGTCTATCGGCTGATCCGCGCCGAATATCTGAAGCACAAGCAGCGCGAGTATGTGCTGGCCGCCGACGCGATCGGAGCGAGCCACGCCAGCCGGATGTTCCGCCACATCTTCCCCAACGTCAGCCACGTGGCCCTGGTGCAGTTGTCCATCCTCACCGTCGGCTTCATCAAGTCCGAGGTCATCCTGAGCTTCCTGGGCTTCGGCGTGCCGGTCGGCGTCGCCTCCTGGGGCAGCATGCTGAACGAGGCGCAGAACGAACTGATCCTGGGCAAGTGGTGGCAATTGGTCGCGGCGACGACGGCGATGGCGGTGCTGGTCACCGCCTTCTCGGTGTTCACCGATGCGCTGCGCGATGCGCTCGACCCGAAACTCAAATGAATACCACCATGGAAGCATCGCATCCCCTGCTCGCCGTGCGCGACCTGCGCGTCTCCTTCCGCGTCGATAAGCGCAGCCGCCAGTCCGATTTCGAGGCGGTCAAGGGCGTGAGCTTCGACATACCGGAGAACACCACGGTCGCTCTGGTCGGCGAGTCAGGCAGCGGCAAGTCGGTCACCTCGCTGGCGATCCTGGGCCTCTTGCCGCCGGAGAACGCCACGGTGCTCCCCGGCAGCCAGATCGTCTATGGCGGCCGCAACCTGGTCGGCCTGGCGCAGGCCGAACTGCGCGAACTGCGCGGCCGGGAGATTTCGATGATCTTCCAAGAGCCGATGAGCTCCTTGAACCCGGTGTTCACCGTCGGCTACCAGATCGCCGAGGTGCTGCGCCTGCACCTGGGTCTCTCGCTGCGCCAGGCCCAGGTCCGGGTGCTGGAATTGCTGAACGAGGTCGGCATACCCGATCCGCTCGCCAAGAGCCGGGCCCACCCCTTCCAGCTCTCCGGTGGGCAGCAGCAGCGGGTGATGATCGCCATGGCCATCGCCTGCAATCCGCGCCTGTTGATCGCCGACGAGCCAACCACGGCGCTCGACGTCACGATCCAGAAGCAGATCCTGGAACTGCTGGCGGCGCTGCAGGACCGGCACCGGATGTCGGTGTTGTTCATCAGCCACGATCTGGCGGTGGTGGGCGAGATCGCCGACCGCGTGGTGGTGATGAGGAGCGGCGAGATCCGCGAGCAGGGAACGACTGACGAGGTGTTCCGCAATCCGCAGGATCCCTACACCCGGGCGCTGTTGCAGTGCCGGCCGCCGCTCGCGCACCGGCCGCAGCGTCTGGCGGTGATCGACGACTTCATGCGGGCGGGGGGCGCCCCCACGGCGCCGGGTGAACGCTCGCGCGGAGTGACCGGCAATGAGCCGGTCATACTCGAAGTGCGGGGACTGGGCAAGAGTTTCTATTCCCGCCAAGGCCTGTTCGGCAAGCGCGAATTCAAGGCGGTGCAGGACGTGTCCTTCAAGCTCGCGCGCGGCAAGACGCTCGGCGTGGTCGGCGAGTCGGGCTCGGGCAAGACCACGGTCGGGCTCACCCTGATGCGCCTGCACCAGGCCACTACCGGCGAAGCGCTGTTCGAGGGGCGCGACCTCTTGGCTATGCCGAACAGCGAATTCAAGGCCTACAAGCGGCGCATCCAGATCATCTTCCAGAATCCCTACGCCTCATTGAACCCGCGCTTCACCGTCGGCCAGATCCTGACCGAGCCGCTGGCGATCCACGGCATCGGCGCCAATGACGCCGAGCGGCGTGCGCTGGTGCGCGAGCTGCTGGCCCGCGTGGAACTGCCCGAGCTCGCGTATCACCGCTATCCGCACGAGTTCTCCGGCGGCCAGCGCCAGCGCATCGCGATCGCGCGCTGCCTGACGATGAAGCCGGACATCCTGATCTGCGACGAATCGGTCTCGGCGCTCGACGTCTCGGTCCAGGCGCAGGTGTTGAACCTGCTGCAGGACCTGCAGGACCAGTTCGGTCTGTCCTACATTTTCATCTCGCACGATCTGGCCGTGGTCAAGTATATGTCCGACCAGGTGATGGTGATGAACCAGGGCGAGGTGGTGGAATTCGCCAACTCCGACGACATCTACCTGCGCCCGCAGCACCCCTACACCCAGAAGCTGCTCGCCGCGGTGCCGAGAGCCGACCACCGGATACGCGCGTAGAGAGATTGCTTCGTCCCACAGGGACTTCCTACGGTCGTCGCTCCGCTCCTCGCAATGACGGCAGCGTGGCGATCCTGAGATTGCTTCGCCTTCGGCTCGCAATGACAATCCATTTCGTCCCACAGGGACTTCCTTCGGTCGTCGTTGCGAGCGTAGCGCGGCAACCTAGGCCCCCTGGCCCAGGCGGATCACCCACAGGCGCGCCAGCGCCGCGGCGCCGTCGGCGCCATGCACGGACTTGAATTCCTGCACCGCCTTTTGCTTCTGCCCGGCGAGCTGATAGGCATAACCCAGGTGCAGCCGGGCATCGTCGGGATGACGGAAGCCGCCCTTCTTCATGCCCTGCGCCATCATCGCCAGGCCCTTGTCGACGCGGCCGTACAGCACATAGTTGAGGCCGGTGTTGAGCAGAGGCGCGCCGTCCTTGTCGGCGGCCACTCGGGCATCGTCCTGGCCCAGCGTCTGCTTGTCCTCGGCGAGACTCTTCAGGGTGAGCGCCCTCAGGCGCTGGTGCCGCGCGGCTTCCGGTCCGGTGCCGAGCTGGCCGGCGGCGTAGCCGGCATCGACGAATTTTTTCGCTTCCGCCGGGAAGCCCGCCTGCAGTGCCAGTTGCGCCGCCTCCATGTAGTCCTCGGCGCCGCGCATGGTGCCGGTGGCGAGCTTCAGGCGTTGCGCATCCAGGGTCAAGCGGTCGGAAAAACCCGGTGCCGTGGTCACGCTATAGACCACGCTCAGCCAGTAGTCGTGCTTGGGATGGAAGGCGACCAACTTTTCCATGGCGTGGGCGTAGCCGGCCTTGTCATTGGTCCTCTGATAACAATTCGCCAGCATCTGCAATTCGATCTCGGAGGGCGTCTTGCCCGCCTGCTGCTCGCCCTCGACGTCGGCCAGAATTTCGCGGCCGGCCTGGGCAAAGTCGTTGCCGAGGTAGAGCGCCTGCACGTAGATCGTGCGCAGCGCCGGATCCTTGCCGCCCGCCTTGAAGTAGCGCGTGGCGAGCTCGGCGGCCTTGGCATACTGCCGGGCAGAGTAGTACTGGGCGGCGGCGACGGCGAGGAACTGCACCCTCTCCGCCGCCGGGGTCGCCGCCGATTCCGCGGTCGCCTCGAAATCGTGTGCGGCCGCCGCAGCTTCGCCCGCGGCCGCCTCGGCCTGGGCGCGCAGGCGAGCCACCATATAGGTCTCGAACGGCGTCTTGTTCTTGACCGCGTCCGCCTCGGCGATCTTGGCCAGCGCCGCCTTGGCCTTCTTGCCCTTCAAGAGGGTCACCGCCGCCTGCAGCGGCTTGCCCACTTCCGGACGCACCGTGGCGGCGTCGGCTGGATGCTCCTGTGCCAGGACCGGCGCCGCGAGCCCGGCCAAGCCGAGTACGCAAAGCAGCGTTGCAATTCTGCGAGAGAACATCTTCCCAGCCTTATTCTTCAATTGATGAACTGCTCGTTGCCGACCAGGCCGATCTTGGTCACGCCCAGCCGTTGCGCCTCGGCCATGACCATCGCCACGACGCTGTACTTGACCAGCTTGTTCGGGCGCAAATGCACCTCCGGCTGATCGGCCATCGCAGCCAGTCCCCGCAGCCGCGCCTTGAGATCGTCGCGCCCGTTCACCGTCTCGCCGTTCCACAGGATGGTGCCGTCGAAGTCGATATCGATCGCCACCACCTGCGGCGGCACCGAGGATTGCGGCTGATTGGCGGTGGGCATGTTGAGCTTCACCGCGTGGGTCTGGATCGGGATGGTGATGATCAGCATGATCAGGAGCACCAGCATCACGTCGATCAAGGGCGTGGTGTTGATGTCCACCATCACTTCCGGTTCGCCCGAGCTGCTGGCGCTGCCGACATTCATAGCCATACTTCTCTCCTCAGCCGCCCCGCACCGGCGGCTCGGTGATGAAGCCGACCTTTTCGATGCCGGCGCGCTGGCAGGCGAAAACCACCTTGCCGATGAACTCGTAGCGGGCATTGCGATCGCCGCGGATATGCACTTCCGGTTGCGGCACCTTGACCGCCGCCACCTTCAGTTTGGCCAGCAGCGTCGGCGCGTCGGGCACCAGAACCTCGTTCCAGAAAATATCGCCGTCCTTGTTGATGGCCAGCACGACGTTCTCCGGCTTGGTCACCGTCGGCTGATTCCGCTCCTTCGGCAACTGCACCGGCACCGTGTTCGCGACCACCGGAATGGTGATCAGGAAGATGATCAACAGCACCAGCATCACGTCCACCAGCGGCGTGGTGTTGATCGCCGAGACGACCTCGTCCTCCGCCTCGCTTTGACCGATGGCGAAGCTCATCTCAGCCGGCCTTGGCCTGACTGTGGCCGCGCGAGAGCAGAACCATGTGCAGTTCGCCGCTGAAGTTGCGGACGTTCTCCATGGCCACCTTGTTACGCCGCACCAGCCAGTTGTAGCCGAGCACCGCGGGCACCGCCACGGCCAGACCCATCGCGGTCATGATCAGCGATTCGCCGACCGGGCCGGCCACCTTGTCGATCGACGCCTGGCCGGCGATACCGATCGCGGTCAGCGCATGATAGATTCCCCACACCGTGCCGAACAGTCCGACGAAGGGCGCGGTCGAGCCCACGGTGGCGAGGAAGGCCAGGCCGTTTTGCAGGCGGTTGCCGATGGTCTCGATCGCGCGCTGGATCGACATGCCGACCCAACTGTTGAAATCGATCTGCTCCAGCATCGAGCTCTCGTGATGGTCGCTCGCCTTGCTTCCTTCCTCTGCGATGTAGCGGAAGGCGCTGTCCTCGTGCAGGCTCAGAACGCCTTCACGAATCGAGGCGGCCTGCCAGAATTTCTGGCGTGCTTCATTGCCCTGCTTCAAGAGCTTGCTCTGCTCCAGGGCCTTCACCACGCCGATGTACCAGGTACCCATCGACATGATGACCAGGATCAGGAGCGTGCCGCGGGCGACGAAGTCGCCCTGCCGCCACAGCGAATCCAGGCCGTAGGGATTCTTCACCGACTCGGTCGCGGGCAAGGCCGCGGGCGGCTGCGGGGCGGCCACGGGGCTGACCACGGCGGAACTCGCCGGCACCGCTTGCGACGCCGGGGCAGCCTGCGCCCAGGCGGCATTGGGTAATACCGCGGAAATCGTCAAGGCGCACATCAACGTGGCCAAGATGGTGCTGACCCTTAGCTTGAAACTCATGGTGTGATCATCCTGAAAAATTATTGGGGGCAACTGTACTAGCGGGGGCAAGCCCCTCACTCGATCTTCCACTCGTACTCCATGCGCGCCCACGACTTCTCGGGCTTGCCATCGACCGTGGCCGGCTTGAACTTGCACAGCCCGAGCGCCCTTCTGGCCGCCTCATCCAGGCGGCGATAGCCGGTCGAGCGCTCGATCTTGCTCTCCAGCACCCGCCCATCGACATCGATCAGGAAGGCCAGCCTGACCACGCCGGTCTCTTCCGCGCGCAGCGAGGCCGGCGGATATTCCGGCTTCTCGCAGTTCTTGGCATCGACCACCGCGGCGGTGGTGCGCACCGGCGCTCGCCGGACGATAGTCGGAACCGGACCGGTGGGTTTGGTGCTGGTCACCGCGGAAATCGTGTTCTGGGGAGCCACCGGCGGCAATTGCACCTGCACCTCGGGCAAGGGAATATAGGGCGGCGGCGGGGCGGCGAGACGGGGCGGTGGCGGCGGCGGCGGCTTGTCCGGCGGCGGCGGCTTGACCTCCTCGATGATCTTGGTTTCCAGCGGCTGGTGCACCACTTCGACTATCTTGCGCGCCAGGCCATTGACCAGGGCGTATACCAGCAATGCGTGGAACAGCACGACGATGACGAGACCGGTCGCCCTTCTTCCAGAGTCTGCCGGTTGCGCGTAACTCATCGGTCTCCCTCATGCAAGTGGATCTGAAAATGCGGATCTGAAAATGCGGACCTAAAAATGCTCCAGCCAGCAGGACGAAACGGGCTGTGTAAGAGCGGCGCAAAGATTACCACAACAAGCCTGCAGGATTAGCCACCCCCCCGGGAACCCCCCCCGATAGCGCAATCGGAAATTGTTAAACAGTGCCGCAGCGGCTAACATGCCGGCTTGCGCACGCGCGCAGCAGAACTACAAGCCGGAGCCTCACCATGAGCGCAAGCAAGTTTTTCAAGGTCGGCGTCGTCGCCTTGCTGACCGCATTTGCCGGGTTCGCATCCGCCGCCAAGACCCTCGTCTATTGCTCGGAGGGCAGCCCGGAGGGATTCAATCCGGCCTTTTTCAGCACCGGCACCACCTACGATGCTTCCTCGGTGCCGATCTTCGACCGCCTGGTCGCCTTCGCGCCCGGCACGACCAAGGTAGTGCCCTCGCTGGCGCAATCCTGGGAGGTGTCCAAGGACGGCCTCAGCTACACCTTCCACCTGCGCCACGGGGTCAAGTTCCAGAGCAATGCGCTGTTCACCCCGAGCCGGGACTTCGACGCCGACGACGTGCTGTTCTCCTTCCTGCGCCAGATGGACCCGAAGCAGCCGCTGCACCGGCTCGACGCCGGCCAGACCTTCGCCTACTGGCAGGACATGGGCATGGACGGGATCGTCGCCAGGATCGAAAAACTCGATCCGTACACGGTGCGCTTCACGCTCCGCCACCCCGAGGCGCCCTTTCTCGCCGACCTGGCGATGGACTTCGCCTCGATCGATTCGGCCGAGTACTACGGCAAGATGCAAGCCCGCGGCACGCCCGGAATTGCCGACCAGCAGGTGATCGGCACCGGGCCGTTCCAGTTGGTCTCCTACCAGAAGGACGCGGTGATCCGCTACCGGGCCTTCGACCAGTACTGGCGTGGCCGAGCCAAGATCGACCAGCTGATCTTCGCCATCACCCCGGATGCGGCGGTGCGCTACGCCAAGCTGAAGACCGGGGAATGCCAGGTGATGGCCTATCCCAAGCCCGCCGACATCGCATCGATGCGCAAGGATCCCGCCATCGTGCTGTACTCGAAGGCGGGTCTGAACATCGGCTACGTCGCCCTCAACGTCGAGAAGAAGCCGCTGGACAAGCTGCTGGTGCGCCAGGCCCTGGCGCTGGCGACCAACCAGGACTCGATCCTGAGGCTGATCTATCAGGGCAACGGCCAGGCGGCGAAGAACCTGATCCCGCCGACCCTCTGGTCCTACAACGACCAGGTCAAGGACACCCCCTACGATCCGGCCAAGGCCAGGGCGCTGCTCGCCAAGGCGGGGCTGCCCCAGGGATTTGACATCGACCTGTGGTACCTGCCGGTGTCCCGCCCCTACAATCCCGACGGCAAGCGCATGGCCGAACTGATCCAGGCCGACTGGGCCAAGATCGGCGTCAGGGCCCGCCTCATCACCTACGAGTGGGGCGAGTATCTGAAGCGCAGCAAGGATGGCGAGCAGCAGGCGATCATGTACGGCTGGTCGGGCGACAACGGCGATCCGGACAACTTCTTCACGCCGCTCGCCGGCTGCGCCGCGGTCAAGGGCGGCGGCAACGTCGCGCGCTGGTGCAACCATGACTTCGAGCGCCTGATCCAGAAGGCCAAGGTGACGACCAACCAGGCGCAGCGCGCCAGGCTCTACCAAAGGGCCCAGGTGATCATGAAGCAAGAGACGCCCTTGATCACCATCGCCCACAGTCTGGAGTTCACGCCGGTGCGGAAGGAGGTCGTGGGCTACACCATGGACGCGACCGCGCACCACAATTTCTACGGGGTCGATCTGGCGCGCTGATTCATGCTGGCCTACATTCTGAAGCGCGTCGGAATGGTGATCCCGACCCTGCTCGGCATCACCCTGCTGGCCTTCTCGCTGATCCACATGATCCCGGGCAACGCCGCCGAAGCGCTCTCGGGCGAACGCGGCATGTCCCCGGAGCGCTACCGCGAGCTCGCCCACCAGCTCGGCCTGGATCGGCCGCTCCACGTGCAGTATTTCGACTACCTGGTGCGTCTGCTGCACGGCGACTTCGGCCGCTCGATCAACACCCACGAAGCGGTGTTGAAGGAATTCCTGACGCTGTTTCCGGCGACCGCGGAGCTCGCCCTGTGCGCGATTCTTCTGGCCCTGATGCTCGGCTTGCCGGCAGGCATCCTGGCTGCGGTCAAACGCAACAGCTTTCTCGATTACTCGGTGATGGGCGTGTCGCTGACCGGTTATTCGATGCCGATCTTCTGGTGGGCGCTGCTCCTGATCGAGCTGTTCTCGGTCAAGCTCGGCTGGACGCCGGTGTCCGGACGGATAGCCATCGTCTATGATTTCCCCACCTCCACCGGCTTCATGCTGATCGATGCCTGGCGCTCGGGCCAGGCCGGCGCCTTCCGTTCGGCGGTGACCCACCTGATCCTGCCCGCGATCGCGCTGGGCACCATTCCGCTGGCGGTGATCGCGCGCATGACGCGCTCGGCGATGCTCGAAGTGCTGCGCGAGGACTACGTGCGCACCGCGCGGGCCAAGGGTCTGTCGTGGTTTTCCGTGGTCTGCGTGCACGCGCTGCGAAACGCCCTGATCCCGGTGATCACCGTGATCGGCCTGCAAATCGGCACGCTCTTGACCGGCGCGATCCTGACCGAGACCATCTTCTCCTGGCCGGGCATCGGCAAGTGGCTGGTCGAGGCCATCCATCGCCGCGACTACCCGGTGGTGCAAGGCGGCATCCTGATCTCGGCGACCATCGTGATCAGTGTCAATCTGCTGGTCGACCTGCTCTACGGCGTCGTCAATCCGCGCATCCGCCACGGCCGATGAGTTCGACCCCACCCTCGCTGCTGGCCGAACTGTGGCGCCATTTCAGCCGCAATCGCGGCGCGGTGGCCGGCCTCGCCGTGGTGCTGCTGCTCGTCCTGCTGGCGCTGTTTCCCGGCTGGTTCGCGCCGCACTCGCCGATCGAGCAGTTCCGCTCTGCGGCGCTCTCGCCCCCGGCCTGGCTCGGGGGCGGCAGCCGCCACTTCCCGCTCGGCACCGACGCGGTGGGCCGCGACATCCTGTCGCGGCTGATCTACGGCGCGAGGCTGTCCTTGACGATCGGCCTGGTCGCGGTGTCGCTATCGCTGTCCATCGGCATCGTGCTCGGCCTGATCTCGGGCTTCATGCGCGGCTGGGTCGAGACCGCGATCATGCGCCTGATGGACGTCCTGCTGGCCTTGCCCTCGCTGCTCCTGGCCATCGCGGTGGTCGCCATCCTCGGCCCGGGCCTCTTGAACGCCATGGTCGCGATCGCCGTGGTCATGGTGCCCCACTACGTTCGCCTGATGCGCGCCTCGGTGATCGGGGAACTGGGCAAGGATTACGTCGCCGCCTCGCGCATCGCCGGCGCCGGCACCCTGCGGCTGATGTTCGACACCGTGCTGCCCAACTGCACCGCGCCCCTGATCGTCCAGGCCACGCTGGGTTTTTCCAGCGCCATCCTCGACGCCGCCGCGCTGGGTTTCCTGGGCCTGGGCGCCCAGCCGCCCACCCCCGAGTGGGGATCGATGCTCGCCTCGGCGCTGGAGTTCATCGCAAGCGCCTGGTGGGTGGTCAGCTTTCCGGGCTTGGCGATCCTGGTCGCGGTGCTGGCCTTCAACCTGATGGGCGACGGTCTGCGCGACGCCCTCGATCCGAAGTTGAAGAGCTAGCATGGCGCTGCTGGAAATCGAGCAACTGAGCGTGTCCTTCGGTAGGCCGCAGGCGCCGCTGATCGCGGTCGAGGGCGTCGATCTTGCCATCAACGAGGGCGAGGTGGTCGGTGTCGTCGGCGAATCGGGCTCGGGCAAGAGCGTCAGCTCGCTGGCGATCATGGGCCTGATCGATCCCCCGGGACGTGTCGCCGCGAAGCGCATGGCGCTGGCCGGGAAGAATCTCCTCGACATCTCGTCGCGCGAGCGCCGGGCAATGCTCGGCCGGGACGTGGCGATGATTTTCCAGGACCCGATGGCAAGCCTCAATCCCTGCTTCACCGTGGCGCACCAACTGATGGAAACGCTCGCGGTCCACGTCGGCGGCAGCGCGCGCGAGCGCCGCGCGCGCGCGCTGGAACTGCTGCGCCAGGTGGACATGCCCGACCCCGAGCGGCGCCTTAACGCCTACCCGCACCAGCTCTCCGGCGGCATGAGCCAGCGCGTGATGGTGGCGATGGCCATCGCCTGCAACCCGCGCCTGTTGATCGCGGACGAGCCGACCACCGCGCTTGACGTCACCATCCAGGCGCAACTGCTCGATCTGCTGCTCGCGCTGCAAAAACAGCGCGGCATGGCGCTGCTCTTGATCACCCACGACCTGGGCGTGGTCGCCCAGACGGCGCAGCGGGTGGTGGTGATGTACGCCGGACAGGTGGTCGAGACCGGGGCATTGCCGCGGATTTTTCAGGCGCCGCGCCACCCCTACACCCGGGCCCTGCTCGCCGCCCTGCCCGAGAACAACGTCGGCAGGCAGCGCCTGCAGACCATCCCCGGCACCGTGCCGGGGCAGTTCGACCGGCCCGCGGGCTGCCTGCTCCAGCCCCGCTGCGCCTTCGCCGCCCCCCGCTGCACACAAGAGCGGCCGGCGCTCTTCGGCAAGCCCGATGCGCTGGTGCGCTGCCACTTCCCGCTCGACGGCGAGGCGCGATGAATACCATCGCAATCCCGCCGCTGCTCGAAGCCAGGAATCTGGTCAAGCACTATCCGGTGGCGCAAGGTCCGTTCAGGCAGCCCGCGCTCGCCCGCGCTCTGGATGGCGTCTCCTTCGAACTCGCGGCTGGGAAGTCGCTCGCGGTGGTCGGGGAGTCCGGCTGCGGCAAGTCGACCCTGGCACGCCAGGTCACGATGATCGAGGCGCCCAGCGCCGGGCAATTGTTGCTCCTCGGGATCGACGTCGGATCCGCGACGCGAGAGCAGAAGCAAAAACTGCGGCCGCTGGTGCAGATGGTGTTCCAGAATCCTTACGCCAGCCTCAACCCGCGCAAGCGGATCGGCGCGATCCTCGAAGAGCCGCTGGCGATCAATACCCGTATCAGTCGCGCCCAGCGCCGCGAGCGGACGCTGGCCATGATGGATCGGGTCGGCCTGCGTCCGGAACACGCCGGCCGCTATCCGCACATGTTCTCCGGCGGCCAGCGCCAGCGCGTGGCCATCGCCCGGGCGCTGATGCTCGATCCCCGCCTGGTGGTCGCGGACGAGCCGGTCTCGGCGCTGGACGTGTCGGTCCAGGCCCAGGTGCTGAACCTGATGATGGACCTGCAGGCGCAGACCGGCGTCGCCTATCTGTTCATCTCGCACAACCTAGCGGTGGTCGAGCACATCGCCGACCGGGTGCTGGTCATGTACCTGGGTCGGGTGGTCGAGTCGGGAACGAAGCGGGCGATATTCGATGCGCCCCGGCACCCCTACACCCGCGCCCTGCTCGCCTCGACGCCGCGCCTAGACGCCGGCGCGCGGCGGTCTCGGCAGCCGCTCAAGGGCGAGCTGCCCTCGCCGCTGGCGCCGCCGCCGGGCTGCGCCTTCCACCGCCGTTGCCCTTACGCCGTCGACCGTTGCGCTGTTGAAGCGCCGTCATTGGAAGCGCACGACGGACAAATGGTGGCCTGCCACCGGGTCGGCGAAATCGACTAAGCCGTCATTGCGAGCCGCCTGTTTCGGCGTGGCCAAAACTGCACACGGACCATGAACCCACCACCAAACCCGTCATCGCGACTGCCGCGGCCTGCGGCCTCGCAGTGACGGCAGCGTGGCGATCCAGATTGCCACGGCCTTCGG
>DATKVJ010000009.1:0-25711 GCA_035530135.1 Rhodocyclaceae bacterium | reverse complement strand
CTTAGCGGAACACCACGGTCTTGTTGCCGTGGGTCAGCACCCGGTCCTCGATGTGGTAGCGGAGGCCGCGGGCGAGCACGGTCTTCTCGATGTCCTTGCCGTAGCGCACCATGTCCTCTACGGAGTCGGAGTGGTCGATGCGGATCACGTCCTGCTCGATGATCGGCCCCTGGTCGAGTTCGGCGGTGACGTAATGGCAGGTCGCCCCGATCAGCTTGACGCCGCGCTGGTGGGCCTGGTGGTAGGGCCGGGCGCCGACGAAGCTGGGCAGGAAGGAGTGGTGGATGTTGATGATCCGCCCCGGATGGGCGGCGCACAGCGCCGGCGCGATGATCTGCATGTAGCGCGCCAGCACCATGGTGTCGCCGTGCGCGTCTGCGAACAGGCGGGCGATCTCGGCGTTGGCGGCCTGTCTGTTATCCGCGTTCACCGGCACGTGGTGGAAGGGGATGCCGTGCCACTCGACGAAGCCCTTGAGGGTGTCGTGGTTCGAGATCACGCAGGGGATGTCGATGGCGAGTTCCTTGGCCTGCCAGCGCGCCAGCAGGTCGTAGAGGCAGTGCTCCTGCTGGCTGACCATCAGCACCACGCGCTTCTTCACCGCCGAGTCCGACAGCTTCCAGTCCATGCCCAGCTCACGCGCGACCGGGGCGAACAGCAGCTCGAACTCGGCCAGCGGGAAAGGCAGCGAGTCGGCCCTGACCTCGATGCGCATGAAGTAGCGGCCGCCGTCCGGGTCGGCGTGGTAGCTCGACTCGAGTATCCAGCCCTGATGCTGGGCGATGAAGCCCGAGACGCGGGCGATGATGCCGACGCGGTCGGGACAGGAGGCGGTGAGGGTGTAGAAGCGTTCCGCGTGCATCAGATCCTCGCGCTCGCCTTCTCGATTTCGGCGCCGAGCTCTGCGTAGTTCTTCGTCACCGGATACTGCGGAAACTCGCGGATCACGTTCTCCGGCGGCCGGAACAGGATGCCGGCGTGCGCCTCGCCCAACATCGCGGTGTCGTTGTAGGAATCGCCGGCGGCGATGACCTTGAAGTTGAGTCCCTTGAAGGCCTTGACCGCTTCCCGCTTCTGCTCGGGCATGCGCAGATGGTAGTCGACCAGGAGGCCTTGTGCGTCGGCTTCGAGCTTGTGGCAGAACAGCGCCGGCAGCCCCAACTGGTGCATCAGCGGCATCGCGAATTCGTAGAAGGTGTCGGACAGGATGATCACCTGGAAGCGGTTGCGCAGCTCGTCGAGGAAGTCCTTGGCGCCCGCGAGCGGGCCCATCTCGGCGATCACGCTCTGGATGTCGGGCAGGCCGAGCTTGTGCTGGGCCAGGATTGCCAGCCGGCCCTTCATCAGCTTGTCGTAGTCGGGCTCGTCGCGCGTGGTGCGGCGCAGTTCGGGGATGCCGGTGCGCCGGGAAAACTCGATCCAGATTTCCGGAACGAGCACGCCTTCGAGGTCGAGACAAACGATCTGCACGTCAAACTCCCTGAGTTCTTGAAACGATGGATTCTACCCGTCGCCGGCTAGCCGGCCGCCGCCGACAGGCGCTCCAGTTCCCCCTGGATCGTCAGCCAGCGCTCCTCGGTCTGACCGATGGCGCACGCGAGCTCACCCTTCTTTTTCTGCAGCGTCTGCAGCAGCGTCTGGTCGGGGGCGGCGTAGAGGGCCGGATCGGCCAGCCGGGCCTCGAGCAGGGCGAGCTCGGTCTGCCAGTTGTCGATCTGCTTCTCGATCTTCTGGATCTCCCTCTGCAGCGTGCGGCGCTCCGAGAGCTGCGCCTGGCGGCCGGCCTCGGCCTGGACGCGGCCCTCGCGCCTGGTCTGCCTGTCGGCGGATGGAACCGCGGCGGCGGAGCGCTGGGCAGCGAGCCAGGCCGAGTAGTCGTCGAGGTCGCCGTCGAAAACGCGCACCCGGCCGTCGGCGACCAGCCACAGCTCGTCGGCGGTGCTGCGCAACAGGTGCCGATCGTGCGAGACCAGCACCACGCCGCCCTCGTATTCCTGCAGCGCGAGATTCAGGGCCTCGCGCATCTCCAGATCGAGGTGGTTGGTCGGCTCGTCCAACAGCAGCAGATTGGGCTTCTGCCAGATCAGCAGGGCCAGCGCCAGACGTGACTTCTCGCCGCCGGAGAAGCGGCCGCAGGGGGCGGTCGCCATGTCGCCGCGGAAGTCGAAGGTGCCCAGATAAGTGCGCAGCTCCTGTTCGCGCACCCGGGCGCTGAGTCGGACCAGATGCTGCAGCGGCGACTCGTCCGGGCGCAACTGTTCCAACTGGTGCTGGGCGAAGTAGCCGATGGTCAAGCCCTTGCCCTCGACCCTGTCGCCCGACAGGGGCGCTATCGCCCCGGCGAGCAGCTTCACCAGCGTCGACTTGCCGGCGCCGTTACGGCCCAGGAGCGCCAGGCGCTGGCCGGGTCGCAGCGTCAGATTGACCTCCGAGAGTATGGTCTGCTCGCCGTAACCGGCGCGGCCGCCTTGCACCACCAGCAGCGGATCGGGGGCGGCGCCGGAATCGCGGAAGCGGAAGGTGAATTGGGTGTCGACGTGCGCCGCCGCCACCTCCTCCATCCGCGCCAGCGCCTTGATCCGGCTCTGCGCCTGCCTTGCCTTGGAGGCCTTGGCGCGGAAGCGCTCGATGAAGCTGTGCAGGTGCTCGCGTTCGCGCACCTGCTTCTCGTGCATCGCCTGTTGCAGCGCCAGTTGCGCCCCGCGCTGGCGCTCGAAGTCGCTGTAGCCGCCGCTGTAGAGCTTGAGCTTCGCCTGTTCCAGATGCAGGGTGTGGTCGGCGACCGCGTCGAGAAAGTCGCGGTCGTGGGAGATCAAGAGCAGCGTGCCCGGATAACTCTTCAACCAGCCCTCCAGCCAGAGCACGGCGTCGAGGTCCAGGTGATTGGTCGGCTCGTCCAACAGCAAGAGGTCCGAGCGGCACATCAGCGCCCGCGCCAGATTCAGACGGACGCGCCAGCCGCCGGAGAAGCTTGCTACCGGTCGGGCGTGATCGGCGTCGGAAAAGCCCAGGCCGTGCAGCAGTTCGGCGGCGCGCGCGCGCGCCGAATAGCCGCCGATCTCGCCATAACGGGCGTGCAGCTCGCCGATCAGGTTGCCATGAAGTTGGGTATCCTCGGCGCCCTCGGGGACCGCCTCGGCCGCCGCCAGTTCGCGCTCGATGGCGCGCAGCTCGGTGTCGCCGTCGAGCGCGAACTCCAGCGCCGGGTCGGGCAGCGCCGGCGTGTCCTGGGCGACGTGGGCCAGCACCCAGGAGCGCGGCAGCTCCAGGTCGCCCGACTCGGCGTGCAGTTCGCCGCGCAGCAGCGCCAGGAAAGAGGACTTGCCGCTGCCGTTGGCGCCGATCAGGCCGATCTTCCAGCCCGGAAAGAGCTGCAGGCTGGCGTCCTCGACCAGCATCTCGCCGTTGCGGCCGAAGCACAGGTTGCGCAGCAGGATCATCCCGGGCTCCTGTCTTCAGAGAAGGCGATGCGTCCCTCCTGTTCGGGATATTTGCCGCGTCGGCCGGCGTAGCTCGCCGCGATCCGCCCGAGGTCCGGGTCCTCGTCGCCGCTCAGTGTCAGGTAGCCCATGATGCCGATTTCGCGCCTCGGGTAGTCGATGAAGGCCAGGCCGAGCGGCACCTTCGCCGCCAGCGCCAGGCGGTAGAAGCCGCTCTTCCAGCAGGAGGTGAAGCGGCGCGTGCCCTCCGGCGTGATGGCCAGATAGAAGCGTTCGCGCCTGGCGAACTCCGCCGCCATCTGGGTGACGAAGCCGGTGCGTTCGCGGCGGTTCACCGGAATGCCGCCCAGTCTCTTGAACAGCACGCGAAACGGCCAGCGGTACAGGTCGTCCTTGCCCGCCCAGTGCACCGGCAGGCCGATGACCGCTCGGGCTACGATGCCGATGACGAAATCCCAGTTCGAGGTGTGCGGGTAGAAGACGATGATCGCCTTGGGCTCGGCCGGCGGCTGATACACCAGCTTCCAGCCGAACGCCGCCAGGAGCCGGCGCGCGAGTCGGCCGACGAACGAGGAAGGAGGCGTCACTCTATCCCCTGGCTGGCGAGATAGTCCTCGTAATTGCCCTTGTAGTCGATGATCGCGCCGTTCCTGATTTCGAGGATGCGCGTCGCGATCGAGGAGACGAACTCGCGGTCGTGCGAGACGAAGACCAAGGTGCCGGTGTACTTGTCGAGCGCGGTGTTCAGGGACTCGATCGATTCCATGTCGAGGTGATTGGTCGGCTCGTCCATCAAGAGCACGTTGGGCTTGGCCAATATCAGCTTGCCGAAGAGCATCCGCCCCTGTTCGCCGCCGGAGATCACCTTGACCGACTTCTTGGCGTCGTCGCCGGTGAACAACAGCCGCCCCAGGGTGCTGCGCACGATCTGCTCGTCGTCGCCCTCGCGCGTCCACCGGGAGATCCAGTCGAACAGCGTCGTGTCGGCGGCGAAGTCCTCGGCGTGATCCTGGGCGAAGTAGCCGGGCCGCGCCTTTTCCGCCCACTTGACGCTGCCGAACTTGGGCGTCAAGCCCCCGAGCTTCTCGCCGGCCAGGCAGCGCAGCAGCGTGGTCTTGCCGGCGCCGTTCTCGCCGATGATGGCGATCTTCTCGCCGGCCTCGATGAAGGTGGAGAAGTCCTTGAACAGCACCCGGTCGTAGCCGTGGGAAAGATTGGTGATCTCGGCCGCGTGGCGGTGCAGCTTCTCCTTGTCGTCGACCTCGAAGCGGATCCACGGGTACTGGCGGCTGGAGGGCTTGATGTCCTCGACCTTGATCTTCTCGATCAGCTTGGCCCGCGAGGTGGCCTGGCGCGCCTTCGACTTGTTGGCCGAGAAGCGGCGCACGAAGTCCTGCAGCTCGGTGACCCGCTCCTTGGCCTTGGCGTTGGCCGAGAGCTGCCGCGCCCGCGCCTGGGTCGAGGCTTCCATGTAGTCGTCGTAGTTGCCCGGATAGACCTTGAGCGTGCCGTAGTCCAGGTCCGCCATGTGGGTGCACACCTGGTTCAGGAAGTGGCGGTCGTGGGAGATGATGATCATCGTGCTGGCGCGCTGGTTCAGCACGTCCTCCAGCCAGCGGATGGTGTCGATGTCGAGGTTGTTGGTCGGCTCGTCGAGCAGCAGGATGTCCGGATCGGAGAACAGCGCCTGGGCCAGCAGCACGCGCAGCTTCCAGCCCGGCGCCACCGCGCTCATCGGGCCGGTGTGCTGCTCGGTCGGGATGCCGGCGCCCAGCAGGATCTCCCCGGCGCGCGACTCGGCGGTGTAGCCGCCGTACTCGGCGAACTTCGACTCCAGCTCGGCGGCGTGCAGGTAATCCTCCTCGCTAGCCTCGGGATTGGCGTAGATCGCGTCCTTCTCCTGCATCGCGGCCCACATCTCATTGTGGCCCATCAGCACCACGTCGAGCACGCGCTGCTCCTCGTGAGCGAACTGGTCCTGCCTGAGGAAGGACATGCGTTCGTGGGCGTCCACCGAGACGTTGCCGCCCGAGGGTTCGAGCACGCCGGCGAGTATCCGCATGAAGGTGGTCTTGCCCGAGCCGTTGGCGCCGATCAGGCCGTAGCGGTTGCCTTCGCCGAACTTGACCGAGATGTTCTCGAACAGGGGCTTGGCCCCGAACTGGATGGTGATGTTTGAAGCGACGAGCATCTGGTTTCCTAAATTGCGCCGGTCCGCGTCACACCCGGGGAGGTGAGGCCGGGAAAACCCGCAATTCTACCATTTTTCAATCACCTGCCCGTCGCCGGTCCCGGCGCAGCTTGTGCCGCAGGTAGCCATAGACCAGCAGGTTCGCGGCGAGGACGCAGAAACCGAAGGCGATCTGCAGTTCGCGCGTCAGGCCGGCGGGATAGATCAGCGGCAGCAGATAATGCTCGATGAAGCCGTCGGCGTAGCCCCGGCTTCCGGCGCTGCGCCGGAGCTGATTCTCCAGGGGCGTGAGCGGACAGCTCCAGCCGGCGAACTCGATCAGGGCAGCCCATAGGGCGGCAGGCGGATGGAGCCAAGCCAGCGCCCTGAATCTCGGCACCAGGAGTCCGCCCAGCAGCGCGAACAGCACAAAGGCGAAATGGAGCACCACGACGCCATCGGCGGCGATCGCCAATGCCGCGGAGAGCACGCGCTAGCTCCCGACGTCGATCTCGCCGCGCAGATATTCGACCGCGCGGCCTTTGATGACGACGCGGTCGCCGAGCAGGCGGCAGGCCAGCTCTCCGCCCCGGGCCGAGACCTGCCGGGCGACGAGTTCGTCCTTGCCCAGGCGTTGGGCCCAGTACGGAATCAGCGTGCAGTGCGCCGAGCCGGTCACCGGATCTTCGGGAATGCCGGCGCGCGGCGCGAAAAAACGCGAGACGAAATCCACCCCGTCGCCGGGGGCGGAGACGATGACCGCGAAGACATCCAGGGCGGCGAGCGCCGCGAAGTCCGGCTTGATGGCCCGCACCTCGGCTTCGGTGTCGAAGACCGCCAGCAGGTCGCGGGCGAGATGGGCCTCGCGTGGGCGCGCCCCCAGCGCCGCGACCAGACCGTCGCTGACCGCCACCGGCCGTCCGGGCCGGGAGGGGAAGTCCATGCTGAGCACTCCGCCCGCGCGCGTGACCACCAGCGTCCCGCTCCTGGTGTCGAAGCTCAAGCGCTCGGCCGCGGGATAGCGGTGCCGGAACAGCACGTCGGCGGCGGCGAGCGTCGCATGGCCGCACAGATCGACCTCGACCGCAGGCGTGAACCAGCGCAGCGGCGCGATGTCGGGCCGGGGGATGACGAAGGCGGTCTCGGCCAGATTGTTCTCGGCGGCGATGGCCAGGAGCACGGCGTCGGGCAGCCAGTCGTCGAGCAGGACGACCGCGGCGGGATTGCCGCCGAACAGGCGGCTGGTGAAGGCATCGACTTGGTAAATCGGTATATTCATAAATTCATTTCTGCTTCCTGGACAAAGGCGTTGGCGGCGGCGGGCGAGCGTTGTAATATCCCTCTGCCTTGCGTAGTATTCCCACCGGTGGCCTGATCACAGCCAGATCTTCGCAGAAGCGGCGCCCTTTTAACACCCCGATCGAATAGAGCTTCACTCCTCACGCGTGTCTTGCATCAACCCCTACCAGCGGATAGCGCAATCCTACTGCGCCGGCGACGCCCGTTTGACCCCGGCGGCGGAGAATCATGGAGGCGCCTGAGCTGACCCCGGCGCCGAGCGAGTGGCATCCCTTCATCGGCGGTGCCGCCCGGACCGTCAAGCTGTGGCTCGCCGCGGTCCTGGCGGGCTTGCTGGGGGCGGCGGCGACGCAGGGTTTCCGGACCCTGATCAAGGCCGTGGAATGGCTCGCGACCGGTCACATGGGCGGTCTGGTCGCGGCCGCCGAGAGCATCACGCCCTTGCACCGCGCGCTCCTGGGGGCCTTCGGCGGCCTGGGCGCGGGCCTCGTGCTGCACTGGGGCCTGCGCTGGGCAGCGCGCGGCCCGGATGGCGCCGAACACGTGGACTACATCGAGGCCGCGCGCGAAGGGCATTACCTGCTGAACGACCGCACCACGCTCATGCGCAGCATCTCCGCCCTGCTGTCTGTGGGCACCGGCGCCTCGATCGGCAAGGAAGGACCGATGGTGCAGTTGTCCGCCTGGTTCGCCTCGTGGCTGGCGCGGTTCTTGCCGCTGACCGACGACGAGCGCAACGCCATCCTGGTGTGCGGCATCGCGTCGGGCATCGGCTGCGCCTACCACGCGCCGATCGCGGGGGTGGTCTTCGTCCTGGAGCTGGCCCTGGGCTTCTTCGCCCGGCACACCATCGCGCCGGTGCTGATCGCCGCCGGCACCTCGAGCGCGCTGATCTACTGGCTGGTCGAGCCCCAGCCCCTGTACGTGATGCCCACGGTTGCGCTGGTGCCCACCAGCCTGGGCGTGGCGATCGCCGCCGGCGTGATCAGCGGCGGTCTGGGCTGGGCCTTTATCGAAATGCTGGAGCGGGCGCGCAAGATTTTCGGACGTATCGATTCGCTGCCCTTCCGTCTCGGCCTGGGCGGGGTGATCGCCGGACTGATTGCGGCGGCGGTCCCCGACGTCTGGGGCAACGGCTACAGCGTCGTGTCCGAGGTGCTGCAGGGCAACGTGGCCTGGCACTGGGTTGCGGTGATCATGGGCGCCAAGGTGCTGGCGACCGTCATCAGTTCCGGTTCCGGGGCGATCGGCGGGGTGTTCACCCCGACCCTGTTCGTCGGCGCCACCAGCGGCTTCCTGACGGCGCACCTGGCGTCTTCCTGGTTCGGGGCGGCGCTGGTGGGCGATCCGCGCGTGCTGGCGGTGATCGGCATGGCCGCGGTGCTGGCGGCGGTGACCCACGCGCCGCTGATGTCGATCGTCATGGTGCTGGAGATGACCAACCAGTTCCAGCTCACCGTGCCGGTGATGCTCGCCTGCGGCGTCGCCTACGCGATCAGCACCCAGTTCGGCGCCAGACCCATTTACGGCAACCCGATCGAAGCGCATCGCTAGTGCCCGTCGCTGTTCCGGGGAGCTGTTACCCGGAATAGCCCAGGGCACCTGTGCTGCGAAGCAGTGGTAATCGCGGCGGCCGCCGCGATCCAGATCTTCGCTACAGCGCCGCGCACACCGCGGCGGTCACCTCCGCCGTGCGCGCCGTGCCGCCGAGATCGGGCGTGCATAGTCCGCTCGCGCTGACCTTCTCGATCGCCGCCATCAGCCGGGCCGCCGCCGCGGCTTCGCCCAGGTGTTCGAGCATCATCGCCGCCGACCAGAAGCTCGCGACCGGATTGGCGATGCCCTTGCCGGCGATGTCGAAGGCCGAGCCGTGGATAGGCTCGAACATCGAGGGGAAGCTGCGCTCCGGATTGAGGTTGGCGGTCGGCGCGATGCCTAGGCTGCCGGCCAATGCCGCGGCCAGGTCGGAGAGAATGTCCGCGTGCAGGTTGGTGGCGACCAGGACATCCAGGGACGCGGGCTTACCCACCATGCGCGTGGTCACGGCATCGACCAGTTCCCGGTCGGTGGCGACGTCCGGATAATCCCTGGCCACTTCATAGAAGATCTCGTCCCACATCACCATGCCGAAGCGCTGGGCGTTCGACTTGGTGACCAGCGTCAGATGCCGGCGCGGGCGCGTCCTCGCCAGCTCGAAGGCGAAGCGGTGGATGCGCAAGACGCCGCTGCGGGTGAACACCGCGGTCTCGGTGCCGACCTCCTCGGGCAGGCCGCGATGCACCCGGCCGCCGTTGCCGGCGTACTCGCCCTCGGAGTTCTCGCGGATGATCACCCAGTCGATGCCGGCGCCCTCTCTCAGCGGGCTGGAAACGCCCGGCAATACCCGGGTCGGGCGCACGTTGGCGTACTGGTCGAAGCCCTGGCAGATGGGCAGGCGCAGCCCCCAGAGCGAGACGTGATCGGGCACCTGGGTGCTGCCGACGGCGCCGAAGTAGATGGCGTCGAAGGTCTTCAGCCGCTCCAGGCCGCCCTCGGGGATGTAGTGGCCGTGCTCCAGGTAATAGTCCGAGCTCCAGGGGAAGTGTTCGAACGCGAAGCGGAAGCCGCCGTAGCGCGCGGCGAGCGCTGCGAGCACCTCCAGGCCCGCGGCGATGACCTCGACGCCGATGCCGTCGCCGGGGATGGTCGCTATCCTGTATTCACGCATTTCCCGCATTTCCTCTGTGACTCCTCATTTCATTTCGGAGGGCAATTCTATCGTCTTGCCGTCGACCGCGAACGCGCCCATGCCCAGATGGTGGAAGGTCCGCGGCTGCTTCTTGGCGGGATCGATCCAGGCCTTGACCACCTCGAGCACGAAGAAGTTGAATTTGTTGACCATCCGGGTATCGACGACGCGGCACTCGAGGCTGGCGTAGCACTCCGCGATCAGCGGCGGCGCGACCAGGGCGGCGGGGGCCGGCGTCAGGTCGAAGGCCGCGAACTTGTCGATGTCCCTGCCCGAGGTGTTGCCGCAGGCCACCACCTTCTCCGCCAGCTCCACCGTCGGGATGTTGATCACGCACTCGCGGCTCGCCTTCAGCGCGACGAAGCTGTGGTTGCGGTTGCTGACGACGCAGCCCACCAGCGGCGGTTCGAATTCCATCATCGTGTGCCACGACATGGTCATGACGTTATTGACGCCGCGCCTGGCGGTCGTGAGCAGGACCACCGGGCCGGGTTCGAGCAGGCGATAGACGCGGGATAGGGGCAGGGATTTTTTGCGCATGGGACACCTCCAGGATCGAAATGGGTCAGGCCAGCAGCCGCTGCAGGAACATCGCCCGGCCCAGCTCCGGATCGAGCTGGTAGGCGGCGAAGCCGCAGGACCGGTAGAGGGCCCGCGCCGGGGCATTGCCCTCCAGGACCTCCAGGGTGATCTTGCAGCAGCCCATGTTGACGGCGATCTGCTCGACCCGAGCGATCAGCGCCCTGGCGATTCCCAGGCCGCGATACCGGGGGCTCACCGCGAGGTCGTGGATATTCACCAGCGGCCTGCACGAAAAGGTAGAGAATCCCTCGATGCACACCGCGATTCCGGCCGGGTCGTCGCCCTCGAAGGCCAGGACGACGCGGATGGACGCCCGCGCGGCGAGCTCGCGGACCAGGTTGTCCCGGGCGAATTCGGACAGCGGCTGATTGCCGCCCATCGGATCCGAGGCGTACTCGTTCAGCAACTGGAGCACGGCTTCGGCGTGGTGCGGGTCGGCGAGGTCGGCTTCGACGATCGTCGTCATGGCGGCGGCGCGCCGGTCGAAGCGTCGACCCGGCGGCCGACGATCACCAGGTCGCGCCGGACTCCGTCCAGTTCGGCGACGCCGGGCAGCTCGCCCCAGCGGGCGAAGCCGAAGCGTTCGAACAGCGCGAGACTCTCCTGGTTGTGGCCGAAGATCAGACCGAGCAGCGACTCGAGCCCGAGCGCCGGCGCCGCCGCCAGCGCCTCGGCCAGCAGGTGGCGGCCGAGCCCTCGCTGCCGGAAGCGCTGATCGATGTAGATGCTGAGTTCCGCGGTCTTGTCGTAGGCCGGCCGGGCATGGAAGGGGGAGAAGCTCAGCCAGGCGGCGATGTCGCCGCCGGCCTCGACCACCCACAGCGGATGAGCCTCGGGCTGGTGCGTTTCGAACCAGGAAACGCGGCTGGCCACCGTCACCGGCTCGGTATCGGCGGTGACCCGGCGCGAGGGAATGGTGGCGTTGTAGATCGCCACGATCCGCGGCAGATCCGCCCTTTTTGCCTGGCGATGGACCAGGGTCGTCGTCGGCTCAGGCATCGCGCTCAGAGATTCTTCGCGGCGATGTGGGTCGGCAGCCCGTCGATGCTCTGCTGGTTCTTGTCCCGCCAGTACTGCTTGAGCCCTTCCTCGCCCTTGCCCCTGGCCCAGTCGGAGAGCTGCTCCCGTTCGCCCCGGTAGTCGAAAAACGGCACGCCCATGCCGCAGGAGGTGTGCACCGAGTCGATGGCGAGATCGAATAGCTGGCGCGCCCCGGGAATCGGCTGGAACCCGGCGTAGAGCTCCCGCCACTCGGGATCCTTGCGGTGGATCGCCCGGGCTTCGCCGTAGGCGCGCAGGATCATCGGGCTGCCCACGAAGGCGCAGAACATCAGGGTCATCCGGGGATTTTCCTGGACGTGGGCGGCGGTCTCGTTGCCGCTGCCGGTGACGTTCAGCCAGACCAGCCGCCTGGCGCCGAGGATGCGCAGCGAGTCCATGCCCTTGGGCGAGACATTGACGCGGCCCTCTGCGGTGGCCGTGGCCACGAAATAGATCTTCTGCTCGGCGATGAAGCGGGCGTGCTGGTCGGACAGCTCGGGAAACGCTTGCGACATTTCAAGCTCTGCTGTCGTACGCCGCCATCAGCCGGAGGTATCGGCGGGCGATCATGCCGGCTGCCGCCGCAGCCAGACCAGCACTTCGGCGGCGTTCTGGTCGGGCGGAAAGACCGGGTAGAAGACCTTCCGGATCTCTCCGTCCTCGACGATCAGGGTCAGCCGCTTGAACAGCTCCATGCCCGCGACCGAAAAGGAAGGCAGCCGGAGCGTCTGCTTCAGGCGCAGGGCGGCGTCGCTCAACAGCTCGAAGGGCAGATGCAGGCGGTCGCGCGCTTCGCGCTGGTAGTCGGTGGTCTGGGTGCTGAGGCCGAAAACCCCGGCCCCGAGCGCTTTCAGCTCCGCGTGGTGATCCCGGAAGCCGCACGATTGCGGGGTGCAGCCGCGCGCCCCGGGGATGCCGTCCCAACCGTCGGGCAGGGCGAGCCCGGGGCGGCCGGTCATCGGATAGACGTAGAGCACCCATCTGCCGGGCAGCCTGGAAAGATCGACGTCCGATCCGTCGGTGGCCGGCAGCACCAGTTCCGGCAGTCTCATCCCGGCCAGGTGGTCGGCGGCGCCGTCATCGACCGGGCGCGGCAGCTCCTTCGGCAGGTCGGCGAGGTTCGTGTTCATGCGGCTCCCGTGGTTTTTCGCGATCTGGCGTGGTCAAAATACCCGCGTATCCTACGGCGGCGGCGCAGGCCTGGCAAATGCGCCGCGCTATGCCGTGATTCAGGCGCCGTCCGCCGCCGCCGGTACGCGCCACCGGATCAGCGCCACCTTCAGGGCGTCATTCACGACCAGGCACGCGACCATGGCATAGGCCAGCAGCGCCAGCGTCTGCTGCCAGGGCAGGGGTCCGAGATCCGGGATGCCGACGAAGGTCAGCAGCGTGCCCGCCAGCGCATTGGCCGCCAGGGCGACGATCACCGTCCGGCTCGGCGTCGTCGCCCAGAACCAGCGCCGCTCCCGCCCCGAGACGATGGCGAACACGGTGAGGTAGAGCAGCGTCAGGAAGCTGAAGCTGGTGAGGGCCCGGGCGTTCGTTGCCAGGCCGAAGCGCGACCAGCAAAACCACAGCGCGAACAGCGATTCGGCCACCATCGCCGTTCCCAGCACCGCCGACACGACGATGAAGCCGCCGATGTTCCAGGTCTCCGGCCGCCGCGACGGCCGGACGCGGTCGGTGGCCAGCGCGATCTTCGCGAAGTCGTTCATGAACACCAGGAGCAGCATGGCGAAGGCGGAGACGACCAGCTTGCCGGTGGCCATGAAGGCGATGGCGACGAAGGCCGCCTTGAGGAAGGTCTGGCTGATCTTGTTGATGATCCAGGTCAGGATGCGCTGGTAGATCGTCCGTCCCTGCTCGACCAGGGCCACGATGTTGGTCAGCCCCGCTTCGGTCAGGACGACGCTGGCCGCACCCTTGGCGACGTCGGTCGCCGAGGCGACGGCGATGCCCACCTCGGCCTGGCGCAGCGCCGGCGCGTCGTTGACGCCGTCGCCGGTCATGCCGGTGACGTGCCCCGCGGCCTGCAGGTGCTGCACCACCAGATACTTGTCCTCCGGATACACCTCGGCGAAGCCGTCGGCGCCGGCGAGCAGGTCCAGCGATTCGTTGCCGGGCAGGGCGCTCGCGGTCTTCAGGTCGGCCACCCGGCGGATGTTGGCCAGCCCCACGCCCTGCGCGATTTCGCTCGCCACCGCCAGCGCGTCGCCGGTGAGCATCTTCACTTCGACGCCCAAGCCGCGCAGCGCCGCGATCAGCGCCCTGGCGTCGGGACGGGGCGGGTCGTACAGGCTCACCAGGCCGAGCAATACCGGGGTTCCAGCCTCCGGGCCGCGCGCCACCGCCAGCGTCCGGTAACCCTTCGCGGCCGACTCGGCCACCCGCGCCTCCAGCGCCGAAATCGCCGGCGGCGCCAGGCCGCAGGCTTCGGCGACGGTGCGCACCGCGCCCTTGATCGCGCGCAGCCGCTGGCCGTCCTGTTCGACCACCGCCTCGGTGCGCCGGCTCGCCGCATCGAAGGGCGCGAAGGAGACGGGTGTGGCCGCGGGCGCGCCGTCGAAGACGTGATGCGCGCTCGCCGCGGCGAGGAAGGCCAGGTCGATCGGATCCTGATTGGCTTCCCGGGAGGCGAGCGCGCCGGCCGACAAGACCTCGGCTTCGGTCGCCCGCCCGAGCGGCATCACGCCGGTGACGGCGAGCTGGTTCATGGTGATGGTGCCGGTCTTGTCCACGCAGAGCACGTCCATGGTCGCGGCATCCTCGGCGGCGGATAGGCGCGTGACCAGCACGCCGCGCCGGGCCAGCTCGCGCGCCCCGACCGCCATGCTGACGGTGAACATCACCGGCAGGGCGACCGGCACCGCGCTCATCAGCAGCACCAGCACCAGCGAGACCATCTCCAGGAGCTGCGTGCCGCGGTAGAGGGAGAGGGCGGCCACCGCGGCCAGCAGCGCGCCGACGATGACGAACAGCCAGCGCACGACCTTGGCCACCACCGCCTCGATGTGCAGCTTCGGACGCGCCGTCTGCACCAGTTCCGTGGTGCGGCCGAAATAGGTCTTCGCCCCGGTGAGCGCGACCACGCCGTTGCCCTCGCCGCGGCGGACGATCGAGCCCGAGGAGAGCACCGCGCCCGCGGTCTTGGCGACGTCCGTCGACTCGCCGGTGAGCGCCGACTGGTCGACCTTCAGCTCGCCGCCGAGCAGCTTCACGTCCGCCGGGACCATGTCGCCGGGGCGGACGCGGATGATGTCGCCGGGAACCAGCTCGCGGGCGGCGACCACCTGCCAGCTCGAATCGCGCAGCACGCGCGCGCTGACCTGCAGGCGCCGGCGCAGGGTCTCGACGACGCCGGCGGCGCGGCGCTCCTGGACGAAACCCAGCACGGCATTGACCACCAGCAGCACGCCCACCAGCACGAGGTCGGCGACCTTGCCCAGGACCGCCGACAGGACCATGATCAGTTCGAGCAGCCACGCCGACAAGCCCCAGAATTTTCCGAGGAAGTCGAGCAGCGGATGGCCGCGCCGTTCGGCGACCTCGTTGTAGCCGTGCTCGGCTCGGCGCGCATCGACCTCGGCGCCGGTGAGCCCCGACTCAGGTCTGGCGCGCAGCGCCGCGAGCGTCTCGGCAACCGACGCGGCGGCGAAGTCGAACGCCTTGTCTCCCGACGGTGCCGGCGTCACAGGCCGACGCCCATCCGGCGCAGCAGCGGCAGCAGCGCGAGATAGGCGCCGGCGGTGGCCGCCGAAGACAGCCCGAGGCTCGCCCAGAAGTCCAGGCCGTGCCTGAGCAGCAGCGGCAAGAGCAGGAACAGCAGCAGCGAGGGCAGGACCAGCCAGAAGATCTGGCTGGAGAGCTCGGCGATCTTCCCGGGCGGGGATCCCTCCAGGTGCAGCCAGACGAAGGCCAGCAGCGAGGTGAGCGGCAGCGACGCCACCAGGGCCGCGAAGCCGGAAGAGCGCTTGGCGATTTCCGAGACGGCGACGACGATCAGCGCCGAGACGACGAGCTTGAGTGCGTAGTAGAGCATGGCGCCTCCCGAGTTTTTTCTTCGATCTTACCCCTTACCCGACGGGCCGCGCGGGAGGCGCTGCTCCTCTTGGTCTCCGTCCGCGTCGCGCAGCCGCTTGTGCAGCTTGACCGGCGCCGCCCGCAGTTTGCGCATGCGGATATTGAGCATCTCCACGGCGACGGAAAACGCCATCGCAAAATAGACGTAGCCCTTCGGGACATGCACGTCGAAGCCTTCGGCCATCAGCGTGACGCCCACCAGGATCAGAAACGAAAGCGCCAGTATCTTGATGGTCGGGTGCTCATCGACGAAATCCCCTATGGGCTTTGCCGCCATCAGCATGACCGCGACCGCGAGCACGATGGCGATCGCCATGATGAGCACCTGCTCGACCAGGCCGACCGCCGTGATCACCGAATCCAGAGAGAAGACGATATCCAGAACCGCGACCTGGGTCAGCACCATGCCCATGCTGGTGGCGACAGCCGCGCTAGCGCGCTCTTCCTCCCCTTCCAGGTTGTTGTGGATCTCGTGGGTCGCCTTGGCCAGAAGAAACAGGCCGCCCCCGATCAGCACGGCATCGCGCCCGGAAATCGCCTGGTTCAATACCGAAAACCACGGATCGGTCAGTCCCATCACCCAGGAAATCGAGAACAGCAAAGCCAGGCGCGCCATCATCGCCAGACCGAGCCCCGCCCTCCGCGCGAGGGCGCGCTGAGCCCGTGGCAGGCGACCCACCAGGATCGAGATGAAAATGATGTTGTCGATGCCCAGGACGATTTCCAGCGCGGTCAGGGTGCCCAATGCTATCCACGCCTCCGGGCTTGTCAGCCAGTCAAACATCGGTTTCCCCCGTCGTTGCTCGCAAGACGCCGCTATTTGACCAGCGTTACGGGAAGCTTGGCGAGATGAACGACCTTCGTCGCCACCGAGCCCATCACCAGGTTGCTGATCGCCGTCATGCCGCGGGTGCCCATCACGATGTTGTCGCAGCCCTGCTCGTCGGCCCGCCGTGCGATCGCCGCCGCGATGTTTCCCACCAGGATCTCCTTGGTGTAGGGCACCGCCGCGCGCTTGAGCAGCCCGTCGGCGGCCGCCAGCACCGCTTCGCTGTGCTGGCGTTGCAGCTCCGCCATCTTTTCATGGGTCACGTATACCGCGATCTCCCCGTAGACGACGGGTTCCTCGTGCGCGTTCACGACGTGGAGCGCTACCGGTCCATTTTCCTGCGCGAGCCGGATCGCATAGCGCAGTGCGCGCAATGCGCTCTCGGAACCGTCGAAGGCTACCAGCAACTTGTGCATCGTTTCTCTCCTCAATGGCAAAGCGGATTGGGTCAGCGCCGCGGCCGTCAGGCTGTCCCGAGCCCAAGGAGGGTGGCGAGATAGACGGCATAGAGCACCAGCAGCAATACGCCCCGCCTGCGTTCGATGTAGCCCCGGCGCGTCGGGTAGGTGAAGGCCAGGGCCACGAGACCGAAGGCCAGCGTGACGGCGACCTCGCGCCAGGCAACGGTGATCGGGTGGATGATGGCCGCGATCGCGGTGATGAAAATGCCGTTGAAGATGTTGCTGCCGAGCACCGTTCCCAGGCCGACCTCGTCGTGGCCGCGCAGCTTGGCGAAGACCGTGGTCGCGAGTTCCGGCACCGACGTGCCCACCGCCACGATGGTCGCACCGATGACGAATTCGTCGATGCCGAAGGAAACGGCGATGCCTCTTGCGCCCGCGACGATGAGATTGCCGGCGGCGATCAGGAAGGCGAGACCGGCCGCGCACGATAGAACGATCAGCCAGCCGCGGCGCTCGCCCAGCACCCGCTCGGCAGCGCTTCTTTGCTTTCGCGCCTCGATCGCCGCCGCCACGAGCCAAACCAGGAACATGCCCAGCATCAGGAAGCCGTCGAGCCTGGAGAGCTCGCCGTCCAGGAAGAGCAAGCCGGTGACGACGGGAATCAGCAAGGCCACGGGGAAGTCGCGCTTGACGCTGCCGCGCGGGCTCTGGATGCCGGAAATGACCAGCGCCAGGGCGAGGATCAGGGCGACATTGACGACGTTGCTGCCCAGGGCGTCGCCCAGCGCGATTTGCGGCTCCCCGGCCAGGGCGGCATTGATGGAGACCGACAATTCGGGGCTCGACGTGGCGAATGCCGCGACGGTCGCACCGATGATCCCCGGAGAAATCCGCACCCAATGGGCGAGGCCGACCGCACCGCGGACGAAGAGCTCGCCGCCGAGGCCGGCACACGCGACACCCAAAAACAAAGCGAGGTAATCGTCCATCGCCGCCCAAGCGCAAAGGCGCGCTAGCCTTCGCCGTAGCGTTCGAAGAAGGTCTCGTCGCTCATCAGCAGGTAGCTCAGGCCCTCGACGAAACCGATGATCGCGGGGATGAAGGTCCAGCAGAAGAGCAGGTAGAAGACGGCCTGCAGGACCTTGCCGAGGTAGAACTTGTGCACCCCGATGCCGCCGAGAAACAGCGCCAGCAGACCGGCCACGACCCGGTTCCTGCCGCCCGGCGAGGTCTGGCCGAGAAAGCTCGTTGCCGGCGGCGCCAGCCGGCGCACGCCGCACTTCGGGCAGATTTCCGCCTTCGCCTTGATGACGGCGCCGCACTCCGAACAAAACTTCTCGTCCGGCCCTTTTGTGACCGCTTGCTCCACCGCCGATCTCCTTGTCGATATCGAGGCATCGCGGCAACCGCCCGCATCCGCGCATCGTGCCGTGAACCCAATGGAATAACAAGAGCCGGAACAGGAGCGCTGGCCGGGGGAAATCAGTCGGCGAGATCGTGCCTCTTCTGCGCGAATTCCTCCTTCTCGATCTCGCCGCGGGCATAGCGCTCCTTGAGGATGTCCAGCGCCGTTTTCTCCTGACGCCGCTCGATGGGCGGGCCCGATCGCCACGTACCCCGCACCAGGCCGACGATGGCGACCACCAGAAGAATCCAGAACAGCGACATGCCGATCATGCCGAAGCCCATCCAACCCCAACCGCCGTCATAGTTGCCCATGTATCCCCACATCGTCGTTCTCCTCGTCCAAGAGAAAAGCTTGCTTTCATCATAGCGCGGTGTCGATCGGTATCAATGGCGCTCGTAGACTGTACTCCGACCATTGGCGTCGAAGGTGAGCACGTCGTAGGGTTCCGCCTTGGCGGCGTCCATCCCCGGCGCGCTTTGCGGCATGCCCGGAACCGTGAGTCCGGCGACCCTGGGGCGCCCGCGCAGCAGGCGCCTGATCGTGGCCGCGGGCACGTGTCCCTCGATCACGTAGCCTCCGACCAGCGCCGTGTGGCACGACATCAGCGCCGCCGGCACGCCATACTTGAGCTTGATCGGCGCAATTTCGACGACGTCCTTCGTGGTGACCGCGAAGCCGTTTGCGCTCAGATGCTTGATCCATTGCTCGCAGCAGCCGCAGGTCGGGCTCTTGTACACGGTGATCGGCGTCGGCGCCGCCGCCCACGAGGACGGCAAGGCGCCAAAGAGTAGCGATATTGCGGCGATCCAAGCCGCCGCTGCGAATCTGCTCATGTTTGTTCTCCTGTCGGATTGGCTGTCGTCAGCCGAATGGGGTTCTGCGAGGCGACGAGAAATCCGCGGGCCCAGGCTCAGCCTGTCCGCGGACGTGACGGCACGGTAAATCTCAGGAGCGGAAGTTTCCGAACAGGATGAAGTTCGGCGGCGCGGCGATCGGAACGGACGCCGCCGGCGACTCGGTGGCCGGGTCCCGCGCCGCGCGGGTCGGCGGCACGGCCGCGACCGCGACCGGCTGGCCGCCGGCGAACGGCGCGCGCTGTCCCTGTGCCAGCGGCGGGAGGGGCGAGAGGGAGCAGGGACAAGGAACGCTCGCCCTGAGCGTGCAGCCGCCCATGCAGCGGCATCCGGGCATCGTCTCGGCGCGGTGCCCACGGAAGCCGGCCATCATGCCGGGCGCCGCCAGGGGCGGATGAAGGCCCATGTCATGTGCGCTTGCTGCGACCGGATCGATCAGCATGGCAAAGAGCAGCGCCGCTGCGAGCAGCAATCCGCGCCAGGCCGTGCGAGTCTTGTTCATGAAGCGCATTATCCGCCGGCAGGCAGGGCTACTTTTGATCCCGGTCAACCACCGCTCCAGCGCTGGGAAATCGGTTCCCGCGGCAAGCGCCTCAGAGCCAGCCGGCGCGCTTGAAGCGACGGTAGAGAAAGCCGCACACCGCGGCGATGAACAGCAGCGCGGCGGGGTAGCCGTAGTCCCACTGCAACTCCGGCATGTTCTTGAAGTTCATGCCCCAGACGCCGGCGAAGGCCGTGGCGACCGCGAAGATGCCGGCCCAGGCGGCGAGGCGCTTGGTCGTCTCGTTCTCCTCGATGGTCACCATCGAGAGATTGACCTGGACCGCCGTGGCGATGGTATCGCGGATGGTGTCGATGGAAGCGTTGATGCGTACCAGGTGGTCATAGACATCGCGGAAGTACTCCTGACTGCTGGCGCAGACGTGGGGCACGCGGCTGCCGTGCAGCTTGCTCACGGCTTCCATCAGCGGCGCGACCGTGTGCTTCAACAGCATCGCCTTGCCCTTCAGCCCGTACATCCGTTCGATGTTGGCGCGCGCCGAGCCCTTGACGAAGATCTGCGCCTCGATGGTCTCGAGTTCCGACTCCAGCGCATCGACGAGCGGGAAGTAACGGTCGACCACGGCATCCATCAGCGCGTAGAAAACGAAGCCGGCGCCCAGGCGCAGCAGATCCGGCTCGCGCTCGCAGCGCTCGCGCACCCCCAGGAAACCTTGTCGGCTGCGGTTGCGCACCGACAGGACGTAGTTGCCGCCGACGAAGATGCTGAGTTCGCCGATAAGCCATTCGCCCCGGTCGTCCATTTCGGGCAGGTGCATGACGGCGAAGAGGGAATCGCCGTACTCCTCGATCTTCGGCCGCTGATGACCATGGCGCGCATCCTCGACCGCCAGTTCGTGGAGATTGAATTCTTCCTGCATCTCCTGCAGTTCTGCGGCGGTGGCGTCGAACAGCGCCACCCAGACGAAGCAATCGGGCCGGGCGAGGTAGTCGCTGATGTCCGCGATCGGGATGTCGGCGAGCTTCCTGCCGTCCTGGTAGGCGACGCAGTTGATCAGCATGCCTACTCCTCGCCGGGCAGCAGGGGAGCGACGACCTCGGCCATCGCCCGGCCGAGCGCCAGATGCTGGTCCGCGTCGAGGTGGATGCCGTCGACCCGGCTGGCCGGGGTGACGCTGCCGGCGTCGAAGAAATGGCAGCCGAGGCCCTCGGCCACCTCGTGGTGCGTCGCGGCCAGGCCGGCGCACTTGTGCTCGCCGCCGGCGAACTTCGGCGCGATCGGACCCTTCGGAACGCCGATCGGCGGGGGCGCCACGACCAGGATCGGCGGCACCGGCATGCCCGGCTCGATCGGCGCCTGGCGGATCGCGGCGACCAGTACCGCGATCCCCTGGGACGAATGCCAGGCGTTGTGCGGGTGCATCGACTGGAAGTCGTTGGTGCCCAGCATCAGCACCACCAAGGACAGCGGCGAGTGGATCTCGATCCGCTGCGCCAGGCCCACCAGGCCGTTGCGGCCGGGCTTGAAGGGATCGTCCCAGACCGTCCGTCTTCCGTTCAGGCAGTCCTCGACGACGCGCACGTTTCTGCCGGCGCCGTTCAGGCCGATCTCCATGACGCCCGGCCAGCGCTGCTCGAATTCGAGGCGTCTCCTGGTGGAGGGGATCAGTCCCCAGGACAGGGAGTCGGCATAGACGAGTATGTGTCGCATAAAGATCCTCTGTGCTGAGTCGTCCGGCAATTTACCCGATATTTTCCCGGCAGGCTCTAAGATTGTTTCGTCATGGAAGGCCGCCTGTTTCGGCGTGGACAAAACCGCACACGGACCATGAACCCACCACCGAACTCGTCATCGCGAGCGCAGCGTGGCGATCCAGATTGCCACGGCCTTCGGCCTCGCAACGACGAAGAGGAGGGTTCATGGAGAAAGGCCCGCAGGGCCGCGGCAATCTTGGTAATGCGGAGAAGATTGCTTCACTTCGTTCGCAATGACGACCGTACCCGTTCGGGTATCTCCGTCGAAAGGAAGTCCCCGTGGGACGGGGAGGAGGGTTCATGGAAAACCGTAGGCGCGCTCGACCTTCGCCACTCGCACCTGGTAGCGCTCGTACCACGCCCGTTTGCCCATCGCCTGGGCGGCCAGGTGCTCGGCGTTCGCACGCCAAGCGGCGATCGCCTCGGCCGAATCCCAGTACGAGACGGTGATGCCGAAGCCATCGGCGTCGCGCGTGCTCTCCATTCCGAGATAACCGGGCTGCTGCGCGGCGAGCGGGACCATCCGCTCGGCCATGTTTGCGTAAGCGTCGTCGGCTGCAGCGCGCAGCGAGGTGAAGATCACCGCGTAGTACGGCGGCTCGGGCGTCTTGGCGAACGGGGCCGCGCTCATGGCGAAATCCCGGCCGGACCGCAGCACTGCGACGACTGCTGTATCGGCGGGCACTTCACCGAGCCGAACGAGCAAAACACGCAGCAGTCGCCGGCCTTGGGCCGCAGCAGCGCGTGGCAGCCGGTGCATTCGTAGAAGAACAGGCAGGCGTCGGTGGGCATGGTCTCCTCCTTCACCGTGCCGCAATGCGGGCAGGTCAATTCGGAACGCAGAATCACGGGCTCGCTCATTTCAATCACCCCTCCTTGACAATCTCGGCACCCTTTTCGGCGAGCAGCGCGCGCAGCGCGGAGCGATGGCAGTGCGCCTCGTTCTCGCAGTAGCAGCCGACCGAAAAATTGGCCTGATGCGAGAGCGCGGCGAGCAGCTCGAGCGTGTGGCTGGCCTCCGGCGTCGCCATCTCGCTGCGGTACTTCTTGATGAACGCGGCCCACTGCGCCGGCGTTGCGGCCTCCTGGGCCAGCTTGACCGTCTCGGCGCTGGGCGCGAGATTGGGAAACCAGACGTCGTACCAGTCCTGGGCGGCAAACTCGGACTTGGGCACGCCTCGCGGCGGCCGGCGCACCGTCCCGATGCGCGTGCCCTCGCCCGCGCTGCGCGCGCTCCCGAGTCTCACGATGCGGATGGCCATGGCCTTCTCCCGACGATGCTGTCGCTGGGACCGGGTTCGCCCCCGGATGGTTTTGCTCTGGGCATGGAAGATCCCGTTTCCTTGCCGCGCCTCTCATGGCGATGGCGTCGATGGCGGCAGACGGGGATTCTACGCCCACCCGGGGGCGATGGAGTGAGCCGGGGCCGGACGCGGCGCGCCCCTCGGCGATCGACGCGGGTGCTAGCGGATGGCCGACGCGATCGCGGTTTTACCGGGCACCGGCAGGTCCGCCGGCCGCGCGGCGAAGTAGCGCGCACCGGCCTCTTCCGAGGACAGAAACGCCACCTGGGTGAAGCCGGCGGCGAGCAGCTTTTCCCTGAGGGCGTCGGGTTCGAAGCGGCTGACGAAGGGTTCGCCGATGCCGGCGACCCGGTCTGCGAGCGGAGAGGCGGCCGCCGCCGGCCCGGACGGCTGCAGGAAGGTGAGCACCACTTCGCTGCCGGAGGGGAACGAGGCCATGGTCTGCAAGGCCGCATCGATCGCCGCCTCGCTGAGGTACATGGTGACGCCCAGCCAGGAGAAGAAGGTCTTCGTCTGCGAGGAGATGCGCTGCCGATGCAGACCGGCGCGCAACGATTCGCGCTCGAAGTCGATGTCCGCGAAAGCAGCGTTCGCCGGCATCGCCAGGCCGGATTCGGAAAGACGCGCGCGCTTCGCGGCTTGTGTGGCCGGCTGATCGATCTCGAAAATCCGCAGCGATTGCGCCCAGGCGGGCTGCCTCAGCGCGAAGGTGTCGAAGCCGGCGCCGAGGATGAGGTACTGGCTCACTCCCCGGCCGACCGCGGCGGCGAGCCGGTCTTCCGCGAAGCGGGAGCGCAGCACGACGTGAGCGCGCAGCGCCAGCGCTCCGGGCGTCCGGTAGTGCCCGGCCGCTGCGCGTATCCGTTCGGCCGCGCCCGCGCCGAGCAGGCGCACCGCGACGGGGTCGTCGAGTATCGGCGGCGTGGCGTCGAGCAGCTGGTGGGCGGCGCGCAGGTAGGCGGTCGCCAGGGCCGTGCGGCTGGGTTCTCGATCGGACATGCGGCGGATGCTCGGGGGCCGGCTGACCAGGATAGACGAAGTCGTCCGGCGGCGCCGGGGCTAGGGCGCCCAGCGGTACGGGTAGTCCATTTGCGCGGCGATCCGCGCGCGCGCGTCGGCGCCGGCGATCCGCTCCACCACGTGCAGGCCGAGGTCGATGGCCGAGGAGACGCCGCGGGCGGTGACGACGTCGCCCTCATCGACGACGCGCTCTTCGACCACCTCGCCGCAATAGGCCCGCAGCTCCCGGTAGGCGTTGGGATGCGTGGTCGCGCGCCGGCCGCGCAGGAAGCCCGCGGCCCCGAGCAGCAGCGCCCCGGTGCACACCGACACCTTCAGCGGCGCGGGGCCGGCGGTCTTCAGCCAGGCGACGAAATCGCGGTCGTGCTGGAGACTCCGGGTGCCGAAGCCGCCGGGCACGAATACCAGGTCGTAGCAGTCGAGAGGCTCGGCAAGCGAATCGGCCTCGATCCTGAGCCCCCGATCGTCGGCCACGCGCGGCATGAGCGAGCAAATGCGCCATTGAAAGTCGTCCACCAGCTTCATGGTCGCGAGGCGCGTCAGCGGATCGTAGAAGCCGACGAAGTCCAGGGCGGTCATGCCCTCAAAGACGATGAACGCGGTCTTCATGAAAGCAGTCTCCGGTGATGCCAGACGTCGCGACCAAGGCGCCGCACCGCCTCACGTGGGGGGAGTGATTCCTGTCGCCGACGCAGCCATTACGGAGCGCGCAATCGCGCAGCATGAGTGAGGGCAGCTTATTTGTCTGGCGACGATGATGAGGTGGGCGAACCGCCTAGCTTTTTGGCGACGGTATGGGCGGCATTGCCGGTTGCCTTCGCGCCCCGCTCGACGCCCCGCGCGGCGGCGTTCGCTCCGCGTTCAACGCCCCGAGCGGCCGCTTTCGCGCCCCGCTCAACTCCGTTTGCGGCGGCCTTTGCCCCGCGCTCAATGGCTTTCTCCACCTTGCCGACCACGCCGGACGAAGTGCCGGTGGCCGACCCTGCTGTTTCGTCGGCCTTGGCCGCGACGCTGCCCAACAGCACGAGCGTTGCGAAGAACAGGGGTGCTATGTGAAGATTCGGTTTCATGGTTGGCGCGTCCTTTGGTCCCAAAGCATCATAATCTCATGAACTCCGCTCGACCTATGCGGAAGTTGGCAAGGCGCGTGCGGCAATGCTCCCCATTGTTCAGCATCGCGCCCAAAAGACTGGATGTCCGGGGGTCAAAGGATGGCCTGCCAGTAGCCGACATCGATCCATTTGCCGAGCTTGAAGCCCACCTCGCTGAAGTGAGCCGCCTTCTTCATGCCGAGTCTCTCGTGGAGGGCGACGCTGGCGGGATTGGGCAAGGCGATGCCGCCGATGACCGCGTGCATGCCGCGCTCCCTGAGCGCGGCGAACAGGCGCTCGTAGAGTTCGCTTCCGAGTCCCTGGCCCACGCAAGCCGGATCGAGATAGACGGTGCTCTCGACGGAGTAACGATAGGCGCAGCGCCCCTTCCACTTCGAGGCGTAGGCGTACCCGATGATCTGCCCGTCGCGCTCCGCGACCAGCCACGGCAGGGATGCCGATGCGACCTCGGCGATGCGCCCGGCGATCTCTTGTGCGGAAACCTCTTGCTCCTCAAAGGTGACGATCGTGTTGAGGATGTAATGGTTGTAGATCCGGGCGATCGAATCGGCGTCGCTGGCGGTGGCGGGGCGGATCACCGTGTTCTGCTCGCCCGGAGGCGCCTGAAGAAAGACCGGCGCCATCAATTGCTCCCCTGGTAATGCTGGGGTCTGACGCTTGCCGCCGGGTCCGGCGCAGCGGGGGAAAGCGCCCATTCGGCTGCCGCGCGCGCGTGAATGCGGGTCGTGTCGAACACCGGAACCGGCGAATCCGGCGGGCCGATCAGCAGCGAAATCTCGGTGCAGCCGAGAATGATCGCTTCGGCGCCGTCATCCACCAGTCTCCGGATGATCCGCTGGTATTGCCTGCGCGAATCGGCCAGCACCTTGCCCAGACACAGTTCCCCGTAGATCACGGCGTGAATGGTTTCGCGATCGGCCTCGTCCGGAACGAGGACTTCAAGATGGTGGCGCTCGCCCAGCCTGCCGCGGTAAAAATCCTGTTCCATCGTAAACCTCGTCCCGAGCAGGCCGACCTTCTTTATCCCGGAGCGCCCGATCGCCTCCGCCGTCGGGTCGGCAATATGAAGCAGCGGTATATCCACGGCAGCTTCGATGGCGCCGGCCACCTTGTGCATCGTGTTGGTACAAAGCACCAGAAAATCGGCCCCGGCCGCCCGAAGGGATCTGGCCGCTTCCGCCATC
>DATKVJ010000008.1:0-40688 GCA_035530135.1 Rhodocyclaceae bacterium | reverse complement strand
CGCGCCCATCTGGAGGGCATATCCTCTCCGGAGATCGCGATGTCCGATTCCCTGATCGTCGTCTGTCCCCATTGCGCCGCTGCCAACCGCGTGCCGGCATCGCGCCTGGGCGAGAGCGGCACCTGCGGCAAGTGCAAGCGCCCCCTGTTCGAAGGCCGCCCGATCGAGTTGAACGGTAGCAATTTCGACGCCCACGTCGGCCGTTCCGACCTGCCGCTGGTGGTCGACTTCTGGGCGCCCTGGTGCGGCCCCTGCCGGTCCATGGCGCCGGCCTTCGAACAGGCGGCGCGGTCGCTGGAGCCGCAGTACCGGCTGGCCAAGGTGAACACCGAGAACGAGCCGCAGCTGGCCTCTCGCTTCGGCATCCGCAGCATCCCGACGCTGGCGCTGTTCAGGAACGGTCGCGAGGTGGCGCGCCAGGCCGGGGCCATGGACCAGGCGAGCCTGATCCGCTGGATCAAGTCCCAGGCTTGAGCGGCTCGGTGAGCGGCGCCAGCGCCAGCTGGTCGGCGTGGGTCGCGATGGTCGCCGGCTCGCCGAGCTTCGCCAGCGTGGCGTTGGCCAGCGCCAGGCGGCGCACCACCTTCGATACCAGCGCCTGGCGAAAGTGCTCCAGGCACTCCTCGGAGGACAAGGCCAGCGCGGAATTCGACACTTCTAGATAGGTGAGCGGCACGAGCGTGGTCACCGTCGCCGAGCGCTTGGGGCTCAGACTGTCGAGATGGGCCATCTCGCCCACCACCTCGCCCGCGCCGAGCTGGGCGATCCGCTTGCCCGAGACCGACACCTCGACCTCGCCGTTGATGATCACGCCGAAGCGGTTGTCCTCGTCGCCCTCCCGCATCAGCTCGACCCGGCCGTCGATCTCGCGCCAGGTGCTGATGCGCAGCACTTCCCACAGTTCGACGTCGGCGAAGTCCCGGAAGAAGCTGAGCTTGCGCAGCGCCGTGAAGCGCGAGCGGTCGACCGGCACGTAGTCGTCGTCCACGATCTGATAGCGCACCGCGGAGAGATCCTGGGCCATTTCGGCGCCGTTCTTGTAGCGCGAATAGAGGTCCTTCTCCAGCGCCTTCCTGAGGACGCGGTTCAGCACCGCCGGGACATTGGGATTGAGCGAGGACACATCCGGCGCGTCGGCATTGATGATCTTGTAGATGAGCTGGCTCTGGTTGGCGCCGCGGAAGGGCAGCCGCCCGGTCAGCAGTTGGTAGAGCACCACGCCGAGCGAGTACAGGTCGGTCTTCTGGTTGAGCGGGTGGCCCTTGATCTGCTCCGGCGACATGTAGGCCGGCGAGCCGACGCCCATGATGAAGGTCGAGTCGCGCTCGCTCTTCTTGGTGACGTCGAGGGAGAGGCCGAAGTCGGCGATCTTGACCTGGTCGTCGGCCGCGATCAGGATGTTGGCGGGCTTGATGTCGCGGTGCACCACCCCCTGGCGGTACGCGTAGTCGAGCGCCAGGCAGCACTTGAAGACGATGCCGATGACGCGATGGACGGGCAGCAGCCGATCGACCGCGATGAAGTCGGCGAGCGCCCGGCCATCGACGTACTCCATCACCAGGTAGGCTTCCTCGTCGGTGACCACCGTCTCGAATACCCTGACGATGTGCGGGTGCTCCAGCCGGCCCGCGAGCAAGCCCTCGGTCTGGAACAGCTTGCGTAGGCGCCGGGTCCACTGGCCTTCGTCGTCGATGCCGAAGCGCACCCGCTTGAGCGCGAAGCGCTCGCCGCTCTCGGGATCCTCGACCAGATAGACGGTCGCCGTCGCCCCCTTGCCGATCTCGCGGATGACCCGGTACTTGCCGATGGTGTCAGTCATGATTGCGTCCGGTCCGTGCCGTCTCCCTGCCAAGCGACATCTTAGCTTAATCCTCTGTCATTTCCTGGCGATCGGCACGCGCCCCCGGCCCGTGAAATATTTTGTCTTGCACTCCTTGAAACTGTCTGTTTCGTCCCAATCATGACTTGAGTTTGTTACGGAGCGAACCATGCAGGATAATCAACCGAGCACTAAGCCCGAGCAGTCCACCACCGCCGAAACGGCCCCGGCCGGCGCAGAGGGTGAATCCGCCGAGACCATGCCCAGCCTTGAAGAGCTGCTGAAGCGCGCCGAGTTGCAAGCCGCCGAGCACCACGACGCTTGGCTGCGCGCCAAGGCGGAGACCGAGAACGTGCGCCGTCGCGCCCAGGAGGACGTGGTCAAGGCGCACAAGTTCGCCGGCGAGAAATTGGTCGCCGAACTCCTCGCGGTCAAGGACAGTCTCGAAGCGGCCTTGGCCAACGACAACCAGAGCGCGGAGAGCCTGCGCGCCGGCGTCGAGCTGACGCTGCGCCAGCTGGTCGGCGTCTTCGAAAAATCCAGCGTCGCCGAGATCAATCCGCTGGGCGAGAAATTCGACCCGCACCGGCATCAGGCGATCAGCCAGATCGAGGCGGCCGGGACCGAGGCCAACCACGTCGTCCAGGTGCTGCAGAAGGGCTACAGCCTGCACGAGCGCGTGGTCCGTCCGGCGCTGGTGATCGTCGCCAAGGCCAACTGAGTCACGCCCGCGGAAACCGCGCCGCTTGAAATCACAGCAAAAATCCCAAACTAACGGACAAACCAAACAGGCGAGTGGTGCCGGGGCGGTTTCCCCCTCGCCTGCTCACCCCATCATCATCAGCGAAAGGAATTGAAATGGGCAAGATCATCGGTATCGACCTCGGCACCACCAACAGCTGCGTCGCCATCATGGAAGGCGGCAAGCCCAAGGTCATCGAGAACGCCGAGGGCACCCGCACCACCCCGTCCATCGTCGCCTACACCGAGGATGGCGAGATTCTCTGCGGCGCCGCCGCCAAGCGCCAGGCCGTGACCAACGCCAAGAACACCCTCTACGCGGTGAAGCGCCTGATCGGTCGCCGTTTCGAGGAAAAGGAAGTGCAGAAGGACATCGACCTGATGCCCTACAAGATCGTCAAGGCCGACAACGCCGACGCCTGGGTCGAGGTGCGCGGCAAGAAGATGGCGCCGCCCCAGGTTTCCGCCGAGGTGCTGCGCAAGATGAAGAAGACCGCCGAGGACTACCTCGGCGAGGAAGTCACCGAGGCGGTGATCACCGTGCCGGCCTACTTCAACGACAGTCAGCGCCAGGCCACCAAGGACGCCGGCCGCATCGCCGGCCTGGAGGTCAAGCGCATCATCAACGAGCCGACCGCGGCGGCGATCTCCTTCGGCCTGGACAAGAAGGAAGGCGACCGCAAGATCGCGGTCTATGACCTGGGCGGCGGCACCTTCGACATCTCGATCATCGAGATCGCCGAGATCGAGGGCGAGCACCAGTTCGAGGTGTTGTCGACCAACGGCGACACCTTCCTGGGCGGCGAGGACTTCGACCAGCGCCTGATCGACTACATCATCGCCGAGTTCAAGAAGGAACAGGGCGTCGATCTGAAGAACGACGTGCTGGCCCTGCAGCGCCTCAAGGAGGCGGCCGAGAAGGCCAAGATCGAGCTGTCTTCCGCCCAGCAGACCGAGATCAACCTGCCCTACATCACCGCCGACGCGACGGGCCCCAAGCACCTGGCGCTGAAGATCACCCGCGCCAAGTTCGAGAGCCTGGTCGATGAGCTGGTCGAGCGCACCATCGAGCCCTGCCGCATCGCCATCAAGGACTCCGGGCTCAAGGTCGGCGACATCGCCGACGTGATCCTGGTCGGCGGCATGACGCGCATGCCCAAGGTGCAGGAGAAGGTCAAGGAGTTCTTCGGCCGCGAGCCGCGCAAGGACGTGAACCCGGACGAGGCGGTGGCCATCGGCGCCGCGATCCAGGGCGGCGTGCTGCAAGGCGAGGTCAAGGACGTGCTGCTGCTCGACGTCACGCCGCTGTCCTTGGGGATCGAGACCCTGGGCGGGGTGATGACCAAGCTGATCCAGAAGAACACCACCATCCCGACCAAGCAGAGCCAGGTGTTCTCCACCGCCGACGACAGCCAGTCGGCGGTGACCATCCACGTGCTCCAGGGCGAGCGCGAGGTCGCCTCCGGCAACAAGAGCCTGGGCCAGTTCAACCTCACCGACATCCCGCCGGCGCCGCGCGGCATGCCGCAGATCGAGGTGACCTTCGACATCGACGCCAACGGCATCCTGCACGTCTCGGCCAAGGACAAGGCGACCGGCAAGGAAAACAAGATCACCATCAAGGCCAGCTCGGGCCTGAACGAGGCCGAGATCCAGGCCATGGTCAAGGACGCCGAGGTGCACGCCGAAGAGGACAAGAAGACCCGGGAACTGGTCGATGTCCGCAACCAGTGCGACGCCATGGTCCATTCGGTGAAGAAGGCGCTCGGGGAGCACGGCGACAAGCTCGGCGCCGAGGAGAAGGCCAAGATCGAGACCGCGATTTCGGCAGCCGAGGAGGCGCTCAAGGCGGGCACCGACAAGGCCGACATCGAAGCCAAGACCCAGGCCCTGATGGAGGCCTCGCAGAAGCTGGGTGAAGCCGTCTATGCCCAGCAGCAGGCCGCCGAGGGTGCGGCCGGCGCGTCGGGTGAGGCGCCGACGGGCGAGGCCAAGAAGGATCAGGGCGACGTCGTCGATGCCGAGTTTACCGAGGTGAAGGACAAGAAGGCTTGAACGGGTCGTAGAAACGCCGTCCAGAAGAGAGTTAAACCCCGGCCGAGTCGAGCGCGAAATGCTCGACTCGGCCTTCGCACTCCATAGACAGAATAGCGAACCGCAATGGCAAAACGCGACTACTACGAAATTCTCGGCGTCAATCGCGACGCGTCGGATGATGAGATCAAGAAGGCCTATCGCAAGCTGGCCATGAAGCACCATCCTGACCGCAATCCGGACAACCCCAAGTCCGAGGAGCTGTTCAAGGAGGCCAAGCAAGCCTACGAAATCCTCTCCGATGGGCAGAAGCGTTCCGCTTACGACCAGTTCGGCCACGCCGGGATCGATCAGCAGGCCGGCATGGGCGGCGGTGCGCAGGGCTTTGGCGGCTTCTCCGACTCGTTCTCGGACATCTTCGGCGACATCTTCGGCGGCGGCCGCGGCGGCGGCCGTTCCAACGTCTATCGCGGCGCCGACCTGCGCTACAACCTGGAGATCTCGCTGGAGGATGCGGCGCGCGGCTCGGAGACCCGCATCCGCATCCCGACCATGGAGGAATGCGATTCCTGCCACGGCAGCGGCGCCAAGAAGGGCACCGAACCCAAGACCTGCCCCACCTGCGGCGGCCACGGCCAGGTGCGGATGCAGCAGGGCTTCTTCTCGATCCAGCAGACCTGCCCGAAGTGCCACGGCACCGGCCGCTTCATCGCCGAGCCTTGCACCAGCTGCCACGGCGCCGGCCGCGTCAAGCAGCACAAGACGCTGTCGGTGAAGATCCCCGCCGGCATCGACGAGGGCGATCGCATCCGCCTCTCGGGCGAGGGCGAGCACGGCGTCAATGGCGGTCCGCCCGGGGATCTCTACGTGCAGATCCACCTGAAGGCGCACGCGGTTTTCCAGCGCGATCACGACGACCTGCATTGCGAAATGCCGGTCGGCTTCGCCTCGGCCGCCTTGGGCGGCGAAATCGAGATCCCGACCCTGGAAGGCGTGGCGCGCCTCAAGATTCCGGCGGAGACGCAGACCGGCAAGGTGTTCCGGCTGCGCGGCAAGGGCATCAAGGGCGTGCGCAGCATCAGCCACGGCGACCTGCTCTGTCACGTCGTGGTGGAAACGCCGGTGAACCTGACCGAGCGCCAGAAGGAGCTGCTGCGCGAGTTCGAGGCCATCAACCAGACCGACGCCGGCCACCACAATCCCCGCGCCAAGTCCTGGATGGACAAGGTCAAGGACTTCTTCGCGAGTCCTTGAGCTTGCGGCGTAGGCTAACCGAGCGCAGCGAGCGTTAAGCGGCGCAGCCGCGGCCGGAGCCACAACCGAAAGGACTTCTTCGCGAATCCTTGCGCTATCCGCGCGGCGGGCCTTCGGCCCCCCGATGCGCTGCGCGCGCATCGGAATTCACGCGGTGACGCTCAGAGCCGGTTCGGGTTGGGCGCCGCGGGGTGGATATAGGCCCAGCCCTCGCCTTCCCGTATCGTGATCTCGCCCATACCCGAGGGGACGATGCTGATGAACGGATAGAGGTCGTTGCGGCTCACCTTGAGCTCCTTCAGCGTGTTGTTGCATTGCGCCAGAATCACGCCCTGCTGCTGCAAGTGCCTCAGCTTGTCCTCGAAGCCGTTGTTCTTGACGTACACGTCGAAGCCGTGACTGTTGGCGATCAGTTCCACCTTGAGCTTCTTGGCTAGGCGGGGGTCGTGCAAGATATTCTCGATGTTGTTCAGCGTCTTCTTGATCGCTGCGTTGCCGCCGGAGTCCAGTTGAAAAATGACTCCATACTGCGCCTTGGTTGCCGCCGCGCCGTGGAAGTCGTCGCCGCTTCCGGCCGCCGCAAGCCCGGGCAGGCTGACGGCAAACAGGGCTGCCGCTGCCACCATTCCGCTCCTCTTCATGCTCCTCTTCATGCGCTCCTCCGATATTTTAGTTTTCAAAAACCGGGCAAACATCCCGGGCAATCGAAACGAGCTCGCCGTCCGCGCGGGACCGGCCAGCCATTCCGGATCGCCGCCGCAGTGTATAACGAGCCACCGCCGCTGTCATGCTTCGGGAGCGGCCGGGCAGCCCGTCTCGAACCCTGACCCGCAGCAGCCGTCAATGAAGGTTCAGGGCCAGGAGGATTTCGTCGTAAGCGGCTTCGATATCGGCCAGCCGCGGTGAAAAGTCCGTCCATTCGATACCCAGCCTGGCGCAGGCGAGCGCAGACAATGCCGGCACCCTGTTGTCCGGCAGGGCCTCGAGGTCAAGGGCGTGGCTGAGCGCTTCGGCGACATGGATCAGGTCGCCCATCTCGCCGAAGTGACCGCTCTCCGGATCATGATGCCCCCCGATGCCGTCGGCGATCTCGGCGGGCAGGCGCCAGTGCCGGACCAACTCGGCGCCGGCCAAGGCGTGGTCGAATCCGAACACGGTTTGCTCCGCCTCAACGATCGGCTCGTCGAGATCTCGGTTCCGGCGCAGAGCCTCCTCGAACAATTCCGGCGCGGCAGCGAACAACAGCATCTGCCCGATGTCGTGCAACAGGCCGGCTGTAAACGCGGCCTCCGCGTTATAGCCGAGATCCTCGGCGATGGCGCGGGCACATATCGCCACCCCCAAGCTATGGCGCCATAGCACGCGCGGATCGAAGGCAGCGGAGCCGATATTGAGCCGTTCGATCATCGCGGTTGCCAGCGTGATGCTGCGGATTTCCTTGAGACCGAGGACCAGGATCGCCTGTCGCATCGAGTCGATGCGGGTGCGCAGAGCGAGGGCGCTCGAATTCGCCGCCGCCAGAATGCGGACGACCACGGATGGGTCGGTATTGAGGTGCTGCACCAGACTGTCGGCATCCGAGCTTTCGTCGTCGATCGTGGCGATGAGGTAACGTGCAACCTCAGGCAGGGTCGGCAATGCCGTGACCCGGGACAGGATTTCGTCGAGGGAGACGCCGTTCATGCCAGCTGCTTGCGCCGGTAGGCGGCCACCGCCCGCTGCAAGTCCACGCGCGCCTCGCTGCCGACGCCACGGAAAATATGGGCGAGGCGCAGTTCCGCCGCCTCTATCTCGCGGCAGACCGTCGCGTCGTCGCGCTCGTCCGGAACCCTCACGACCACGGACCTGACCGAACGCCGCCGGAGGCTTTCGATCTGGGATTCATCAAGAATGCAGTCGGCGGGCAGCAGTTTCTCCCCCTGCTTGCCGTGGATGTCGGCAGCGGCGACCATGCCCGGCAGCAGGCGCCCGAGCGGGAGGTAAAGGGTACGTGTCTTCATGGCGTCGCTGCCATTCTGCCATGATTTCGGCGGCTCCCAGCGGCACGGGGACCAGCGGAAAGCAATTCCCATTGCGGCCCGATCGCCGCCAGTCGCTGTCTATCAGACATTAAATGTTTAAATATCAATATATTATTGCATTGACAAGCGAAATATCAGGGAATACCCTTCGGCTATGACTAAAGTCGGGTTGAGGGAGCACTTGGAGCGGGTTGCCTTGATCAGCCGGAATTGGGCGGACGATCCGGTCCTGCCGGCTTCGATCCGCTACATGTCCCAGCACCTCCACCGCCTGACCACGGGACTGAGCAGAAGCCGGCATGCCCAGCCTTTCCCCTCGAGCGTCAGGAATGTGGAATCCCTATTCTGCTCGATGTGCCGCCGCCTAAAGGCAAGACCGTGCGAGTGTGACGGACAATCGCTGGAGTGCTGCCCCTTGCTGAACAAGGGCGCCACGAAGGCCCATTGAGAATACGCCCTGGGCTCAGGCCCTTCGCCAAACCGTGCCCTGCGCCGTATCCTCCAGCACGATGCCCATCGCCAGCAGTTCCGCGCGGATGCGATCGGCTGCGGGATAATCCCTGGCCTGCCTGGCGGCGACCCGGGCGGCGATCTTCGCCTCTACGTCCTCGGTGGATGGTCCAGCAGCGGGCGAGGCTTGCAGGAATCCGGCCGGATCCCGCGCGAGCAGGCCGAGCACCCCGGCCAGCGCCTTCAACTGGCCAGCCAGCTTCGCGTCCCGGCTGCGGTTGACGTCATTGGCCAGTTCGAAGAGCACGGCGATGGCTTCCGGCGTGTTGAAGTCGTCGTCCATCGCCGCCTTGAAGCGCGCCGGGTGAGGGTCTTCCCAGTCGATCGCCGCGGCCTCGGTCGGCACGTTCTTCAGCGCCGTGTACAGCCGGGTCAGCGCCTGCCTCGCGTCGTCGAGATGGGCGTCGGAGTATTTGAGCGGGCTGCGATAGTGGGCGCGCAGGATGAAGAAGCGCAGCACCTCGGCGTCGTAGCGCTTGATCACGTCGCGGATGGTGAAGAAGTTGCCCAGCGATTTCGACATCTTCTCGTCGTCGATGCGCACGAAGCCGTTGTGCATCCAGTAATTGACGAAGGTCCCGCCATGCGCGCCCTCGCTCTGGGCGATCTCGTTCTCGTGATGGGGAAACTGCAGATCCTGGCCGCCGCCGTGGAGGTCGAAGTGGTTTCCGAGCAGCCTTGAACTCATCGCCGAGCATTCGATGTGCCAGCCCGGCCGGCCCTCGCCCCAGGGCGAGGGCCACCGCGCCTCCGCCGGCTCTTCCGGCTTGACGTGCTTCCAGAGCACGAAGTCGAGCGGATCCTGCTTGCCCTCGGCAACGTCGACGCGCTCGCCGGCGCGCAGATCCTCCAGCGACTTGCCCGAGAGCTTGCCGTAGCCCTTGAACTTCCTGACCGAGTAGCAGACGTCGCGGTTCGCCGCGAGGTAGGCGTAGCCCTTGTCCTCCAGCGCCGCGATCATCGTCTGCATCTCGGCCACGAATTCTGTGGCGCGCGGCTCGAAGTCGGGCTTCAGAACGCCCAGGGCGGCGGCGTCCTCGTTCATGGCACCGATGAAGCGATCGGTGAGCTGGCGGATGCTCTCGCCATTCTCGGCGGCGCGGCGGATGATCTTGTCGTCGATGTCGGTGATGTTGCGCACGTAGGTCAGCTGGTAGCCGATCGTCCGCAGCCAGCTCGCCACCATGTCGAACACCACCAGGACGCGGGCGTGCCCGATGTGGCAGTAATCGTAGACGGTCATGCCGCAGACGTACATCCGGACCCTGCCGGGCTCGATCGGAACGAACGCCTGTTTCCGGCGGGTCAGCGTGTTGTGGATTTTCAGCATCTCGGGCCTGGCGGGCGGCGGGGCAGGCATCTCCTTGAGAAACGGGAGAAACTGCCGCTATTTCGTGTTGTGGAGGCGATCGCCTTCTTGCTAGAATCGCGGACTGAATCGCACCCGAATCCGCGCTGGAACCCAGTATAACATGAGCTTAAGCCGCCGCATTGCCTGCACCCTGAGCCGCCCCCTGATCCGCCTCGGCTATCCGCTCGCCATCGTCGCCTGCTTCGCGTTCGCGGTGCTCGCCCTGCCGGTCCGGGCCGACGAACTCCAGGACGCTTCCCGCCTGCTGAAGCAGGGCCAGCAGGCCGAGGCGCTGGAGAAGGCCAACCAGTATCTGACCAGTCACCCCAAGGACGCCCAGGGCCGCTTCCTCAAGGGCCTGATCCTCACGGAGATGAACCGCAACCAGGAGGCGATCGCGGTATTCACCAAACTCACCGAGGATTATCCCGAACTACCCGAGCCCTACAACAACCTCGCCGTCATCTACGCCCAGCAAAAGCAGTACGACAAGGCCAGGCAGGCGCTGGAGGCAGCCATCCGCACCAACCCCTCCTACGCCACGGCGCGCGAGAATCTGGGCGACATTTACGCCCGCATGGCGAGCCAGGCCTACGACAAGGCGCTGCAGATCGACTCCTCCAACACCAGCGCCCAAACCAAGCTGGCCTTGATCCACGAACTGATGAGCACACCGACCCGTCCCGGCCAGCCGGTAGCCAAGACGCCCGGGATCGCCGTCGCTGTCGCCACGCCGCCGGCCAAGCCCGTCGGGCCCCCGCCGATTGCGGCCAAGCCCGCGGGCTCGAAGCCGACCGAAACCAAGCCCGCCGCTGCGAAGCCTGCAGCCGCACCGATCGTGGCGGCGAAGCCGGTCGAAGCCAAGCCCTTGCCCGCCGCCGACGCCAAGGTGGACCGAGTGCTGGAGGCCTGGGCCCAGGCCTGGTCGAGAAAGAACGTCAAGGCCTATCTCGCCTTCTACGCCACGGACTTCAAGACGCCGAGGGGCATGAGCCGTGCCGCCTGGGAGAGGGAAAGGGCCATGCGCATCAACAAGCCTGGGCAGATCCAGGTCGGCATCGAACATCTGCGCATCACCACCGACGGTGCCGGACGCGCCGTCGCCAGGTTCCGCCAGCACTACCGCTCCGCCTCGTTCAAGACCAGCAGCAACAAGGTGATCGTGCTGGTCAAGCACGGCGGAAAATGGCTGATCCAGCAGGAACGGATCGGCAAATGAGGGGGGATTGGCGGCACCCGGGGACGACGATGGGCCGGATCGGCATCGGGCTGCGGCGGGTGATCGCGGCGGCCTTCTGTCTGCTGGCCTTTGGGCCGGCGACCGCCGCCCAGCCGGCCCACCTCGATCACCAGGTCCCAGGCCCCGAGCCGCTGCTGTCGCGCATCTTCGAGCAGATCGAACAGAATCACCTCGACGTCGCCCTGGAACAGGCCGACGCGCTGATCAAGGCTTATCCGAAGTTCCGTCTCACCTACCTGATCAAGGGCGATCTGCTGCTTGCGCGCGCCGGCCCGATCAGTACCTTCGGCAACATTTCCAACGCCCCGGCGGGGAAGCTGGCACAGTTGCGCGACGAGGCCATCGTCCGACTCAAGGGCTACCACGACAAGCCGCGCGCCAACTACGTGCCGCGCTACCTGCTGCAGATGCCGCCGGACCAGAAGTACGCCATTGTCGTAGACACTCAGAAATCCCGCCTTTACCTCTATCAGAACGACAAGGGCACGCCGCGTTTTGTCGCCGACTATTACATCACCCAGGGCAAGCTCGGCGCCGACAAGAAGCGCGAGGGCGACATGAAAACGCCCATCGGCGTATACCACGTCACCAGCAGCCTGTCGCCCCGGACACTCAGCGACTTGTACGGCAGCGGCGCCTTCCCGATCAGCTATCCCAACGAATGGGACAAACTTCACGGGCGCAACGGACACGGCATCTGGCTGCACGGCACGCCCTCCTACACCTACTCGCGTCCGCCCAGGGATTCCGACGGCTGCGTGGTGCTGGCCAACCAGGATCTCGACGCGATCTCCAAGGATCTGCAGATCGGACTGACCCCGGTGATCATCAGCGACAGCATCGAATGGCTGTCGCTCGACGATTGGCACGCCGAGCGGGCGGCGCTCGAGAAGGAAATCGCGCAGTGGCAGACCGACTGGGAGAGCCTCGACGTCAATCGCTACCTCTCCCACTACTCGAAGAAATTCAGCGCCGACGGCGAGAACCTCGCCCAGTGGTCGGCGAAGAAGCGTCTGATCAATCGCAGCAAGACCTGGATCAAGGTCTCGGCGGAAAACCTCAGCATGTTCCGCAACCCCGGCAAGGAACCGATGGTCGTCGTCACCTTCGACCAGGTCTACCGCAGCAACAACCTCTCCAACGTGATGAAGAAGCGCCAGTATTGGCTTAAGGAAGACGGACGCTGGAAAATCGCCTACGAAGGCGCAGCATGATTGGTGCCTGGCGGCGGCTGCGACCCGCGGCCCGTCACGCTGACCACCCCTCAACCCTGGGAAAACCCATGAACAGATTGCTCCTCCTGGCCGCCGGCCTGACCCTCAGCATCTCCGCGCTCGCCGCCAATCCGGTGGTCGAGATCGAGACCAACCAGGGCAGGATCGTCGCCGAAATCTATGCCGACAAATCGCCCAAGACCGCGGCCAACTTCCTGCAATACGTGAAGGACGGCTTCTACAACGGCACCGTTTTCCATCGCGTGATCGACGGCTTCATGATCCAGGGCGGCGGCTTCACGCCGGACATGAAGCAGAAGGCCACCCGGGCGCCGATCATCAACGAGGCCGACAACGGCCTGAAGAACACCGCCGGCACGCTGGCCATGGCCCGCACTTCCGACCCCAATTCCGCCACCGCGCAGTTCTTCATCAATCTCGCCGATAACGCCTTCCTCGATTTCAAGGCGCCCTCCGGCAGCGCCTGGGGCTATGCGGTGTTCGGGCGGGTCACCCAGGGCTTCGACATCGTCCAGAAGATCGGCAAGCTGCCGACCGGCAACGCCGGCATGTTCCAGGACGTGCCGACCAAGCCGGTGATCATCGAGTCGGTGAAGCTCCTGTCCGAGAAGAAGTCCCAAAACTAGGAAACCTCCCATGATCAAGCTGCACACCAATCACGGCATCATCGGCATCGAACTCGATGCCGAACGCGCGCCTGAGACCGCCGCCAATTTCCTCGCCTACATCGAGGCCGGTCACTACGACAACACCCTGTTCCACCGGGTGATCGACGGCTTCATGATCCAGGGCGGCGGTTTCAGCCCGAACATGGAGCAGAAGCCTTGCCGGGAGCCGATCAGGAACGAGGCGGAAAACGGCCTCAAGAACAGCCGCGGCAGCATCGCCATGGCGCGCACCTCCGACCCGCACTCGGCCACCGCGCAGTTCTTCATCAACGTCGCCGACAACGCCTTCCTCGACCACACGGCGCCTTCGGGCAACGGCTGGGGCTATTGCGTCTTCGGCAGAGTGGTCGAAGGCATGGACGTGGTGGATAAGATCAAGGGCGTCAGGACCGGAAGCAAGCACTTCCATCAGGACGTGCCGGCCGAGGACGTGATCATCGAACGCGCCGAGGTCGTCTGAAGGGGAGCGTGGCATGCCCGCCGCGCTGTTCGTCTCGGATTTGCACCTGTGCCCCACCCGGCCCGCTATCGCCCAGCTATTCGCGGACTTTCTCGTCGGTCCGGCGGCGCAGGCCGGCGCAATTTACATCCTCGGCGACCTGTTCGAATACTGGGCCGGCGACGACGACCTGGACGAGCCCTTCAACGCGAAGGTCGCCGCCGCGCTGAAGCGGCTCGCCGAACGAGGTACGAGGCTGTTCCTCATCAGGGGCAACCGCGATTTCCTGATCGGACCGGACTTTTCCCGCGCCAGCGGGGTGAGCCTGCTCGATGAGCCGCACCGGGTAATCATCGCCGGCACCCCGACGCTGCTGCTCCACGGCGACACGCTATGCACCGACGACATCGACTACCAGCGATTTCGGGACAGGGTGCGCAGCCAAAGCTGGCGCGATGACTTCCTGGCGCAACCGCTGGCCGAGCGCCGCGCCCAGATCGAGGCGCTGCGCGACAAGAGCGAGGCGGAGAAGCGGGTCAAGGCCGCCGCGATCATGGACGTCAATGACGCTGCCGTCGCAGGGCTGCTGCGCGCCAACGGCTATCCTCGCCTGATCCACGGTCACACCCATCGCCGGGCGCGCCATGAACTGCTCGTCGACGGCCATCGTTGCGAGCGCTGGGTGCTCGGCGACTGGTACGAGGGCGGCAGCTACCTCGCCGGCGACGAACAAGGCTGCCGCGCCCTCCCCTGGCCGCCGGCGGCATAGGCCAAACGTGCCCAGCGCGCTCGATCTGCTCCGCTCGGTGTTCGGCTACGCCGGCTTTCGCGGCGCCCAGGCCGAGGTCGTCGATCACCTGGTCGCCGGCAACGACGCCCTGGTGCTGATGCCGACCGGCGGCGGCAAGTCGCTCTGCTACCAGATTCCGGCCCTGCTCCGGCCCGGCTGCGGCATCGTCGTCTCGCCGCTGATCGCGCTGATGCAGGACCAGGTCGATGCCCTGCTGCAGGCCGGCGTGCGCGCCGCGTTCGTGAACTCATCGCAGGACTTCGAGACCGCCGCGGCGACCGAGCGGCGACTGCTGGCAGGCGAACTCGACCTGCTCTACGTCGCGCCGGAGCGGCTGATGACCGAGCGCTTCCTGACGCTCCTCGACCGGCTGGTCGGAACGGGGCGTGTCTCCCTGTTCGCCATCGACGAAGCGCACTGCGTGTCGCAGTGGGGTCACGATTTCCGTCCCGAATACCTCCAGTTGTCGGCGCTCGCCGGCCGCTATCCGCGGGTGCCGCGCGTCGCCCTGACCGCCACCGCCGACAGCCTGACGCAGAGCGAGATCAGGTCGCGGCTCGGCCTGGCCGCGGCGCGAACCTTCGTCGCCAGTTTCGACCGCCCCAACATCCGCTACACCATCGTGCCGCGCGGCATCGGGCAGCCGCGCAAGCAGTTGCAGGACTTCCTGGCCGAGCACCGCAACGAGGCCGGCATCGTCTATTGCCTGTCGCGCAAGAAGGTTGACGAGACGGCGAGCTGGCTCGCCGGCCAGGGTTTCAGCGCTCTGCCCTACCACGCCGGCATGAGCGCGGAAGATCGGCGCCAAAACCAGCAGCGCTTCGTCCGCTCTGATGCCATCGTGATGGTCGCGACCATCGCCTTCGGCATGGGCATCGACAAGCCCGACGTGCGCTTCGTCGCCCATCTCGACCTGCCCAAGAGCCTCGAAGCCTACTACCAGGAGACCGGCCGGGCCGGCCGCGACGGCGAGCCGGCCGAGGCCTGGATGACCTACGGCCTGAACGACGTGGTGGTCCACGGGATGCGCATCGACGAATCGGCGGCACCCGATGAGCAAAAGCGCATCGAACGCCAGAAGCTCGACGCCATGCTGGCTTATTGCGAGACGGCGGGCTGCCGCCGCGTGCTGCTGCTCAACTATTTCGGCGAGACGACGACCGCCTGCGGCAACTGCGATACCTGCCTCGATCCGCCGCAGCTCTGGGACGGCACGGTGGCGGCGCAGAAACTGCTCTCGGCGGCACTGCGCACCGGCCAGCGCTTCGGTGCCGGCCACCTGATCGACGTGCTGCGCGGTCGGCAGACCGAGAAGGTCGCGCAGTTCGGCCACCAGCAACTGCCGACCTTCGGCGTCGGCGCCGAATTCGATGACGTCGGCTGGCGCGCCGTGGCCCGCCAGTTGCTCGCCGCCGGCCTGCTCCACGCCGATGCCCAGCGCCACGGCGGCCTGACGCTGACCGAGGCGGCGCGACCGGTCCTGAAGGGCGAGGCAACGCTGATGCTGCGCCGGCAGGAGCAAGGCAAGAGAGCGCCGCGCCAGGGCGCGTCGGCCCAGACCGCAGACGATCCGCTCTACCAGACGCTGCGCGCCTGGCGCGCCGAGCTGGCGCGCGAGCAGGGCGTGCCGGCCTACGTCATCCTTCACGACAAGACGCTGCGCCAGCTCTCCGAGGCCAAGCCGGACAGCCCGGCGGCGCTGCTGCGGATCGGCGGCATCGGCGAGGCGAAGGCGGCGCGCTACGGTGCCGCGCTGCTCGAAGTGATCGGGACTTCAGCCTAGGGACGCGGTACTACCTGCCCCGGAAACCGGAGTGGTGGCTCGTAGCATTCTGGCGCGGGGCGCCGCCGCGCGCAGCCTGGCCGCGATTGCCGCCCGGACTGCGCTGACCGCTGCGCGCCCCGGCGGCAGGCCGGGACTGGCCGCGGCGGCCGTTTTCGATCGGCTCGGCGCGGATCGAGGGATCGGGCTCGAAACCGGGCACCGCCACCTTCTCGATGTCGCGCTTCAGCAGGCGCTCGATGTCGCGCAACAAGCCGTGCTCGTCTACGCACACCAAGGACGCCGCCTGGCCGCTGGCGCCGGCGCGGGCGGTGCGGCCGATGCGATGCACGTAGTCTTCCGGCACGTTGGGCAGCTCATAGTTCACCACGTGCGGCAACTGGTCGATGTCCAGGCCGCGCGCGGCGATGTCGGTGGCCACCAGGGCGTGGAGCTTCAGGCTCTTGAAGTCGGCCAGCGCCTTGGTGCGCGCGCCCTGGCTCTTGTTGCCGTGGATCGCCGCGGAGCGAATGCCGGCGCCCTCCAGCTTCTCGGCCAGGGTGTTAGCGCCGTGCTTGGTGCGGGTGAACACCAGCACCTGGTGCCAGTTGTGCTCCTTGATCAGCTGGATCAGGAGGTCGCGCTTCCTGGCCTTGTCGACGTGATAGACGCGCTGCACGACGTTGTCGGCCGTGGCGTTGCGGCTCGCCACCTCGACCAGCTGCGGGTCATGCAGGAAGCCCGCCGCCAGGGCGCGGATGTCGTCGGAGAAGGTCGCCGAGAAAAACAGCGTCTGCCGCTGCTTCGGCAGCAGCGCGATGATTTTGCGGATGTCGGGGATGAAACCCATGTCGAGCATGCGGTCGGCCTCGTCCAGGACCAGGATCTCGACCCCGGAGAGATCGGCGTTCCGCTGGTTGAGGTGGTCGAGCAGCCGGCCGGGGGTGGCCACCAGGATATCGACGCCGGCTTTCAGTGCCCGGATCTGCGGCACCAGGCCGACGCCGCCGAATATCGCCAGCGACTTGAGCGGTAGATGGCGGCCGTAGGTGCGCACGCTCTCCTCCACCTGCGCCGCCAGTTCGCGCGTCGGGGTCAGGACCAGCACGCGCGGCTTGGCCTTTGAAGTGGCCGCGCGGGTAGTGAGCAGTTGCAGGATGGGCAGGGTGAAGCCGGCGGTCTTGCCGGTGCCGGTCTGGGCCGCCGCCATCAGGTCGCGGCCGGCCAGGACGACGGGAATCGCCCGGGCCTGGATCGGGGTGGGCGTGTCGTAGCCCTGATCGGCAATGGCGCGCAGAATTTCGGCGGATAGGCCGAGTTGGGAAAAGCTCATGGAATGACTCCTGGAATCCGCCCTGCATGCATGGCACGCACCAGTCTGGACGAAATCGCTTACGGGGTAGGACGCGGAAAGAGAATCTAATCGCGGCGCGCGACAAACAGACTGATGGGGAGGCCACGCGGCGCGCAGTGTAACAGCTCGCCGCGTTTACCGCTCGCTTATTTGCCGCTGCCGGCCTCCTCCCGCGCTTCGGCGTTCTCGCCCCACATCGCGTTGAGTATCGCCAGCAGCACGGCGAAACCGATACCGAGAACCCAGGCGAAGTACCACATCGTGTCCTCCTTGGTCTTGAATGAGATGGATCCGGTCGCCGCTCAGTAGGCGCCGTGCTCGTTGGCGCGGATCTGCGCTTCGGTCACCTTGCCCGCCATCACCCGGTAGGCCCAGGAGGTGTAGAAAATGATCAGGGGCATGAAGATCAGCGTCGTCCAGAACATGATCGCCAGCGTCAGATGGCTGGAGACGCTGTCCCACACCGTGAGGCTGGCATCGGGCATGGTCGAGGACGGCATCAGGAAGGGAAACATCGAGGCGCCCGCGGTCGCGATCACGCCGGCGATCGCCAGCGCCGAGGCAACGAAGGCCAGGGCGGTGCGGCGGCCGCTGACCAGGAAGCCGGCCGCCACGACACCGGCGTAGGTCAGCGCCGGCAGCGCCAGCGTCGCCGGTGCCTTGCGATAGTTTGCGAGCCACGCGCCGGCCTCGCGCACCACGGTCTTGCCAAGGGGCGAGGACGGGGCCGAGGCGTCGACCGCCGAGGTGATGACGTAACCGTCGATGCCGTGAGCCAGCCACAGGCCGGCGCCGGTGAAGCAGAGCAGCAGCAGCGCGCCGAAGAGGAAGGTGGCACCCCTGGCGCGGCGCTGAATGTCGCCCTCGGTGCGATGCACCAGATAGACGGCGCCGTGGAGCGTGATCATCGCCGTGCTGACCACGCCGCAGAGCAGCGCAAACGGATTGAGCAGCTGCCAGAAGCTACCCGTATAGGTGGACACCATGTTGCTGTCGAAGCCGAAGGGCACGCCCTGGAGCAGATTGCCGAAGGCCACGCCGAAGATCAGCGGCGGCACCGCGCCGCCGACGAACAGGCCCCAGTCCCAGGTGCTGCGCCAGGCGGCGTTGTGGATCTTGCTGCGGTAGTCGAAGCCCACGGGCCGGAAGAATAGCGCCCACAACACCGCCATCATCGCCCAGTAGAAGCCCGAGAAGGCGGTGGCATAGACCAGCGGCCAGGCCGCGAAGATCGCGCCGCCGCCGGTGATGAACCAGACCTGGTTGCCGTCCCAGTGGGGACCGACGGTATTGATCACGACGCGACGTTCTAGGTCGTTGCGGCCGACGAAGGGCAGCAGCGTGCCCACCCCCATGTCGTGGCCGTCCATGACGGCGAAGCCGACGAGCAGCACGCCCACCAGCAGCCACCAGATGAGCTTCAGGGTCGCATAGTCGAACATGGTCTTCTCCTCGGCTTCAGGCGTGAGCGCCGGCTTCTTGGTCGTAGCGGCCGGTGCCGAGGCTGCCCGGACCCTGGCGCGCGAACTTGACCATCAGGTACATCTCGACGATCAGCAAGGCCGTGTAGAAGGCCACGAATCCGGCCAGCGAGCCATACAGGTTGGCGGCGCTGAGCGTCGACACCGACAGGTCGGTGGGCAACACGCCGTAGATGGTCCAGGGCTGGCGGCCGTACTCGGCGACGAACCAGCCCAGTTCGCAGGCGATCCAGGGTACCGGCAGCATCCACAGCGCCCACTTCAGCAGCCAGGGCTTTTGCACGCACTCGACCTTGACCGTGCTCCAGAAGGACAGCGCGAACAGCGCCAGCATCGCGAAGCCCAGGCCCACCATGATGCGGAAACTCCAGAACATCGGCGCCACGCGCGGCACGGTCGAATCCACCGCTCTCTGGATGTCCGCGGGCGTCGCAGCCGCGACCGGGGCGACGTATTTCTTGAGCAGCAGGCCGAAGCCCAGATCGGTCTGGTGGCGCTCGAATTCCTGCTTCGCCGCGGCGTCCTGCGGGTTCTCGCGCAGCGCCGTGAGTGCCGTCACCGCCTTGATGCCGGAGACGATGCGGATACGGTTGCGCCCCTTGATCTCCTCGATGCCGGGAATCTGCTTGCTGATCGAGCGCGTGCCGATCAGGCCCATCACCCAGGGAATCTTGACCGCCCAGTCGTTCTTCTCCTTGGCCTGGTCTGGCCAGGCGAGCAGGGTGAACGGGGCAGGCGCCGGCTCGGTCTGCCACATCGCTTCGATCGCCGCCATCTTGGTCTGCTGCGCCGCGCCCACGGTGTAACCCGACTCGTCGCCCAGGACGATCACCGAGCAGGCGCTGGCCAGGCCAAAGGCGGCGGCGATGCGGAAGCTGCGCTTGGCGAACTCGACGTTGCGGCCCTTGAGCAGATACCAGGCCGAGATCGACAGCACGAACATCGCGCCGGTGAGGTAGCCGGCCGATACGGTATGGACGAACTTGGCCTGGGCGTCGGGGTTGAACACCAGGGCCCAGAAATCCACCAGTTCCATGCGCATCGTGGTGGTGTTGAACGCGGCACCCACCGGATTCTGCATCCAGCCGTTGGCGATCAGGATCCACAGCGCCGACAGATTGGTACCGACCGCCATCAGCAGCGTGACCAGCAGATGCTTCTGCTTGCTCAGCCGCTCCCAGCCGAAGAAGAACAGGCCGATGAAGGTCGATTCGAGAAAGAACGCCATCAGCCCCTCGATCGCCAGCGGCGCGCCGAAGACGTCGCCGACATAGTGGGAATAGTAGGCCCAGTTGGTGCCGAACTGGAACTCCAGGGTGATGCCGGTGGTGACGCCGAGCGCGAAGTTGATGCCGAACAGCTTGCCCCAGAAGCGCGTCATGTCCTGGTAGATGGTCTTGCCGGTCATCACATAGACGCTCTCCATGATCACCAGCAGCCAGACCATGCCCAGGGTCAGAGGCACGAACAGGAAGTGGTAGAGCGCGGTGACGGCGAACTGCAGCCGCGACAGATCGACGAGTTGCTCATTGACCATGGTCTTCTCCCTGGGAGGCTGCCGGTGAGGTCATGAGTGCGGCGACCCGCCCGGCATCCACGCTCACCCGCTGATCGCGTACGAAGACGAACCACAGAACGGATAGGACGACGAGTTTCAACGCCACCACCACGAAAAGATCCCGCAACAGCTTACGGTCGATCCGGTTCACGATCTCTCTTCCGTCTGACTGGCGGCACAGGACACGCGCCGACCAGAGGTATGATAGATAGTTATACGGATTAGGGCAATGGGAACTATCCTCGGCCGGCCGCCCCAGCCCACTGCCGCCTCTAGGCCAGGCCGCGCGCCAGATCGGCCTCGATGTCGCTGACCGCCTCCAGCCCCACCGCAACGCGCAGCAGGCCCTCTCCGATGCCGGCGGCGGCGCGCGCCTCCGGGCTGATGCGGCCGTGGGTGGTGCTGGCCGGATGGGTGATGGTGGTCTTGGTGTCGCCGAGATTGGCGGTGATCGACAGCAAGCGGCAATGGTCAACGACGCGCCAGGCGGACTCGCGCCCGCCCTTGACTTCGAAGGACAGGATGGCGCCGCCGCTGGCCTGCTGGCGCATCGCCAGCGCGTGCTGCGGATGCGAGGGCAGGCCCGGGTAGAAGACGCGTTGCACCTGCGGCTGGGCCTCCAGCCACTGCGCCACCGCCAGGGCGTTGGCCGACTGCGCCTGCATGCGGATCTTCAGCGTCTCCAGGCCCTTCAGGATGACCCAGGCGTTGAACGCCGAGAGCGTCGGGCCGGTGGTGCGCAGGAACTTGAATACCTCGTCGGTCAGGGCCTTGCCGCCCAGCACCGCGCCGCCCAGTACGCGGCCCTGGCCGTCGAGGTACTTGGTGGCGGAGTGGATCACCAGATCGGCGTTGAGCCGCAAGGGCAGTTGCAGCGCCGGCGAGCAGAAGCAGTTGTCCACCGCCAGCAGCGCGCCCGCGGCGTGCGCGACCTCGGCGATGGCGGCGATGTCGAACACCTCGGTGAGCGGATTCGAGGGCGTCTCGATGAACACCAGCCTGGTGTTGGGCAGGAGTGCGGCGCGGAACGCGGCGGGATCGGTGCCGACGACCAGCGTGGCGGCGACGCCGAACTTCGGCAGGATGTTGCCGAACAACTGTTGGGTCGAACCGAAAATGCTCTGCGAGGCGACGATGTGTTCGCCCCCCTTCAGCAAGCCCATCACCATCGCCAGGATCGCGGCCATGCCCGAGGCGGTGGCGACGCAGCCCTCGGCGCCCTCGAGCGCCGCCAGGCGGTCCTGCATCATGCTCACCGTGGGATTGGTGAAGCGCGAATAGACGTTGCCCGGCTCCTCGCCTGAGAAGCGCGCCGCAGCTTGGGCGGCGCTGTCGAAGACGAAGCTGGAGGTCAGGTAGAGCGCCTCGGAATGCTCGTTGAACTGGCTGCGCTGCTGCCCGGCGCGCACCGCCAGCGTTTCCAGCTGGAAATCTTCGTTCATGCGTCAGCTCCCCGGTTCACTGCGAGGTCACCAGATTGAGGTCGAGCTGGGCGCCCTCGCCGTCGTCGTCGGAATGGGCGGCGCCGTCGCGGCGCGCCGATTCGATGCTAGACAGGTACTCGCGGGTGACGTCGCCGGTGATGTAATTGCCGTCGAAGCAGGAGGTCTCGAAGCAGCTGATGCTCGGATTGACCGCGTGCAGCGCCGCCTTCAGCCCGTCCAGATCCTGGTAGATCAGGGCGTCGGCGCCGATCTCGCGGCGGATCTCGTCGTCGCTGCGGCCGCTGGCGATCAGTTCGGAGCGGCTCGGCATGTCGATGCCATAGACGTTGGCGTAGCGCACCGGCGGCGCCGCCGAGGCGAAATAGACGTTGCGCGCGCCGGCCTCGCGCGCCATCTGCACGATCTCCTGGCTGGTGGTGCCGCGGACGATCGAGTCATCGACCAGGAGCACGTTCTTGCCCTTGAATTCCTGGGCGATGGCGTTCAACTTCTGGCGCACCGATTTCCGCCTCGTCGCCTGCCCCGGCATGATGAAGGTGCGGCCGATGTAGCGGTTCTTGACGAAGCCCTCGCGATAGGGAAGATTCAGGCGCTTGGCCAACTCCATCGCCGATGGCCGGCTGGAGTCTGGGATGGGCATCACCGTATCGATCACCAGGTGCGGCAGGGTGTGCCTGATTTTCTCGGCGAGGAATTCGCCCAGCTTGAGCCGCGTCTCATAAACCGAAATGCCGTCGATCAGCGAATCGGGCCGGGCCAGATAGACGAACTCGAAGGCGCAGGGGGCGTGGATGGTGCGCTCGGCGCACTGGCGGCTGACGAAGTTGCCCCGGGTGTCGATCAGCACCGCCTCGCCCGGCGCCACGTCGCGCAGGATCTTGAAACCGAGCGTGTCGATGGCCACGCTCTCCGAGGCCACCAGGTACTCGCAACCCGCCTCGGTCTCGTTCTTGCCGATGACCAGCGGCCGGATGCCGTAGGGATCGCGGAAGGCGAGCAGGCCGTAGCCGGAGATCATCGCCACCACGGCGTAGGCGCCGCGCACCCGTCTATGCACCCCGGCCACCGCCTTGAAGATGGTCTCGGCATCGACCTGGTACTTGGTCGAGGCGGCCTGCAATTCGTGCGCCAGCACGTTCAGCAGCACCTCGGAATCGGAGTTGGTGTTGATGTGGCGCAGATCCTGCAGGAAGATGTCCTGCTTGAGCTGCGCGGTATTGGTCAGGTTGCCGTTGTGCGCCAGGGTCAGGCCGAACGGCGAGTTGACGTAGAACGGCTGGGCCTCGGCGGCGTTGTAGGCCGAGCCGGCGGTCGGATAACGGCAGTGCCCGATGCCCCAGTTGCCGACCAGGTTCAGCATGTTGCGGGTGCGGAAGACGTCGCGCACCAGCCCCGGTCCCTTGTGCATGTGGAAGCGGCCACCGTCGGCCGTGGCGATGCCGGCCGCGTCCTGGCCGCGATGCTGCAGCACCTGCAGCCCGTCATAGAGCAGTTGATTGACGGGTGTCGTCGCCACTACGCCGATAATTCCGCACATGATCTACCGCCTATCCGTAACGAATCCGTTGCACCACCGTCTTCGGCAACCAGGGTCTGATCGCCAGCACCGCCGTCTCCAGCGGCGGCGCCAGCGACGCCTCCCGCCACCACGGCTGACGGGGCAACGCGGTCATGCCGCAGACCAGCACCCCCGCCAACACCACAAACACGCCGCGCATGATGCCGAACAAGGCGCCGAGAAAACGATCCGCAAACCCAAGTCCGACCGCGCGCAACAGGCGCGATAGCAGGAAGCGCGCCGCGGCAAAAATCAGCAACGTGGCCACAAACACCGCGGCGAAACCGGCCGCGGCCCGCCACGCCGGCTCGCTGATCCAGCCCGTCAACAGGCCCGAGGCGACGAGGCCCCAGGCGCGCGCGGCGAAAAATGCCACGACCCACGCCGCCAGTCCGAGAATCTCGCTCACCACGCCGCGCCACAGACCCAGCAGGGAAGACAGAGCGATCACCGTCAGGACCAGGTAATCGAAGCCGGTCATGCGTCCTTACTGTTTCTGCGCGACGACGCCACCGGGCGGCCCGCCGGCGCCGATCTTCTTCAAGCGCGCCTGGGCCGCTTCGGCGGCGCGGCGCGTGGCGAACGGCCCGCCGCGCACCCGTGTTCTCGGACCCTGCTCGGTTTGCACCTTTTCAGTATAGGACGGATAACCGAGTTCCTTGAGTTTCGCCAGCAGCAGCCGAACGTTGGCCTGGTCCTCATAGGCCCCCAGCTGGAGAATCCACTGAGCGTCGTGCGGCACCGCGGCGCGCTCGCCCTCAGGCTTGGCATCGGATGCCCCAGTCGCCTGCTGCACCTTGGAAGCGGGTTTTGCCGGCGCTGCCGCGCCCGAGGCAGGGGGCACCGGCGGTGCCGCCCCGGGCTCGACCGGGGCGGCAAGCGCGGCGGGCGACTTGACGGTCTCGGGCTGAACCATGGCTGCAGGCGGCGCCGCGAGCGGACGGGCGAGGGCGGTGTCCTGGCTGGGGATGCGGATCTGGATGTCCTGGGTGAGCGGCTTGGGCTCCTGATCCATCACCATCGGCAGCACGATGACGGCGGCCAAGGCCAGCGCAACGGCGCCGACCAGGCGGCGCCGCGCGCGCTTTTTTAGCTCCAGTTGCCCGTCTTCTGCTGGGTCGATTTGCGCCATAGAGTTCATGTCTTTCGCGCCAGTTCGCGCAGGACATCCGCAACCGTGAGGAAGGATCCGAACACCACGATTCTATCACTTTCGTTGGCGCTCTCGCGCGCGTGCCGGAAGGCTTCAGCGGGCGTCGCGAACCGCGGTAGCGGCCCGGCGACGCCTTCGTCCCCGAGTATCCGCGTCAGCAGGGCAGCGTCCGCGGCGCGGATGCCTTCGAGCGAGCAGGGCAGCCAGCGCGTGACGCGATCCTTGAGCTCGCGCACCACGGCGCCGATGTCCTTGTCGCGCAGCATGCCGAACACCGCCCAGGTCTGGGGATGGAAAGCCATGTCGCCGAGGTTGGCGGCGAGCGAACGCGCCGCCTGGGGATTGTGGGCGACGTCGAGCACCACCGTCGGGCGTCCCGGCAAGACCTCGAAGCGTCCGGTCAGCTCGACCTCGGCCAGCCCGCGGCGGATGTCCTGCATCGCCACCGGCAGCCGCTCGGAGAGCGTCCCCAGGGCGCAGAGCACGGTACTGGCATTGCTAAGCTGGTGCGCGCCGCGTAGCGCCGGGTGAGCCAGACCGCTCTTCTTGCCGGCGCGGCCCCAGAACTGCCACTGTCCCGCCTGGCTCCGGTAGCCGAAGTCGCGGCCGATCACCTGCAGGTCGGCGCCGACCGCCGCCGCGTGCGCCACCAGGCTCTGCGGCGGCGTCGAATCGCCGCAGATCGCGGGTCGGCCAGCGCGGAAGATGCCGGCCTTCTCGAAGCCGATAGCCTCGCGCGTGCTGCCCAGATAGTCGGTGTGGTCGATATCCACACTGCTGACGATGGCGCAGTCGGCGTCGTAGCAGTTGACCGCGTCGAGCCGGCCGCCCAGCCCGACTTCGAGGATGACGACATCCACCTGCTGTTGTGCGAAACACTCCCACGCCGCCAGGGTGCCAAACTCGAAATAGGTGAGGGAAACGTTCCCCGAGCCCTGGCGCGCCGCTTCCACCCGGCCGAATGCGGCACACAGCGACGCCTCGTCGATATCGGCGCCGCACACCCGAATCCGCTCGCGGTAAGAGAGCAGGTGGGGCGAGGTGTAGAGACCAACGCGATAGCCGGCGCAGCCGAGAATGCGCTCCAGCATGGCGCAGGTCGAGCCCTTGCCGTTGGTGCCGGCGACGGTGACGATCGGAACGCTCTGTCTCTGACAGAGTGCGGCCTTGACCGCCTGGACGCGGGTGAGCCCCAGCGCTATCCCGGCTGACCCCTGCGGGTGCTGCGCCTCGAGATGAGCCAGCCAGGCGGCGAGCGATTCGGGCAGAGACAACTATTGCGGCGCCGGCAAGCGCGCGAGCAGGCAAAGCAGGGAGGCGAGCTTGTCGCGCAGTTCGCGGCGGTCCACGATCATGTCGATGGCGCCCTTGTCGAGCAGGAATTCGGCGCGCTGGAATCCTTCCGGCAGCGTCTCGCGCACCGTTTGCTCGATCACCCGGGGGCCGGCGAAGCCGATCAGGGCGCCCGGCTCGGCGATCACCACGTCGCCGACGAAGGCGAAGCTCGCGGAGACGCCGCCCATGGTCGGATCGGTGAGCAGGGTGATGAAGGGCAGCTTCTGCTGGCCGAGCAGCGACACCGCGGCGGTGGTCTTGGCCATCTGCATCAGCGAGAACAGCCCCTCCTGCATGCGCGCGCCGCCCGAGGAAGTGATGCAGATGAACGGCAACTGGCTCTCGATCGCGCATCTCACGCCGCGCACGAAGCGCTCGCCGACCACCGAGCCCATCGAACCGCCCATGAAGTCGAACTCGAAACAAGCGATCACCACGGGCAGCGTCTTGATCGCGCCCTGCATCACCACCAGCGCGTCCGACTCGCCGGTGTCGGCCTGGGCGGCGACCAGGCGGTCGGGGTAGCGCTTGCTGTCCTTGAACTTCAGGACATCGACCGGGATCACCTCGGCGCCGATCTCGAAACGCCCTTCCTGGTCGAGCAGCAGATCGAGCCGCTGCCGCGCCCGGAGGCGGTGGTGATGGCGGCACTTCGGACAGACGCTCTGATTTGCTTCGAGGTCGGAGCTGTAGAGCACCGCCTCGCAGGCCGGGCACTTGCACCACAACCCTTCGGGAATCGACTTGTGCGCGCCCTCGGCGCGCTTTATCTTGGGCGGTAGAAGCTTTTGTAACCAGCTCATATAAAGGGCCCTCCCCCCAACCCCCTCCCCAAGGGAGGGGGTGACTGTTGTTCGCCGCTATCGCGGCTCCATTTAGTGAAACCCCCGCCTTGGGGCGGCCCTGCGGCGGGGGCGGCGCTTCGATCAACCGGCTTGCTTTCTCGCGCCGTCGATCGCCATGCGGATCCCGTTCAAGAACTTGGCCACCCGTGACGGTGCCTCTTCTCTGGGCGAGTTTTCGATTTCCTCGATGATCCGGCTGCCGATCACCACCGCGTCGGCCACCGTCGCGATCCTGGCGGCGGCTTCGCCGTCGCGGATGCCGAAGCCGACGCCGACCGGCATGCCCACCTGCTCCCGGATCGCAGGAATGCGCTGCGCCACGGCGTCCAGATCGACGTGGCCGGCGCCGGTCACGCCCTTCAGGGATACGTAATAGATGTAGCCGCTGCCGATCGCCGCCACTTCGGCAAACCGCTTTGCGACCGAGGTCGGCGCCAGCAGGAAGATCGGATCGATGCCGACGTGGCGCAATGCCGCGGCGAACTCGACGCATTCCTCGGGCGGATAATCGACGATCAGCACGCCATCGACTCCGGCCGCACCGGCGTCTGCGGCGAAGGCGTCGCCGTAGGCCTCGACCGGGTTGGCGTAGCCCATCAGGACCACCGGCGTGAGCGCATTCTCGGCGCGGAAACGGCGCACCAGGTCGAGCACGCCCTTCAAGCTCATGCCGCGCTTCAGGGCGCGCTCGGAGGCGCGCTGGATGGTCGGGCCGTCGGCCATCGGATCGGAGAAGGGAACGCCCAGCTCGATGATGTCGGCGCCACCCTCGACCAGCGCCAGCATCAGGGGCAGCGTCAGTTCGGGATCGGGGTCGCCCGCGGTGATGAAGGGAATCAGGGCGCAGCGGCCCCGGCGCTTGAGTTCGGCGAAGGTTTTCTGGATGCGCGACATCAGAATTGAATTCCCGATTTCTCGGCGACGGTGTGCATATCCTTGTCGCCGCGGCCGGAGAGATTGACCAGCAGCACCTTGTCCTTGGCCAGCGTCGGAGCCAGCTTGCAGGCATGGGCCAGCGCGTGCGACGACTCCAGCGCCGGGATGATGCCTTCGAAACGGCACAACGCGTGGAACGCCGCCAGCGCCTCGTCGTCGGTCACCGCGACGTATTCGGCGCGGCCGCTGTCCTTCAACCAGGCGTGCTCGGGGCCGACGCCCGGATAGTCGAGGCCGGCCGAGATCGAGTGCGTCTCGATGATCTGGCCGTGCTCGTCCTGCATCAGGTAGGTGCGGTTGCCGTGCAGCACGCCCACCGGGCTGTCGGCGGAGAGCGGCGCGGCGTGCCTACCGGTTTCCAGGCCGTAACCGGCCGCCTCGACGCCGATCAGCCTCACGCCGGCGACGTCGAGATAGGGATAGAAAATGCCCATGGCGTTGGAGCCGCCGCCGACGCAGGCGATCACCGCGTCGGGTTGCCCGCCGGTCATCTCGGGCATCTGGATCAGGCATTCTTCGCCGATCACCGACTGGAAGTCGCGTACCATCATCGGATAGGGATGCGGACCCGCGACCGTGCCGATGATGTAGAAGGTGTTGGCCACGTTGGTGACCCAGTCGCGCATCGCCTCGTTCAGGGCATCCTTGAGCGTCTTGGAACCGCTCTCCACCGGCACCACGGTGGCGCCCAGGAGCTTCATCCGGTAGACGTTGGCGGCTTGGCGCCGGATGTCCTCCGCGCCCATATAGACCACGCACTCCATGCCGTAGCGCGCCGCCACCGTCGCGGTCGCGACGCCGTGCTGTCCGGCGCCGGTCTCGGCGATCACCCGGGGCTTGCCCATGCGCCGCGCCAGCATCGCCTGGCCGATGCAGTTATTGATCTTGTGCGCGCCGGTATGGTTGAGATCCTCGCGCTTCAGGTAGATCTGCGCCCCGCCCAGCGCGTCCGACCAGCGCCGGGCGTGATAGATGGGGCTCGGTCGGCCGACGTAGTGCTTGAGATCGGACTCGAACTCGGCGCGGAAGGCGGGATCCTGCTTGGCCGCAGCATAAGCAGCGCTCAGCTCGGCGAGTGCCGGCACCAGCGTCTCGGCGACGAAGCTGCCGCCGTAGCGGCCGAAATGGCCGCGCGCGTCGGGCAGGTTGTAAGGACTATCAGGCATCGGCACTTCTCACTCTGGAGACAAATTCTGCGATCTTTTGCGCATCCTTGACGCCCCCGGCGAGCTCGACGCCGCTGCTGACATCGACCGCCCAGGGTCTGACGGCTTTGATCGCGGCGGCGACGTTGCCGGCGTGGAGCCCGCCCGACAGGATCAGCGGCAGCGGCAGGCCCCGCGGAATCAGGCCCCAGTCGAAGGTCTGGCCCCCGCCGCCGTAGCTGTCTACGTGGGCATCGAGGAGCAGGCCGCGGGCATCAGGAAACGAAGCTGCGTATTCTAGCAAATCGAGACCCGGCCTGACGCGCGCCGCCTTGATATAGGGCAGACCGAACTGCGCGCAATAGGCGGCATCCTCCTCGCCGTGGAACTGCAGCAGTTGCAGCGGCACCGCCGCGACGATCCGGCGCACGAGGGCGGCGTCCTCATTCACGAACAAGCCGACCAGGGTCACGAAGGGCGGCGCCCGCCGGGCCAACCGGGCGGCGCGGCCGTCGTCCAGATAGCGCGGGCTGGGCGGGTAGAAGACCAGACCCAGCGCATCGGCGCCGTAGCGGACGGCGTCGGCGAGATCCTGCTCGCGCGTGATGCCGCAGATTTTTATGCGCGTGCGGGACATGAATGGCAATCGGCCATGGCAATCATCAATCGGAACCCGGCAAGAAAGGGGCGATGATACGGTTCGCGCCGGGCAAGCACCAGCGCGATTCGTATTCGACGCCGGCGAAATATAGGCCGGCGGGCGAGAAGGTCGGGGCGGCGCGGCGGCGATCCCGGCCGGCCAGGAGTTCGGCGATCCACTCGGGCGGATGTCTTCCCTTGCCCACCGCGACCAGGGCGCCGACCAGGTTGCGCACCATGTGGTGGAGAAAGGCGTCGGCGCGAAAGTCGAACACCACCAGGTCGCCCCGGCGATCGACTCCCGCCCGGTGCAAGGTCTTGACCGGCGATTTGGCCTGGCATTCGGCGGCGCGGAAGGCCGAGAAATCGTGTTCGCCGATGAGGTGGGCGGCGGCGCGGTTCATCCGCTCGACGTCGAGCTGGAGATGAAACCAGCCGACCTTGCCGTGATTCACCGCCGGCCGCACCGGATGGTTGTGCAGCAGATAGCTGTAGCTGCGCGAGCGCGCGGTAAAACGGGCATGGAATTCGGCGTCTACCGGGATCGCCCAGCGCACCGCCACCGCATCCGGGAGGTGCGCATTGGTGCCGCGCACCCAGGCGCTGTCAGGCCGGACCGCCTGGGTATCGAAATGGGCGACCTGAGCCAGTGCATGGACTCCGGCGTCGGTACGGCCGGCGCAGACGACCCGAACCGCTTCGCCGGCGACCTCTGCCAGGGCGCGCTCCAGCACATCCTGAACGGTGTTGCCGTTGGGCTGCGACTGCCAGCCCTGAAACGGCGCGCCGTCGTATTCCAAGCCCAGGGCGATCCTCATCGTGGCGCGGTGCCGCGCCTGCCGTGCGGCACCTTCTCCCCTGCTAGCCGAGTTGGGCGAGCACGGCGGCAGCGGTCGCCTGCTGTTCGGCGTTGCCCTCGTTGATCACTTCCTGCAGCAGTTCGCGCGCGCCCTCCTTGTCGCCCATCTCCTCGTAGGCGCGGGCGAGTTCGAGCTTGGTGGCAACCTCCTCGGCTGCGGCAGTCGGCGCCTGTTCTGCTGCGGCTTCAGCCGGCAAGTCGGCGTCGAGTTCCAGGCTGATCTTGGATAAGTCCACGCCGGGCGCCGGCATCGGGGGGGGCTGTGGCACTTCCTCCGCGGCCGCCTCTGCCTGGTCGAGGCCGAACTCGAAATCGAGAGGCTTGACGCTGGCCACCTCGGAACGCTCGAGCTCGATCATGATCGGGCTCTCCGCTTCGATCGGCGCTTCATCTCCGGGTGCAGACAGATCGAGATCGATCTCGGCCGCCGGCTCGGCAGCGGCGGGCGCCGAGAAGCCGAGGTCGGTGCTCAGGAGTTCCTCGTCCAACTGCTCCGCGGCTGCCGCCGGTGCTTGCGCCGATTCATAAGGTGCTCGCGCCGGCTCAATAGATGCAGTTTCGACCTGAGCCCCATGGCCAGGAATCACCAGCGTCTCGACGCCGGAATATCCGTCCGCTGGCTCGGTCGGTGCGGGACTGAGCTCGAAGTCCAATAGCGCGGCGTCTTCCGCGCTGACTTCCTGCGGCGCGGCAGCCTCCTGCGTCGGTTCCGGAATGCCCAGATCGAGATCGAAATCGAGCGGAGCGGAAGGCTCTTCCGGTTCGGGGCTCGCTAACCCGGGCTGGGCGAGTATCTGGATATCGGTCGCGGCCGCCGCCTCTGGCAGCAGCAGGGGTTCCGGCTCCGTCCCGGCGTCGCCCTCCGACGCCGCCGTAAGCGGCTGGTCGGGTTCGGCCTCGGCAGGCTTGCGGCCATAGAGCGGATTTTCGGGGTCGATCTTCTGCACCAGCAGCGCCGCCTTCTCCCAATCGGGGCCGACCCCGCCGGTCTGGCGGTGGAGTTCGTCGGCGACCGCCTCGAACTGCTTGAGGCTCTTGCGCGCGGCGTAGATCTCCAGCAACTTGAGCCCGATCGCGTGCCGAGCCGGGTCGGCCTTCTGCGCCTCGAGCAGGATTTCCTCGGCCTGCGTATCGCGCCCGTAGGCCATGTAGACATCCGCTTCGGCAACCGGGTCGACGCCCTCTTCGGCATCGATCGCGGCCACGCCGGACTGGCTGAAGTCGCTGGTGAAGACATTGCTGTTGGTATCCACGCTCTGTCCGCCGGCACCGGCGAAGACCGAATGGATCGGCATCTCGCCAGCAGCGGTAGCGCTGGGCGGGCCGGCATCCGCAGCAGCGCGCCGCCGGCGCCAACTCGCGTAGCCCAGATAAGCCAGCAGCAGGGCAACGATGCCGCCACCATAGACCGGCATGGGGTTGTCTTCGAAGAAGCCGGCTGCCGCGGGCGCCGGCTGGGGCGGCTTGGGTGCAGCGACCGCTGCGGGCGCCGGCTGCGGCGGTCGAGCTGGAACCACCGCTGCGGGTGGCTGCGGCGGCTGAGTTGGGACCACCGCTGCGGGCGGCTGCGGCGGCTGAGCTGGGACCACCGCTGCGGGTGCCGGCGGCTGAGCCGGGACCGCCGCTGCAGGCGCACTCGGCTTCACGGCCTCGGCCTGCTGCTGCAGAGCGGCCATGCTCTGACTCTTCAGTTCGACCAGCTTCTTGAGGTCGTTGAGATTCTTTTCCAGTTCGGCGATGCGGCTGTTGGCCTCCTGCAAGGCCTTGTCGCGGGCGACCAGATCCTCCTCGATCGCCCTGAGACTCTCGGTTCCGGCCTTGCCGGCGGCCATCTTGGCGTCCCTGGGCGACTCCGAGCGGGAGACTTCGAGCTTGTCCTTGCCGGCGGCTTGGGCCGGCGCGTGGTCTTCGACCCTGGGCGTGATCCGCCCGGAGGCCGACTGCTGCGCCGGGGCCGCGCGGGGCGCCGCATCGGCGACGGCGGCGGCGAGCTTCCTGCGGTAAGCGTTGAAATCGGCCGACTGGGCGACGACGGTTCTCGTCGCCTCACCCGGGTCGATCGCCGCTGCCGCCTGCCGGTCGGGAATGCTGAGGATCTTCCCGGATTGCAGGCGATTCATGTTGCCGGCTGCAAAGGCATCCCGGTTGCCGCGGAAAAGAGCCACCAGCATCTGATCCAGGCTGACCCCTTGCGGCTTGCTCTCCCTGGCGATACTGAAGAGCGTTTCGCCGCGTTTGACCTGCCGTGTCGCCGCCGCCGCTTCCGTTGCCGCGGGGCGCGGTTTCGGCGCCGGCCTGTGCGCCTCTGCCGGGGCGGCCGGGCTGACCATTTGGCTGACCGCCGGAGCGGCTATCGGCGCTGCTTGCGGCGCGGCTGCCGGTGCTATCGGGGCAGCAGCGGGAGCAGCGGCAGGCGGCATTTCGCGTTTGACTTCCGGCAGGACGACCGGAGCTGAGGCGGCGCCCTCCTGCTTCAGGAATTGGGGCGGATCGAGCAGGAAGGTGTATTCGCGCACCAGACGTCCCGAGGCCCAGTCGAGCTCCACCAACATATCGAGGAAGGGCTCGTTGATCGAGCCGTCGGAAGACAAGCGGAGAAAGGGCTGGCCGTTAGGCCGTTGATCCAGGCTGAAGCGCAGGCCGGAGAGCGCCGAGACATAGTCGATGCCGGCCTGCTTGAAGGCCTCGGGCGAAGCCACCCGCGCGCTAAGCGAGGAGAGTTCGTCGCGGCTGGCGGTGATGTCCAGTTCAGCGCGCAGCGGCTGGCCGAGCACCGAGAGCACGGTCAGCTTGCCCAGGCCCGCAGCGCCTGCGGATAGCGGCAGCGCGGCCAGCGCCGCCGCGAGCGCCGAAGCCATGAGTCTCATGCGCAGGGTGGTTTTACTCACGGGGCCTCCCCCTCGGGGATATTTCACGAACAATTAACATAACATCATGAAGTTAGCTATGCAAGTTAACCTCGCCCCTGAAATTTGTGCGGCGGCCCGTCGCCTCACTCGAGCAGGATGCGCAGCATCCGCCGCAGGGGCTCGGCGGCGCCCCAGAGCAGCTGGTCGCCGACGGTGAATGCCGACAGGTATTCCGGCCCCATCGACATCTTGCGCAGGCGACCGACCGGCACGTTCAGCCCGCCGGTGACCGCGGCCGGGGTCAACGCTGCCATCGACGCTTCGCGCTGATTGGGCACCACCCTGACCCACTCGTTGTGCCCGGCGAGCATGGCTTCGATATCGGCCAGCGGCACGTCGCGCTTCAACTTGATGGTGAGCGCCTGGGAATGGCAGCGCATCGCGCCGATGCGCACGCACAGGCCGTCGACCGGGACCGGCGCGGCTTCGCGGCCGAGAATCTTGTTGGTCTCGGCTTGGCCCTTCCACTCCTCCCGGCTCTGGCCGTTGCCCAGATCCTTGTCGATCCAGGGAATCAGCGAACCGGCGAGCGGCACGCCGAAATTGGCTGTGGGGAAACCTTCGTCGCGCAGGATGCCGGCCACTTCGCGGTCGATGTCGAGGATCGCCGAGGCGGGGTCTGCGAGCAAAGGCTTGGCGACGCGGTGCGCCTCGCCCATTTGCTGCAGCAGTTCGCGCATGTTCTGGGCGCCGGCGCCGGAAGCCGCCTGGTAGGTCATCGAAGTCATCCACTCGATCAGGTCGGCCTGGAACAGCCCACCCAGCGCCATCAGCATCAGGCTGACGGTGCAATTGCCGCCGATGAAATTCCGTACGCCGCGCCCGAGCGCCGCCCGGATGACCTCGCGGTTGACCGGATCGAGGATGATCACCGCATCCCCCTTCATGCGCAGCGTCGAGGCAGCGTCGATCCAGTAGCCGCGCCAGCCCGCGGCGCGCAGCTGGGGGAAGATCTCGGTGCTGTAGTCGCCGCCCTGGCAGGAGATGATCACCTCCATCTCGGCGAGATCCTTGAGGCTCTTGGCGTCCTTCAGCGGTTGAGATTCCTTGCCGAGGTCCGGGGCCCTGCCGCCGACGTTGGAGGTGGTGAAAAACACCGGTTCGATCAAGGCGAAATCGTTCTCTTCGCGCATCCGCTGCATCAGCACCGAACCCACCATGCCGCGCCAACCGACCAGGCCCACTCTTTTCATCGCTCCACTCTCTGCTCGTCAAAGGTTGAAATCACAGGGCCGCGAGCACCGCGTCGCCCATTTCCCGGGTGCCGACCCGGCGCCCGCCGGGCCCGCTGATGTCGGCGGTGCGCAAGCCCTGCGCCAGCACCCGCCTCACCGCCGCCTCGATGCGATCGGCGGCCTCGGTCTGATCGAAGCTGTAGCGCAGCATCATCGCCGCCGAGAGGATCGTGGCCAGCGGATTGGCGACGTCCTGCCCGGCGATATCCGGCGCCGAACCGTGGATCGGTTCGTAGAGACCGAAACGGCGCTCATTCAGGGACGCCGAGGGCAGCATGCCGATCGATCCGGTGAGCATCGAGGCCTCGTCCGAGAGGATGTCGCCGAACATGTTGCCGGTGACGATCACGTCGAACTGCTTGGGGTTCTTCAGGAGCTGCATGGCGCAGTTGTCCACGTACATGTGCGACAGCTCGACGCCGGGGTAATCGCGGCCCACCGCGGTGACGACCTCGCGCCACAACTGCATGGTGTCCAAGACGTTGGCCTTGTCCACCGAGCACAGCCTGCCGCCGCGCTTGGCCGCCGCCTGGAAGCCGACGTGGGCGACGCGCCCGATCTCCGACTCCGAATAGCGCATGGTGTCGAAGCCTTCGCGCTCGCCGTTGTCCAGCGTCCGGATGCCGCGCGGCTGGCCGAAATAGATGTCGCCGGTGAGTTCGCGGATGATCAGGATGTCGAGGCCGGCGACCACTTCGGGTCTCAAGGTCGAGGCCTGCACCAGCTCGGGATAGACCAGCGCCGGACGGAAGTTGGCGAACAGATTGAGTTCCTTGCGCAGGCCCAGGATCGCCTGCTCCGGGCGTAGCTCGCGCGGCAGCGTGTCGAGGCTGAAATCACCGACGGCACCGAACAGGATGGCATCGGACGATTTCGCCAGCTTCAGCGTCTGCTCGGGCAAGGGATGGCCGAGCGCGCGATAGCCGGCACCGCCGACCGGAGCTTCCTCGAACGCCATCTTCAGATCGAGTGCCCGCAGCACGCGCAGCGCCTGGGCAATGATTTCCGGGCCGATGCCGTCCCCGGGCAGGACGCAGATGTTCATGCTCATGATTCCTGGGAGAACAGCCAGGGCTGTTCGATGCGGCGTTTGGCTTCGAATTCGCGGATCCGGTCGGCGTGACGCAGGGACAGGCCGATGTCGTCCAGGCCGTTCAACAGGCAGAACTTGCGGAAGGGGTCGACCTCGAAGGCGAGCGTCTTGCCGTCCGGGCGGGTCACGGTCTGCGCCTCGAGATTGATCGACAGGCGATAGCCCGGCGCGGCCGCCACCTGATCGAACAGGGCATCGACCTCGGCCTTCGGCAACCTGATCGGCAACAGACCGTTCTTGAAGCAGTTGCTGTAGAAAATGTCGGCGAAGCTGGTGCCGATCAAGGCCCGCAGGCCGAAGTCCTCCAGCGCCCAGGGCGCGTGCTCGCGCGACGAGCCGCAGCCGAAATTGTCGCGCGTGAGCAGGATCGCGGCGCCGCGATAGCGCGGCTGGTTGAGCACGAATTCTGGATTGACCGGGCGCTTGGCGCAGCTCTGGCCGGGCTCGCCGTGGTCGAGGTAGCGCCACTCGTCGAACAGGTTCTGGCCGAAGCCGCTCCTCTTGATCGACTTCAGAAACTGCTTCGGGATGATCGCGTCGGTGTCCACGTTGGCGCGATCGAGCGGCGCCACGAGGGCGTCGAGGCGGGTGAATTTCTGCATCACTTGACCGCCTTCTGGATGGCCTCGCCGCCCTTCTCGATGTCCTTGCCGAGGCCACGGACGGTGTTGCAGGCGGCGAGGCTAACCGACATGCCGATGAAGATTGCTAGCGTTCTCATATCATCGTCCTCTCAAGACAAAGTTCTGACGTCGGCGAAATGGCCGGCGATCGCCGCCGCCGCCGCCATTTGCGGACTCACCAGATGGGTGCGGCCGCCGTTGCCCTGCCGTCCCTCGAAATTGCGGTTGGAGGTCGAGGCGCAGCGCTCCCCGGGCTCCAGTCGGTCGTCGTTCATCGCCAGGCACATCGAGCAGCCCGGCTCGCGCCACTCGAAACCGGCCGCCAGGAAGATCTTGTCCAGCCCTTCGGCTTCGGCCTGCCGCTTGACCGGCCCCGAGCCCGGCACCACCAGCGCCTGCTTGACGCCGGCGGCGACGCGTCGGCCGCGGACCACCGCCGCCGCGGCGCGCAGGTCCTCGATGCGCGAATTGGTGCAGGAACCGATGAACACCTTGTCGATCGCGATCCGGGTGAGCGGCGTGCGCGGCGTCAGCCCCATGTACTGCAGCGCCCGCGCCACGCCCTCGGCCTTGACCGGATCGGCGAAATCCTCGGGTGCGGGCACGGCGCCGTCGATGCCCACCACCATCTCGGGCGAAGTGCCCCAGGTCACCTGCGGCACGATCTGTCCGGCATTGATAGCCACCACCGCGTCGAATTGCGCCCCCTCGTCGCTGACCAGCTTGCGCCAGGCCGAGACCGCACGTTCCCACAGCGCGTCCTTCGGTGCGAATGCCCGCCCCTTCAGGTAGTCCAGCGTCGTGTCGTCGACCGCGACCATGCCGCAGCGTGCGCCGGCCTCGATCGCCATGTTGCACAGGGTCATCCGGCCCTCCATCGACAGGCTGCGCACGGCGCTGCCGGTAAACTCGATGGCGTAGCCGGTGCCGCCGGCGGTGCCGATCTTGCCGATCAGCACCAGCGCGATGTCCTTGGCGGTGACGCCGCGGCCCAGCGCGCCGTCTACCTCCACCCGCATGTTCTTGAATTTCTTCTGCAGCAGGCACTGCGTCGCGAGCACGTGCTCGACCTCCGAGGTGCCGATGCCCTGGGCGAGGCAGGCGAAGGCGCCGTGGGTGCTGGTGTGCGAATCGCCGCAGACCACGCTCATGCCCGGCAGCGTCGCGCCTTGTTCCGGGCCGATGACATGGACGATGCCCTGGCGCGCGTCGCGGAAGGGGAAATAGGCCAGCGCCCCGTATTCCCGGATGTTGGCGTCGAGCGTCTGCACCTGCAGCCGCGAGGTCTCGTCGGCGATGCCCTCGATGCCCCGCTCCCAGCCCCGGGTCGGGGTGTTGTGGTCGGCGGTGGCGACGATCGAACCGACGCGCCACGGCTTGCGCCCGGCGAGCTTCAGGCCCTCGAAGGCCTGCGGGCTGGTCACTTCATGCACCAGGTGGCGGTCGATGTAGATCAAGGCCGTGCCGTCATCCTCCTGGCGGATCAGATGGTCATCCCAGAGTTTGTCGTACAGCGTTTTCAACATGGCCGCGCATCCGCAGAAAAGCGCTGATTATGGCACAGGTTCTCGCTGCGGCGCCGCGCCGGGAGGCCGGAATCCGGCGCCGGGGCCGGGCGGAATCAGTTCGGCGGCTTGGCGAACAGCATCGCGTAGAGCTCGTCCTTGAGCCGCAGCCGCTGCTTCTTGAGATCCTCGAAGCTGACGTCTGACAGGGGCACGCCGTGCTCCTCGGCGCGCTCGACCTCGCGATTGACGCGGCGGTAATCGGCGAACAGGCGGGCGAAGTGCGGGCTCGCCCGTTTCAGCTGCTGGATCGCTTCCTGGTGTTCGGGAAATTCGCGGTAGAAATCGTGCTGGTCGATGTTCATGGCGATGTTCATGACCCTGCTCCAGAAGTGGAAAATACTGAACCCTTGCCGCCGTCGCCCCTCAAGCCGCGCTGCCGGATATCCTGGGCGTCGGGCAAACCACGTCGGCGCACTGGGCGCGGTGGCGCAGCGCGTGGTCGATCAGCACCAGCGCCAGCATCGCCTCGGCGATCGGGGTGGCCCGGATGCCGACGCAGGGATCGTGGCGGCCATGGGTCTCGACCGTCACCGCATTGCCGAGCAGGTCGATCGAGCGCCTGGGCAGCCTGATGCTCGAAGTCGGCTTGATGGCGATATTGACGACGATGTCCTGGCCGCTGGAAATGCCGCCGAGTATACCGCCGGCATGATTTGACAGGAAGCCGGCCGGCGTCAGCTCGTCGCCGTGCTCGCTGCCCCGCTGGCTCACGCAGCCGAAGCCGGCGCCGATCTCTACGCCCTTGACGGCGTTGATGCCCATCATCGCGTGAGCGATGTCGGCATCGAGGCGTCCATAGACTGGCTCGCCCCAGCCCACCGGCACGTTCTGCGCCTCCACCGTGACCTTCGCGCCGACCGAATCGCCGGACTTGCGCAGCTCGTCCATCGCCGCTTCGAGCCGGGGCACGATCTCCGGGTCGGCGGCGAAGAAGGGATTCTGGCCGACCGCCTCCCAGTCCTGGCACGGGATCTCGATCGCCCCGAGCTGCGCCATGCGGCCGCGCACGACGATGCCGTAGCGGCTGTTCAGCCACTTCTTGGCGATCGCGCCGGCGGCGACGCGCACCGCGGTCTCGCGCGCCGAGGCGCGGCCGCCGCCGCGGTAGTCGCGGATGCCGTACTTCTGCCAGTAGGTGTAGTCGGCGTGGCCGGGGCGGAAGGAGTTGGCGATGTTGCCGTAGTCCTTGCTGCGCTGGTCCTGGTTGCGTATCAGCAGGGCGATGGCGGTGCCCGTGGTCTTGCCCTCGAACACCCCCGAGAGGATCTCGACGCTGTCCGGCTCGCGCCGCTGGGTCACGTGACGCGAGGTTCCCGGCCGGCGCCGGTCGAGTTCCGCCTGGATGTCGGCCTCGGACAGGTCCAGCCCGGGCGGGCAGCCGTCGACCACGCAGCCGATCGCCGGGCCGTGCGATTCGCCGAAGGAAGTGACGCAAAAAAGCGTGCCGAGGGTGTTGCCGGACATCGGGTTGGCCTTAGCGAATACGGATTCCGGCCGATATTAGCATGGCGCTCAAATCGCCGCGGCTGCCCCGGACGAGGCTAAGCGGACGCGCAGGCCGCGAGCAGAATCTGCGCGTGGCGGTCGGCGGCAGCGTCGATGGCGAGCAATCCGAGATAGCGCCCGAGATTCACTTCGGCGGCCCGTCCGCCCCTGCGCGCCGGCGACGCCAGCGGCAGCGCCAGATCGGCGAGGACGAGCTGTTCGAGGTACTCGGCGTCCAGCTCGGCGGCGAGTATGCCCCGGCGCAGCGCTTCGCCCCACTCCGGCTTCATCCCGGCGCTCCCCGACTTCACGGCACGACGCGCCCGGCGCAGCGGCGAGAGCACCTCCGTTTGCCAGGGCGATGCCGCCTCCCGCAGCCGCTCCAGGGCGGAACCGTCCAACTCCCTGCCGGCACCGCCCAGCCAGCAGCACAGCAGCAGCAGATTCACGTCCGCGCCGGATTCCTGCAGTGCCAGACAGGCCGGTTCGACGCCGGCCCGGGCATAGAGCGCGAGCGAGAAGCCCCAGAAGGGATGGGTCTTTTCCGGCGCGCTCAATCGCCGCTCACCCGTCCCGCTCGGTCTGCAGAACGCAACGCGTTTCGCCGTCCAACACCAGACAGGTCAGCACGCCGCTGGCGTAGGCGCCGGTGTCGATGCCGATGCGGTTGTGCCGCAGCTGCGGACCCGCCGAAACCGAATGGCCGTGCACCACCACGGCGCCGTGATCCAGATCCGAATCCAGGAAGGGCTTGCGGATCCACATCTGATCGTGCTCGCTCTGTTCGGCCAGCGGCACGCCCGGGCGGATGCCAGCGTGGACGAAGCGGTAGCCGCCCTCGCTGTGGCTCACCGCCAGGCGGCGGAAAAACTCCAGATGCTCGGGCGGCAATGCCCTGGCAAAGCGCTGCCGCAGGGATTCCATGGTCTCCTCGCCGCGCTCCCGCCCGACCTTCGCCGCCACGCCGTAATGGGCCAGCGTGTCCAGGCCGTCTACGTCGAACCAGCGCCGACCGGCATCGAGATCGCCGTCCAGATAGCGCAGCAACTGATCCTCGTGGTTGCCCTTCAAGCACACCACCTCGCAGCCGCCCGGAGGCGCCCGCAACACCAGCTCGACGACCCGCTGGGAATCGATGCCGCGGCTGACGTAATCCCCCAGGTAGACCAGGACCTTGCGGCGCGCGGCTCTCTGCCGGCTGTCCGCGGCGATGTCCTCGTGGATCGATTCGAGCAGGTCGCAGCGGCCGTGAATGTCGCCGACGGCATAGACGACGGTATCGGCCGGCGGCGCGGCGCCCCCGCCCGGCAGCGACGGCAATTCGCGCCGCTCGAGGCTCATGTCGCCACGTGCAGCTTCTCCTTGCGGCCATGGCCGGTCCAGCGTTGAAACAGCTGGTGCTCGATGCCGACCTGGTCGAGGGCCTTGCCGATGCTCTGGTGGATCAGATCCATGATGGTCTGCGGATGATGATAGAAGGCCGGCATCGGCGGCAGGATCACCGCGCCGCAATCGGCAGCGCGGCTCATCAGCTCCAGGTGCCCCTTGTGCAGCGGCGTCTCGCGCACCATCAGCACCAGCGTGCGCCGCTCCTTCAGGCTGA
>DATKVJ010000007.1:0-10776 GCA_035530135.1 Rhodocyclaceae bacterium | reverse complement strand
ATTCAGACTACATGGACTCCCCCGGAAATCAAGGGGTGTTGCATTGAATTTCTGATTGCCGATTTTTCCTCCTGGTTCCTTTGCTTCGTTGTGCGTATTGCGATGACCGATGGGGAACAAACGTGCAGTTCTATATACGGTTAAGCGCCGCGCTGGATGATCCCGATCCCGATGTATTTCTAACCGCCGTGCGCGATGTGGCCCGCGCCCGTGGCATGGCACAACTCGCCAAAGATGCGGGTCTTGGACGCGAGAGCCTTTAAAGGCGCTGACACCCGGCGCTAAGCCACGCTACGACACGATGCTCAAACTGCTTCACGCTCTCGGTGTCAAGCTCTCAGCTTCTCCCGTCCATTCTTGAACAACTTGCTGCTCGCCAGTGCGAGTTGCCTGTTTCGGCGCGGCCAAAACTGCACCCGGACCATGAACCTGACGTCGTCATTGCGAGGCCCGCAGGGCCGCGGCAATCTTGAGTATGCGGAGAAGATTGCTTCACTGCGTTCGCAATGACGACCGTACCCGAGAAGATTGCTTCACTGCGTTCGCAATGACGACCGTACCCGTTCGGGTATCTCCATCGAAAGGAAGTCCCGGTGGGACGGAGAGGAGGGTTCATGGAGATCGACGACGCCGAAGCTGCATACGGACCATGAACCCACCACCAGACCGGTCATCGAGCGCGTAGCGTGGCGATCCAGATCGCCACGCTACGCGCTCAGCCCTTCATGTGCCTGGCATCGACCACCGCCAAGGCGGTCATGTTCACCAGCCGACGCACGGTCGCGGTCGGCGTCAGGATATGCACCGGCTGGGCGGCGCCGAGCAGCATCGGGCCGACCGTGATGCCGTCGCCGTTGGTGATCTTGAGCAGGTTGAAGGCGATGTTGGCGGCGTCCACGTTGGGCATGATCAGCAGATTGGCTTCGCCCGAGAGGCGCGAGCCCGGGTAGCTGCGGTTCCTGATCAGCTCTGACAGCGCCGAGTCGCCGTGCATCTCGCCGTCGACCTCCAGATCCGGGGCCAGGCGCTCGATCAGCTCGCGGGCGGCGCGCATCTTGTGCGCCGAGGCCGAGTGCACGCTGCCGAAGTTGGAGTGCGAGAGCAGCGCCAGCTTGGGCACCAGGCCGAAGCGGCGCACCTCCTCGGCCGCCATCAGGCTGATCTCGGCGATCTCCTCGGCGCTGGGGTCCTCATTGACGTAGGTGTCGCAGATGAACAGCGTGAACTTCTGCAGCATCAGCAGGTTCATCGCGGCGAAGCTCTTGGCGTGCGCCTCCAGCCCGATCACGTCGGCGACGTGCCTGAGGTGCTGGGCGTGGCGGCCGACGATGCCGCAGATCAGGGCGTCGACGTAGCCCTGCTTCAGGAGCATCGCGCCGATCAGCGTGGTGTCGGAGCGCAGCAGTTGCTTCGCCACCTCGGGGGTGACGCCCGAGCGCCCCATCAGCTTGTGGTACTCGGCCGAGAGTTCCAGGTGGCGCTCGTCGGAAGCCGGATTGATGACGTCGAAGTCGCGCCCGGGAACGATGCGCAGCCCGGCCCGCTTGATGCGCATCTCGATCACCTCGGGGCGGCCGATCACCACCGGCTGCGCCAGGCCCTCGTCCTGCACCGCCTGGACGGCGCGCAGCACGCGCTCGTCCTCGCCCTCGGCGTAGAGCACCCTGGCCGGCGCCTTCTTGGCCTCGGCGAACACCGGCCGCATGACGAAGCCGGAGTGATAGACGAAGTTGTTGATCTGCTCGCGATAGGCGTCGAAGTCGGCGATCGGCCGGGTCGCCACGCCGGAGTCCATCGCCGCCCGCGCCACCACCGGGGCGATCTTGCCGATCAGGCGCGGGTCGAAGGGCTTGGGAATCAGGTAGTCGCGGCCGAACTTCGGCGTCTCGCCGCCGTAGGCCATGGCCACGATGTCCGAGGATTCGGCCTGGGCCAGCTCGGCGATCGCATACACCGCCGCGAGCTGCATCTCCTCGGTGATGGTCGTGGCGCCGGCGTCCAGGGCGCCGCGGAAGATGAAGGGAAAGCACAGGACGTTGTTCACCTGGTTCGGGTAGTCGGCCCGGCCGGTGGCGATGATGGCGTCGTCGCGCACCGCGCGCACCTCTTCAGGCGTGATCTCCGGCGTCGGGTTGGCCAGCGCCATGATCACCGGATTGGCGGCCATCCTGGCCACCATCTCCGGCTTCAGCACGCCGCCTGCGGACAGTCCGAGGAAGACGTCGGCGTCGACAATCACCTCGGCCAGGCTGCGCGCCGAGGTCTTTTTGGCGTAGCGCGCCTTCAGGGGGTCCATCAGCACGGTGCGGCCCTCATAGACCACGCCCTCGATGTCGGTGACCCAGATGTTCTCGACCCTGACGCCGAGCAGCACCAGCATTTCCAGGCAGGCCAGCGCCGCGGCGCCGGCGCCGCTGGTGACCAGCTTGACCTTCCCGAGATCCTTGCCGACCAGCTTCAGGCCGTTCAGCACCGCGGCGCCGACCACGATCGCGGTGCCGTGCTGGTCGTCGTGGAACACCGGGATCTTCATCCGGCTCCTCAACTGCTTCTCGATGTGGAAGCACTCGGGCGCCTTGATGTCCTCCAGGTTGATGCCGCCGAAGGTCGGCTCCAGCGCCGCGATCATGTCGATCAGCTTGTCCGGATCGCTCTCGGAGAGCTCGATGTCGAACACGTCGATGCCGGCGAACTTCTTGAACAGCACCGCCTTGCCCTCCATCACCGGCTTGGCCGCGAGCGCGCCGATGTTGCCCAGGCCGAGCACCGCGGTGCCGTTGGTGACGACGCCGACCAGGTTGGCCCGGCTGGTGAGCTGGCTGACCTGGGACGGATCGGCGACGATGGCGTTGCAGGCGGCGGCGACCCCGGGCGAGTAGGCGAGCGAGAGGTCGCGCTGGTTGATCAATCCCTTGGTCGGGGTGACCGAGATTTTTCCGGGGCTCGGATGGCGGTGGTATTCGAGTGCGGCGGCGTCGAGATCTTTATCCATGGATAGAATTTACTTTTGGCAAAGCGGGATGATACTCCGGGCGGCGGGCGGTTCAGAACGTCCCGGGGTAGGCGCCCCCGTCCAGGAGCCAGTTCTGGCCGGTGATGAAGCCGGCCTGGGCCGAGCACAGATAGGCGCAGGCGGCGCCGAACTCGGCGGGGTCGCCGATCCGCCCGGCGGGGATGGTGGCCACCCGCTCGGCCAGCGCCTCGTCGTAGGAGATGCCGCGCGACTTGGCCGTGGCCCCGATCACCGAACGGATCCGGTCGGTGTCGAAGAAGCCCGGCAGCAGGTTGTTGATGGTGACGTTGTGGCGCACGGTCTTGCGCGCGATCCCGGCGACGAAGCCGGTGAGGCCGGAGCGGGCGCCGTTGGACAGGCCCAGGACGTCGATCGGCGCCTTCACCGCGCCCGAGGTGATGTTCACGATGCGGCCGAAGCGGCGCTTTATCATCGCGTCCACCGTCGCCTTGATCAGCTCGATCGGCGTCAGCATGTTGGCGTCCAGCGCCTTGAGCCAGTCCTCGCGCGTCCAGTCGCGGAAGTCGCCGGGCGGCGGCCCGCCGGCGTTATTGACCAGGATGTCCGGCTGCGGGCAGGCGGCCAGCGCCGCGGCGCGCCCCTCGACGCTGGTGATGTCGGCCGCGACGGTGGTGACGGTCACGCCGGTCTCGGCGCGGATCGCCGCGGCGGTGGCCTCCAGCGCCTCGGCCCCGCGCGCCACCAGGGTCACATCCACGCCTTCGCGGGCCAGCGCAAGCGCGCAGCCCCGCCCCAGTCCCTTGCTCGCGGCGCAGACCAGGGCGCGCCTGCCCTTGATGTCGAAATTCATTGCTGGTTCTCCGTGGGGATCAGAAATTCCTTGAGCAGGCGGTTGAAGCGCTCGGCCTGCTCGATGTTGGTCAGATGGCTGGCGTCCGGAATGATCTCCAGGCGCGCGCCGGGAATATGGCCGGCGATCTCGCGCGCCATCTCGGGCGGCGTGCCGGCGTCCTCGGCGCCGACGATCACCAGCGTCGGCAGCCGCAGCTCGCCCAGGCGATCGGTGAGGTCTATGTTCGGAATCACCGATCCGCAGCCGATGTAGCCGTTGGCCGGGGTGTTGCGGATCAGGGCGCCGATCCGCGCCATCACCTCCGGATGGGCGGCGCGATAGGGCGCGGTGAACCAGCGTTCCAGCGTGCCCGCCTCCAGGACCGCCATGCCCTGCTCCCGGACCAGTTTGATGCGCTGCTGCCACTGGGCTGCGGCGGCGGCCGGATAGCGGCTGGCGGTATCGGCCAGCACCAGCCGGTCGATGCGCCCGGGCGCGGCCAGGGCCAGGTGCTGGGCGATCATGCCGCCCATCGACAGGCCGACGAAGTGCGTCTTGGCGACGTCCAGCGCGTCGAGCAGCGCCAGCGCGTCGTCGCGCAATTCTTCCCAGGTGTAGGCGCCCGGCGGCGCGCTGCTCCGGCCGTGGCCGCGGGTATCAAAACGCAGCACGGTGAAGTGCGGGGTCAGCGCCGCGATCTGCGGCGCCCACATCGTGTGGTCGCAGGCGAGCGAATGGGAGAGCGTGAGCCAAGGGCCGGAGCCCTCGACCCGATAGTGGATGTCGATGCCGTTGGCGCGGATTTTCATGGTTTCCTCATGCCGGAGTGAGCTTGGCCACCGCCAGCGCCAGCCACTTGCTGCCGGCGTGCTTGAAATTTACCTGAACCCGCGCCTCGCTGCCCGAACCCTCGGCATCGACGATGACGCCCGGGCCGAACTTCGTATGCTGCACGTTCTGGCCGATGGAAAAGCCCGAGTCGGCCGCGCCATGCGCTCGCGGCGGCCGGGCAGGCGAGCCGCTACCCACCGCCGCCGGACGGCCGCCGCCCAGCTTGGGCGTGAGCCACTTCAGGAGTGCGGCCGGGATCTCGTCTATGAAACGCGAAGGAACGTTGTAGCGCGTCTGGCCGTGCAGCATCCGGGTCTGGGCGAAGGACAGATAGAGCCGCGCGCGCGCCCGCGTCACCGCGACGTACATCAGGCGGCGCTCCTCCTCCAGCCCCCGGTCCTCCTGGGCCGAGTTCTCGTGGGGGAACAGGCCCTCCTCCAGGCCGCTGATGAAGACCACGTTGAACTCCAGCCCCTTGGCCGAATGCACGGTCATCAGCTGCACCGCGTCGTCGGAGTCGCCCGCCTGGTGCTCGCCGGCTTCGAGCGCGGCGTGGGCCAGGAAGGAGGCGAGCTCGCTCTCGCCGGTCTCCTCGTCCGTCCGCCCGCCCTCCTCGGCGACGAAGCTGGCGCTGGCATTGACGAGTTCGTCGAGGTTGGCGACGCGGTCGGCGCCTTCCTTCTCGTTCTGGTAGTGCTCCGCGAGGCCGGAGAGTTCGATCACGTGATCGACCATCTCCGGCAGCGGCAGCCCCGCCGTGCCCTCGCGCAGCCGGTCGACCAGCGCGGCGAAGGCGGAGAGCGAGACGCCGGCCTTGCCGGAGAGCCCGCCGATCGCGGCGTGCAGGCTGGATCCCTTGCCCCTGGCGGCGTCGGCGAGCTGCTCCAGCGAGCGCGCGCCGATGCCGCGCGCCGGGAAATTCACCACCCGGGCGAAGGCGGTGTCGTCGTCGGGATTGGCGATCAGGCGCAGGTAGGCCAGCGCGTGCTTGACCTCCTGCCGCTCGAAGAAGCGCAGGCCGCCATAGACCCGGTAGGGCAGGCCGGCGGAAAACAGCGCGTGCTCCAGCACCCGCGACTGGGCGTTGGAGCGATAGAGCAGCGCGATCTCGGCGCGGGCATGGCCCTCGCGGGCGAGCGCCCTGATCTCCTCGACGATCCAGCGCGCCTCGTCCAGATCGCTGCCCGCCTCATAAACGCGGATCGGCTCGCCGCTGCCGGCGTCGGTCCACAGGTTCTTGCCCAGCCGGGTGGGGTTGTTCTTGATGATGGCGTTGGCGGCATCGAGGATGTTGCCGTGCGAGCGGTAGTTCTGCTCCAGGCGGATGACGTTGGCCACCTTGAACTCGCGCTCGAAGTCGCGCATGTTGCCGACCTCGGCGCCGCGGAAGCCGTAGATCGACTGGTCGTCGTCGCCCACCGCGAACATGGAGCACCATCCCCCCATCCCCGTAGCCTGCGCTTCGCTGCGTCGCTCGACGGGCGTCGAGCGGTGCCCGCCGAATTCCCCGTCTCGCCCCGGGGAAGGGGGCGTGGCTGCGCCGCCGGCCAGGAGCTTCAGCCAGCGGTACTGGAGCGCGTTGGTGTCCTGGAACTCGTCGACCAGGATGTGGCGGAAGCGCTGCTGGTAGTGCCGGCGCAGGATCTCGTTGCGGGACAGCAGCTCGAAGCATCGGAGCAGCAGCTCGGCGAAATCGACCACGCCCTCGCGCTGGCACTGGCGCTCGTAGGCCTCGTAGATTTCCACGCGCCGCCGGCTGTAATCGTCCCAGGCCTCGACCTGGGACGCGCGCAGGCCCTGCTCCTTCTGGGCGTTGATGAAGTGCTGCAGCTCGCGCGGCGGGAACTTCTCGTCGTCGACGTCCAGCGCCTTCAGCAGCCGCTTGATCGCGGACAACTGGTCGGCCTGGTCGAGGATCTGGAACAGCTGCGGCAGCCCGGCCTCGCGGTGATGGGCGCGCAGCAGGCGGTTGCACAGGCCGTGGAAGGTGCCGATCCACATGCCGCGCAGGTTGATCGGCAGCATCGCCGAGAGCCGGGTCAGCATCTCCTTCGCCGCCTTGTTGGTGAAGGTCACCGCCAGGATGCTGTGCGGCCCGGCCTGGTTGGTCTGGATCAGCCAGGCGATGCGCGTGGTCAGGACGCGCGTCTTGCCGCTGCCGGCGCCGGCCAGGATCAGGGCGTGCTGCGGCGGCAGGGTGACGGCGGCGAGCTGCTCGGGATTGAGCCCGTGAAGGAGGTTGTGCATTTGCGCCAATTATACAGGCCGCCCCGCTTTGACCCGCCGGCCGTCCTCGCTAGTCATGCCAAAGGTATATAATAAATATATGGCATATATGCAGCATGACGCCGCCGCGTCGCAAGCCGCGGCGGCTCCGGAAGATCGGCCGGGAGCGATGCTGCCGTTCGCCGACAAGCTCGCCGACAAGCGTTGGCTGGAGATCTTGCGCGGGGCGGTGTATCTGTTGCTGGGCGGCGGCCTGGCGGGCGCGGCGTTGCTGCCCGAGCTCTACCAGGCCGAGCGTCTCGCCGCGGTGTTGCTGCTGGCCGTGGCGGGCGTGGCGCTGGTCCTGCTGCGCCGCGACGCGGTTCGTCCGGCGGTGTCCGTGCTCGCCTGGGGACTGTGGCTGGCGCTGGCCGCGCTGGCGGAGGCGAACGGCGGCCTGCGCTCGCCGGCGCTGATCGGCTTTCCGGTGCTGGTCACGATGATGGGCCTGATGCTCGGCCCGATGCCGGCGCTCTCCGCCGCGGCCGCCACCGCGGCGCTGCCCGCGCTGTTCTCCCTGGCCGAACGCGACGGACTGATGCCCCCCGCCGGGCCGGCCTCGCGCCTGTCGCTCTGGCTGTGCCTGATTCTGGCGCTGGCGCTGGGCGCGGTGCTCTCCTATTTCGTGACGCGGCGCTTCGCCGCGCGCTACCGGGAGTCGCAACGCCTGGGCCGGGAACTGGCCGCGCGCATCGACGAGGTGAGCGCTCGCGTGAGCGAGAAGCGTCGTTCCGAGGAGAAGTTTGCCCGGGTCTTTCACGCCAGCCCCGTCGCCATTCTGATCTCCCGGCTCGACGACGGCCGCCACCTCGACGTCAATGGCGCCTTCCGGCAGCAGTTCGGCTGGTCGCGCTCCGAGGCGCTGGGCGCCACCGCGCTCGACCTCGGCCTCTGGCCGGATGCCGCCGCCCACGCCCGCTGGCTGGAGGCGCTGCGCCGGGCGGGCAAGATCCGCGACTACCCGGCGGTGCTGAGAACCAGGTCCGGAGAACCTCGGCAAGTGCTGGCCGCGGCGGAGATCATCGAGCTGGGCGAAGCGAAATGCGCGATCACGCTGATCCACGACATCACCGCCCTGCACCAGGCCGTCGCCGAGATCAGGGTATTGAATGCCGCCCTGGAAGAACGGGTGCGTCAGCGCACCGCCGAACTGACCGAAGCCAACAAGGAGCTGGAGTCCTTCGCCTATTCGATCTCCCACGATCTGCGCGCCCCCTTGCGCGGCATCGACGGCTACGCCCAACTGCTCTTCGACGAGTACGCCGAGCGCTTCGACGATCAGGGCAGGGAATACCTCGGCAGGATACGCAGGGCCGCCCAGCGCATGGGCACGCTGATCGACGATCTGCTCGACCTCTCCCGCGTCAGCCGCCACGAGATGCGCCGCGAAGAAGTCGACCTGTCCCGGATCGCTGCCGAGGCGATCGACGATCTGAAGAAATCCGAGTCTCCGAGGAACGCCGAGATCCACGTCGAAGACGGCTGCCGCGCCCACGGCGATCCCATGCTGCTGCGCCTGGTGCTCGAGAACCTGCTCGGCAACGCCTGGAAATACACCGGCAGGAACGCCCGCACGGTGATCCGCTTCGGCAATCGGCGCGACGCGGCCGGCGAGGCGACGTTCTACGTCAGCGACAACGGCGTCGGCTTCGACATGGCATACGTAGACAAGCTGTTCCTGCCCTTTCACCGATTGCACAAGACCGAGGACTTCGCCGGCGCGGGCGTCGGCCTGGCCTCGGTCGCGCGCGTCGTGCGCCGTCACCGCGGCCGCGTCTGGGCCGAGTCGGCACCGGGCCAGGGAGCGACCTTCTACTTCACCCTCTCGCCCCAGGCATGACCGGTCACCGGGTCGGCACGGCGGCGACGCCCAGTTCCGCGCCCACCCGCTTGGCCAGCACGGCGGCATCCTGTTCGCTCGCCAGATGGCTGAGCAGGATCTCGTAGCGCCACTTCCCCGCCTTGCCGGCGGCGGCGCGCGGGCGGATCTGCGCCGCATAGCCGGCGGTGCGCGCCCGGTCGTAGACGGCCAGCGCTCGCGTTTCGTCGGCTACGCTGGCCAGCCGCACCGTCCATCTGCCGCCGCGCTTCGCCGCCCCGTCGCCCGGCAGGATTTCCGTTTCCCGCGCCCAGACCGCGAACCGTCCGGGATCGACCGGCGTCACCGGCAGCGCCGGCGCGTTCCTGGGCGCCACGAACAGGCTCATGGGCTGCGTCATGGTCAGCGACTGAGCGGCGTGTCTCACCTCGATCTCGCCCTCGATCAGCACCACGAGGTCGCGATCGGCTTCCGATTTGCCCCACAGGTCGGTGCCCCGGATACCCACGGTGGCGGTGCCGACGCGGATGTCGATGTCACGGCTGGCGCGCAGCCGGGCGAGCGCACCGGTGGTGAAGCGGAAAGCGCCGCGGGCAACGGCTAGCGCTCCCCTGAAGACGCGCGCCGGGCGCAGGCTGTGGCTGTAGAAGCCGAGCGCGGCGCGCTCGCCGAGCTTGACGGTGCTGCCCTCGGCCAGCTTGAGATAGGCGCGGGCGTTGGATCCGGTGCGGATGAGGTCGCCGTTGTTCACCGCCATGCCGACGGCGAGCGGCTGACTGACCCCGGCCCGATCGAGCCAGGCGGGCATCTGCACCCGCTCGACCACGGCCTGGGGCACGGCGAACGCCTGGGCGCAGAAAAACGCGGCCAGGGCCCACCCGAGTCTGCCCGCCCGCCCAAGCTTGCTCATGTCGCCTCCGTATCCCGGCCGGCGTCGCTGGCGGCGCCGGGTATAATCCGTCTCTTCGCAAAGCCCATCCGAGCGCCCAGTCCATGCAGGAAAAATATCACCCGAGCGAAATCGAGCAGGCTGCCCAGGCGCATTGGGAGCAATCCGCGGCCTTTCGCGCCGTCGAAAATTCGGCGCTGCCGAAGTACTACTGCCTGTCGATGTTCCCCTATCCCTCGGGCAAGCTGCACATGGGACACGTGCGCAACTATACCATCGGCGACGTGCTCTCCCGCTACCACAGGATGCGCGGATTCAACGTGCTCCAGCCGATGGGCTGGGACGCCTTCGGCCTGCCCGCCGAGAACGCGGCGATGGCCAACAACGTGCCGCCGGCGAAGTGGACCTACGACAACATCGCCTACATGAAGCAGCAGCTGCGCGCGCTGGGCTTCGCCCTCGACTGGCAGCGCGAGCTGGCCACCTGCACGCCGCAGTACTACAAGTGGAACCAGTGGCTGTTCCTGCGCATGCTGGAAAAAGGCCTGGCGTATCTCAAGACCGGCACGGTCAACTGGGACCCGGTGGACCGGACCGTGCTCGCCAACGAGCAGGTCATTGACGGCCGCGGCTGGCGCACCGGAGCGCTGGTGGAAAAGCGCGAGATCCCCATGTACTACATGAAGATCACCGCTTACGCCGAAGAGCTGCTCGCGGCGCTGGATACGTTGCCGGGCTGGCCCGAGCGCGTGAAGACCATGCAGGCGAACTGGATCGGCAAAAGCCACGGCGTGAATTTCGGCTTCCCCTATTCCATCGAGGGTGAAAGCAAGCTGCTCAAGGTATTCACCACGCGCGCCGACACCATCATGGGCGTGACCTTCTGCGCCGTCGCGGCCGAGCATCCGCTCGCGACCTACGCCGCCAGGAACAATCCGCAGCTCGCAGCGTTCATCGATGAGTGCAAGCGCGGCGGCGTGCAGGAAGCCGATATCGCGCTGCAGGAAAAGAAAGGCATGCCCGCCGGCTTGAGCGTGACCCATCCGATTTCGGGCGAACAGGTTCCGGTGTGGGTCGGGAACTACGTGCTCATGAGCTACGGCGAAGGCGCGGTGATGGGCGTGCCGGGGCACGACGAACGCGACTACGCCTTCGCATTGAAGTAC
>DATKVJ010000006.1:0-70816 GCA_035530135.1 Rhodocyclaceae bacterium | reverse complement strand
AGCACCAGCTTGCTGCGCAGACGGGGCTTGACGATAGTCTGGGCGAGGAAGGCGCGCGGCTTGCCCGAGGTGGCGACCGCGTTCATCGACAGCACCGCGCAGCCGGCGCCGTCCGCGACCAGGTCGAGAATGGCTGCGACGCCGTCGATCTCCAGGGCGACCCTCGGGTGGCAGCCGATGTTGGCCAGTTCGACCTCGACCAGCATGCGCAGCGCGTTGGGCCGGCTGGGAATCACCAGCGGCAGCTCGGCCAGCGCCCTCAGGGAGATCGGCCGGAGCGCGCGCTCGCCGTCGTTGCGCCGCACCAGGTACAGCTCTTCTTCCAGCAGCGGCGTGCTATCCACCTCGGGGCTGGGCACGGCGTTGTAGAGCAGGGCGATATCCAGCCTGCCGGTGATCAGGGATTGCTGCATGGTCGCCGACAGGCCCTCGGTGATCGACAGCGAGGCCTCGGGCATGCGCGCTTGGTAGGCGCGGGTGAGCGGCACGGTCAGCCGCTTCGAGAGGCTGGGCGGCAGGCCCAGGGCCACCCGGCCGGCCAGCGCTCCGCGCACCCGATCCAGCTCCTCGCGGGCGCGCTGCATTTGGTGCAGGACGCCGCGGCCGTGCTCCAGCAGCACCTTGCCGGCCTCGGTGGTGGTGACGCCGCGGCCGTTCCTGAGCAGCAGGCTCTGGCGCAGCTCCACCTCCAGCAGGCGCACCTGGCGGGAGAGCGCCGGCTGGGCGACGTCGAGCGCCGCCGAGGCGCGCGTGAAGCTGCCGAGCTCGGCGACGCGGACGAAGTATTCGAGCTGCTTGAGATCCATCGAGTGATGATACCAAATTATCGAATAGCTCTCGACGAGCTATATCATTTCGATATAACTGCTAGAGGCCGGCCGGCCTGTCGCCCGGGACCCGGGCGTGGCAGAATGCGCCCATGCAGACTTTCATCACGACTCCGTCATGAGCACTAGGATCACCGGCATCTCGTCCATGGCGACGCGCCAGGTGCTGGCCGAGCTCGCCGACGCGTATCGGAAGATGAGTGGCGTCGTGGTCGAGTTCGAGTCGGTGGGAGGCGTCGATGCGGCAAAACGGGTGCAGGCCGGTGAAGCGTTTGATGTCGTGGTGCTCGCCGCCGATGCGATAGCCAAGCTGGTCGGCGCCGGCAGCGTGATCGCCCGGAGCGAGACCGACTTGGTGCGCTCGGCTGTGGCGATAGCGGTGCGCGCAGGCGCTGTCCGGCCCGACATCGGCTCGGAAGCGACGCTACGCGACACCGTACTGCACGCGCGCACCATCGGTTATTCCACGGGGCCGAGCGGCGTGGCGCTGATGGGGCTGTTCGAACGCTGGGGCATCGCCGAGAACGTCCGCGAGCGCATCGTCCAAGCGCCGGCCGGCGTGCCGGTCGGCCAGCTCGTGGCCAGTGGCGAGGTCGAACTCGGCTTCCAGCAGCTCAGTGAATTGCTGCACCTTCCCGGCATAGATTTGCTTGGGACCATGCCCTCCGGAGCCGAGATCGTCACCACCTTTTCGGCCGGCCTGTGCGCCGCGTCGGTCCAGCCCGAGGCCGTGCGCGCCTTACTCGCATTCATGCGCTCGCCCGCCGCCATCGACGCCAAACGGCGCCACGGAATGGAGCCGGCTTGAACGCCCCGCAGATACCCCCTTACTCAGACTCAGGAATCCAGCCATGATCATCGATTGCCACGGCCACTACACCACCGCGCCCAAGTCGCTGGAAGATTGGCGCAACCGCCAGATCGCCGGTCTGAAGGATCCGGCGCTCTCGCCCCGCGCCTCCGAGCTCGTGATCAGCGACGACGAGTTGAGGGAGACCATAGAGCTCAACCAGTTGAAGAAGATGAAGGAGCGCGGTTCCGACCTCACCATCTTCTCGCCGCGCGCCAGCTTCATGGCGCATCACATCGGCGACTTCCAGACCAGTTCGACCTGGTCGTCGATCTGCAACGAGCTGATCCACCGCGTGACCCGGCTCTTCCCCGACCACTTCATCGGCGCGGCGATGCTGCCGCAGTCTCCCGGCGTCAGGCCCGAGACCTGCATCCCGGAGATGAAGCGCTGCATCGAGGAGTACGGCTTCGTCGGCATCAACCTCAATCCCGATCCCTCCGGCGGCCACTGGCGCGAGCCGCCGCTGTCGGACAGGTGGTGGTATCCGATCTACGAGCAGATGGTCGAGTACGACATCCCGGCGATGGTCCATGTCAGCACCAGTTGCAACGCCTGCTTCCACACCACCGGCGCCCACTACCTGAACGCCGACACCACGGCCTTCATGCAGTGCCTGACCTCGAAGCTATTCAAGGATTTTCCGACGCTGAAGTTCATCATCCCGCACGGCGGCGGCGCGGTGCCCTACCACTGGGGCCGCTTCCGCGGCCTGGCCCAGGACATGAAACTGCCGCCGCTGAAGGACCATCTGCTCGCCAACATCTTCTTCGACACCTGCGTCTACCACCAGCCGGGCATCGACCTCCTGACCCGCGTGATCCCGGTGGACAACATCCTGTTCGCCTCCGAGATGATCGGCGCGGTGCGCGGCATCGATCCCGAGACCGGCCATGCCTATGACGACACCAAGCGCTTCATCGACGGCGCGCAGACGCTGAGCGAGTCCGACCGCGCCAAGATCTTCGAGGGCAACAGCCGCCGGGTCTTCTCCCGCCTGGACGCGAGCCTCAAGCGCCGCGGCGCCTAGCGCTTCTCCCCACGAACTTCCGATAGGACGATTCCCATGAGCACCCCCATGAACGATCTCGGCATCGTGGTCCGCAACATCGAGCGGGCCGACCCGGCCGCGGTCCTCCGCCTGGCCAAATTCGGCGTTGCCACCATCCACGAAGCGATGGGCCGCGTCGGCCTGATGAAGACCCACATGCGCCCGGTCTATGCCGGCGCGGCGCTGTGCGGCACCGCCGTGACGGTGCTGGCCCAGCCGGGCGACAACTGGATGCTGCACGTCGCGGCCGAGCAGTTGCGGCCGGGCGACGTGCTGGTGGTGGCGTGCACCACCGACAACACCGACGGCATGTTCGGCGACCTGCTCGCCACCTCCTACCGCGCCCGCGGCGCCGCCGGCATCGTCATCGATGCCGGCGTGCGCGATGTCCGCGATTTGACCGCGATGGGCTTCCCCACCTTCTCGCGCGCGGTGTCGGCCAAGGGCACGGTCAAGGCGACGCTGGGCTCGGTGAATATCCCGGTGGTCTGCGCCGGCGCGCTGGTCCATCCCGGCGACGTGGTGGTCGGCGACGACGACGGCGTGGTCGTCGTGCCGCGCCAGGTGGCGGCGATGGCCGCCGACGCCGCCCAGGCGCGCGAGGACAACGAGGCGGGCAAACGCAAACGTCTGGCGGCGGGCGAGCTGGGTCTCGACATGTACGGCATGCGCGCGCCGCTGGCGGCTGCCGGCCTGCGCTACATCGACTGAGCCCGCCATGGACATCGCCGCCGATCCGCTGCGCTGGCGCATCGGCCTCGTCGGCTACGGCGAGGTCGGCCGCATCCTGGCCGAGGACCTGCGCGCGCGCGGCCTCAGCGTCGCGGCCCACGACCTCAAGCTGGGCGGCCCGAACGAGATCCCGCTGATCGAGCACGCGGCGCGCCACGGCGTCCGGCTGGCCGCCTCGCACGCCGAACTGGCGGCGGGGGCCGATCTGATCGTCTCCGCCGTCACCGCGAGCCAGGCGGTGAATGTCGCCGAGGCCTGCGCGCCGGCGATACGGAGGGATCGCTTCTTCCTCGATTTCAACTCGGCCTCGCCGGGGGCGAAGATGAGGGCCGCCGCCGCGATCGACGGCGAGGGCGGCCGCTACGTCGAGGGCGCGGTGATGACCTCGATCCCGCCCTACCGGATCCGCGTGCCGCTGCTCCTGGGCGGCGCGCACGCGGCTGCCCTGGCGCCGCTGCTGAAGACGCTGGGCTTCGACGCCAAGCTGGCCTCGGAGAAACTCGGCGTCGCCTCCGCCACCAAGATGTGCCGCAGCGTGATGATCAAGGGCCTGGAGGCGATGGTCATCGAGAGCTTCACCGCGGCGCGCGCCTACGGGGTCGAGGATCAGGTGCTGGCCTCGCTGGCCGAGACCTTCCCCGGCATCGACTGGGAGAAGCAGGGCAGCTATTTCTTCCAGCGCGTGATCTTGCACGGCCGCCGTCGCGCCGAGGAAATGGCGGAGGCGGCGCAGACGGTGCGCGAGGCCGGGCTCGATCCCTATTCGGCCGCCGGCACCGCAAAGCGCCAGGCCTGGGTCGCCGAACTCGCCGACGCCGGCCTGCTGGGCCAGCGCGATGCCGCGCGCGACGACTGGCGCCTGGCTGCCGACCGCATCATCGCGACATTGAACAAGCCCTAGAACCCTATACAGAGAAACCATGGATCCCGACTGGCTGCCCTTTCATCCCCATCCCGCCAAACCGCTGTTCACGCTGCCTGCGGGCGCGGTCGACGCGCACTGCCACGTGTTCGGCCCGGCGGACAAGTTTCCGTTCGCGCCAGAGCGCAAGTACACCCCCTGCGACGCGTCGCAGGAACAGTTGTTCGCGCTGCGCGACCACCTGGGTTTCGCGCGCAACGTCATCGTCCAGGCTACCTGCCACGGCAACGACAACCGCGCGCTGGTCGATGCCCTGGCGCATTCCGGCGGCATGGCGCGCGGCGTCGCTTCGGTCGGGCGCGATATCAGCGACGCCGAACTGCGACAACTGCACGCCGCCGGCGTGCGCGGCACCCGCTTCAACTTCGTCAAGCGCCTGGTGGACTTCACGCCGCGCGAGGTGCTGGCCGAGATCGCCGAGCGCATCGCGCCGCTGGGCTGGCACGTGGTGGTCTATTTCGAGGCGCAGGATCTGCCCGAGCTGTGGGACTTCTTCACCTCGCTGCCGACCACGGTGGTGGTCGACCACATGGGCCGTCCGGACGTCTCCAAGCCGGTCGACGGGCCGGAGTTCGAGCTGTTCGTCAAGCTCCTGGCCGAGCACGGCAACATTTGGTCCAAGGTCAGCTGTCCCGAGCGACTGTCGAAGTCGGGCCCGCCGGCATTGGACGGCGAGCGGAACGCCTACCGCGACGTGGTGCCCTTCGCCCGCCGTCTGGTCGAGACCTTTCCAGACCGCGTCTTGTGGGGCACCGACTGGCCGCACCCCAACCTGAAGCATCACATGCCCGACGACGGCCTGCTGGTGGACTTCATCCCGCGCGTCGCGCCGAGCGCCGAACTGCAGCAGAAGCTGCTGGTCGACAATCCGATGCGTCTGTACTGGACCGATTGATCGACAGGAGAACATCATGGCGCTCGAAAAGCCCTACCTGGACGTGCCCGGCACCACCATCTTCGACGCCGAGATGTCGCGCAAGGGCTACCATCTCAACCAGTTCTGCATGTCGCTGATGAAGGCGGAGAACCGCGCACGCTTCAAGGCCGACGAGCGCGCCTACCTCGACGAGTGGCCGATGAGCGAGGAGCAGAAGCAGGCGGTGCAGGCGCGCGACCTGAACCGCTGCATCGCGCTGGGCGGCAACATCTACTTCCTGGCCAAGATCGGCGCCACCGACGGCCGGAGTTTCCAGTACATGGCCGCGAGCATGACCGGCATGACCCAGGAGGAATACGCGCAGATGATGATCAACGGCGGCCGCTCGCCCGAAGGCAACCGCTACGTCGGGGAGAAGGCACATGGCTGATACCGCTACGCGGCACAAGCGCCCTGGGCAGTCTCCGGATGAGAGCATTCCGGAGATTGCTGCGGGCGCTAGGATCACAGCCAGCGTCTACACCTCGCACGTGCCGGCGATCGGGGCGGCGCTGGATCTGGGCAAGAGTTCGGAGCCCTATTGGCAGCCGCTGTTCAAGGGCTACGAGCGCTCCAAGGAGTGGTTCAGGGAGAACACCCCCGACGTCATCTTCCTCGTCTATAACGATCACGCCACCGCCTTCAGCCTGGAGATGATCCCGACCTTCGCGATCGGCTGCGCCGAGCGCTTCCAGCCGGCCGACGAGGGCTGGGGACCGCGCCCGGTGCCGGTGGTCGTCGGCCACCCGGAGCTCGCGGCGCACATCGCCCAGTCGGTGATCCAGGACGATTTCGACCTGACCATCGTGAACAAGATGGACGTGGACCACGGCCTGACCGTGCCGCTCTCCCTGATGTGCGGCCAGCCACAGGCTTGGCCCTGCCCGGTGATCCCCTTCGCGGTGAACGTGGTGCAGTATCCGGCGCCCTCGGGCCGGCGCTGCTTCCTGCTCGGCCGCGCCATCCGGCGCGCGGTCGAGTCCTTCGACCGGCCGCTGAAGGTGCAGATCTGGGGCACCGGCGGCATGAGCCACCAGCTCCAGGGGCCGCGCGCCGGCCTGATCAACAGGGAGTTCGACCAGGCCTTCCTCGATCGACTGATATCCGATCCTGAGGGACTGTCCTTCATGCCGCACATCGATTACGTCCGCGAGGCCGGCTCCGAGGGCATCGAGCTGGTGATGTGGCTGATCGCCCGCGGCGCCATGGGTGATGAGCCGCCCCGCGTCGTGCATCGCTTCTACCACGTGCCCGCCTCGAACACCGCGGTGGGCCACCTGATTCTGGAGAACAAGCAATGAAGCCCATCAAAGTCGCGCTGGCCGGCGCCGGCGCCTTCGGCGTCAAGCACCTGGAGGCCATCGCCAGGATAGACGGCGTCGAAGCCGTCTCGGTGATCGGCCGCGAGCTGGAGAAGACCCGCGAGGTGGCCAGCCGCTTCGGCATCAAGCACGTCGCCACCGATCTGGCCGAGAGCCTGGCGCGCCCGGAGGTCGACGCGGTGATCCTGTGCACGCCGACGCAGCTGCACGCCGCCCAGGCGATCGCCTGCATGAAGGCGGGCAAGCACGTGCAGGTGGAGATCCCGATGGCCGACAAGCGCGCCGACGCCGAGGCGCTGGTGCGCCTGCAGCAGCAGACCGGCCTCATCGCGATGGCGGGCCACACCCGCCGCTTCAACCCCAGCCATCAGTGGATCCACAAGAAGATCCAGGCGGGCGAGCTCGCGATCCAGCAGATGGACGTGCAGACCTACTTCTTCCGCCGCAGCAACATCAACGCGCTCGGTCAGGCGCGCAGTTGGACCGACCACCTGCTCTGGCACCACGCCTGCCACACCGTCGATCTGTTCCAGTACCAGACCGGCGAGACCGCCTCCCAGGCGCACGCGCTGCAGGGGCCGATCCATCCGCAGCTGGGCATCGCCATGGACATGTCGATCCAGATGAAGGTGCCCTCGGGCGCGATCTGCACGCTCTCCTTGTCCTTCAACAACGACGGGCCGCTGGGCACCTTCTTCCGCTACATCTGCGACAAGGGCACCTACATCGCGCGCTACGACGACCTGTTCGACGGCAAGGACCGGCAGATCGACGTCTCCAAGGTCGACGTCTCGATGAACGGCATCGAGCTGCAGGACCGCGAGTTCTTCGCCGCCATCCGCGAGGGGCGCGAACCCAACGCCAGCGTCGCGCAGGTGCTGCCCGCCTACCAGACCCTGGACCGGCTGGAACAGACGCTGGCCGAGGGCGCTTGAGCGGCGCGGGAACGAATATGGAAAAACGTCGGATCGGACCGTTCGCGGTCACCGCGATCGGCTTCGGCTGCATGAATTTGAGCCACGCCTACGGCGTGCCGCCCTCGCCCGAGGCGGCCGAGGCGCTGCTCCTGGAGGCGCTGGATCTCGGCGTCGATCACTTCGACAGCGCCGCGCTCTACGGCTTCGGCGCCAACGAAGAACTGCTCGGCCGGGTGCTGAAGCCCCACCGCGCCGGCATCGTGCTGGCCAGCAAGTGCGGCATCGGCCCGGTGGACGGCAAGCGGGTGATCGACGGCCGGCCCGAGACGCTGAGGCGCAGCTGCGAGGAGAGCCTGAAGCGCCTGCAGACCGAGGTCATCGACCTGTATTACCTGCACCGCTGGGACAAGAAGGTGCCGGTCGAGGAGAGCGTCGGCGCGCTGGGCGAACTGGTGCGCCAGGGCAAGGTGCGGGCCATCGGCCTGTCCGAGGTCTCGGCCAAGACGCTGCGCCGCGCCCACGCCGAGCATCCGATCGCGGCGGTGCAGACCGAGTATTCGCTGTGGACGCGCAATCCCGAGATCGCCGTGCTGGAAGCCTGCCGGGAGATCGGCGCCACCTTCCTCGCCTTCAGCCCGGTGGCGCGCGGCTTCCTGACCGGCAAGCTGCGCGACGTGTCGGGTCTCGAGGCGAAGGACATCCGCCGCGCCATGCCGCGCTTCCAGCCGGAGAACTACGCCGCCAACCTGCGTCTGCTCGACGGCTACGCCGCGCTTGCCGCCGGGTCGGGCTGCACCATGGCGCAGCTGGCGCTGGCCTGGCTGCTCGCCCGCGGCGAACATATCGTGCCGCTGATCGGCACCACCCGCAGCGAGCATCTGCGCGAAAACCTCGGCGCGCTGGCGGTACGCCCGGATGCCGAGACGATGGCGAGGCTAGACGCACTGATCAACCAGAACACCGTCGTCGGACCCCGCTACAACGAGCAGAACCGGGTCGAGGTCGATACCGAGGAGTTCTGAGCCCCGAGACCATGAGCGATCCCCAAGCTCCTCCGGCAGACCGGGGGCGGGCCGTGCGCCGACGAGGGCCGGTGCCGGCGTTCGCGCTCTATGGTGAGGCCGCCTCCCCGGCGCTGGAGCTGCTGCACATCGAGGAAGTCCAGTCGCGCAGCCGGCTGCATCACTGGGAAATCGATCCCCACGTTCACCACGGTCTCTATCAACTGGTCTGGGTGGCAAGCGGGGCGGCCGAGGTGCTGCTCGACGAGTGGCGGGAGCACGCGATCGGTCCCGCCGCGGTGCTCATCCCGCCGGGCACCGTGCATGGCTTCCGCTTCGAACCCGAGACCCAGGGGCTGGTGCTGACGCTCTCCGCGCGCTTCTGGCTGGCGCATGAGCTGCAGAGCGCGGGGGAGGCCGTCGGCGAACTCTTCGCCGCTCCCAGGGTGGCGCGCTTCGACGCCGGCGCCGTCGCCACCCAGCGTCTGGATGCGCTGCTCGCCGAGTTGGCGGCGGAATTTCTGCTCCCGGGGACCGGCGAGGCGCCGGTGCTCTCTTGGCTCGCGCGCGCGGCGGTGTGGCGGCTGGCGCAGGCCTGCGCGCTGACCCGCCTGCAGGACCAGGGGGGCCGGGCGCGGCGCCACCAGGCGCTGTTCACGCGCTTCGTCCTGCTGGTCGAGCAGCGCTTCCTCGAACACTGGCCGGTGGCGCGCTACGCGTCGAAGCTGGGCATCAGCACCGCCCGGCTGAACCGCCTGGCGCGGGCCGGATGCGGCCGCAGCGCGCAGGAGGTGGTGCATGAGCGGCTGACGCGCGAGGCCTGTCGCCGCCTGGTCTATATCGCCGCGCCGGTGGCCAAGCTGGCGTTGGAGCTCGGCTTCGAGGATCCCGCCTATTTCTGCCGCTTCTTCAAGCGGCGCACCGGTCTTAGCCCCATGCAATACCGCGAGCAGCGCGGCGCCTAGTCCGCCTCACCCGGCGCGATCCGCCGTGCGGGCCAGGGCCGGCGCGACCACCGCCTCCAGTTCGCGGCGCAGCCAGCAGTGGGCGGGGTCGTGGCGCTGGCGCTGATGCCAGATCATGTACATCGGCATCGACGGGCAGGGCAGCGGCACCGAGCAGCTGTCCAGACCGCGCAGCAGGCCGACGCGGAGCAGGCTGGGCAGGGTGGCGAGCAGGGGGCTGCCCGCCAGGAACGGCGGGATGGCCGAGAAGCCGGGCACCATCACGACGAAGCGGCGCTGCACGCCGCGCGCGGCCAGCACCTGGTCGATGTCCAGGGAGCGGCGCGGCTCGTAGACCACGGTGATGTGCTCGGCCCCGAGGTAGTCCTCGAGGCTGCGCGGTGCTGGCCGCTGGCTGCCGTCGAAGAACACCCGGTAGGTGTCGTCGAACAGCCGCTTGTGCACGATGTCGGCCGCCTCGGGCGGGCGCGGGGATATCACCAGCTGGCAATGGTTGTCGCGCAGCATCTCGGCGCTGGGCACGCCCGAGGGAATCACCCGCAGGGCGACGCCGGGTGCCACCCGGCGCAGGCGGGAGAGCAGCGCGGGCAGCAGCAGATCGCGCTGAAAATCGTTGGCCGCCACGGTGAAGGTGGTGTGCAACTGTCCCGGGTCGAAATCGCCCGGGGCGGCGAAGCGGCGCATCTCCTCTAGCAGCAGCCGGGCGTGCACGGCGAGCGCTTCGGCCCGGGCCGTGGCTGCGATGCCGCGGCCGGACTTGACGAACAGCGGGTCGCCGACGATGGCGCGCAGCTTGTTCAGCAGATGGCTGACCGCCGATTGCGTCACCCCCAGGCGCTGCGCCGCGCCGGTGATCGAGCGCTCCTCGTGCACGGCGAGCAGGAGCTGCAACAGACGACCGTCGAGGTCCAAATGATCGAAATCGCTCATGGCTGCAATCACGATTTCCGGGTTTATCTTTTTTTCATAAGCTTCAATACTTGAGGCCTGATGTTTTTTTGGAGATGGGTCGCATGGGTGATTGTAAACGCCGCCGGGACATCCCGGGGACGATACTCTTTGACAGCCGTCAGGCGCGCAAGGGCTACGCGCTGAACAAGATGTGCTATTCCTTCAATTCCGCCGACAACCGCGCCGAGTTCCTGAAAGACGAGGACGCCTACTGCCGCAAGTATCGGCTGAACGAGGCGCAGCGCGAGGCGATCCGCAGGCGCAACGTGCTGGACCTGATCGCCGCCGGCGGCAACGTCTATTACCTGGCCAAGTTCGCCGGCATCTTCGGCCTCGACGTCCAGGACATCGGCGCCCAGCAGACCGGCATGAGCAAGGACGCATTCAAGGCCAAGCTCGTGGCCGCAAGGGAGGGCTGAGAGATGGCCAAGATCGTCGGCGGCATCAACGTCACCCACGTGCCGGCCCTGGGCCGCGCCATCGCCCAGAACCTGCAGCAGGATCCCTACTGGAAGCCCTTCTTCGACGGCTTCCCGCCGGTCCACGAGTGGCTCGCCAAGGTGCGTCCGGACGTGGCGGTGGTCTTCTACAACGACCACGGCCTGAACTTCTTCCTCGACAAGCTGCCGACCTTCGCCATCGGCGCGGCGGCGGAATACCACAATGCCGACGAGGGCTGGGGCATTCCGACGTTGCCGCCGTTTACGGGCGAGCCGGACCTGTCCTGGCACTTGATCGAGGAGTTGATCGAGCGGGAGTTCGACCTGACGAGCTGCCAGGAGATGCAGGTCGATCACGCCTTCACCCTGCCGCTGAAGCTGCTCTGGCCCAACGACGCGGTCTGCCCGGTAGCCGCCGTGCCGGTGTGCATCAACACCGTGCAGTTTCCGCTGCCCTCGGCCGCGCGCTGCTACAAGCTGGGCCAGGCGGTGGGCCAGGCGATCGCCTCCTGGGACCGGGACCTGCGCGTCGTGGTCATCGGCACCGGCGGACTCAGCCACCAGCTCGACGGCCAGCGCGCCGGCTTCATCAACAAGGCCTTCGACCTGCAGTTCATGGACAGCCTGATCAGCGATCCCCAGTGGGCGACCCGCTACTCGATCACCGAGCTGGTCGAGCAGGTCGGCACCCAGGGGGTGGAACTGCTGATGTGGCTGGCCACGCGTGCGGCGCTGCCGGGCGAGGTGCGCAAGGTGCATAGCAACTACCACATCCCGATCTCCAACACCGCCGCCGGCCTGTTGCTGATGGAGAACATCTAGCGGTGGTCTGGATTGCCGCCGGCGAAGCAATCTCGAGCGCTCCTGGCAGGAATGTGATTGGCTATCAAACAATTTGTAATCAAGCTTAATTGACCTGAGTCAAGAGTCCGCAAAAATCCCCGTGCTAACTTGTCGCCATCGCGATTCGCGATCTGGCTGCGCTACAACGAGAGAGAGGGGATGACCGATGGAGGCTCTGCCCGTGAATGCCGCCGCGTGCCTGTTCGAGACCGGCGACGCAGGCCATGTCGCGCTTGAGTGCGGTTCGCGGCAGATCAGCTACGGCGATTTGCGGCGCTCGGTGGCGCGCGCGGCGGGTGCCTGGCAGTCATTAGGGCTGCGAGCCGACGACCGGGTGGTGGTGTTCGCGCCCGACGGCATCGACTGGGTCGAGGCCTACCTCGGGGCGATCTGGGCCGGCGGCGTGGCTGTCGGCATCAATCCGAGACTGGGCCTTACCGACCTGGCGGCGATCCTGGAAGAGTCCCGGATCCGCTTCGTCTGGACCGCGCCGGAGCTGGCCGCGGAGGTGGCCGCGATGGCGGCAAAGCTGCCGCAGCCGCCGCTGGTGGTGGCGGCCGAGGCGCAAGACGGCGTCTCCTGGCGCGACTGGGGCAGCGCGGACGCGCTCCCCATCGAGCCGATGCCGCGGCTGCCCGACGACATGGCGCTGTGGATCGGCACCTCGGGCACCACCGGCAAACCCAAGGGCGTGATTCACACCCAGGGCGTGACCGCGCCGTGCGGCGAATTCGCCCGGCAGATCCTCGACGCCGGGCCCCAGGACCGGCTCTACGCCACCTCCAAGCTGTTCTTCGCCTACGCCCTGGCCAACAGTCTGTTCGCCGGGCTGCGCCTGGGCGCGACGGTGATCCTCGATCCGGAGTGGCCGACCCCGGAGCGCGTCCTGGACATGGTCGCGGCGCACCGTCCTACCCTGTTCTTCAGCGTACCGACGCTCTACAACAAGATGCTCGCCACCGGGGTCGCCGCCAGGCTCGCGCACCGCGGCATTCGCCACTTTGTCTCGGCCGGAGAGTCGCTGCCGGCCAGCGTTTGCGCGCGCTGGCGGGAGGCGGCCGGGCTGACGCCGGTATCCGGCTACGGCACCTCGGAGACGCTGTGCCTGATGCTGTATACGCAGCAGGACGCCGGCTTGCTGCGTCCGACCCCGCTCACCGAAGTGCGTTACGGCAATCCCGACGCCGACCTGCCGCAGCGCGTCTGGTTCAGGCATCCGGGGCTGGCCCGGTGCTACTGGCAGCGCCCGAAGGAAAACGCGGAAGACTTCAAGGACGGCTGGTTCTCGCCCGGCGACATGTTCCTGCGCCGCGGCGGGGAACTCGAATTCACCGGCCGCAACGACGACATGCTGAAGATCGCCGGCCAGTGGGTCAGCACCCAATGGGTGGAGCAGGCCCTGCGCGATGCCTGCAGCGAAACCGTGCAGGAACTGGCGGCGGTGGGGGTGAAGGGGGCGGACGGCCTGACGGCCATCGCGGTGTTCCTGGTGCCCTCGTCGCAGATGCGCGAGGAGGCGCAGCGGCGGCTGGAACTGGGCATCGCCGGCTTGCCCGGGCACAAGCGGCCGCGCTGGCTGCATTGGGTCGAGGCGCTGCCGCAGACCGCCACCGGCAAGCTGCAGCGCGCGCGGCTTTCCGCGCTGCATCAGGAGCGACTGCCCGAGCTCGCGGGCCGCTGATCGCCGCCGCGGGAATTTGACAGAGGCACCCGGGACTGCTCTCATAGCGGCCTTCCCGGGCCCTTCGTCCGGTCCGCCGTCCACGTTCGTCAGCCCGACCATGCCGTCCACGGAATTCTCCGAACAGCGCCCCATCCTGCTGCTCTCCCTCGCCGCCTTCGCCAGCTCCGCCTCGATGCGGGTGTGCGACCCGCTGCTGCCCGCGCTCGCCCGCTCCTTCGCCACCACGACGGGCGTCGCGGCGCAGACCATCTCGGCATTCTCGATCGCCTACGGCCTGTTTCAGGTGGCCTATGGACCGCTGGGCGACCGCTACGGAAAATTCCGGCTGATCGCCTGGACCACCCTGGCCTGCATGGCGGGGGGGATCGGCGCGACCCTGGCGACCGACTTCGGCTGGCTGCTGATTTTCCGTGCGCTGACCGGCGCCGCCGCCGCGGCGATCATCCCGCTGTCGATGGCCTGGATCGGCGACAACGTCGCCTACGAGCGGCGCCAGGCCACGCTGGCGCGCTTTCTCACCGGACAGATCGTCGGCATCGCGGGCGGGCAACTGGCCGGCGGCGCCTTCGCCGACACGCTGGGCTGGCGCTGGGCGCTGGGTTCCCTGGTGGGTGTCTATTTCGTCGTCGCGGCGCTGCTGTTCGCGGAGCGCTGGCGCAATCCGGCCGTCGATCCCCCGGTCCGTGCAGCCACCGCTGGCGGCGGGCACTTCCTCGCCCAGACGCTGGCGCTGTTCTCGATCCGCTGGGCCCGGGTGGTATTGCTCACGGTGTTCCTCGAAGGCACGTGCTTCTATGGCGTCCTGGCCTTCATCCCTTCCTATCTGCATCAGGCCTTCGGCCTGCCGCTGAGCGCGGCAGGGGCGATCCTCGGGCTGTACGCGCTGGGTGGATTCCTCTACGCGCTCGGCGCCAGGCGTCTGGTCGCGAGGCTGGGCGAGACGGGGTTGGCCAAGGGCGGCGGCCTGCTGATGTTCCTAGGCTTCGTCCTGCTCGCGGCCGGGCCGTCCTGGCTCTGGGCGCTGCCGGCCTGCCTGCTGGCGGGACTGGGCTTCTACATGCTGCACAATACCCTGCAGACCAACGCCACGCAGATGGCGCCCAGCCATCGGGGCACCGCGGTGTCGATGTTCGCGGCCGCGCTCTATCTGGGCCAGTCCGTCGGCGTCTTCGCGTCAGCCGCCGTGGTCGATGCTGCCAGCCCCCGCTGGCTGTTTGCGGCGTCGGCGTGCGCGCTGCCGCTGCTCGGGCTGGCTTTCGGCAGGGCGCTGGGGCGGCACCACTCGGCCCGGCCGGGTTGAGGGGCTGCGCTCACATGTGATTGGGCAGGTAGAGCGCGATGATCGGGAAGGCGATCAGGATCACCAGGCGCAGGATGTCGGTGAGGATGAACGGGATCACCCCCTTGAACACCGTCGAGAAGCTCACGTCCTTGACCACGCTCTTGATCACGAAGACGTTCATGCCGACCGGCGGATGGATCAGACCCAGTTCCACGGTCATGACGATGATCACGCCGAACCAGATCGGGTCGAAGCCCAGTTGCTGGATCACCGGGAAGATGATCGGTATCGTCAGGATGATCATGGCCATCGCGTCCATCAGGCAGCCGAGCACCAGGTACATGAGCATGATCAGCGCCAGAACCCCGTAGCGGCCGAGGCCGAGACCGGTCAGGAAGACGGTCAGCTTCTGCGGTACCTGGGTCACCGTGAGGAAATAGCCGAACAGCAGGGCGCCGATCAGCACGGTGAACACCGCCGCCGAGGTGCGCGTCGCCTGCAGCAGCGACTCGCGGATCTGGGCCCGTGACAGGCGCCGGCGCACGATGCCCAGGATGAAGGCGCCGCCCGCGCCCATGCCGCCCGCTTCGGTGGGCGTGAACAGACCGCCGTAGAGGCCGCCGATGACGAAGGCGAACAGCACCAGGGGCGCCCAGACGTCGCGTATCCCCGTGAGCCTCTCGCGCCAGGTGCTGGGCTTGCCCTCGGGCAGGAAGGCCGGGCGCAGCTTGCCGATGAGCGCGATCGTGGTCACGTACATCAGCATCGCCAGGATGCCCGGGATGACGCCGGCGACGAACAGCTTGCCGATGTCCTGCTGGGTGATGATGCCGTACACCGCCAGCACCGTCGAAGGCGGCAGCATGGCGCCCAGCGTGCCGCCGGCGGCGATGACGCCGGTGGCGAAGGATTGCGGATAGCCGTAGCGGCGCATCTCCGGATAGGCGACCGTGGAGAAGGTCGCCGCGGTCGCCACCGACGAGCCGCTGATCGCCGCGAAGCCGCCGCAGGCCACGATCGTGGCGATGCCCAGGCCGCCCTTCAAATGGCCGACGAAGGTGTTCGCCGCCCGGAACAGCTCGCGACTGACGCCGGAATTGGAGACGAAGGCGCCCATCAGGATGAACATCGGAATGACGCCGAAGGTGTAATCGGTCACCGTCCGCATCGAGGTCAGCCCGATCAGCTTCAGCGCCGGCTCCGGGCCGACCAGGTAGCTGTAGCCGGTGACGCCGACCAGGCCCATCGCCATGCCCACCGGGACGCGCAGCAACATCAGGGCAAAAAGGGAGATAAAGCCGGTCAGGGCAACTGCATCTGTGCTCATTGCAAAAACCTCATTCGACGGGTTTGATCGTTTCTCCGCCCATCGCTTGCGGCTGGAAGATCAGGCGGTAGGTGCGCACCGCGATCAGGAGCACGGCCGAGACGTCGCCGACCCAGGCGACGGCGAAGAACGGCCAGGTGGGGAGATTGAGATCGAAGGTCAGGATGTTGTCCGCCCGGGTGGCGCGCACCTTGTCGAACAGGGTGTAGGTCTGGACGGTCACCACGAACAGCAATACCAGTGTCGCGAAAATGTCTATCCGCCGCTTTGCCTTGGGACCGACGACGCCCCAGACGAGATCGACGGTGATGTGGGTGCCGCGATAACTGGTGGCCGCGATGCCCCAGAAGATCAGGATGCCCAGCAGGAGCCGGCCGAAATCGTAGCCGTCGGGGATAGAGACGCTGAACAGATAGCGCAGCAATACCGAGATGAAGATGTCGGCGGCGACGATGCCGACGAACAGCGCGGCGACCAGCTCGATGCCATCGATCAGGCGGTCCATGTAATAGCTGCTGGGTTTCATGCTCTCCTTCCCACGAGCGCGGCTCACCCGCCGTAGTTGACCCGGATTGCGGCGACGGCCGGGAACGGTCAGCCCGTCCCGGCCGTGCGATCGGCAAGACTCAGTAATTGGCCTGGTACTTGACCAAGTTCTGCTTCAGCGAGTTGAGTATCGCGTCGGGGTTATCGCCGAGCTTCTTCACGCTCGCGGCCCATTCGGCGGTGAGCGGCTGCGCCGCCGTGCGCCATAGGGCCAACTGCTCGGGGGTGATTTTGTAGACGTCGTGGCCCGGTTCGGCGCGCAGTTTGCCGCGGCCGGCGGCCTCGAAGTCGGCCCAGGGCGCGGCGATCTTTTCCGCCCACGCCGTGGTGCAGTGGTCGTCGATCACCTTCTTCTGATCGGGTGCCATCGCCTCGTACTTGGCCTTGTTCATGACCCAGACGAAATCGGTGGTGTAGAGCGGCACGTCCATGCTGTATTTCACCACCTTGTCGATGCCGAACAGGATGATCGAGCCGTAGGGGAAGGTGATGGCATCGGCGACGCCGCGCTCCAGCATGTCGCGCGCCTGCGACACCGAGCCCTGGACGTTGTTGCCGCCGAGCAGGGTGACGAAGTGGGCGAGCGTGCCGTTGGCGGGTCTGATCTTCATGCCGCGGATGTCGCCGGGCACCGTGATCTTCTTCTTGCTGTGGAAGGTGCCGGGGTCATGGACGAAGGCCATGCAGAAATGCACGTCCTTCATTTCCTTGGCGGCGTATGGGCGGTACCAGGCATCCAGGGCCTCCGTACCGCCCTTGGCGTTGGAGAACAGGAAGGGCAGTTCGCCGGCGGCCATGATCGGGAAGCGCCCCGGTGTGTAGCCCGGATTGACGTAGGCGAAGTCGGCGATGCCGTCGCGCGCCATGTCGTAGTGGTCGAAGGCCTTGCCCAGTTGTTCGGAGGTAAACAGCGTCGACGTGATCGTTCCCTTGGATTCCTTCGCGATGTCGTTGGCCCAGGCCTGCAAGGATGGGTTGAGCGGGTGCTGGGGCGGCACCCAGGTCGATAATTTCAGATCGAAGTGCTTGTCCTGCGCCCCGGCCGCGAACGACAGGCCTATTGCGACGGCGAGCGCCGCCGATTTCAGCCAGACTGATTTTTTCATGCTTGTCTCCTCCTTGGGTGAAGTGATATCGATTATCTGGATTGCTTGGCCTCAAATTATAAAAACCACAACATTGGCAATACTATCCCACTTTTGTGGTGTTCGTCTCGTTCGGGGCCTTCCCGATCTGGCGGCCCGCCGCCGATTGGCCGCCTTCAGTTCAGGATCTGCGCTGAAACCGGCGCGATCGAGACATCGACCACCGCGCTCTTGCCGGCGCGAACCGTCTGCAGCGCGTCGGCGAGCGTCTCTTTCAGCGTCCGCCGCTCGCTCACCCGGTACGCCACGGCGCCGCCGGTGGCCGCGGCGATGTCGGCCAGGCGAGCACCGCGGCCGACCGTGACCCAGTAGGTGTCGTTGCGCTTGGCATCGCCCTTGGGGTGCACGCCGAGCGTCGACAGCTTGGGCGAATTCCAGCCGCCGTTGTTGTAGATGACCGTCAGGTGCGGCGCCTGATACGCGCCGGAGACCCAGTAGGCGCTGCTCGGAACGCCGAACATGAAGCAGCCGTCGCCGATCAGGGCGATGACTTCCGCCTCGGGGTCGGCGAGCTTGGCGCCGATGGCGGCGTTGATGCCCCAGCCCAGACCGCTGCCGCCGCTGGCGAAGTAGCTGCCCGGCCGGTTCAGCTTCAAGAGCGAAGGAACCAGTTCGGTGTTGGACGGCGCCTCGAAGACGATCACCGTGCGTTCATTGACCAGTTCCCGGACCGCGAGGGTGAGCTCCTCGGCGCTGATCTCGGCACCGGCGGCTCTCTGCCCCGCGTGCGTCTGGCGTTGCTTCGCCGCCGCGAGCCATTCGACCCGCGCCCGCCGAGCTTCGGCCGGGACTTCGTCGCTGACGGCGAGCAACTGGTCGAGCGCCTTCAGGCTGTCGGCCTGATAGGAGCGCTGCGCCGGGTAGTGCCAGAAGCCCAGCCCCTGCTTCACCGGGTCGAGGTCGATGTGGAACAGCCGGGCGCCCTCGGCGGGCTGGACCTTGGAGGCGATCCAGGGTACGTCGACGTCGATCATCAGGATCAGATCGGCCTCGGCGATCAGCTCGTTGCGCCGATAGCCCAGGTGATGCGGGTGCTCGCCGGGAAAGCTCAAGTATTGCGGTCCGAGCTCGCAGACGCCGAAGCCCAGGCGCTCGGACAGCGCCACCAGGCGCGCCACGGCCTGGGTCTGCCGACCCAGGTAGGTGGTCAGCACGAGCGGCCGCTGCGCCTGACGCAGCGCCTGATGCAGCTCGGCGGCCGCCGCCGGCGACAGCGCGCCGAGCGTCGCGGCGGGCCAGTGCGCCGGGATTTCGCGCGAGGCCGGGACGCGCTTTTCCCAGATCTCCCGCGCGCCGGTGAGATAGACCGGACCCTCGGGCATGGTGGTGGCAAGCTGCACCCCCCTGAGCAGCACCGCGTCGATGGTCTCGGCCGCCCGCAGCTCGTAGGCCCACTTCACGTATTGCCCGACGATCTCGTGCTGTCGCGGCGTATCCTGGATGTGGTGGATGAACTCGTTGCGCTTGCCGACGCGCTCGCCCTGGTCGGTCAGCGGCGAGAGCCCGGCGATGATGATCGCGGGGATCCGCCCGCGGCCGGCGTTATGCACGCTGCAGCCCAGGTTTTGCGTGCCGACGTCGACGTGCACCAGAACGATCTGGGGCCGCCGCGTGATCATCGCGTAGCCGTGCGCGGCGGAGAGCGCCGTCATCTCGTGCGGACAGGCGATCACTCTGGGCATGTCCTCGCCGCGCTCCGTCAGCCGGGCGAGCGCCTCGACGAAGGCGGGGTGGTCGCTGCCCAGGTTGATGAACAGATAATCCACGCCCAGGCGGCTGGCGAGCTGGAGCAACTGCTGAGCGACGGTTGCCAGATCCGATTGCATCTTCTTCCGTTTCCTCCGAATGGGATGGTCCGCTTGCGGCGGCGCGAATTTTGCCAATCATAGATACCTGATATATATTGATCAAATTTATTTCATGTATATAAGATATTCACATGATGAATTTGAGCCGAGTCGATCTGAATCTCCTCGGGGTCTTCGACGTCATCCTCGATACCGGCAGCGTGACGCTCGCGGCCGAGCGCTTCGGCATCACCCAGCCGGCGATGAGCAACGCGCTCGCGCGCCTGCGCAAGCTGTTCGGCGATCCCTTGTTCGTGCATGGCGCCAGCGGCATGCAGGCCACCCCCTACGCCCTGGAAATCGCCGCGCCGATCAAGGACGCGCTGCACGAACTGCGCAAGGTGCTGGGGCAGCGCGAATCCTTCGATCCCGCGACCAGCATCCGGACCTTCCGCTTTCACATGACCGACATGGGACAGATCAATTTCCTGCCGACCCTGCTGGAGCGGCTCGACGCCGTCGCGCCGGGCATCAGGATCGAGGCGCAGACGCTGTCGCTCGATGCGATCCGGGATTCCCTCGAGGCCGGCAGGATCGATTTCGCGCTCGGCCATCTGCCCAAGCTCAAGGGCAGGGGCATCCTCTCCGAAGCGCTGGTGCACGAGCGCTACGACGTCCTGATGCGGGCCGGGCACCCCGCCGCCAGAGGCCGGTTGACGCAGAAGATCTTCCTCAAGGCGGCCCACGCGGTCGTGAGCTCGGTCGGCGGTGGCCATCAGATCGTCGAGGAGGCCCTGACGCGCAATCGGGCCCGCATCATGGCGCGGGTGCCGAGCGTCATGGCGATTCCGATGATCCTGGCGAGAACGGACATGATGGCGACGATACCCGGGCAGGTCGCGGCCGAACTCGCCCAGACCGGAGCCTTCGTCGTGGCGGCGTTGCCGATCAGCATTCCCGAATTCGAGGTCTGTGCCTTCTGGCACGAGCGTTTCGACGCCAGCCCGGCCATCGGTTGGCTGCACGGCCAGCTCATCGCGCTCTTCGCCGACGGGGGATGATCCGCCCAGACGCTCGCGCATCGGGTATATTCGGCCGTTCTGATCCGCGTCGCCCAGCCGCCCAGGATCACGCCTTCGATGACCGAGAGACAGAATGCCCCGCCATGCCCCGCCGCCGGACCTTGCCGCCGCCGAAAAACTGAACCCCTCCCAGCTCTTCCTGTTGTTCTCGCAGATGACCCTGCTGGGCTTCGGCGGCGTCCTGCCCTGGGCTTATCGCATCCTGGTCGAGCGCCGGCGGATACTGAGCAAGGACGAATTCAGGGAACTGCTGGCGTTTGCGCAGATATTGCCGGGGCCGACCATCTGCAACCTGTCGGTGATCATCGGCCACCGCCACGCCGGCATCGCCGGCAGCATCGCCGCCTTGGCCGGGATGATCGCGGCGCCGTTTGCGCTGGTGATCGGTTTCGGCCTGGCCTACCGGCGCTACGGCGACCTACAGTCGGTCAGGCACGCGCTCGCCGGCATGTCGGCGGTCGCCGCCGGCCTGATCGTCGCGATGGCGCTGAAGATGGCGCGCGACCTGCCGCGGCGGCTTAAGAATGCGCTGCTGGTCGCTCTGGCTTTCGCCGGCATCGCCTTGTTGCGCTGGCCGCTGCTGATGGTGCTCGGCGTGCTCGCGCCGGCGGCGCTGGCCGTCTTTTGGACGGAGACGCAGCGATGAGCAGCCACGCCGCGATCGCCTGGACGCTGTTCTCGCACTTCGCCATGATCTCGATGATGGCGATCGGCGGCGGCGTGATCACCCTGGCCCCGGACATGCAGCGCTTCGTCGTCGATGTCCATCACTGGATGAGCGACGAGAGCTTCGTCGCCGCGTTCACCATCGCCCAGGCCTCGCCCGGGCCGAATTTCCTGTTCGCGACCCTGGTCGGTCTCCAGGCCGCGGGCTGGATCGGGGCGCTGGCGGCGACCGTCGCCATCGTCATACCGCCCGCGGCTCTGACCATCGTGGCGCTGCGCGCCAGCGTGAAACACGGCGGCAGCGCCTTGGGCCGCACCGTCAAGGCGGCGCTCTCGCCGCTGTCCGTCGGCATGATGCTCGCGACGGCGTGGTCCCTGGCGAGGGTCGCCGACGACTCCCGGGGCGGCGCGCTGTTGACGGCCCTGACGGTGGCGGTCGTGATGTCGCGGAATCTCAACCCGGTGTGGCTGATCGGGGTCGGCGCCCTGGTCGGGGTCCTCGGCTGGATCTGAGGCGGCCGTGGGCGGCCTCCCGCTCAGGTAGAATCGCACATCCTCCGACTTGCCCGGATGGTGAAATTGGTAGACACAAGGGACTTAAAATCCCTCGCCTGTAATGGGCATGCCGGTTCGACCCCGGCTCCGGGCACCATACCGTAGCGCCTCGAGCGGGACCGCGGCTTTTCTCGGGGACGCGATCAAAACGGCCGGAATTTTATCCCGTCTGATTTTCAGTTATGGGGGCGTGTAATGGAGATCGGCGAGGCGCGCGATGCCGTTGTGACGGTGGAGGTCGAGCCGGACAAAATGGCAGCCTATCTCACGGTCACCCGCGCGCTGGGTGGCGCAGAGATTACCGCGGCGCAGATCCGTCAGGCTCTGGCGGAAAGCCGGATCGTATTTGGCGTACTGGACGAGACGATTGATCAGGTCGTGGCCGCCGGCGAAGCGCACCGGCAGCTAGTCGCCAAAGGACGCGGGGCGGTCGATGGCGAGGATGGCCGGTTGCAGTCGCTGATCGAGACGGTCAAGGAACGCCGCCCTCGACTCGACGAACGCGACAACGCCGATTACCGCGATTTCGGGGGTATCGCCACGGTGCGCGAGGGCGATCGCCTGATGCAGCAAATTCCTCCCAGCTCTGGGACAGACGGGAAGAATCTGCTGGGCGAGGTGCTCCCCGCCACGCCCGGCAAGCCAGTCGTGTTTGCGGCGCGCTTGAAGGGGGCCGAGGCCGATCCGGGGAATCCCGCTTTTCTGATAGCCAAGATTTCCGGGCAGCCGGTGCTGGCGAGCAAGGGCATGACGGTAGAGCCCACCGCTACGCTTCCCACGGTCGATCTCGCCACCGGAAACGTGAATTTCGAGGGCTCGCTCAACATCACCGGCGATGTTCGAGCTGGCATGGTGATCCGCGCCAGCGGCGACATTCACGTGGGCGGCATGGTCGAAGCGGCGGAACTGGAAGCCGGCGGCGACGTGGTGGTCAAGGGCGGCATCATTGGGCAGGGGAGCGCGCACGAGCGTTCGGACAGCAATGAAAGCGTTGCGCGGGTGCGTTGCGGCGCTTCGTGCATCGCTCATTTTATCGAGAACGCCCGCGTCGACGCCGGAGATAGCATCGTCGTGCACAAGCTCGTGAGGCAAAGCGAACTGGCGGCGGTCAACAGGATCATAGTCGGCAAACCCGGATCCGATCAGGGGAACATCATCGGCGGTCAGGTCGCCGCCACGCTATCCGTGCAGGCAAAAACGATAGGCTCGCCAGCCGGCATCAAGACTCGGGTGAGGGTGGGAACGAATCCGGTCATGCAGGAGAAGCTGGCGCTCGCGACCAGCGGCTTGCAAGCCAAGCTCAAGAAGCTGGATGAAATCGTCAAGTTGCTGGCGTTTATCGAGAGCCACCCGGCGCGAGTCGAGCCGGGAATCCGGCAAAAGGCCGAGAGCACCCGCGCTTTGCTGCTGCAGGAAACCGAGCAGGCGCAGCAGGACATGGACATGCTGAACTCGGCACTCGATTTGGCCAAGGACGCCAAGGTGGTGATTGAAAGAACCGTATTCGAAAATGTTCATGTCGAGATCGGCAACAAGGTTCGCGTGACTGAAGCCAAGCGCAGCGGCGGAAAGTTCTCGCTCATGGCGGGGAAAATCATCTTTGTCTGACGACCTCGAGCGGGGATGTGGACATTCGATTGCATGAGGGGCGGCTCACCAGACAAAAAACTGCGTGCTCCAGGCAGCGAGCGGCAGCGCGGTGGCCATCGATATTGCCAACGTCGCCACGGCTCGGTGGCGCGGCGCCAGCCGCCACGCCAGGCTCGCAGCCCAGAGCGCGGCGAGCGCGAGTAGCGCGATGCGCACTCCGTTGGCCCCAGGCAGCGTCACCCCTTCGCCGGCCAGTTGAGCGCTGGTGAGCAGACTCAGCCCCACGAACACGCTGGTCCCGGCAAAGGGGATGAGGGTATGGGCGAGTCGCTGCCAGGGCAAGCCGCTCAGCGCGCCGGCCAGCCTGAGCCAGCTCCATACCCAACCGCCGACGACGAGCGTTTCCGCAGCGATGTAGGCGAGCAGTATGCCGCCGTCCAGCCAGGTGAAGACGTCACCCGCTTCCGGGTAATAGGTGAGCAGCCACCAGTGTCCCGTTGCCTTGAGCGGCCACCAGATCCCGTGATCGATCAACCATCCCGCCGCAGCCCGCTTCGCTGCCGCGAGCCAAGGAGAGGCGCTCCACTGGAAGGCCCCGAGCGCGACGCCGAGCACGCCGAAGACCAGCTGGCGCGCGGGCCACGGATCCGTTTCCCCGGCCCCGTCTTCGGCGGCGCCGGGCGTGCCGATGATTTCGGCGCTTGGCCAGCGTGGAGACAGTTGCACCGCGTCCCGCTCTCCGGCACAGCGGCCGCACATGTGGCAGACCGAGGCGCCCGCCATGCGCCGGATGTTGATCAACGGCGCACAGTTGACCGCGTGCCGGCGGCTGGTGCGATGGCCGGCGGGCGCCGCATCCCAGGCCGATCGATCGACCTTGAAGTGAATGGGTGCAATCTTCGCCAGCAGGCCGAACACGCTGGTTACGGGGCAGAGGTGTCGGCACCAGACCCGTTTCTCCCGTCCCCAGATCAGTCCCACGGCAATCGCCGCCGAGGTCGAACCGCCCAGTATGAGCAGGGTGGGTTTCGGGTATTCGTAGATGCTGGTCATTTGCCCGAATACGGTGAGCGCGCCGAAGGCCACCAACGGCCATCCTCCCCACTTCAGCCAGCGGGGAATCCCTCGCCCCAGGCCATAGCGGGAGACCCACTCGGTGAGCGCACCCTCGGGGCAAAGCACGCCGCACCACACCCGGCCGAGCATCATGATGGAAAGAACGACGAAGGGCCACCAGAAGCCCCAGAACAGGAATCGGGCGAAGCGGGTGAGGTTGTTCCAGATATGGGTCTCGTCCGGCGGCAGAGGTAGAAAAGCCGGCAGGGCCACCAACACCAGATAGGCCAGCACGATCGCCCATTGCGCAGCGATGATGGCGCCACGACGGCGTCTCATGGCCAGGCCGAGACGGGAGAGGCGGCCCGCACCCAGCGCAGACCCGTTAGAGGATAGAATATCGGGAAAAATAGGAGACAACTTCAATGGCAGAATCCAGTTATGTGCACGGCGCATCCGACAAGCCGCTGCTCGGTTACACCATAGGCCAATACTTCGATGCGGTCTGCGCGCGCTACGCGGACTGCGAGGCACTGGTCGTGCGGCATCAGAATGTCCGCTTGAGCTATGCCGCGCTTCGCCAAAAGGTGGATCAGCTCGCTTGCGGTCTCATCCGCCTCGGCCTCAAGCCGGGCGAACGCATCGGGATATGGTCGCACAATAACCTGGAATGGGTATTGACGCAGTTTGCCACGGCCAAGGCCGGCCTGATCCTGGTGAATGTAAACCCCGCCTATCAGCGGGCAGAACTGGAATATGCCTTGAACAAGGTCGGCTGCCGCGCGCTGATCCTCGCCCCGAGCTTCAAGACGACAGACTATATCGGCATCCTCAACGATCTCGCCCCCGAGTTGGCCAAAAGTCCTCCGGGCAGCTTGAAGGCCGCGAAGCTGCCGCAACTCGAAATCGTGGTGCGCCTGGGGGTCCAAAAGACCCTGGGTGCTTTCAACTTCGATGATCTGCTCGTTGCCCCCGACGCCGATCAACTCACCGCCCTGGCAGCCCGCGGCGAGCGGCTGCAGTTCGATGATCCGATCAACATCCAGTTCACCTCCGGCACGACGGGTTCGCCCAAGGGCGCCACGCTGTCGCATCACAATATCCTGAACAACGGCTATTTCATCGGCGCGGCGATGAAGCTGACTTCGGCCGACCGACTGTGCATCCCGGTGCCGCTCTATCATTGCTTCGGCATGGTGCTCGGCAACCTCGCTTGCCTCACCCACGGCTCGGCCATGATTTTCCCGGGCGAGGGCTTCGATCCGCTCGCCACGCTGCAGGCGGTCGCAGAGGAGCGCTGCACCGGGCTGCACGGCGTCCCCACGATGTTCATCGCCATGCTCGATCATCCGGAATTCGCCAAGTTCGATCTGTCGACGCTGCGCACCGGCATCATGGCCGGCAGCCCCTGCCCGGTCGAGGTCATGAAGCGCGTGGTGCAACTGATGAACATGCAGCAGGTCACCATCGCCTACGGCATGACCGAGACTTCGCCGGTGAGCTTCCAGAGTTCGACCGATTCGCCGCTCGAGCGCCGCGTATCGACCGTCGGTCTCGTGCATCCGCACGTCGAAGTGAAGATCGTCGATGGCGAGGGACGGATCGTGCCGCGCGGCACGACCGGCGAGTTGCTCACGCGCGGCTACTCGGTGATGCTGGGCTACTGGAACGACGAGGAGATCACCCGAAAGGCTATCGATGCCGCCCGATGGATGCATACCGGCGATCTCGCCACCGTCGACGACGAGGGTTACTGCAACATCGTCGGCCGGATCAAGGACATGGTGATACGCGGCGGCGAGAATATCTACCCGCGCGAGATCGAGGAATTTCTCTATCGCCATCCGAAGGTGCAGGAAGTACAGATCGTCGGCGTTCCGGACCGCAAGTACGGCGAGGAGTTGTGTGCCTGGATCATCCTGCGCGAGGGACAGACAGCCTCCGAAAAGGAAATCCAGAGCTTCTGCCAGGGTCAGATCGCGCACTACAAGATTCCCCGCTATATCAAGTTCGTGTCCAGTTTCCCCATGACCGTGACGGGCAAGATTCAGAAGTATCTGATCAGAGACCAGATGCGCCAGGAACTCGGCTTGTCGGAACAAAAGTCGGCGTGACCGTCGCCGCCGCGAAGCGGCGCGGATCCGATGGGCCGACGCCCATGAGAACAGGAAGGGAGAGGATGCATCATGTCAGCGCTCGAAGAATTCGTCACTGCCCGCGACTTTCTGCTGGCGCATCGTAGCGACTACGAGGCAGCGTACCGCGGCTTCAATTGGCCCGAGCTCGATCGGTTCAATTGGGCGCTCGACTATTTCGACCACTTGGCGAAGGGCAATGACCAGCCCGCCCTGTGGATAGTCGAAGAAGACGGCACTCAAAAAATACTCAGCTTCAGGCAATTGAGCGAACGCTCGAACCAGGTCGCGAATTACCTGCGCCAGCTGGGGGTCCGCCGTGGCGACTGCATCCTGCTGATGATGGGCAACGAGGTGCCGCTATGGGAACTGATGCTCGCCGCCATCAAACTCGGCGCGGTGCTGTCCCCGGCCACCACCTTGCTGACGGCGGACGACCTGAAAGACCGGATCGTCCGCGGCAAGGTGAGGGTCGTCGTCACCCCGCATGCCGAGAAGTTCGCGACGATTCCGCGCAGCTTCACCGCTATCAGCATCGGCAAGGAGGTCGCCGACTGGCATCGCTATGAAGATAGCTCGCTGGCCGGCACCACCTTCGTTCCGGAGGGGGAGACCAAGGCCGACGATCCGCTGTTTCTCTACTTCACTTCGGGCACCACCTCGAAGCCGAAGCTGGTCCTGCATAGCCACCAGAGCTATCCGGTGGGCCATCTCTCCACCATGTATTGGATCGGACTGCAGCAAGGGGACATCCACTGGAACATCAGTTCGCCCGGCTGGGCGAAGCACGCATGGAGTTGTTTCTTTGCGCCTTGGAACGCCGCGGCAACCGTGTTCATCTACAACTACGCGCGTTTCAACGCGGCGTCTGTCCTGCAGACCCTGGTCCGTCACGGCGTCACCACCCTGTGCGCCCCGCCCACGGTATGGCGGATGCTGATCCAGGAAAAGCTCGCGGACTACCCGGTGCGGCTGCGCGAAGTGATCGGCGCGGGCGAACCCTTGAACCCGGAAATCATCGAACAGGTCAGAGCCGCCTGGGGACTCACGTTGCGGGATGGCTACGGCCAGACCGAGACCTGCGCGCAGATCGGCAATTCGCCGGGATCCCCGGTCAAACCGGGATCGATGGGGCGTCCCTTGCCGGGTTATCGGATCGAGTTGCTCGATGCCGAGGGGCGGCCGTCCGCGGAAGGCGAGATCTGCCTCGATCTGCAGCACCGGCCTTTGGGTCTCATGCAAGGCTACGCCGGGGACGAAGGCAAAAGCGCGGAAGCCATGCACCACGGCTACTACCACACGGGCGACGTCGCCAGCCGCGACGCCGACGGTTACATCACCTACGTGGGCCGGGCCGACGACGTCTTCAAGGCCTCGGATTACCGCATCAGCCCCTTCGAATTGGAGAGCGTGCTGATCGAGCACCCGGCCGTGGCGGAGGCGGCGGTGGTCCCGGCGCCGGACCCGCTGCGGCTGGCGGTCCCGAAAGCCTTCATCGTCCTGGCGGCGGGCTATCAGCCGAGCCGGGAAGTCGCCCAGGACATCTTCAAGTTCACCCGGGAGAAACTCGCTCCCTTCAAAAGGATCCGCCGGCTCGAATTTTCCGAGTTGCCGAAAACCATCTCCGGGAAAATCAGACGGGTCGATCTGCGCAAGCGGGAAGAGGCCAAGCCTCCTTCGGGAGGCAGAGGGCCTCTGGAGTTCTTCGAAGAGGATTTTTGATCGGCATGATCGTTCTCAACCTGAGCTGCGGCAAGCGGCATCAATTCGAAGGCTGGTTCGCCTCGACCGAGGAGTTTCATCGACAAGTCGACACGCGCCTGCTCTCCTGTCCGACTTGCGGCGATGCCGGCATCACCCGGCTGCCCTCCGGCCCCCACGTCAGGCGCGCCGTTGCGGCGGACCCAGCCAGCTCCGAACGGGCCGCGATCGCGGAACTGGCCAAGAATTGCGACAACGTCGGGACGCAGTTTCCCGAGGAGGCGCGGAAAATCCATTACCAGGAGGTTCCGGCGCGGAGCATCCGCGGGATCGCCACGGTGAGCGAGGTCAAGGACCTGATCGAGGAAGGGATCGCGGTGCTGCCGCTCCCCCTGCCGGCCAAGGAAGAAGTGCACTGAGCGCGGTCTTCACCGCTCCCAATGGACGCGCAGCAAGTTGTCTTCTTCGACGTAGCGGAACTTCAGTTCGCCGTGACAGGCGTGGTGTAGCGCCTCGCCGATGCCGCGCGCCAGGTGGCTGTCGGTGGTGGTGACGACGACGCCGTCGGGCTGCTCCTCGATGGCCATGATCCGTTCGAGCGGGCGCTCCTGCTTCGCGCGTTCGCCGACCTTGGCGACCAGGTTCAGCAACTCGTCCCGGTGCTGCTTGAAGTAATCGCCGCCGATGGTGACGAAACCCGCGGGAAACCGGTCATGGATGCGGTGGCAGGCCGGGCACCTTTCCAGATGGGCGTCGGCCGGCACCTCTGCCCACTGCCAGCGGCCTCGATGGAATACCGCGTGACAGTCGGGGCAGGCGGTCGGCTCGGGTAATTTCCGGTCGGTCTTGTAGGCGTCGTGCTCGTGCAGTTTCAAGACGTGGTCATGGCGCAGCGGGGCGCCGATGGGATGGGATCGGGTGTCTTTGGAGTGTTTTGACATGATGGGTTCGACTCGGTGATGAGGGTCGGAGCGGCCCTTTCCATGGCTGAAATGCTAACATCATTTATCCGGATATGCGATAGAGACCGCGACAGGGTTCAATGCGACAGCAGCACCGGCACGGTCATAGAATCGAGGATGGTCCGCGTCGCCCCGCCCATCACCAGCTCCTTCAGCCGCGCGTGGCCGTAGGCGCCCATCACGATCAGGTCGGAGCCGAAGTCGGCGGCGCGGGACAGCAGCTCGTTGCCGATGTCGATGTTGTCGCAGCAGTCCGAGACCACCTCTGTCCTCACCCCGTGGCGGGCGAGATAGAGGCCGATGTCGGCACCGGGCAGGTCGCCGTGCCGGCCGCCCCTCGGGTTGATGGTGATCAGCTTGACGTTGTCGGCCTGGCGCAACAGCGGCAGCGCATCGCTGATGGCGCGGGCGGCCTCGCGGCTCGCGTCCCAGGCCACCAGCGCCTGTTTGCCGATCGCGCCGAAGCGGCCGGCATAGGGAAGCATCAGCACCGGCCGGCCTGCGGCGAGCACCACTTGTTCGGCGAAGTCGCTGTCGAAGCCGTCGGTCTCCGCTGGGTCTCGCTGGCCGAGCACCAGCAGATCGACGTAGCGGGCGTTGGTCAGCACGGTCGTGACGGCATCCTCGTCGCCCAGGCGCCACTCGGCGTTGTTGATGCCGGCAGCCGACACCGCCTTGTTGAACGTCGCCTGCGCCTGCACCGCCTGTTCGGCGCGCGTGCGCGCGAGCGATTCGGCCAGCGCGGGGTCGAGTCCGGACAGCATGACGCCCGACAGCGCAGCCGACCTCGGCGCGTGCAGACCGAGCAGGTGCGCGTCGTGTTGGCGGGCGAGCTGCACCGCTAGGTCGAGACGCGCCGGCCAGTGCCTCCCGGCATCGCTATGCACCAGTATCGTCTTGTAGCTCATTTTGCTTTTCTCCCCTCAAAGGCACGGCATGGATTCACGTTTTCCATAGATCTACCCATTCAGTATATGCCGGCCGCCGGCGGGCGCAAGTCCGCGATCCTTGGTCCAGGTCAAAGATGACGCCGGGCAAATCGCTATAATCGGCGGGCACGATGGCGACGAGGAGTCTCTTGATGACGGCCGCAAGAAAAGCTGTGATCCTGGTTCTGGTCCTGGCCCTGGGCGCATTCGCGCTGTTCCGGACGCATCTCCTCGACTCCTGGGAGGCGAAGAGGCAGGAACCCAGCCTGCTGCTCTCCGGCAATATCGAAGCGCACGAGAGCGTCTTGAGTTTCAAGACGGTACAGTCGCGCATCGTCTCGCTGCCCTTCAACGAAGGCCAATGGGTGAAGCGGGGGATGCCGGTGGCCGCCGTCGACGACTCCGACACCCGCCAACAGTTTGAAATCGCCCAGGCCCAGCTCGCGGTTCAGGAGCGTCAGCTGGACAGCGCCCGGCAAAGCCTGAGGGCCGCCGGCAGCGCGGTGGCGGCCGATGAGGCCGAGCTCGCGCAGCGCCGGCAGGACCGCGGGCGCAGCGCCGAACTGCGCAGCCGGGGCTTTCTCTCGGCCGCGGCGCTGGAGCAGGCCGGCACCGCGGTCGACCTCGCCCAAGCGGTGCTGGAGCGCGACCGGGCCCTGGCCTCGGTGGCTGCGCGCAACATCGGGACCGCCCAGGCCGGCGTGCGCGCCGGCGAGGCAGCCGTGGCGCTGGCGCGGATCGTGCGGGGCTACGCCACCCTCTATGCCCCCTTCGACGGCGTCATCACGGTGAGACAGGCGGAAATCGGCGAGGTGGTCGTGCCCGGCACGCCGGTACTGTCCATCGCCGACCTGGACCACGTCTGGCTGCGCGCCTACGTCAATGAGACCGACCTGGGCCGCTTGCCTCTGGGCAGCGAGGCGGTGGTCACCACCGACAGCTATCCCGGCAAGCGCTACCGGGGACGCGTCTCCTTCATCGCGTCCCAGGCCGAGTTTACGCCCAAGAGCGTCGAGACCCACGCCGAGCGGGTGACCCTGGTCTATCGGATCAAGATCGACATCGACAACGCCGGCCACGAGCTGGTCCCGGGCATGCCGGCCGACGCGAGGATAGCGCTGCGTGCGGCGCGATGAACGGCCAGATCGATGCCGCGATCGCGGTCGGGGGCCTCTCCCGGCGCTTCGGCACGCTCACCGCCTTGGACCGATTGAGCTTCTCGGTAGCTCCGGGTGAAATCTTCGGTCTGGTCGGGCCCGACGGCGCCGGCAAGACCACCGCGATGCGCCTCTGCGCCGGCGTCATGCGCCCCGATGAGGGCAGCATCGTCATCGACGGCGTCGATGTGCTCGCCCACCCGGAGCGGGCCAAGCGCCACGTCAGTTACATGCCGCAACGCTTCGCCCTCTACGAGGATCTGACGGTGGAGGAGAACATCCGCTTCTTCGCCGACCTGTTCGAGATGCCCTCCGAGCTGTGGCGCGCGCGCGCCGAGGCGATGCTCGCGGCCTCGGACATGACCCGCTTCAAGGGGCGCTTGGCCGGCCAGCTCTCCGGCGGCATGAAGCAGAAGCTCGGCCTGACCTGCTCGCTGGTCCATGCGCCGCGCGTGCTGCTGCTCGATGAGCCGACCACCGGCGTCGATCCGATTTCGCGCCGCGAGTTCTGGCAGATCCTCTACGGCTTGCGCGCCGAGGGCGTCGCGATGCTGATCTCCACCGCCTATCTCGACGAGGCCGAGCGCTGCGACCGCCTCGCCCTGCTGCACCGTGGCAAGATGATGTACTGCGACACCCCCGCGGGCCTCAAGGCGCGCATGCCCGGCGCCATGATCGAGGTGCTCTCGCCCGAGCCGCGGCGGGTGCGCGAGCTGGCGCAGACCCTGCCCGGGGTCAGGAGCGTGCTGCTGGTGGGCAACGGCGCCCACATCCACGCCGACGACGCCGGTCTGCTGCCGCAGCTGGCAGCGGCGCTGGCGGCTTCGGGCATCGCGGTCACCGGTGTCAAGGCGGTGGCCCCGACCATCGAGGACCTGTTCGTCGCACTGCTCGACCAGCAGCCCGAGGCGGCCTGATGGCGACGGATGCCGCCCCGCAGATCGTGGTCGATGGCCTGGTCAAACGCTTCGGCGATTTCATCGCCGTCGATGAGGTCAGCTTCGAGGTCGGACGGGGCGAGATCATGGGCTTTCTCGGACCCAACGGCGCCGGCAAGTCCACCCTGATCCGCATTCTCTGCGGCCTGCTCACACCCAGCGCCGGCCGCGCCCTGGTCGCCGGCATCGACGTCGCCGATGATCCGGACGGCGTGCGCCGGCGCATCGGCTACATGTCGCAGAAATTCTCGCTCTACGACGATCTTTCGGTCATCGAGAACCTGCGCTTTTTCGGCGGCATCTACGGCGTGCCGCGGGAGAGGCTCGGAGAGCGCTTGGACTACGTGGTCGAGATGGCCGGGCTCGCCGGCCGGGAATCGTCCTTGGTCGCGACCCTGGCCGGCGGCTGGAAGCAGCGGCTGGCGCTGGGTGCGGCCATCCTGCACCAGCCGGCGATCCTGTTCCTGGACGAGCCGACCTCGGGCGTCGATCCGGCCTCGCGCCGGCGCTTCTGGGACCTGATCCACGATCTGGGCGCCGAGGGCGTGAGCATCCTGGTATCGACCCATTACATGGACGAGGCCGAGTACTGCAACCGGATCGCGCTGGTCAACCGCGGCCGCTTGATCGCCCTGGGCACGCCGCAGGAACTCAAGCGGCGCGCGCTCGGGGCGGGGCCGCTCGACGCGGCGACCGGGCGGCCGATCGAGCCGTCGATGGAGGACAGCTTCGTCGCCCTGGTCGGGCGCTCTCTGGAGGAGGCTAGGTGAAGCTGCGCCGCATCAAGGCCATCGCCGTCAAGGAGACCTTGCAGATCGTCAGGGATCCCAGGAGCCTGATGATCGCGCTCTTGATCCCGGTGCTGCAGATGTTCATGCTGGGCTACGGCATCAGCCTGGACATCGAGCGCATTCCGGTCTGCGCCATGGACCGAGAGGGCAGCCAGCAATCGCAGGATCTGTTGAAGCGCTTTTCCGCCTCCCGCTATTTCTCGGTTCAAAAGCTCGTCAGCAATGACGGCGAGCTCGCGCACGCCATCGACGACGGCAGCTGCCGGCTCGGCATCGTCGTTCCCGCCGGATTTTCGCAGGCCCTCAATGACACAGGCCGGGGCACCGTGCAGGCGGTGATCGACGGCACCGACTCCAACACCGCGAATCTCGCCGCCAATTACGCCCGGGCGGTGGTCTCGGGTTATTCCAGCGCACTGCAGCTGCGCTCGGTCGAGCGCCGCGGCGGGCACCTGCAGACCCAGACGCCGGTGGCGGTGGAAGCCCGGGTTTGGTTCAACGAGGATCTGGTCAGCCGCAACTACATCATTCCCGGCATCGTGGCGCTGGTCATGGCCATCGTCGGGGCGCAGCTCACCTCGCTCACCATCGCGCGCGAATGGGAGCGCGGCACGATGGAGCTCCTGGTGTCCACCCCGGTCAAGCCGCTGGAGCTGATGCTGGGCAAGCTCGCGCCCTATTTCCTGGTCGGCATGGCCGATGCCGGCATCTGCCTGGCGCTGGCGGTTTTCTGGTTCGAGGTGCCGTTCCGCGGCGCGCTCACCACGCTATTGTTCACCACCAGCCTGTTCCTGACCGTGGTGCTGTGCATCGGCTACACGGTCTCGGTGGCGATCAGGAGCCAGGTCGGGGCGAGCCAGGTGGCGCTGATCCTGACCATGCTGCCGACCACGCTGCTCTCCGGCTTCGCCTTCCCGATCGAGCAGATGCCCTGGCCGGTGCGGGGCGTCACCTATCTGGTCAGCGCCCGCTATTACGTGACCATCCTCAAGGCGGTGTTCCTGAAGGGCGCCGGGGTCTCCGAACTGGCGCTGCCGATCCTTTGCCTCGCGGCCTACGCCGCGGTCCTGGTGCTGGCTGCGGCCCGGGCCTTCCGCAAGACCCTGGACTGAGACAGATGATCAGGCGCATCGCCGAACTGCTGATCAAGGAGTTCCTGCAACTCAAGCGGGACCGCTCGGCGCGATTGCGCCTGCTGATTCCGCCGATCATCCAGATGCTGCTGTTCGGCTACGCCGCGACCTTCGAGGTGTTCAACGTGTCCACCGCCGTGCTCGACCAGGACCACACCCAGGCGAGCCGTTCGCTCACCGCCGCCTTCGCCGCCAGCGGCCGCTTCAAGTTGACGGTGCCGGCGGCCACCCGGGGCGAGGTGCGGGATGCCATCGAGAAGGGCGACGCCGAGGTCGGCATCGTGGTGCCGCCGGGTTTCGCAGAACTCCTGGAGAAGGGCCAGAGTTCTCCGATCCAGGTGCTGGCCGACGGCAGCAATTCCAACACCGCGTTGATCGCCCTGGGCTACGTCGGCCAGATCGCCGGCAGCTTCGGCCAGAACTATGCCCTCGAACTGGCGCAGCGGACCGGCCGGGCGCTGGGGCGGCCGATGGTGAACGTGACCATGGCCGAGCGCTACTGGTACAACCCGAATCTCAACAGCCGCTGGTTCTTCGTGCCCGGCGTGATCGGGACGCTGACCCTGATCACCATCGTCAATCTCACCGCCTTCGCGATCGTCAGGGAGCGCGAGGTCGGCACGCTGGAGCAGATCCTGGTCACGCCGATCCGGCCGATCGAATTCATCATCGGCAAGACGCTGCCCTTCTTCCTGATCGGGCTGTTCGAGGTGGCCATCGTGGCTGCGGTGGGCATGCTCTGGTTCGACGTGCCCTTCGTCGGCGACCCGCTGCTGCTCTTCGCCGGCACCTGCCTGTTCCTGATGAGCGTGCTGGCCATCGGCCTCCTGATCTCGACCGTGTGCATGACCCAGCAGCAGGCCTTCGCCTCGAACTTCTTCGTGTTGAACCCGATGTTCATCCTCTCCGGATTCAGCTTCCCGATTTCGAGCATGCCCCCCGTGCTGCAGTGGTTCACCTACCTCGATCCGCTGCGCTACTTTCTGGTGATCATCCGCAGTTGTTTCCTGAAGGGCGTCGGCATAGCCGTGCTGTGGCCGCAGATGGCGGCGCTGGCGGCGCTGTCCGCGAGCCTCTTGGCGATCGCGGTGCTGCGCTTCAGGAAGTCTCTGGACTGATCTCGTAGGGATCGGAAAGATTGCGGCGGATCACCGCGGCGGCCAGGAAGAGCAGCAGCGCCAGGCTCAGGAACACCGCCGCGGCGCCGTAGCGGAGCTCGATCAGCCCGCCCGCCACGGGTCCGGCGGCGGCTCCGGAAAAGCGCGCCAGATTGTAGATGCCCAGCGCCGTGGCCTTCTCCTGCTGGAACTGGTTGACCAGGATGGTGGTCTGCACCGGCAGGCTGGCCCCGAGCAGCACGCCGTAGGCGGCCAGGAGCGCGACCAGGAGCGGCACGCTGAGCGCGTGAGCGGCCAGGGCGAGCCAGAGCAGGAAGACGGTGGCGCTGATGCCGAAGGAACAGGTGACGGTGATCCGGGTGCGCGTCCAGCGCTTCTGCCAGTGGCGGCCGATGCTGATGCCGAGCAGGATGCCCACGGTCAGCGGCAGGAAGAAGAAGCCCAGGGAAGCCGTCGATTGCGCCAGCAGCGAGCTCAAGAGGCCGGGCAGGAAGACCAGGAAAACGTAGTAGCCATAGAACTGGCTGAAGCCGACCAGCAGGATGGCGGCCGCGGCGGGCTTGGCCAGCACGCCCCGGAAGGTGTGCCAGGTGATCCGGATCGGCACCAGGTCGCGGGGCAGGGTCTCGGGCAGCCGGCTGCGGTTGTAAGCCCAGAGCAACGCCGCCACCACGGCGAGCAGCGCGAAGGCCCACTGCCAGTGCAGATAGGCGGCGATCAGGCCGCCGGCTACCGGGCCGAATACCGGCCCCAGGTACACCACCGTCTGATAGACGCCCATGGCCCGGGCGCGCTCGTGCGGCGCGTAGATATCCGCGACCACCGCGCCGGCGACCACGCTGCCGGCGCTCGCACCCAGCCCTTGGAGCAGGCGGCCGGCCAGGAACAGCCAGTAGGAAGACGAGAACAGGCAGACCAGGGAGCCCAGGCAGAACACCGTCAGCCCGGGAAACAGCAGCGTGCGCCGGCCCCAGCGGTCGGCGAGCGGTCCGACGAACAGGTTGCCGAGCGCGAAAACCACCGAATAGAGCGAGATGGTCAGGTTGACCAGCACGGTGTTCACCCCGAAGAAGCCCTGCAGCGCCGGCAGGCTGGGGGTATACACGGTCTGGGTGAAGGGGCCGAGGAAGGCTGCGGCGGAGACGCCGATCAGGATCTTGAGCTTGTTTCGGGTCACGGCTGCGGGCTCGGCATGCGCCCGGGTCCCGGGCGCGACGCCGTGGATTTTACGGCATAGGTCGGCCCGGCGCAGCCAATACGAACCGCGTAAAGCACGGGCCCATGCAAGGTCTTATGATACGTCCCATCGACGAAGGAAAAGCCAGGCTATTGGTCATCTTTTTAATGGAGAAAGCGCAATGACACAGCAAATTCTGGTGGCGGGGGTCGGCATGATCCCGTTCACGAAACCCGGGGCCAGCGCAGCCTATTTTGAAATGGGCGCCCAGGCCATCCGGCTCGCCCTGGCTGACGCTGGTATCGACTACAAGCAGGTGCAGCAAGCCTATGCCGGTTATGTCTATGGCGACTCCACCTGCGGGCAGCGGGCGCTCTACGAAGTCGGCAAGACGGGTATCCCGGTCGTGAACGTCAATAACAATTGCTCCACCGGATCGACCGCCTTATACCTGGCGCGGCAAGCCATCGCCGGCGGTATGGCCGACTGCGTGCTGGCGGTCGGCTTCGAGCAAATGCAGCCCGGCGCGCTGGGCATGACCTGGACGGACCGGCCCGGCACCTTCGCCAAGTTCGACGCCTTGTGCGACAAACTGTCCCCGGACAGCGCCAACTTGCCGCTGGCGCTGCGCTACTTCGGCGGGGCGGGCCACGAGCACATGATGAAGTACGGCACCCGACTGGAGACCTTCGCCAAGATCCGCGCCAAGGCCAGCCGCCACGCGGCGAACAACCCGCTGGCGCTGCTGCGCAAGGTGCTGAGCGAGGACGACGTCATGCAGTCGCCCGTCTTCTGGCCGGGCGTCCTGACCCGCCTGATGGCTTGCCCGCCGACCTGCGGCGGCGCGGCCGCCCTGCTGGTCTCCAAGGCCTTCGCGGATCGTCATGGCCTATCGCCCAGGGTGCAGATCCTGGCCCAAGCAATGACGACCGATCACCCGAGCACCTTCGAGAGCCAGTCGATGATCGATCTGGTGGGTTTCCAGATGACGGCCGGCGCCGCCAAGCAGGTCTATGACGAGGCCGGCGTCGGGCCGGACGAGGTCGATGTTTGCGAGCTGCACGACTGCTTCGCGCAGAACGAACTGCTCACCTACGAGGGACTGGGCTTTTGCCCGGTGGGTGAAGCCGAGCGCTTTGTCGAAAATGGCGCCAATACCTATGGCGGCAAGCTCGTCACCAACCCCTCGGGGGGCTTGTTATCGAAGGGGCACCCCTTGGGCGCAACCGGACTGGCACAATGTTACGAGCTGACCCGCCAGTTGCGCGGTAGCGCAGAAGCGACCCAGGTGAGCGGCGCCAAGATCGCGCTGCAGCACAACCTGGGCCTGGGCGGGGCCGCGGTGGTGACGATGTACGGCCGGGTTTAGGGGCGAGGCGTGGCGGAGCCCGTCGCTGTCGGCTGGCGCCGCCGCCTTTATAACTGTGGCAAGGTACGGTGACCCAAGCGCTTCCCCGGGAGTTTCGATGAACGTCTCCACACGATTGCAGAACCAGAACGCCGATGCCATTGCGCGCGTCCTGCGGATCTTCGCGGCGCAGCGTGCCGCATTCGAGGCCCAGCCCTATCCCGCGGAGGAACAGCGCCGAGCCAAGATCAGGGCGCTGAAAAGGCAGATCGGTCGCTATCAGGACGTGCTGGCCGAGGCGATGAACCGGGACTTCGGTCGCCGCACCCCGGCCGAATCGAAAATGCTCGACCTGCTGGGCGCCACCCTGGAGGCCAATCACGCGCTCGCCCACCTCGGGCGCTGGATGCGGCCCAGCCCCCGCGCCACCGAGCTGCTGTTCCTCTCCAACAGCCTGCGGGTGACGTACCAGCCCAAGGGGGTGGTCGGCGTCATCGTGCCCTGGAATTTTCCCGTCTACCTCGCCGTCGGTCCGCTGATCGCCGCATTGGCGGCCGGCAATCGGGTGATGATCAAGATGCCGGAACTCACCCCGGCCACCAACCTCGCCCTGGAGCGGATGCTGGCCGAAATCTTCACCGAGGACGAAGTCGCGCTGGTGGGCGAGGAGCTCGCGGACCCCGGCGCCTTCACCGCGTTGCCCTTCAACCACATCGTGTTCACCGGCTCGCCCGCGGTCGGCAAGATCGTCATGCGCACCGCCGCCGACAACCTGACGCCGGTGACCCTGGAGCTCGGCGGCAAGTCGCCGGCGGTGGTGACGCGCCACTATCCGCTCGCCGATGCCGCCAAGCGCATCACCCACGGAAAAGTCGTCAACTGCGGGCAGATCTGCGTCTCGCCCGACTACGCGCTGGTGCCGGCGGAGCGCGTCGATGACTTCGTCGCCGCCGCCAGGGAGAGCTTCGCCAGTCTCTATGGCACGGCGGCCGGCGCCGGCCGGGACTACACCTGGGTGATCAACGAGCGTCACCTCGCGCGCATTTCAGAACTGCTGGCCGACGCGCGCGCCAAGGGCGCCACGGTGATCCCCTGCGCCGAGTACGTGGCCGCGCGCGACGGCCGCAAGATGCCGCTGCACATCGTCACGAATTGCAGCGCGACGATGCGCATCATGAAGGAAGAACTGTTCGGCCCCATCCTGCCGGTGGTGGCCTACGACACCCTGGACGATGCGGTGCGCTTCATCAACGCCGGCGACCGGCCGCTGGCCCTGTACTGCTTCAGCCACGACGCCGCTGAGCGCCAGACGCTGCTGCGCAACACGCATTCGGGCGGCGTCACCATCAACGACTGGGGCTGGCACGTGGTCAATCACGACGCGCCCTTCGGCGGCGTGGGCAACTCCGGCATGGGCAGCTATCACGGCGTCGAGGGCTTCCGCGAGCTGTCTCACGCCAAGACGGTGTTCAAGCGCCAGCGCTTCTTCCCGATCGATCTGTTCTATCCCCCTTACGGCAATGCCTTGCAGCGTCTGGCATTGCGCCTCTTCCTGGGCCGGGCGGACCCTTCGCTGCCGCGAGATTCAGCGAGTCACCGGCAGGGGGATTGAGGCCGGTACGCCGATCCGCTCGCCGACGCGGGCCAGGCGCGGGATGAGGCCGAGGCTGCCCTGGGTTTCGAGTAGCGCATACGCGTCTTGCAGCCAGCGCCGGGCACCCGGGGCATCGCCGCGCGCATGCCGGGCGAGGGCGCGCTGGCGCATCAGGTCCGGCATGCAGTGGGTGTCGCCGCCGTTCTTGGCCAGGGTCAGGGCGCGCGCGGCGACGGCGTCGAGCAATGACCAGCGCTCCAGCGCTTCGCAGATGCAGGCCACGAACCACCACGAGGTGACCGGGCTCAGGCGCGAGGCGGCGGCAATCTCGCGGTGCAGCGAGATCAGCTTGAAGGACTGGCGCAGGGCGAAGCGACCCTGTCGGGCCTGGACCCACAAATCGAACAAGGCGTTGTACGCCTGCCAGAACTGGAAGCGGTGCCGCGTCGCGAGTGCCCGCCCCTCGGCGGCAAAGCGTTCCGTGTCCTCCGGGCGGTTCAGTATGAGATGCACGCTCGCGGCCAGGGTGAGCGCAAAGCACAGGCCATGGACGCGGCCCTCGCGGCGCGCTTCGCTTACCGCCTCTTCGGCGGTCGCGATCGCCTCTTCGGCAGTACCGCTATAGGCCAGAACCACGGCCTTCAGGGCTCGGCAGGCGATGACCGGATTGTCCGCCGAGTAGGGCAGCCATTCGTGGGCGGGGATAGTCGCGCCGATTTTGATGACTTCCTCGATCCGCTGCAGCGCTGCGGCAAACTCTCCGCGCCAGTGCAGAATGCTGGCGTAGCCATAATTGGCCATCATGCGCTGGACGGGCAGGCACGCCATATTCTCGATGCGGCGCATCGTCTCCAGCCCCTCGTTGCGGCCTTGAGGGAATGCCGCCGCCATGCCGCACAGCGCCCGGAATCGGGTCTCCTGCGGTAGCTCTTCGGATGCGTGCGCCACCAGCGGCGCGAAGAATTTCTGTGCGCCTTTGGCGCCATAGCCGTCGGTCATCAAGGTCGCATAGCCGGCCAGCAGTTCGAGTTCGGCCCGTTCGGCGGCGCCGCATCGCCCGTGCTTCGCCGCAGCGGCTAGGGCGCGTAGCGCCGCCTCCTTGGCTTCGCTGGCGAACTCTTCGAGATAGGCCGTCTCGGCGGCTTGGCGCCAGTGCGTGCAGGCCTCGGGCCAGGCTTGCGCGGCTTCGTAGTGCTGGGCGATGTCGGCTGGTGCGGCGCCGGGCTGCAGCGTCAGCCACTGCGCGGCCTTGCGGTGCCAGTCGCGCCGCGTCTGCGGCGGCGCGCTCTGATAGGCGCAATCGCGCAGCAGGGCATGGCGGAAGGCGAGGCTGTCCTCGCCCGTGCGCTCGACGATGGCCAGGGTGACGGCCAGCTTCAGCGCGGCGGCGATGTCGCGCCCGGGCAGCAGGCTGCGCAGGCCGTCGCCGTGGAACGAGGCACCCAGCACCGAGGCGGCCTGGATGATGGTCTTGTCCGGCCCCATCCGGTCGAGCACGCTTTGCAGTACGCCGAACAGCGAAGCGTCCGAGACGGTCTGGTCGTGCGCTCCTCGGGCGAGGTATTCGGCGCACAGCGGCAAGCCGCCGCTCATCCTGGCCAATTGGGCGCGCCGTGCTTCATCGACGTGACCGTCCGGGTCTAGGGAGGCGATCAGCGCCATCGACTCCGGCAGGCTCAGCGGCGGCAGTATCACCTGCGGCAGAATGACGCCGCCGACCGGTTCCATGCCCGTCTCCGGCCGGCACACCAGGACCGCCAGGACCGGCGTCGGGGCCGGGGCTTGCATGGCGATGGCGAGCAGTTCCCGCGTGGCTTCGTCCGCCCAATGCAGGTCGTCGAAGATGAGTAGCGCCGGCCAGCCGCTGCCGGAGGGCGCGAACAGCTTGGCGATCATCGCGTCGATCAGGCCGCGTCCGGCCAGGTTCTCCATGTCCGCGTCTTCCGGGCGCAGGGCGCCCAACGCCACATGACGAAGTTCGGGGCGATGCTTGATCCAGCGAACGATGCCGCCGGCGTGCGCGTGCAGGCGCGCGAACTCCGCCAGCAGGCGGGACTTGCCGGTACCCGGCAGACCGACGACTGCGACGAACAGGGTACTGCCCTTTCTGGCGACCGCGCCCATGGTTTCGGTCAAACGCAGAAGTTCCTGCCAGCGGCCGATGAAGGGCGTGGCGAAGGCGGCGAGGGCGGGATCGTCGGCACCGGCTGCGACGACGCGGCAGGGGGTATGTTCCCCCGCGACTCCCGCGAAGCGGCGCCGCGGCAGCGGCGCAAAGCCGGCGAGGGCGTGCAGTTCTCCGGCCAGGGTGGCGGTGACGATCACCTCGCCGGGTTCGCCGCACATCGCCAGCCGCTGCGCCAGCGCCGGCAACAGGCTGCCGGCGATCGGCTGGCGCGCCGTGGCGGCGATCAGCGCCTTGCCTTCGCACAGGCCGATCCGGGCGTGGTGGCAGGCGATCTCCAGCGCCACCTGCAAGGCGCGGCGCGGCGCCTGTTCGCCGTCTTCGGCGAGCCCGAAGACCGCGCCGAGTGCGATGCCGCCAACCGGAAAGCGGCGACCGCCCCAGCGCAAGAGCGCGGCATCGAGCGTCGCGCCCAGGGGAGCGAGATGGCGCTCGGGTTCGAGCAGTTCGTCCTCGTCGTGCCAATCGGGTTCCAGGTGCAGTACCACCACCCGGCGTACCTCGTCCGCGGGCGGTGCCGCTGCCTGGCCGCCGCGCGTCGTCGGGCCGGCTGAGGCGGCGATGCGCTGGCGCAGCTTCTCGGTGTCCGGCGTCGGTACCGCGCAGACCAGACTTTCCAGCCGTCGGGCGAAGTCGGCGTAAGCGTCGAGGGCGGCGCGAGGTCCTTCGAGGGCGGCGAGCAGTTCCATCTGGGCGCGGGCGGCCGCGTCTTCCGTCGGGCAGCAACGAACCCAGGCGCGCGCCGCCTTCAAGGCCTCTTCATGCGCGCCGCTGCGGCGCGCATGAAGTACGCAATCGCCCAGCAAGGCGCACCTCGCGCGCTCGAAAGAGGCCCGCGTGTCGCGCAGCCAGTCCTCCAATTCGCCGCCCTCGTCGGCCTCGACGCCGGCGAGGAATTCGCCCGCGATCGATTCCAGCCAGGGATGCCAGGCGGCCAGCAGGCGGCTGCAGGCGGCGCGGTCGGCGCACTGGCGCAGCGCCTTGCGGTTGTCCTCTTCGAGCAGGAGCAAGTCGGCGTCGAATGATGCGTCGAAGAACAGTCCGAGCCGGTTGCGCTCGACGTTCAGGCAGCGATGGCCGCCGGCGGCCATGACGTCGGCGAGATTCTTGAGGATCAGGCGCAGGTTGGCGCGCGCCGCCTCCGGCGCCAGATTCGGCCAGAAAAGATCGGCCAGACGCCGGCGTTCATGCCAGCGATTGCGCTCGACGGCGAGATAAGCCAGAAGCGCGTAACCCTTGCGGTAGCGCAGGCGCACGGCCTCCTGCCCGTCAGCGAACAGCTCCGGCACGCCGAAGGTCTTGAAATGAAGTCGTCTCATGCTCCTCCAAGAATGAGAGCGACCGGCGACATCGCTTGTTTCTGTCCTGCTGAATTGACCTATTGATTGGCCTTGTGACCTCACCTGTCGTCTTCTGCTAACGGAATGCTAACGCATGTTTGCCACTATCCCCTAAGCCATATTGTTATAGCGTGTTTGTCGAAAGAAGTTGCGTGCGCCGGGTTATTCAGCACATGCCGCATCGAAGGGGAGAGGGAATGGGGTCATTGTTCTGGTGGCAGTGCGGTGCCTGCGGCGGCGACAGCATGTCGCTGAGCGGCTGAAATCATGAGCGGAAACGCTGTCATCTGCGTCATCATCTGCCTGGGCAACCGCTATGTCGCGGGCGACGATGCCGGTTGCCGGGTGTTCGACCGCCTGTCTTCCGACGACCTGCCGGAAGACCTGGAGATCGTCGATGGCGGCCTGTGCGGCCTCGATCTCTTGAGACTGGTGGAGGGCCGGCGCCGCGTGGTGTTCGTCGATGCGCTGGCGGGGCTGGCGGATGCCGGCGCCGTCGTGGTGCTGAGCCGGGAACAGGTCGCCGCCTACGCCGGCGGCTACGGCCACGGCGCCGGCCTGCCCTATCTGCTGCGCCTGCTGCCGCAGGTGTGCGCGGCGCCGCTGCCGGAGATCGCGCTGGTGGGAACCGAGTTGCTGGGCACCGATGATGCCGCGGATGAGTCGGTGATTGGCGCCCTGGCGGCACGTTGCATGGAGGTGGCGATTCATGGCGCATGAAGGTCCGGGTTTGGTTGCCGCGCTGGAAGCGGAGAACGGCGTGCTGCGCGAGGAAATCCGCGCCGCGCGCGAGGCGGCAGAAATCAGCGCCCGCCAGGTCGTCGAACAGCTTGAAAAGACCGAAGTCCTCATGAGCAGGATGCAGGCCGTCAAGGATTCGATCCACGAGACGAATGAAGAGATGGCGGCGATCTTCGAGTCCTCGACCTTCGGCATCGCCTTCATCAGGAATCGGGCGATGATCAGGGCCAACAACAAACTCGAAGAGTTGCTGGGCTACGAGCCGGGCGAACTTCACGGCCAGCCGACACGCTGCTGGTATCAGGACGAGGAGGCTTATCGCCTCGTCGGCGAGGCCTATGGCGATCTGGCGCAGGGCAACACCCACCGCCGCGTCATGCAGCTGCAGCGCAAGGACGGCTCGCTGTTCTGGTGCCGGCTGAGCGGCCGCGGCCTCTCCGACGATCTGTCGCGCGGTTCGGTGTGGACGGTCGAGGACATCAGCATCGAGCACGACGCCACCGAAGCCCTGCTGCGGGCGAAGGACGAGATGACGGCGATCTTCGAGTCGTCGACGATCGGCATCGCTTTCGTCAAGGATCGCGTGACGCTCAAGGCCAACGGCAAACTCGAAGAGTTGTTCGGCTACGAGCCGGGCGAGCTGGTCGGGCAGACGACGCGCTGCTGGTATCCGGACGAGGCAGCTTTTCGCGCCGCCGGCGATGCCTATCGCGCCCTGCAACAAGGCAAGACCGGTCGCCTCGTCATCAAGCTGCAGCGCAAGGACGGCTCGCTGTTCTGGGCCAAGCTGAGCGGCAGCGCGATCACCGCCGATCTGTCGAACGGTACGGTGTGGACGGTCGAGGATATTACCGCCGAGCACGACGCCACAGAGGCGATGTTGCAGGCGAAGGAGGCGGCGGAGAGCGCGGAAGGCAAACTGCGCGAGAACTATGTGGAGCTCAAGGAAGCGAATCAGCGCCTGCAAAAGCTCGACCAATTGAAGTCAGACTTCCTCTCTTCCGTCTCGCACGAATTGCGTACCCCGCTCACTTCTATCCGCGGCTTCTCCCAGTTGATCGAGCGCGAATTCGTGCGCAGCTTCGTGCCGCTGGCGGGCGAAAATGCCGGTCTGGAGAAGAAGTCTGCCCGCATCCAGGAAAACCTGAAAATCATACTCAAGGAATCGGAGCGGCTCACGCGGCTCATCAACGATGTCCTCGATCTGGCCAAGATCGAGGCCGGGCGCACCGAGTGGCGCGACGCGCCGATACGGGTCGCCGATTTCATCCAGGATGTGGTCAATACGACGCACGGCATGTTCGAGCATAAGCCCGAGATCGAATTGCGCCTCGACATCCAGCCGGACCTGCCGACGCTGATCGGCGACGCCGATCACCTGCTCCAGGTGCTGGCCAACCTGATCAACAATGCCGTCAAGTTCACCGACAGCGGCGCGGTGACGATACTTGCCTTCGCCAATACCGAGGGACTGATCCAGATCGAAGTTCGCGACACCGGCATCGGCTTCCCGCCGGAAGACGCCGAGGCGATCTTCGACAAGTTTCAGCAGGCCAAGCAAGGCGACACCCTGCAGGACCGTCCCAAGGGAACCGGCCTGGGGCTGGCCATCTGCCGCGAGATCGTGAGTCGGCATGGCGGGCGGGTGTGGGCGCAATCCGGGCCCGGCCAGGGCAGCACCTTCGCGCTGACCCTGCCCGCCGCCAGCGACAGCCCGCTGAAAACCGCCACCAGCGCGGCGCGCATCGAGGCTCGCAGCGCCGCGTCCGCCGCCGCTCCCGTTAGTCGGCAGGATAGGCCCCGGGTGCTGGTGGTGGATGACGATCCGGGCGTGCGCGACTACTTCAGCCAGTTGCTGCAGGAACAGGATTTCGAAGTCGCCACCGCGATGGACGGCCAGGCGGCACTGTCGGAGGCGAAGGGCTTCGCGCCCGATCTGATCACCATGGACCTCGACATGCCGGTGATGGACGGGCGCACCGCCATTCAACTGTTGCGCGCCGACCCGGCGCTGCGCCACATTCCGATCATGGTGATCTCGGCCATCCCCGGCTTCGATAGCGCGGGGGGCGACGTCGCCATGGGCAAGCCGCCGGACGAGGCGCTGTTCGTCGAGAACATCCGTGCGCTGCTCAACCAGCCGTCGGTCGGCCGGGAACAGACGTTGCGCTTTCTGGTGCTCTACGAGGACGGGCGGGAGCCGTCCGGGGCGCCGGCGGCTTACGCCGCCCGTTGCGAAGTCGACTTCTGTCCGGTCGGCGAATTGACCGCCCGCATCCGGGCGGGTTTCAAGGGCATGGTGGCGATTCCCGCCGACCTGCTCAAACGGGTCGATATCGGCTCGCTCAATGCCGAGCCCTCGCTGCAGCTCATGATCATACCGGCGGCGACGGATGGTTCGCCGAACGAAAAGAGGGAAGCTTGATGGTGAAAACAATCGCGATCGTGGACGACGAAGTCCATATCCGGGCCCTGCTCGAACAGACTCTGGAGGACCTCGACGGCGCTCCGGAAATCCTCACCGCCGTCAATGGCGTGGAAGGCCTGGCGCTGATCGAGCGCGAACGTCCGAGTCTGGTGTTCCTCGACGTGATGATGCCGCTGATGAACGGCTACGAGGTCTGCGCCGCCGTCAGGAAAAACCCCGATCTGGCCGGCACCACCATCGTCATGCTGACCGCCAAGGGTCAGGAATCGGACCGGGCGCGCGGTCACGAAGCCGGTGCCCACCACTTCGTCACCAAGCCCTTCGATCCGGACGAGATCCTCGAACTGGCCCGCAAGGTTCTGGCGGCCTCATGAGCAAGGCGGCGCGCTATCTGAAAACGGCGTGGCTGTCGCGCCAACTCGAACTGGCCCAGCCCTTGCTGCCGCCCGGCGCCGCCCTGGCGCTTTGGCTGGGCGGCAGGAAGCTGGCCGAGATCGGCGCGGCGGGTGCAGATCTGAACGAAGCGAGCCCAGGCGCGCTGAGCTTCCCGCTGACGCTCGAAGGCGAGGCGGCCGGCGCGCTCTTGCTCCTGCCGCCGGCCGGCGGCGAGGCACAGTGCAAGAGCGCAGGCGATTTTCTCGCCCACGCCCTGCAGGGCAGGCTCGATGCCGAGCACGCGCGCCGTGCCATCGCCCAGGAAGCCCTGGAGAGCTACCGCGAGATGGCCCTGCTGCAACGGGCGGCGATGGATCTCAACGGCTCCCTGAAGCCGGCCGTGGTCGCCGCCGCGCTGCTGAAGGAATTCGACGACCACAAGAGGGATGCCGACTACGGCGCCGTCTTCCTGCGCGATGCAGAAGGCAAGTTGGCCTTGATGCAATGCTTCGGCGCCGGCGCCGATGAAGCATTCGGCCGGCTCGCTGACAGCGAATTCTTCGCCGGCATCGCGGCGGACGCATCCGCCGATATCGTCAATGACCTGCGCTCGGTGCCGACGGTGCCGGAAATCGGGTCGCTGTTGTGGCGGCCCCTGATCGCCCACGGCGAGAACCTCGGTCTGCTGGTGCTGGCTTCGCAGCACCGCGGCGGCTTCACCGCCGGCGACATGAAGCGGGCGCAGACCATGTGCTCCATGGCCGCCGCGTCCTTGCACAACGCCCAGCTCTACGCCGCCGAGCAGAAGCTGTTCCACTCCTTCGTCGATGTCACCGCCGCCACGATCGATGCCAAGTCGCGCTTCACGGCGGGACACTGCCGGCGCGTGCCCAAGATCGCGATGCTGCTGGCGGAAGCGGCGCACCGTGCCGAAGGCGGTTCCTTCGCCCAATTCACGCTGGACGAGGATGAGCGCAACGCCATCGAAATCGCCGCCAAGCTGCACGACTGCGGCAAGGTGGTGACCCCCGAGTGGATCGTCGACAAAGCGAGCAAACTCGACAGCATCGTCAATCGCATCGATCTGGTCGCGCTGCGCTTCGAACTGTTGCGCCGGGACGCGCTCATGGAGCGTGATCGCAAGCTGGCCGAAGGCGTGGATCAGGACGCCGCCGAACGTGATTGCCGCGAACGCCTGGGACGGTTGGACGAGGATTTCGCCTTCCTGGAAAAAAGCAACCAGGGAAGCGAATTCGTCTCCCAGGCGCATATCGATCGCATACGGGAGATCGCCGCCAAAAGCTGGCGCGATTCGAGCGGGCGAGCGTTCCCGCTGCTGAGCGAGGATGAGGTCTACAACCTGGTGGTCCAGCGCGGCACGCTCAATCCGAAGGAACGCAAGATCATCGAGGACCACGCCGCCCACACCATCGCCGCGCTGGAGAAGATCGCCTTTCCGCGCGCCTTGCGCAACGTGACCGACTACGCCGGTCAGCACCACGAGCGCATGGACGGGACCGGCTACCCCAGAGGCAAGGATCTGAAGCCCGAAGAATTCTCCCTTCCTGCCCGCATCATCGCCATCGCCGATATTTTCGAGGCGCTCACCGCGCCCGACCGACCCTACCGCAAGCCCAATACTCTGAATTCGGCCATCGGCATCATGCACCGGATGAAGTCGGACAATCATATCGACGGAGAACTGTTCGACCTCTTTCTTTCCTCGGGCGTCTATGCCGACTATGCCAGAGAGCATCTGGCCGGTAGCCAAATCGACGATGTCGATATCGGCCGCTATCTTGCTCGGTGAATAATTCATTTAGAATATGACGGTTCGGAAAAAGGAGGAACTATGACTGCCAGATCGGGCATCGTGCCAGCGCAGGCCAGCACGCCGACTCACTCGCTGGGTGCCGCCATTGCACCCTATGCGGCGGGTGTCGGCGCCGCCCTCGCCGCCAATTTCGCGCTCGACCGCTTCCTGCCGCAGTGGCTGGCCGCCGGCCTCATGGGCGCCTTATCGCTGTTCGTCGGCATCGCCGTGATGAATCTGCGCCACGCCCGGACATTGAAGCGCATCGAGGGGGAGCTGGAATTCAAGAAGCTCGTCCGGCGCGGTGAAACCGCGAACGCCAGGGGGCTGACGGCGTGGATCTTCGACAAGGCCAATGCGATCGTCGATGAGATTCTGGCGGTGACCAAGACCACCGCGTCGGCCATCAATCAGAATTCGTTCGCGCTGGCCAAGATCGACAGCCTGATGGCGAACGCCGGGCGTTCGATCGGCGACATGCTGCAGCACTCCTCCACCGCAACGGGCGCGGCCAGCCAGATTGCGCAGACCTCCGTCGCGATGCGGGAGAGCGCGTCTCTGGCCGCCACCCATATCGAGGAGGTGGGCAGCCACAGCGAGACGAACCGGACCGCGATCGACCGGGCGGTGACTAGTCTCAATGCCGCGCGCGATCGCTCGCAGGCGGTGGCGGGCGTTGCCTCGAGCCTCAAGCAAAAGGCCGACGACATCAAGCGGATCGCCGTGATGGTCCAGGAAATAGCAGCACAGACCAATTTGCTGGCACTCAATGCCGCCATCGAGGCCGCCCGGGCCGGCGAGATGGGCAGGGGATTCGCCGTGGTCGCCGACGAAGTGCGCAAGCTCGCCGACCGCACCGCCAGCGCCACCGCCGACATCACCACCACCGCAACCTCCATCGGCACCGACACATCGGAAGCGGCGCACGGCATGATCGAGGTGAGCGAGGACATCCGCCAGAGCGCAGACGACATGCTGCAGGTCGGCGAGAACTACCATTCGATCATCGATCTCATGGGCAAAGCGACCGAGATCATCCGCGAGGTTTCCGCGCAGACGGTCACCAACACCGCGCAGATCCAGGACGTCTCCGCCTACATCGCCGACCTGGACGGCCAGGCGGCCAATGTCCAGAAGGTCATGACCGGCGTGTCGGACCAGATCCAGGATCTATTGATCATCGGCGAGCAAATGCACGAGCATCTAATGGAGGTCAACGTGGACTCCGTGCACATGCGCATCTTCGAGGCCGCGCGCGCCGCCGCCGACAAGATTCAAGCCCTGTTCGAGAGCGCGCTCTCATCCGGGAAACTGGCCGAAGCGGACGTCTTCGACCAGAGCTACCAGCAGATTCCCAACACCAATCCGCCGAAGTTCCATACCCGCTACGACGCCTTTTCCGACCGGAGTTTTCCCGGGGTGCAGGAGCCGCTGCTCGACATCCCGGGTGTCGTGTATGCCGGCGCCGTCGATGCCAACGGTTACTTTCCCACGCACAATAGGAAATTCTCGCAGGACCTCACCAACGACTACGAGACCGATCTCGCGAACAACCGGACGAAACGCATGTTCCAGGACCGCACCGGCATCAAGTGCGCCCGCAACCAGCGGAGATTTCTGTTGCAGACTTACCAGCGCGACACCGGCGAGATCATGCACGACCTGTCAGTGCCGATACGCGTCAGGGGCAAGCACTGGGGCGGCTTCCGCGTCGGCTATCGCAGCAGCAAGTGAAGCCCGCGCCGGCGGCGGCGCGGGAACTTCAGCCTGGAACGCTATACGGCCGCCTGCTTCGCCGTCTCGACGAACGCCGGGATCTGGTCGAAATTCATGTAGCGATAGATGTCGCCAGCGCTCTGGGCCAGGGCGCCGATGTTGGCCATGTATTCGGCCAGCGTCGGCATCTTGCCCAGGAGCGCGCAGACCGAGGCCAGCTCCGCCGAACCGAGATAGACTCGGGTGTCCAGGCCCAGACGGTTGGGGAAGTTGCGCGTCGAGGTGGACATCGCGGTCGAGCCCTTGCGGATCGACGCCTGGTTGCCCATGCACAGCGAGCAGCCGGGCATCTCCATGCGCGCGCCGGTCCGGCCGAGGACGCCGTAGTGACCTTCCTCGGAGAGCAACTGCTGGTCCATCTTGGTCGGCGGCGCGATCCACAAGCGCACCGGCAGGTCGGTCTTGCCGTCGAGCAACTTGGAGGCTGCGCGGAAGTGGCCGATGTTGGTCATGCAGCTGCCGATGAAGACCTCGTCGATCTTGTCGCCGGCGACCTCGGAGAGAAACTTGACGTCGTCCGGATCGTTCGGGCAGGCGACGATCGGCTCTTTTATGTCGGCCAGGTCGATCTCGATCACGCCGGCGTATTCGGCGTCGGAATCGGGCGTGAGCAGCTTGGGATCGGCGATCCAGGCCTCCATCGCCTTGATGCGCCGGGCGAGCGTGCGTTTGTCCTCGTAGCCGGTGGCAATCAGCCACTTCAACAGCGTGATGTTCGAGTTCAGATACTCGGTGATCGGTTCCTTGTCCAGGCGCACCGTGCAGCCGGCGGCGGAACGCTCGGCCGAGGCGTCGGACAATTCGAAGGCCTGCTCGACCTTGAGTTTGGGCAGACCCTCGATCTCCAGGATCCTGCCTGAGAAGGCGTTCTTCTTGCCCTTCTTCTCCACGGTCAAGAGACCCTGTTTGATCGCGTAGAGGGGGATGGCATTGACCAGATCGCGCAGCGTGATGCCCGGCTGCAGCTCGCCCTTGAAGCGGACCAGGATGGATTCTGGCATGTCGAGCGGCATGACGCCGGTGGCGGCGGCGAAGGCGACCAGGCCCGAGCCGGCGGGGAAGGAGATGCCGATCGGGAAGCGGGTGTGGGAGTCGCCGCCGGTGCCGACGGTGTCGGGCAGCAGCATGCGGTTCAGCCAGGAATGGATGATGCCGTCGCCCGGGCGCAGGCTGATGCCGCCGCGGTTGGACATGAAGGCGGGCAGCTCGTGGTGCATCTTGACGTCGACCGGCTTCGGATAAGCGGCGGTGTGGCAGAAGGACTGCATCACCAAGTCGGCGGAGAAGCCCAGGCAGGCGAGGTCCTTCAGCTCGTCTCGGGTCATCGGGCCGGTGGTGTCCTGAGAGCCGACCGAGGTCATCCGCGGCTCGCAGTAGGTGCCCGGGCGAACGCCGCGCCCTTCCGGCAGGCCGCAGGCGCGGCCGACCATCTTCTGCGCCAGGGTGTAGCCGCGGCCGGAGTCCTTCGGGCTCTGCGGCAGGCGGAAGACCGTCGATGCCGGCAGGCCCAGCGCCTCGCGCGCCTTGGCGGTCAAGCTCCTGCCGATGATCAGCGGGATGCGGCCGCCGGCGCGCACCTCGTCGAACAGCACCTCGGACTTCAGCTTGAACTCGGCGATCAGCTCGCCGTTCTTGAAGGCTTTGCCTTCATAAGGGCGCAGCTCGACGACGTCGCCCATCTCCATCTTCGAGACGTCGAGCTCGATCGGCAGCGCGCCGGCGTCCTCCATGGTGTTGAAGAAGATCGGGGCGATCTTGGCGCCTAGGCAGAAACCGCCGTAGCGCTTGTTGGGGACGAAGGGGATGTCCGCACCGGTATACCAGAGCACCGAATTGGTCGCGGATTTTCTCGAGGAGCCGGTGCCGACCACGTCGCCGACGTAGGCGATCGGGTGGCCCTTCTGCTTCAGTTCGACGATCAGCTGCAGCGGCTTGTCGGCCAGTCCCGGCCGCGGGTTCTTCAGCATCGCCAGCGCGTGCAGCGGGATATCGGGGCGGCTCCAGGCGTCGGGCGCCGGCGAGAGATCGTCGGTGTTGGTCTCGCCGGGCACCTTGAAGACGGTGACGGCGATAGACTTCGGCACTTCCGGGCGAGCGCTGAACCACTCGGCGTCTGCCCAGGACTGCAGCACCTTCTTGGCGTTGGCATTTCCCTTGTCGGCCTTCTCCTTGACGTCGTGGAAGGCGTCGAAGATCAACAGCGTCTTGGCCAGTCCCGCGGCGGCGATAGTGCCGACGACGGCATCGTCGAGCAGGTCGATCAGCGGCCCTACGTTGTAGCCGCCGAGCATCGTGCCCAGGAGTTCGGTGGCGCGCTCGCGCGAGACCAGCGGGCAGATCTCGCGGCCCATGGCCACCGCGGCGAGGTAGGAAGCCTTGACCTTGGCGGCGGCGTCCACGCCGGCAGGGACGCGGTGGGTGAAGAGTTCGAGCAGGAATGCTTCTTCCGCCTTGGGCGGGTGCTTCAGAAGCTCGATCAACTCGGCGGTCTGTTCGGCCGACAGCGGCAGCGGCGGGATGCCGAGGGAGGCGCGCTCGGCGGCGTGTTGGCGATAGGCTTCTAGCATGGCGACATCCTTTTCTTGAAATTCGATCACTGAAAAAATCTTTGCAATGCGGCGGCGGGCAGTTCCATGCCGGTGGCGCGGGCTCTGGCGAGCAGCTCCCAGTAGTAGCGATAAGAGGCGCGGTCGTGCAGCTTGCCCGCCTGCTGGATCGGACCCCAGTCGGCATCCTGGGCGGAGAGCAGGATCTCAAGCGCAGCCGCCACCTCGGTGAAGTCTGGCCGCATCGCGGCAACGATGGGCTCGATCTGGCTCGGGTGGATGCTCCACATGCGCAGGAAGCCGAACTCCCGGCGGGCGCGCCGGGCATCCTCGAAGACCACCGTGGTGTCGCGTATCTCGACGCTGACGTTGTGCGCCGGCACCACGCCGTTGCCCAGTGCCGCCGCAGCAATCTCGCATTTGGCGCGTTTGATCAGCGGATGCTCGAACTGGCCGGGACTACTCATGGCGCTGGCGGGAATCGCGCCGTGATGGGCGGAGACGAAATCCATCAGGCCGAAGTCGAGCGACTCGACGCCGGGCAAGGCGGCGATCCGCCAGGCTTCGTGCAGGGCGCCGGGCGTCTCGATCAGCACATGCACCGGCATCGTGCGCGTGACGCCGTGACGCCGGCAGGCATCCTTCACGGCCGAAATCTGCACCAGCGCATCATCCACGCCGCCGACCTTGGGCAGCACGACATAGGCCAGACGCCTCCCGGCGCCCCCGACGATGATCTCGATGTCGTCCTGCCAGTGCGGGTGGCTGATGTCGTGGATGCGGGTGCCGACGCGGTCGTGCTCGTTTTCGGCGGAGGCGATCAGCGCCGCGACCATGGCCGCGTGTTCGCGCTCGCCGCCCGGGGCAGCGCCGTCTTCGCAGTCGCAGGACAGATCGAAGATCGGGCCCAGTTCCCGTTGCAGCAGGAGCGCCTTGCGGATCAGCTTCTCGCTGCCGGCGTAATGCTCGCAGGCAGCGAGTACCGGGAAGTGCTTTTCGCCGCGATAGAGGACGGCATCGGGATGGAGGCGCTCATGCGTTGCCATGTCTTGCCCCATCCCGTGCGCATCCGCTCAGCCGAGCAGATGCTTGACGCCGTCGCGCTCTTCCAGCAGTTCCTTGAGCGTGAGATCCATGCGCTCGCGGCTGAAGGCGTCGATTTCCAGACCCTTGACCCGCTCGTACCTGCCGTTGGCGCAGATGCACGGGACGCCGTAGATCATGCCTTCCGGGATGCCGTAGGAGCCGTCGGAGCAGATGCCCATGGTCACCCACTGGCCGTTGCTGCCCAGCGACCAGTCGCGGATGTGGCCGATCGCGGCGTTGGCCGCGGAGGCGGCCGACGACAGCCCGCGCGCCTCGATGATGGCGGCGCCGCGCTTGCCGACGGTGGGGATGAAGCTGTCGCGGTACCAGGCCTGGTCATTGACCAGGGCCACCGCATTCTTGCCGGCGATGGTGGTGTAGCGGATGTCCGGGTACATGGTCGGCGAGTGGTTGCCCCAGACCGCCATTTTCTCGATTTCGGTCACCGCGTGGCCGGTGCGCGCGGCGAGCTGGGACATCGCGCGGTTGTGGTCCAGGCGCATCATCGAGGTGAAGTTTTCGCGCGGCAGATCGGGCGCGGAATTCATCGCGATCAGGGCGTTGGTATTGGCCGGGTTGCCGACCACCAGCACCTTGATGTCGCGCGCGGCGACCTCGTTGATGGCGCGGCCCTGGGTGGTGAATATCGCGCCGTTGGCTTCGAGCAGATCCTTGCGCTCCATGCCCTTGCTGCGCGGCCGGGCACCGACCAGCAGGGCCACCTTGGCGTCCTTGAAGGCGAGCTTGGGGTCGTCGGTCTGGACGACGCCGGAAAGCAGCGGAAAGGCGCAGTCTTCCAGCTCCATCACCACGCCCTTCAGAGCGGGCAAGGACGGCGTGATTTCCAGGAGCTGCAGAATCACCGGCTGGTCGCGGCCGAGCATCTCGCCGCTGGCAATGCGGAACAGCAGGCTATATCCGATTTGTCCGGCGGCGCCGGTGACTGCAACACGAACGGGTGCTTTGGCCATGATGGGCTCCTAAGTCAGAAAAAAGAGGCTTTCACGCTGGCATTCGGCCGCGCGGGCGGCTCATGGTGCGGTGCAGCGGACCGGGCGTCGGCGAATGAAAATCCGCTCGATGTTAAATCCGGGCTCCGCACCCTGTCAATAGCTATCTTATGTCTTACATAAGACATAAGATGAGTCTGGACGAAGCGGTCGTTTTATGGTGAAATTCACGGCATGCTGCAGGAAACCCATCTCTCACCGACCTTCAGTCCGCTCTACCGCCAGATCAAGCGCCTGATTTTACAAGGCTTGGAGTCCGGCGAGTGGGGGCCGGGCGAACTCATCCCGAGCGAGAACGAACTGGCCGCGCGCTTCAATGTGAGCCAGGGCACGGTGCGCAAGGCGATCGACGAAATGGCAGCGGAGAACCTGCTGGTGCGCCGCCAGGGCAAGGGCACCTACGTTGCGTCGCACAACGACGACGATCCGCGCGCCCTGTTCCGTTTCCTGCGCCTGGTGCCGGTGAGCGGCAAGCTGGAGCCGTCGCAGAGCGTCCCGCTCGAATGTTGGCGCGCCAAGGCCGGCCTGGAGGTGTCGCGCACCCTGGGGATCAAGCTCGGCGCGCCGATCATGATCGTCCGCCGCCTGCTCAAATTCGGCGCCAAGCCGGTGGTGATCGAGGAGATCTACCTGCCGGGGGAGACCTTCGACGGCTTGACGCTGGAAATCCTGCAGGAATATCAGGGTTCATTCTACGGTCTGCTCGAGAGCCGCTTCGGCGTGCGCATGATCCGCGCCGAGGAGCGCTTGCGCGCGATGGCGGCCGACCGCGCCAGCGCCGCTCTGCTCGGCGTTGCCGAGGGCGCGCCGCTGCTCTCGGTCGAGCGGGTCAGCTTCACCTACGGCGACCGGCCGGTGGAGTGGCGTCGCGGCCTGTACTCGACGGCGGACTACTACTACATGAACGAACTCAATTGAGGAAAGAGGGCGCTGTTTGTTTACAGCGCCGGGCAATTTGTATTTAATCAATCAATGGCGGCAATAGCGCTACAGATACGGGAGTGAGAGCACCGTGATGACAAAAAAACGTCCAAAATATCTGAATCTCGCCGAGATCAGATTGCCCCTCGCGGGCTTCGTGTCGATTCTGCACCGCGTCAGCGGTGCCGGCCTGTTCCTGATGTTGCCGCTGCTGATCTATCTGCTGCAGCTCTCGCTGGGGACGCCGCAGGACTTGGCGACCCTGGCGACGGTGCTCCATCAGCCGCTGCTCAAGCTGGTCCTGCTCGGCCTGCTGTGGGCCTTTCTCCACCATTTCTGCATGGGCATACGCATCGTGCTGCTCGACCTGCACGTCGGCGTCGATCTCGCCGCGGCGCGCACCAGTGCGCTGCTGGTCCAAGTGGTGAGCCTGCTCGCGACCGTGATCCTGGGGGTGAAACTATGGTGAAGCGACTTGTCGTCGGCGCCCATTACGGCCTCAGGGACTGGCTGGCGCAGCGCGTCACGGCCGTGGCGATGTTCGTCTATACCCTCGTTTTGCTGGTCACGCTGCTCTCGGGGCCGCCGCTGACGCAGGAGAGTTGGCGCGCGCTGATGTCGGGCACCTGCATGCGCATCGTTAGTTTCGTGTTCATCTTGAGCCTCTGCTACCACGCCTGGGTCGGGGTACGCGACATCTGGATGGACTACATCAAGCCGGCGGGGCTGCGTCTTGCGATGCACGCCCTGACGCTGCTGGCGCTGATCGGCTATGCCGGCTGGGCGACCCAGATTCTGTGGAGGCTGTGAGCGTGAATCAACTATCTATTCGGAAATTCGACGCGATCATCGTCGGAGCCGGCGGCGCCGGCCTGCGCGCCGCGATCCAGCTGTCGGAATCCGGCCTCAAGACGGCGGTCATCTCCAAGGTCTTCCCGACCCGTTCGCACACCGTCGCCGCCCAGGGCGGCGTCGCGGCATCGCTGGGCAACTCCGAGGAAGACAGCTGGCAGTGGCATATGTACGACACCGTCAAGGGCTCCGACTGGCTCGGCGACCAGGACGCGATCGAGTTCATGTGCCGCAAGGCCAACGAGGTGGTGGTCGAACTGGAGCATTACGGCATGCCCTTCGATCGCCTCGACAACGGCAAGATCTATCAGCGTCCCTTCGGCGGGCACATGTCGAACTTCGGCGAGAAGCCGGTGCGCCGCGCCTGCGCCGCCGCCGACCGCACCGGCCACGCGATGCTGCACGCGATGTATCAGCGCAACGTCCGCGCCAACACCCAGTTCTTCGTCGAGTGGATGGCGCTCGACCTGATCCGCGACGGCAGCGGCCAGGTGCTCGGCGTCACCGCGATGGAGATGGAGACCGGCGAGGTCGTGATGTTCCAGGCCAAGGCGACGCTGTTCGCCACCGGCGGCGCCGGCCGCATCTTCTACTCGTCGACCAACGCCTTCATCAACACCGGCGACGGCCTGGGGATGGCGGCGCGCGCCGGCATTCCCCTCGAGGACATGGAGTTCTGGCAGTTCCATCCGACCGGGGTGGCCGGCGCCGGTGTGCTGATCACCGAGGGCGTGCGCGGTGAAGGCGGCATCCTCCGCAACGCCTCGGGCGAACGCTTCATGGAGCGCTACGCGCCCAACGCCAAGGATCTCGCCTCGCGCGACGTGGTGTCCCGGGCGATGGCTACCGAGATCAAGGAAGGGCGGGGCTGCGGACCGAACAAGGACTACGTGCAGCTCGATCTCACCCACCTCGATCCGAAAACCATCATGCAGCGCCTGCCTGGCATCCGGGAGATCTCGATCCAGTTCGCCGGCGCCGACCCGATCAAGGAGCCGATCCCGGTGGTGCCGACCGCCCACTACATGATGGGCGGCATTCCGACCAATTATTACGGCCAGGTGGTGGTGCCCAAGGACGGCAGGCACGATGCCGTGGTGCCGGGCTTCTACGCCGCCGGCGAGTGCGCCTGCGCCTCGGTGCACGGTGCCAACCGTCTCGGCACCAACTCGCTCTTGGACCTCCTGGTATTCGGCAAGTCCGCCGGCGAGACCATGGTTGCCGACATCCGGACCATGCCCGGCGCGCACCCGGATCTGCCCGCGGACGCTTTCGAGCCGGGCCTGACGCGTCTATCGCGTCTGGAGAAGCAAAAGAACGGCGCCAACGTGCACGAGACCCAGCTCGCCATGCGCCGGGTGATGCAGGACCATTGCGGCGTGTTCCGCTTTCCCGACATGCTGGAGCAGGGCGTGACCAAAATCCTCGAGGTCGAGGCCCAGGTGCGATCCACCGAGATCAAGGACAAGTCGCAGGTATTCAATACCGCGCGCCTGGAGGCGCTCGAACTGGACAACCTGATCGAGGTGGCGAAGGCCGCGATGATTTCCGCCGCGGCGCGCAAGGAGTCGCGCGGCGCCCAGGCGCGCGAGGATTACCCCGACCGGGACGACGCCAACTGGTTGAAGCACACGCTGTGGTACCGCGAAGCCAACCGCCTCGACTACAAGCCGGTGCAGATGAAACCGCTGTCGGTCGACAGCATCGAACTCAAGACGCGCGTGTATTGAAGGAGCAGAGCATGGCCACGGTGCAATTCAAGATCTATCGCTACGACCCGGACAAGGACGACAAGCCCTACATGGAGACGGTCACGGTCGAACGCGAAGCCACCGACCGCAAGCTGCTCGACGTCCTGGTCAAGGCCAAGTATAAGGACGACTCGATCGCCTTCCGCCGCTCCTGCCGCGAAGGCGTGTGCGGCTCGGATGCGATGAACATCAACGGCAAGAACGGCCTGGCCTGTCTCACCGAGATCGACAGCCTGAAGCAGCCGATCGTGCTGCGGCCGCTGCCCGGTCTGCCGGTGATCCGCGACCTGATCGTGGACATGACCCAGTTCTTCAAGCAGTACCACTCGATCAAGCCCTACCTGATCAACAACGAGCACCCGCCGGAGCGCGAGCGCCTGCAGTCCCCCGAGGAGCGCGAGGAATTGAACGGCTTGTACGAGTGCATCCTGTGCGCCTGCTGTTCGACCTCCTGTCCGTCGTTCTGGTGGAACCCGGACAAGTTCGTCGGCCCGGCGGGCCTCCTGGCCGCCTACCGCTTCATCGCCGACAGCCGCGACCAGGCGACCAGCGAACGGCTCGACGACCTCGACGATCCGTACCGGCTGTTCCGCTGTCACAGCATCATGAATTGCGTCGATGCCTGCCCCAAGGGCCTCAATCCGACCAAGGCGATCGGCAAGATCAAGGACCTGATGGTGCGCCGCCTGGTATGAACCGGGCGGGGGAACTGGGGCGGCTGCGCTGGCATTCCCGGCGCGGACTGCTGGAGCTGGATCTGGTGCTGGAACGCTTCTGGCGGCGTCACGGCGAGAACCTGAGCGAAGAACAGGCCGCGAGCCTGGAACGGGTGCTGGCGCTGGAAGAGGCCGATTTGTGGGAAATCATCTGCGGCCGCCGGGAGATCGGCGAACCGCGACTGCAGGGTATGGTCGAACTGCTGCGCGAAGTTTGACGCCGCGGCGACTCAAGCCGGTTTTGACTTAGACGGAGGACAGCAACTATGGCTACGCAAAAGAAAGCAACGCTCACCCTGGACGGCAAGACCGTCGATTTTCCCGTGGAATCCGGGAGCATCGGTCCCGACGTCATCGACATCCGCAGCCTCTACAGCAAGACCGGCGCCTTCACCTTCGATCCTGGCTTCCTGTCGACCGGCAGCTGCAAGTCCGCCATCACCTACATCGACGGCGACCAGGGCGAGCTGCTCTATCGCGGCTACCCGATCGAACAACTGGCCGAGCATTGCGACTTCCTCGAAGTCTGCCAACTGCTGCTGCGCGGCGAACTGCCGAATGCCCAGGAGAAGGATCAGTTCGCCGCTATCATCCAGAACCATACGATGGTGCATGAGCAACTGATCCGCTTCTACTCGGGTTTCCGCCGCGATGCGCATCCGATGGCGGTGATGGTCGGCGTGGTCGGCGCGCTCTCGGCCTTCTACCACGACGCCATGGACATCAGCGACCAGCAGCACCGCGATATCTCGGCCTATCGCCTGATCGCCAAGATGCCGACCATCGTCGCCATGGCCTACAAGTACGGCATCGGCCAGCCCTTCATGTACCCGCGCAACGATCTCGACTACACCAGCAACTTCATGCACATGATGTTCGCGACGCCGTGCGAGACCTACAAGCCCAATCCGGTGCTGACCCGCGCCCTCGACCGCATCCTGATTCTCCACGCCGACCACGAGCAGAACGCCTCGACCTCGACGGTGCGCCTGGCCGGCTCCTCCGGCGCCAATCCCTTCGCCTGCATCTCCGCCGGCATCGCCTGCCTCTGGGGCCCGGCGCACGGCGGCGCCAACGAAGCCTGCCTGAAGATGCTGCAGGAGATCGGCGACGTCTCGCGCGTCGGCGAATACATCAAGCGCGCCAAGGACAAGAACGACACCTTCAAGCTGATGGGTTTCGGTCATCGGGTCTACAAGAATTTCGACCCGCGCGCCAAGCTGATGCGCGAGACCTGCCGCGACGTGCTGAACGAACTGGGCCTCACCGACGATCCGCTGTTCAAGCTGGCGCTGGCGCTGGAGAAGATCGCGCTGGAAGACGATTACTTCATCGAAAAGAAACTCTACCCGAACGTCGATTTCTATTCCGGCATCGTCCAGCACGCGCTGGGCATCCCGACCCAACTATTCACCGGCATCTTCGCGCTGGCGCGCACGGTCGGCTGGATCGCGCAATGGAACGAGATGATCTCCGATCCGGAACAGAAGATCGGCCGGCCGCGCCAGCTCTACGTCGGTGCGCCGCGCCGCGACGTGATGCCGATGGCCAAGCGCTAAGAAGACACATTCATCAGCGGTGGGCGTTCGCCGGGAAGACCCGGCTGGCGGCGCTCACCGCGCGCCCCCAACCCCTCGCCCAGCAGGTGACCCCATGATGAAGCAGATGCTCGCCAATTCGTACCTCTATGGCGCCAACGCGCCCTTCATCGAGGACCTCTACGAGACCTACCTCGGCAATCCGGGCGCCGTGACCCCGGCCTGGCGCGATTACTTCGACAAGCTGCAGAACCTGCCCGGCGCCGGCGGCGCCGCCGCGCAAGACGTCGCGCACGGCCCGATCGTCGCTTCCTTCGCGCAGCGTGCCAAGCAGGGATCGCTGCACGCGGGCGCGGTCCCGGTCGCCGACCCGCGCCAGGTCAAGGTGCTGCAGCTGATCAACGCCTACCGCTTCCTGGGCAATCGCTGGGCCCAACTCGACCCCTTGAAGCGCACCGAGCGACCGGTCGTCGCCGAGCTGGAGCCGGCTCATTACGGCTTCACCGAAGCCGATCTCGGCGCCGTATTCAGCACCGGTTCGTTCGCCTTCGGCCCGGAACGCGCCAGCCTGCGCGAAATCCTCGAGGCGCTGCGCCAGACCTATTGCGGCACCATCGGCGCCGAATACATGTACATGAGCAACATCTCGCACAAGCGCTGGATCCAGGCCAGGCTGGAGCCGGTGCGCTCGACCCCGAGTTACAGCGCCGAGCAGAAGAAGCGCCTGTTGGAGCGGCTCACCGCCGCCGAGACCTTGGAGCGCTATCTGCACACCAAGTACGTCGGGCAGAAGCGCTTCTCGCTCGAGGGCGGCGAATCCACCATCGTCGCGATGGACGAGCTGGTGCGCGTGGCCGGTGCCCACGGCGTTCAGGAGGTGGTGATCGGCATGGCCCACCGCGGCCGCCTGAACGTCCTGGTCAATACCCTGGGCAAGTCGCCCGAGGGCCTGTTCTCGGAGTTCGAAGGCAAGCACGCCGACGAGCTGTCGGCCGGCGACGTCAAGTACCACAAGGGCTTCTCCTCCAACGTGGCGACCCCCGGTGGGGCCGTGCATCTGACCCTGGCCTTCAATCCCTCGCATCTGGAAATCGTGAACCCGGTGGTCGAGGGCTCGGTCTATGCGCGTCAGCGCCGCCGCGGCGACCACACCGGCAGCCAGATCCTGCCGGTGCTGATCCACGGCGACGCGGCGGTGGCTGGCCAGGGCGTGAATCAGGAGATCCTGAACTTCTCCCAGACGCGGGGCTTCGGCACCGGCGGCACGGTGCACATCGTCGTCAACAACCAGATCGGCTTCACCACCTCCGATCCGCGCGATTATCGCTCGTCGCTGTACTGCACCGACATCTTCAAGATGATCGAGGCGCCGATTTTCCACGTCAACGGCGACGATCCGGAGGCGGTGGCGCTGGTGACCCAGCTGGCGATGGATTTCCGCAAGGAATTCAGGATCGACGTCGTGGTCGACCTGATCTGCTTCCGCAAGCTCGGCCACAACGAGCAGGACGAGCCGATGGTGACGCAGCCGCTGATGTACAAGAAGATCGCCGCCCACCCGGGCACGCGCAAGCTCTACGCCGACAAGCTGCTGGGGCAGGGCGTGCTCGCCGCCGACGATCCGGAGCAGATGATCAAGGACTACCGGGCCGCGCTCGATCGCGGCGAGCTGCTCTACAACCCGGTGATTTCCAGTCACCAGCGCCAGTTCTCGGTCGATTGGACGCCCTTCGTCGGGCAGAAGTACAGCGACGAGTGTGCCACGGCCGTGCCGCTCGCCGATCTCAAGCGGCTGGCCGAGCGCGTGAATGACGTTCCCGACAACTTCAGTCTGCACTCGCGGGTGCGGAAGATCATCGAGGACCGTCGCAGGATGGGAGAGGGCAAGCTGGCGCTCGACTGGGGCATGGCCGAAACCCTGGCCTACGCCACCTTGCTGGTGGAAGGCTATGGCGTGCGCGTCTCGGGCGAGGACTCTGGTCGCGGCACCTTCTTCCACCGCCACGCGGTCTTGCACGACCAGAATCGCGAGCGCTGGGACGCGGGCACTTGGCTGCCGCTGCAGCACCTGCAGGAAAAGCAGGCGCCGTTCATCGTGATCGACTCGGTGCTCTCCGAAGAGGGGGTGATGGCCTTCGAATACGGCTACTCCACCGCCGAGCCGAACGAGCTGGTGATCTGGGAAGCGCAGTTCGGCGACTTCGCCAACGGCGCCCAGGTGGTCATCGACCAGTTCATCGCCTCGGGCGAGGCCAAGTGGGGCAGGCTCTCCGGCCTGGTGTTGATGCTGCCGCACGGCTACGAAGGCCAGGGCCCGGAGCATTCGTCGGCGCGGCTGGAGCGCTACATGCAGCTGTGCGCCGAGGAGAACATGCAGGTCTGCGTGCCCACCACCCCGGCGCAGATCTACCATCTGCTGCGCCGCCAAATGCTGCGCAAGATCAGAAAGCCGCTGATCATCCTGACGCCGAAGTCGCTGCTGCGCCACAAGGACGCGGTCTCTTCCATCGACGAGTTGGCCCGCGGGCAGTTCCAGACGGTGATCGGCGAAGTCGATGAGCTCGATGCCAAGAAGGTCAAGCGGGTCGTCCTGTGCTCGGGCAAGATCTACTACGAACTGTTGGCGGCGCGCCGCGAGCGGGCGCAAGCCGATACCGCGGTGCTGCGCATGGAGCAGCTCTATCCCTTTCCGGACGAAGCCCTCGCCGCCGAAATGAAGAAATATCCTGCTGCCCGCGAAGTGGTGTGGTGCCAGGAGGAGCCCATGAATCAGGGCGCGTGGTACTGGTTCGCCTCGCGCCAGTATCTGGTCAGGGCGGTCGGACCGAAGCAGCAGTTGCTGCAGGTTTGCCGCCCCGCCTCCGCCTCTCCGGCGGTCGGCTACTACGCCAAGCACAATGCCCAGCAGCGAGCCATCATCGACGGTGCCTTCGGCAAGCTGAAGGCACCGGAATAATCACAGGAGTCATCATGCTGATCGAAGTCAAAGTCCCGCAACTGTCCGAGTCGGTTGCCGAGGCGACCCTGGTGAGCTGGCACAAGAAGGAAGGCGAGCCGGTCGCGCGCGACGAGAACCTGATCGACATCGAGACCGACAAGGTGGTGCTCGAACTGCCCGCTCCGGCGGCCGGCGTCATCAGGAGGATACTCAAGAATGATGGCGCCACCGTGGTTGCGGGCGAGGTGATCGCCGAGATCGACACCGAGGCGGCCGCTACTGCAGCGGTCGCGCCGGCCGCGCCCGCCGCAGCGCCGCAAGCCCCGGTTGCAGCCAAGGGCACGCCGCAAGTGATGCCGGCTGCGCGCAAGATCATGGCGGAAAAGGGCATAGCCGCCGAGAGCCTGACGGGTAGCGGCCGCGGCGGTCGCATCACCAAGGGCGACGTGCTCGGCACCGCTCCCGCAGCAGCCACCCCGGCCGCTCCGGCGCCCGCCCCTGCTGCCGCAAGACCGGCGCCGACCCAGCCGGTGGCGGTGAGCGTCGAGGCGGTGGTGGGCGAGCGCATCGAGCAGCGCGTGCCGATGAGCCGCCTGCGCGCCAGGATCGCCGAGCGCTTGCTGCAGTCGCAGGCGCAAAACGCCATCCTGACCACGTTCAACGAGGTCAACATGGCGCCGGTCATGGAAATGCGCAAGCGGTACGCCGAGCGCTTCGAAAAGGAGCACGGCGTCAGGCTCGGCTTCATGTCCTTCTTCGTCAAGGCGGTGGTCGCGGCGCTGAAGAAATATCCGGTGCTGAACGCCTCGGTCGACGGCAACGACATCGTCTATCACGGCTACTTCGACATCGGCATCGCCGTGGGCAGCCCGCGCGGCCTGGTGGTGCCGATCCTGCGCGACGCCGACCAGATGAGCCTGGCCGACATCGAGAAGAAGGTGGCGGAATACGGCGCCAAGGCCCGGGACGGCAAGCTCGGCATCGAGGAGCTGACCGGCGGCACCTTCTCGGTTTCCAACGGCGGCGTCTTCGGCTCGATGCTGTCCACGCCGATCATCAATCCGCCCCAGGCGGCGATCCTCGGCATCCACGCCACCAAGGAGCGTGCGGTGGTCGAGCACGGCCAGGTCGTGGTGCGGCCGATGAACTACTTCGCGCTGTCCTACGACCACCGCATCATCGACGGCCGCGAGGCGGTGCTGGGCCTGGTGACGATGAAGGACGTGCTGGAAGATCCGGCGCGCCTGCTGCTGGAGGTCTGAGATCATGGCCAAACGGTACGATGTGCTGGTCATCGGCGGCGGCCCCGGCGGCTACGTCGCGGCGATCCGGGCGGCGCAATTGGGGCTCTCCGCCGCCTGCGTCGAAGCGCAATCCTATGGCGATGCCAAGGGCGAAGTGCGTCTGGGCGGTACCTGCCTCAACGTCGGCTGCATCCCCTCGAAGGCGCTGCTGCAGTCTTCCGAGATGTACGACCAGGCCGGCCACGCGTTCGTCATGCACGGCATCGGCTTCGACGAGCTCAGGATCGACGTCGCCACGATGATGAAGCGCAAGGACAACATCGTCGACCAGCTCACCAGCGGCATCCGCGGCCTGTTCAAGAAGAACAAGGTGACGCTGCTGCCCGGACGCGGCAGCTTCGCCGGTCGCGACGACGAGCACTGGCTGGTCGAGGTGGCCGGCGCGACGGGCAGCGAAACGGTCGAGGCCAGGCACGTCATCGTCGCCACCGGCTCGACGCCGCGATCTTTGCCGGGCATCCCGGTCGACAACGAGGTGATCTGCGACAACGTCGGCGCCCTGTCCTTCGACGCCGTGCCCAAGCGCCTGGGGGTGATCGGCGCCGGCGTCATCGGTCTGGAGCTGGGCAGCGTCTGGAAGCGCCTGGGCGCCGAGGTGACGATCCTCGAGGCGCTGCCCGATTTTCTCGGCGCCGCCGACCAGGCCGTGGCCAAGGAGGCTTGGAAGGTATTCACCCAGAAGCAGGGGCTGGCCATCCATCTCGGCGTCAAGATCGTCAAGGTGAGCCGGAATGAAGCCGGCGTCTCGGTCGAGTACGAGTCCGGCGATGAGACCTACACCCTGGACTGCGACAAGCTGATCGTCTCGGTCGGGCGGGTGCCGTACACCGAGGGGCTGGGCTGCGAGAACGTCGGCCTGGAACTCGATCCGCGCGGCAGCATCGCGGTCGATGGCCAGTGCCGAACCAGTCTGCCGAACGTCTGGGCGGTCGGCGACGTCGTCCCCGGGCCGATGCTGGCGCACAAGGGCATGGAGGAGGGGGTGATGGTCGCCGAGCTGATCGCCGGGCAAGCCGGGCATATCGACTACGACACCGTGCCCTGGGTGATGTACACCCATCCGGAAATCGCCTGGGTCGGCAAGACCGAGCAGCAACTGAAGCGCGAGGGTGTGGCTTACCGCGTCGGACAGATTCCGTTCGCGGCCAACGGCCGCGCGCTGGGGCAGGGTGACACCACCGGCTTCGTCAAGATGCTGGCCGACGCCCAAAGCGACCGCATCCTGGGCGTGCACATCATCGGCAACAACGCCTCCGAGCTGGTGGCCGAGGCCGTCGTGGCGATGGCCTTCGGCGCCAGCTCGGAGGACCTCGCCCGCATCTGCCACGCCCATCCGACCCTGTCCGAGGCGATGCACGAGGCCGCGCTGGCGGTGGATAAGCGCGCGCTGCACTTCTGACGGACGGCTAGGCGGCCTCGATGCCGGGCATGCTCGAATCCTTCCAGGCCCAGTGCGACAGCCGCGGCTTCCAGGCCGACGCCGCCCAGCTCGCGGCGGCCGCACGCCTGGAGCGCCTGCACCAAGACCTGCTCGCCTTCAAGCATAAGCGCCGCAGCCGCCTGCGCAAGGCGCTGGTGCGGCCGCAGCTGCCGCGCGGCGTCTATTTCTGGGGCGGCGTCGGCCGCGGCAAGACCCTGCTGATGGACTGCTTTTTCGCCGCGCTGCCCTACCAGCGCAAGCGCCGCGTGCATTTCCACGCCTTCATGGCCGAGGTTCATCGCCAGCTCAAGGAAAATCGGCACGCGACCGACCCGCTGCTCAAGGTGGCCGACGCCATCGCGATCGCCAGCCGGGTCATCTGCTTCGACGATCTGCACGTTTCCGACATCGCCGACGCGATGATCCTCGGCCGCCTGTTCTCCGCGCTGTTCGAGCGCGGCGTGGTGTTCTGCATGACCTCCAACTATTCGCCCGACGGTCTTTATCCGGAAGGCCTGCAGCGGCACCTGTTCCTGCCGACCATCGCGCTGCTGCGGGAGCGCCTGGACGTGGTCGAGGTGGACAGCGGCATCGATTACCGTTTTCGTGCCCTGGAACAGATGGAGAGCTACCTGGTGCCCGCCGATGATGCGGCGGAGCGGAGGCTGGCCGAGGACTTCCGCCAGATCGCAGGCGGCGAGGGCCACGAGCGACCCCAGACAATACTGGGCAGGGAACTGCCGGTGCGCCGGCGCGCGCCCGGCGTCATCTGGTTCGACTTCGCCACGCTTTGCGGCGGACCGCGCTCGCAGAACGACTATCTCGAACTGGCGCGATCCTTCCCGACGCTGCTGCTGTCTTCGGTGCCGCGCATGACCCGCAGCATGGCCTCCGAGGCACGCCGCTTCACCTGGCTGATCGACGTGCTCTACGACCACCGCGTCAAGCTGCTGCTCTCGGCTGCCTGCCCCGCCGAGGAGCTGTACCGCCAGGGCACCGCCGCGGAGGAGTTCAAACGCACGGTCAGCCGCCTGGTCGAGATGCGCTCGCGCGAGTATCTCGGCCAGGCGCACGCCGTCGTCGGCCGCGCAAGCCGTGACCCGCACCGCGGCGCCTTAGACGCGGCCTGAGCACGGCCTGGCCGGCGTCCCTGGCCGGCGCAGAACGGCCGGGCGCCCCAGATCCAAGGCGCGGCGCACGGCATGACCGCGGCATGCCAATCTTTCCGGCGGAAATCATACTGTGGCGGCGACGCCACGTTTGCCCGGGGGCGTCGCGACGGCCGCCGGGAATTTGGATTTTTTTTCTCCGCCTCGGTTAGAATCGCTGAGCTTTCACTGGGGATGGGGACATGCTGCTCGCCGGTCAATCAGCACCTGCGTTTTCTTTGCCCGATGCGGATATGGAAACCTTTGCCTTGAAGTCCTTGCGCGGCAAGCAGCACGCCGTGCTGTTCTTCTACCCGCGCGACGACACGCCGTTTTGCACGCTCGAAGCGATCGATTTCAGCGACCACGAGGAGGAGTTCACCCGGGTCGGCTGCACGGTCCTGGGCGTGAGCCGCGACGACTGCCTGCGCCACGCCGAGTTCCGCGACAAGCACGGGCTCTCGGTGCGTCTGCTGGCCGACATGGAGGGCGAGGTGAGCCGCAAGTACGGGGTCTGCCAGATGAAGGAGAAGGACGGGGTGCGCAAGCTCTGCGTCGTGCCTTCCACCTTCGTGATCGACTGCCAGGGTGTCGTCCGGCACGCGCTTTATGATATAAAGCCGCGCGGACACGTCGCCGAAATCCTGCAACTCGTCAAGCAACTGGAGCAGCCATGCAAATAGCCAAGAACACCGTCGTGACTCTCGACTACGAGGTCCATGACACCGAGAGTAACCTCATCGACGCCGGAGCAGAACCGCTCGTGTATGTGCACGGCGGCTACGACGGCATTTTCCCGAGCATCGAGGAGGCGCTGCAGGGCAAGGAGGTCGGCGCCGTCCTGAAGCTCAAGCTGGAACCCGGCGAAGCCTTCGGCGAGTACGATGCGGCGCTGGTGAACGTCGAGCCGCGCGACCTGTTTCCCGAGCAGATCGAGGTCGGCATGCAGTTCGAGCGCGCCTCCGAGGACGAGGACGAGGAAGACATGCTGTATACCATCACCGAGATCGAGGCCGACAAGGTGGTGGTCGATGGCAATCATCCGCTCGCCGGCATGGCGCTGGTGTTCGCCTGCACCGTCGTCGAGGTGCGTCCGGCAACCCAGGAGGAGCTCGCCCACGGCCACGTCCACGGCCCCGGCGGCCACCACCATTAGTGCTGTTGCCGGGATGATTTTCCCCGGTGACGGCTACGGGCACTAATCAGCGCGCCAGCCGCTTCAATTCGTAGAGTTTTTCCAAGGCCTGGCGCGGCGACAGCGCATCGCAGTCCAGATCGGCCAGCGCCTCCAGCGCCGGATGCGGCTTTTCCTCTGCGACCGCCGGCGCCGCGAAGAGGTCGGGCTGGCCGTCCGTGCCGCCCCGACCGGCTTCGCGGTTCTCCAGCGCCGTCAGGCGCCGCTTGGCGTCGCGGATGACGCCGGCGGGAATGCCGGCCAGGGCCGCGACCTGGATGCCGTAACTCTGGTTCGCCGGTCCCTCCTCCAGCGCGTGCAGGAAGACGATCGCCTGGCCGTGCTCGACCGCCGACAAATGCACGTTGGCGCATTCCGGATAGTCCTGACTCAAGCGCGTCAGCTCGAAGTAGTGGGTCGAGAACAGGGAGAGCGCGCGGTTCCTCTCGATCAGTTGCCGGGCGATGGCGAAAGCCAGCGCCATGCCGTCGAAGGTGGAGGTGCCCCGGCCGATCTCGTCCATCAATACCAGGGAGTTCTCGGTCGCGCCGTGCAGGATCGCCGCCGCCTCGGTCATCTCGACCATGAAGGTGGAGCGGCCCGAGGCCAGGTCGTCCGAGGCGCCGATGCGGGTGAATATGGCGTCGATCGGCCCGATCCTGCAGGCGCCGGCGGGCACGAAGCTGCCGCAATGGGCGAGCAGCACGATCAGCGCCACCTGGCGCATGTAGGTCGATTTGCCGCCCATGTTGGGGCCGGTGACGAGCAGCATGCGGCGCGCGGCATTGAGCCGGGCGTCGTTGGCGATGAACTCCTTTACCTCCCGCTCGACCACCGGATGGCGGCCGGTCACGATCTCGATCCCGGGTCCGTCCTGGAACTCCGGCCGGCAGTAGTCGAGCCGCAAGGCGGCGTCGGCGAGCGCGCACAGGCCGTCGGTCAGCGCCAGGGCGCGGGCGATGGTCTGCAGTTCGGGGATGTGCGCCGCAAGATTTTTCAGCAGCGCCTCGAACAGCTGCTTCTCCAGCGCCGCGGCGCGTTCGTTGGCGGACAGCGCGCGGTCCTCGAAGGCCTTGAGTTCGGGCGTGATGTAGCGCTCGGCGTTCTTCAGCGTCTGACGTCGCTGGTAGTCGGCCGGCACCTTGTCGATCTGGCCTTGCGTGACCTCGATATAGAAGCCGTGCACCCGGTTGAACTGCACGCGCAGATTGGCAATACCGGTGCGCGCGCGTTCGCTTGTTTCGAGCGCGATCAGGAAACTGTCGCAGTTGTCCTGGATCGCCCGCAACTCGTCGAGCTCGGCGTCGAAACCGGTCGCGATCACGCCACCATCGCGCAGCAACACGGCAGGCTCATCCTTGATGGCCAGGCGCAGCAGTTCTTCGATCTCGCCGGGCGGCGTGAGGCCGGCGCCGAGCAAGTTGAGCAGCGCGCATGCCGGGGCAAAGCTGGCGCGCAGCTCGGGCAGCGATTGCAGCGTCGCGCGCAAGCCGGTCAGTTCGCGCGGTCGCACCTGGCGCAAGGCAATGCGTGCGGTGATGCGCTCGACATCCGACACATTGCGCAGACATTGACGCAGCGGCTCGAAACCCTGCTCGATCAAGGCATCGATGGCCTCGTGCCTGGCCAAGGCCTCGGTGCGTTCGCGCCGCGGATGCAGCATCCAGTGGCGCAGCGTGCGGCTGCCCATGCCGGTGCGGCAGGTGTCGAGCAAGGACAGCAGCGTGGGCGCAGATTCGCCGCGCAGGGTTTGCGTGAGTTCCAGATTGCGCTGGGTGCTCGGGGGCAGGTCGAGCAAGTCGCTGCTGCGCTGCACTTGCAGGCTTTGCACATGCGCCAGCGTGCGGCCCTGGGTGTGCTCGGCATAGCTCAGCAGTGCGGCGGCAGCCGATTGCGCGGCGTTCAGGTCTTGCGCGCTGTAGCCGGCCAGACTCGCCACGCCGAGTTGCTCGCACAGCTTGCGCGTGCCCAAGTCGCGATCGAACTGCCAGGCGGGTCGGTGGGTGGTGGGTGCGCGCAGCGCCGCCAGCGCTGCGGGCAGCTTGTCGCGATCGACCAGCACCTCGGCCGGACTCAGTCGCGCCAGCCAGCCGGCCAGTTCGGGCTCAAAGCACTCGGCCATGCCGAGTTGGCCTTGCGTCATGCTGAGCCACGCCAGTCCGATTTTTCGGCCCTGGGCGGACAGCGCCAGCAGCACCGCGTCCTGCTTGTCGGCCAGCAGTTCGGTGTCGGTCACGGTGCCGGGTGTCACGACGCGAACCACCTTGCGCTCGACCGGGCCTTTTGACGTGGCGACATCGCCGATCTGCTCGGC
>DATKVJ010000005.1:0-2565 GCA_035530135.1 Rhodocyclaceae bacterium | reverse complement strand
AGCGCAGGCCGCCTTCCTGGCTATCGTGCAGGGCCTCGTTCCTCGGAGGGGAGAGCGTGCTACCATCGGACAAAACTCGGAGAGCACCGGCACATGATCCGCAAAAACCCCTCCGGGCACACGCCCGTCGTGCATGAATCGGCCTTCGTCGATCCCACCGCCATCCTCTGCGGCAAGGTGATCGTCATGGAAAACGTTTTCATCGGTCCCTACGCGGTGATCCGCGCCGACGAGGTGGATGAGAGCGGCGACATGGAGCCGATCGTGATCGGCGAAAACTCGAACATCCAGGATGGCGTGGTGATTCACTGCAAGGCCGGCGGCGGGGTCGTCATCGGCCGATCCACCTCGATCGCCCATCGCTCCATCGTGCACGGCCCCTGCAGGGTCGGCGACAACGTCTTCATCGGCTTCAATTCCGTGCTGTTCAACTGCTCGGTCGGCGACGGTTCCGTCGTGCGCCACAACTCGGTGGTCGAGGGTTGCCACGTGCCGCCCGGCTTCCACATCCCGTCCACCACCAATGTTCATTCCGACGATGAACTGGCGCGCATCCAGCCGGTGTCGGCGGACGCCACCGACTTTTCCGAGAGCGTGGCGCAAGCCAATCTCGCGCTGGTGCAGGGCTACAACCGCATCCGCAACGAATTCTGATCGGCGCTGCTAGGGCATGACCTCGACGTACTCGTAGACCTCGCAATCGGTCAGCTGCCGGCGCAGCGGCGGCGCCAGCCGGGCGAACCAGTCCCGCGGCGCGTGGCGATCGATCTCCCGGCCGATGAACCTGATCAAGGCGCAGATCGGCTCGACCACGTTGCGGCGATAGCGCTCATCCTTCTGGACGTAGCCGAGGTAGAGGTTCTTCATGCAGTTGCGCCGGCACCAGGGCAGCGCCTCGCAGTCGCCGCAGGGCATGTCGGCGTGCGGGCGCAGGGGGCTAGGGCGCAGCCAGTTGCCCTTGACGTCGCCCTGCTGCATCGCCGGCAGGTACATCATGTCGGGGCAGGGAAAGATCTTCCCGTCGGGCATGACGTTGATCAGGTGCGTGGACGCCCGGCACTGCGTCATGCCGGCGTAGAGCTCGCGCGCGCGGCTGGGAAACAGCTTGTTGCGGACGATGCCCATCAGCGGAATGAGCGGGTAGAGGGCGTCGCTGCCGGCGAAGAACCTGTCGATCAGTTGCGCCAGCACCGCCTGACGCTTGGCCACGGCGTCGCCGCCGTATTGCTCGTCGGCGACGAACTGGAAATAGACGTAATCGAAGCTGCTGGTCAGCAGGTCGAGCTCGGCGAAGCCGGTGTCGGCGTCGCTCCAGGTCACGCGGGCGGTGATGCTGCCGGCGACGCGGTCGCGCACCTGGCGCAGGTTCTTCATCACCTGGCGGTAGATGCCGCGGCCGCGGTAGCCGTCGGTGATCCGTTCGCCGCCGTCGATCGACACCAGGATGTTGGAGAGCCGCCCGAGGAGCTCGCCGGGCAGCTTGTCGAGCAGCGTGCCGTTGGTCTGCAGCTGGAAGCGGAACAGCGGAAAGCGCCGCATCGCGGCGGCGATGAAATCGATGTTGAGCGTCGGCTCGCCGCCGTAGAAGGTGACGTAGATTTCCTTGCCGGCGAGCTGCGTGGCGACGAAGCGCTCCAGCTGGTCGAGGTCGTAGTCCACGTGCCGCTGGGAGCCGAGAACCTCGCCGACGCCGAGCGAACAGTAGCTGCACTTCAGGTTGCACTTTAAGGTGGTGAGCAGCTGCAATTCGACGCGGCTGCCGACGATGGCGCCGGCGGCGCCGACCTGCTCCGAATCCGATGCCGACATGGTCGCGGGCTTGATCATAAAGCCGCGTATTATGCCCGATCGCGGCCTCCGTTCGGCCATTCATCGCGGCCCGGCGCAGACCCGTGCCCGCCGGCTGGAACCGGACATGCGGCCTGCCTGCCCGTGACTTACAATACCGGGCTTGTCCGTCGGGGTGATCGCCCCCGGCTCAATCCTCGAACACCGACAGATGCACAGCCTCCGCTTCGACAATAGCTTCGTAGCCACGCTGCCCGCCGATCCGGATAGCGGACCGCAGCAGCGGCAGGTGCACGGGGCGCTCTATTCGCGCGTCGCGCCGACCCCGGTGGCGGCGCCGCGACTCGTCGCGCACTCGCGCGAGGTGGCGGCGCTGCTGGGCATCGCCGCGGCTGAGGTGACATCGCCGGCCTTCGCCCAGGTGTTCGGCGGCAACGCGCTGATCGAGGGCATGCAGCCCTACGCCGCCAACTACGGCGGGCACCAGTTCGGCCACTGGGCCGGGCAGCTCGGCGACGGCCGCGCGATTTCGCTCGGCGAGACGATCAACGCGGCGGGCGAACGCTGGGAGCTGCAGTTGAAGGGCGCGGGCCGGACGCCGTATTCGCGCGGCGCCGACGGCCGCGCCGTGTTGCGCTCGTCGATCCGCGAGTTTCTCTGCAGCGAGGCGATGCATCACCTCGGCGTGCCGACCACGCGCGCCCTGTGCCTGGTGGCGACCGGCGAAGCGGTGGTGCGCGACATGTTCTACGACGGCCGCCCCGGGCCCGAGCCGGG
>DATKVJ010000004.1:0-15692 GCA_035530135.1 Rhodocyclaceae bacterium | reverse complement strand
CGAGAAACTGGAGGGCTGGAAGTGGCTGGCGACGGTGGTGCTGGTGTTCTCGCTGCTGATCGTGCCCAAGGTCAGCGTGGGCATCGTCGACAAGACCGGTGGCTCTGCGGTGAAGGTGGTCGACAACGTGCCCTTCGGCGTCGCCGTGCTGGGCAGCCTCACGAGCAGCATTGGCAACACCCTGACCGGCCTCTTCGAGACGGCCTTCCAGGTCATCCCGGGAGTGGGAGCACTCCCCGCTGAACTAAGCTACCAGCAGCACGGCTTGATGTTCGGCAATCGCCTGATCAGAGAGACCGGTAACGTAGTGTTTCAGGATCCGTCTTTCCGCACGGACCTGATCAACTTCATCCACAACTGCACCACCTACGACCTGATCGACGGCACCCTCGATCCGTCCACGTTCTCGACATCGAACGACGTGTGGCCGCTGATGGGCACGCCCAATCCGGCGCGCTTCAGCACGCTGACCGCTGCGGGCGGCAATGTCGGCGTCGACACCTGCCCCAACGTTTACCTGAGCCTCAATGGCCGCCTGCCGGCCCAGATCACCCGGATTCAGGGACGCCTGGCGTTCCAGCTCAATCCAACGCTGCCCGGCGCCGCAGCAGCCGCCGTCATCGCCGGACAAATCCAGCAGGCCTATCTCAAGAACAGTATCGCCAATGCCGCAGCCACCGCTGCCGACCTCATTCGACAGAACGCAATGCTCAATACGCTCGAGGACACGAGCAAGATCGTCGGGCAGAAGGTCAATGACCCGGCAGCCATGGTGCTTGCGGTCGGTCGGGCCCAGGCGGTCGCTCAGCAGAATGCCTCCTGGCTCAATTACGGCAAGGTGGCCGAGCAAGCCTTGCCAGTATTTCGCAATGTCGTCGAGGCGGTGACCTACGCGATGTTCCCGCTGTTCGTCCTACTGCTCCTGCTCACCAGCGGACGGGAAACGATGCTGGCCTTCAAGGGCTATGCGGCGGTGCTGATCTGGATCCAGCTCTGGCCACCGCTCTACGCCATCCTGAACTACATGGCCTCGATTTACGCGGCCTACGATCTCGCCGCCGCAGCGGATCTGGGAACGGGCACCAAGGCGCTTGCCCTGCAGACGGCCTCGACGATCTATTCGCGCGCAATCTCCGGCGAGGCCGTCGTGGGCTACCTCGCGATCAGCATTCCCTTCATCGCCTGGGCGGCGCTCAAACGTATGGAGAATTTCGGGACTGCACTGGTCGGTGGCTTGTCGGGTCTGCAGGCGATGATCTCGGGTGGGACCTCGGCCGCCACCGTCGGCAACGTCTCCATGGGGAACGTCGGGATGGACCAGACGCAACTGGCGCCCAACCGCACCTCAGCCTTCATGGGCAGTTGGCAAGACGATCTGAGCGGCAACACGTTCTCGTCGAATGCGCTGACCGGCCGTACCGCCGTCAACTTGCTGCGCAACCAGGGGTTTGCGTCCAGGGTGGTGTCGATGCGCGTGTCGGAGCAGGATGTGGCCCAGGCCAGTCGGCAGGCCGATGCAGCGCGAAACGACGCTGTCGCAGCCAGCACCGAGCGTTCAGCCATCCTATCCGAAGCATTCACGCATGGATTGAGCAAACTGCGCTCGTCGCGCAACAGCAGTGGTTCCACGTCTAGCAGCTTCGAGCAGGTGGGTGAAACATTGAACAGGCTGGACCAGATATCAAAGAGTGTGGCCGAAAATACTGGGCTGAGCCAATCCCAAGTGGCGAGCATCGCTTTCGGCGCTGCCGGACATCTTGGCGTCAATGCACGTTTCGCCGGAGGCCAGGTTAAAGCAAGCGCCGAGAAAACCTATCTGTCGAGTTTGTCGGCGCAAGAGCAGAAAGCGCTTGCGAGCATGAGCGGAGAACAATTGGCGGAGTTCAAGCAGTTCGGCGACCGAGTCTCCCGGGACTCCAATTTTTTGAACGCGGTCTCCAGCGATTCCCGCGAAGCTCGGGACATGTCGTCCCGGCTCACATCAACAACGGCACGATCCGAGCGAGCGGAAGCAAGCCTCGCCGAACGCACCAGTTTCGCCGAACGCGTCTCTGCAGCCCACGAGAGGGGCGAGACCATTTCCATCGACATCGCACAGGACCCACACAACCTGGAGATGTTCACGCGTTACGCGGAGCAGTACGGCGGCAACAGCGCTGCGGCACACACCTTAATGGAATCGGAATTAGCTCGGCAATCTCTTCGCCCCAACCGAGTATTTTCCGACGGGACTGCACTACCTGCATCCTTCGGAGACATCCGGAACCAGCATGTGCAACAGCGAGGCGTTGACGCACTGACGCCCGACTTTGCCGGCCTGCACCAATCCAACCAAGAGAAAACCTCACGATTTGGAAACGCTGCGCCGACTCAGGGAACCACCCCCAAAGTATCGCCCATTCGAGATGAGGTCCGTACCCACGGCAACCAAATACGCTCTGATGCAGCGTCGAACCGTTCAAGCTTCGACTCCAAGGCTGAGATCATCAAGACTGATGACGGAACACTTGCATCGAATAAATCGCTGCTGATGCAATCAGGCAAACAGGTAGGTAATGACGCCGTAACGACACTCGACAATGCCAAGGATGCGGTGAAGGACTTGCTGAAGAAGCGGTAGTCAGTCGGTGGTTTTCCGATCCCATCGGCGCATCTCGTTTTCACTCTCCCCAGGCTTCGCGAACGGTGGATATCCCTCGTCGCGCCAGTAGTTCGCGGCCAGATCCCTTGAGGAGGTGCTATTTCCCGGCAGCGGCTGTTCGTCCCAGTCGAGAGGGCGGCCCTTCTTGCCAATACGCGCGAGTACTATCCCAATGGGCAACGCAAACAACACGCCGACCGCCATCATGACAACTCGTGTCGGCCAGTCTTCTTTCGATGCCGACAACAGGCCGACCAATGCCCCAATAACGATGAATCCGATCAAGATAAGTTTTCGCATTTTCACGCCCCCCTACATAACAGACTACATGCCAACAAGACATTGGCAACCCGCAGCATGTTGTTGCACAAGCAGATGGGAATGTCAGCTACAAATGGACCTTAATTTTGAGGCGTTTCCTTGGCAACGGCAAATGGCTGCACCGGGGTCACAGTTGTTCTTCCAAGGCCCGGGCCTGGCGTTCGAAGTCATCCGGACGGTGCTTCTGAAAGGTTTGCAGGTTCGCAAGCTTCCAGCGCAACGCCGGCAATTCCGCAGCATGCGGACATTGCAGCAAGGACCAATCGGGCTGGGCGCGCGTAAGTCCGATCAGGAACTGACGTTGGTTGTGGGTTAATCGTTGCGGTAGTTCCGCGAATAGCCGCGCACGCGTAGCCTGCAAAACATCGAGACTGATTGACTCTGCCGTCATACCAACGAAGTTGTTCTGATACTCGTCAGCGATATTTTTCTCGTTGCCGAACAACACTTCGTGGGTCGGCCGATTATGGCCGGCGAGGTAGGTCACGAAGCATTCGACCGCAGTATCGGACAGACCATCTGATTTGAACAACTGCCAAACGTCAAACAGATCGCGTGGGTGCTGGCGGTCCATCGCGGCCACCAGTTTGCTGCCATAGAGTTCGGCGACAGCCAGCACCGGGAGTTCCAATTCAGCACTGAACATCTCGGCCGTTCGGGGCGTCAGAGCCCGCCGCTCAGGCGGCAGCACCGTGCCTCGAAAGACCGTGTTGACCTCGACTTTGACTTGGCTCTCAGCATTCGCGATCAACAGCTTGGTGTCACCGAGATCCTTGTTCGCCACCTTGCGTGTTTTCAGGCCAAGCTTGGCTAAGCGTACGGCGATGGTGTCCAGTTCTTCAGCAATGCTTGCCAGGGCCAACTCTCGTGGTGTGTCCCTTGGCGTGTAGACCACGTCGATGTCGACCGACAGACGTGGCATGCCGCGCACAAAGAGATTGATGGCCGTGCCGCCTTTCATCGCGAAGATATCGTTGGCAAACACATCGGGCGCCACCTGCAACAGCAGACGCACGGTATCGGCATAAGCCTTATCCATGGGGCTTGAGGGTCAATAGCGTGCCGTCCTTGAGACGCGACATCCAGCGTTTGTCACTACCCACCCGCAAGACGTGCTGCTGTAGCAGCGCATCAACATCTGCGACCTGGGTTTCGCGAGCCCATGTGAGAAATAGTCGTACCGTCTTGACACTGGTGCAGCACCCTAGCAGTCTGCCCAGCATGTCCTTGCGCAGGTTCCGCAGACCATCGAAGATGTTGCGTGCCTCTTCGAGTCCCTGGCGAGTGCCCACGTCATACATCATCTCGAGAACCGCCCGTTCAGGCACCGAGACTCGCAGACCTTCGCTCACTCCCGGCGGAGTAGTCAGGCTCTGAAACTCCAATGACTCATCTGACCAATCAAACAGCCGGGCCCAAACATAACGCGCGGGAAATCGCTCGGTGAACCAGTCCGGCAACGAGGACCTCGCATTTCCCCACAACACAAGGCGCTCAGTGGGACCGATATTGTGGCGCACACCCTGCAGCGCGAGTGCGCTCTTTCCGGCGACATGCAGTCCAGCCACTCGTCCCTGCAGCAGCTTGATCGCTCCGTGGGCACTAAGCTCGTCATTGGGAAACGCGTACACACCGTATCCCAGTCGCTCTATCCAGCCCGCAGAGGCATAGTAGGCGGCCAACTTGGCGGACACGCCGAGGCGTTCGAGCTCGCCGAGACCGAAGGGTGCGCCACGTGGCACCTCAGTCTGAACTCGCTTGATTAGGGATTGCTCTACAGTTCTCATAACACATGAACAATAGCACAATTTTCAAGCGATACAGTTCTAAATGATTAGATTAAGCAATAAACAACCCTATCTGATATAACTTTTCACGCAAACTCTAATCACTGCAACCATTTGACCCTGACATCAGACCCGGGCATCACACCTCGATCGTAACTGCACCACAACGCAAAGAACCGATGTCTGACTGCCAAGGGTAACCTGTCCGATATTTGTAGGTTTTTTCGGACTATTGACAAGGCAGACTGTCCGAAAAATGTGGCTTTTTTTCGGACGCGCGGAAGATGCCGCAGTATGACACCCACGTCGGCACCTGAAGTCTCATTCGACGCCAGGGGTCCAGCCGGGGGGAGAAAGCAAAAACGGGCCGCGAAAGCCCGTTCTTACTTGATTATTGGCGGCGTGGACGAACCCAAGGACGAACCCAAGGACTTTAAAAGTGTCAGAAGTAGCCTCATAATTCTTCCAGTCAAAAGATATCGCCATGCAAACCCTTGCCAAACAAGTCTTGGAGCAGGCTGCCGGATTGCCGGAAGGCACGCCTTTGGTCGCCAAAGAATTACTGCACCTGGGCGGCCGAGCGGCCGTAGACCAAGTGCTGTCTCGCCTGGTGCGGCGCGATGTCCTGCTGCGCGCTGGCCGCGGTATCTATTTGCTGCCTGTCGAGAGCCGCTTTGGCACCCGTGCTCCTTCGGCTGTCAAGATGGTCGAAGGCTTGGCGAACCAGCGTGGGGAAACCATCGTGTCGCACGGCGCCGCTGCCGCCAACGCGCTGGGCCTGACCACGCAGGTGCCGATGCGGGCGGTCTATCTCACGTCCGGCCCCAGCCGCCGCTTGAAATTGGGCGCGCAGATAATTGAGTTCCGGCACGCGCCGATTTGGCAACTGATCTTTCCTGGGCGGATTGCCGGCGATGTGGTGCGCGCCCTGGCCTGGCTGGGTCCAGAGAAGGCTGCCAAAGCGATTCGGAAGCTGCGCGCGAAATTGCCGCCATCCGAACTGCAAGAAGTCGCGTCAGCGCGAGCGCGCCTGCCAACATGGATGGCCCAGGAGGTCAGTGCCTTGGTTCCCTGATCTCGAACAATCTGGTGACAGTTGGCGACGCATTTCCGAAGCCGTCATCGAACGCGACTACGTGCCGGCCTAGTTCCTGACTGCCCTAGCCGACCATCCGTTATGCTATGTGCTTACCCTCAAGGGCGGTACAGCTCTGCGGCGGTGCTGGTTCAAGGACTACCGGTTTTCCGAAGACCTGGATTTGAAAACCATGACACCCTTGTGGCGGGCTCTTTCGGCACATTCGAGTAACTGAATCCAACTTGTACCCAATCTTGTACCCAATACCCAAAAAACGAAAAAGCCGCACTAGGCGGCTCTCTGTAACTACTTGATTTCTTTGGTCGGGACGGAGTGATTCGAACACTCGACCCCTTGCACCCCATGCAAGTGCGCTACCAGGCTGCGCTACGCCCCGACTGAGGAAAAATTATACCAGATCGCGTCTTCGAACGCGGCCTCAGACGCGACACTTCAGGCGCGCAGGAATTCGATGATGCCGGCCAGCTCGGCGCGCAGCGAATGCTCCGGGTGAGCCGTCGCCGGCATCTCGGCGATCGGTGCGGGCGCTGCGCGGCCGCTCGACTCGTCGAGCCGGTTGCGCGCGCCGTTGATGGTGAAGCCCTCTTGGTAGAGCAGCTCGCGGATGCGGCGCACCAGCAGGACCTCGTGGTGCTGGTAATAACGTCGGTTGCCGCGCCGCTTGACCGGCTTCAGCTGCGTAAACTCCTGCTCCCAGTAGCGCAGCACGTGCGGCTTGACGCCGCACAGCTCGCTCACTTCGCCGATGGTGAAATAGCGCTTCGCCGGAATCGGCGGCAGTTGTTCCTTATTGCTTGACGTCGCCATGCTTGATGTTTTCGACGGCGAGCTTCAGCTTCTGGCTGGCGTGGAAGGTGACGACGCGGCGCGCGGTGATCGGAATCTCCTCGCCGGTCTTGGGATTGCGGCCAGGCCGCTGCGGCTTGTCGCGCAGCTGGAAGTTGCCGAAGCCGGAGAGCTTGACGCCTTCGCCCCCCTCCAGGGCGCCCCGGATTTCCTCGAAAAAACCCTCCACCATGTCCTTGGCCTCGCGCTTGTTCAGGCCGACCTTTTCGAACAACAGGTCAGCCAATTCCGCCTTGGTCAGTGTCATGCATGCTCCCTTAACTCTCTTATGCCCGGATGGTCGCGCCGAATTTCTGTGTTGCGACGGCGATCAGTCTGCTGACCGCTTCATCGGCTTCGGCATCCGCCAGCGTTTTTTCAGTATCTTGCATAACTATCCGGAATGCAAGGCTTTTTTGGCTGGTTTCGATGCCCCTGCCGTGGTACTGGTCGAACAGCGCGATGTCGCGCACGATCGCCGGCGCGGCCTCCCGCAGCGCATCGAGCAGGGGCTGCAGGGGCTGGTCCACGGCGAGCACCAGCGCCAGGTCGCGCACCACCGACGGGAAGCGCGATACTTCGCGATAGCGCGGCAGCGGCTGACTGGTCAGCGCCGCCAGTTCGATCTCGAAGACCACCGGCGCGCCGTGACCGAGGGCGAGCTCGTACTTCTGCACCCACTGCGGATGCAGCTCGCCGATGACGCCCACGTCCTGGCCGCCCTGCAGCACGCGCGCAGACCTTCCCGGGTGCAGGGCGGGATGCGCGGCCTTCTCGAAGCGCAGCGTGCGCGGCGCGAACAGCGCTTCGAGGTCGCCCTTGGCGTCGTAAAAATCGACGTTGCGCGTGGCCTCGCCCCACTGCTCGTCTGCCGCCGGACCTGCGCACAGGGCGGCCAGGCGCAGCGGCTGGGCGTAGCCCGGAACCTGCCCGGCCCGTTCCGAACGCGTGAAGCAGCGGCCGATCTCGAACACGCGCACGCGGCCGGCGCGGCGCTTCAAGTTGAAGGCGAGCGTACCGGCCAGTCCGGCGATCAGGCTGGTGCGCATCACCCCCATCTGGCTCGCGATCGGATTGGCGAGCGCGATGGGCTGCGCGTTGGCGCAGAAGTCGGATTCCCAGGCGGCATCCACGAAGCTGAAATTGACCACTTCCTGGTAGCCGCGCTCCGCCGCCAGCCGTCGAATCTGCATGGCGCCGCGCCGCTCCTCGGGCAGCGGCAGCATCGCCAGCGCCCCGCGCGGCACCGGCGAGGGGATATTGTCGTAGCCATGGAGGCGCGCGATCTCCTCGATCAGGTCCGCCTCGATCTCGATGTCGTAGCGGTGGGACGGCGGCGTGACGATGAAGTCGTCCTGCTCGCGGCGCAGCGGGAAGCCCAGACCCAGGAGAAGCTTCTCCACCTGCGCCGGCGCCAGCGGAATGCCCAGCAGCTTGGCGGCGCGCGCGCTCCGGAGCTTCACCGGCGGACGGAGCGGCAGGTTCTGCTCGGAGACGGCTTCGATCACCGGCCCGGGGCTGCCGCCGCAGATCTCCAGGATCAGCTGGGTGGCGCGCTCGATCGCCCGGCGCTGCAGTTCAAAGTCGACGCCGCGCTCGTAGCGGTAGGAGGCATCGGAGGAGAAGCCCAGCGCGCGGGCGCGCCCGGCCACCGCGCGGGGCGTGAAGAATGCGCTCTCCAGGAACAGTTCGCGGGTCGCCCCGGTGATGCCGCTGTCTTCGCCGCCCATGATCCCGGCCAGCGCCAGCGCCCTGCCCCCGTCCGCTTCGTCGGCGATCAGCGCGGTGTCGGCCGAGGGTGTGACCACCTGGCCGTTGAGCAGGGTGAGCTGCTCGCCCGGTCTCGGGTAACGCACGTGGATCGCGCCGGAGAGACCCGCGTTGTCGAAGGCGTGGAGCGGCTGGCCGAGCTCCAGCATGACGTAGTTGGTGACATCGACCAGCGCGCTGATCGAGCGGATGCCGCTGCGTTCCAGGCGCCGCCTGATCCAGCCTGGGGTGGGCGCCGTCGCATCGACCTCGCTGACGACGCGGCCGCAGTAGCGCGGGCAGGCGTCCGGGGCGTCGAGCAGCACGGCGCGGGTCCGATCGTGCGCCGCCGCCACCGGCGCGATTTCGGGCAGGGTCAGCGCCGCGCCGGAGAGCGCCGCGACCTCGCGGGCGATGCCGGTGAGCGACAGGCAGTCGGCGCGATTGGGCGTGAGCTTCAGGGTGATGAGCGCGTCGTCGAGTTGCAGGTGTTCGCGGATGTCCTGCCCCACCGGCGCATCGTCGTCCAACGCCAGCAGGCCGCCGTGGTCCTCGGAGAGGCCGAGCTCGCGCGCCGAGCAGAGCATGCCGGAGGACTCGACGCCGCGTACCTTGGCCCGCTTGATGCTCATGCCGGGCAGCAGGGCGCCGACCAGGGCGCACGGCACCTTCATGCCGGCGGCGACGTTGGGCGCGCCGCAGACGATCTGCAAGGGCTCGCCCTGGCCCGCGTCGACCCGGCAGAGCTTCAGCTTGTCGGCATCGGGATGCTTCTCGGCCGAGAGCACCCGGGCCACCACCACCTTGGAGAAGGCCGGCGCGGCGGGGCGCATCTCCTCGACTTCGAGGCCGGCCATGGTCAGGAGGTGGGCCAGCTCCTCGCGCGATAGCGGCGGATTGACCAGGCTGCGGAGCCACTGTTCGGAAAACTGCATGATGGTTTAGGAGGTTCGCACGGGGCGCTGTTTGAGGGATTCGTACATGGCGCTCAGCGGAACTGCGAGAGGAAGCGCAAGTCGCCGTCGAAGAACAGGCGCAGATCGTCGATGCCGTAACGCAGCATGGTCAGACGGTCAGGGCCCATGCCGAAGGCGAAGCCGGTGTAGCGCTCGGGGTCGATGCCGCCGTTGGCCAGCACATTGGGATGGACCATGCCGCAACCGGCGATCTCCAGCCAGCGGCCTTCCATAGCCCCGCTCATGAAGGCGACGTCGATCTCGGCCGAGGGCTCGGTGAAGGGAAAGAAAGAGGGTCGGAAGCGCACCTTGAGGTCGTCGCTCTCGAAGAAGCGGCGCAGGAAATCCGCCATCACGCCCTTGAGATCGGTGAAGCTCACCTCCTCGCCGACCATCAGGCCCTCGACCTGATGGAACATCGGCGAATGGGTGGCGTCCGAATCGACGCGATAGACGCGGCCCGGCGCGATGATGCGGATCTCGGGCATGTGCGCGAGATGGCCGTATCGCGCCACGTGCGCCTGCATGTAGCGGATCTGCACCGGGCTGGTGTGGGTGCGCAGCAGGACGCCCGGCGCGGTCACGCCCGGCGAGTCCTCCAGATAGAAGGTGTCGTGCATCGAACGCGCCGGATGGTTCTCGGGCGTGTTGAGGGCGGTGAAGTTGTGCCAGTCGCTCTCGATCTCGGGACCATCGGCGACCTCGAAGCCGATCGAGCGGAACAACTGCTCGATGCGCTCCAGCGTCCTGGTCGCCGGATGCAGGCCACCGCGCCCGCGGCCACGCCCCGGCAGGGTCACGTCCAGGGCCTCGGCTGCGAGTTGGGCCGAGAGCGCTGCGCGGCGGATGAGCTCGCGCCGTTCATTCAGGGCCGTCTCGATGCCGTCCTTGGCCTGGTTGATCGCGGCGCCGGCGCTGCGCCGCTCGTCCGCCGGCAGCTTGCCCAGGCCCTTCAGCAATTCGGTCAGACTGCCGCTCTTGCCCAGGTAGCGCGCCTTGGCCTGCTCGAGCTGTGCCGCATCGTCGATGCGAGCGAACTCGGCTGTAGCTTGCGCGACCAGTGACTCGATATCTTGCATAGGATTTTAGATTGCTTCGCTTCGCTCGCAATGACACCAGTTTATGTCATCGCGAGGAGTGGAACGACGGAGCAATCCCAGATTGCCGCGCGACAATCGCAATGACGAAATCGAACTCAATACTCAGCGCGCAAAAAAAGGAGGCACGGCCTCCTCTTTTCGCTCGGGCAGGCCTCAGGCGGCGAGTTTCTGCTTGGCCTGGTTGGCGATCGCCGCGAAGGCCGGCTTGTCGAACACCGCCAGATCGGCCAGCACCTTGCGGTCTACCTCGATGGCGGCCCGCTTCAGGCCGTTCATCAGACCGCTGTAGTTCATCCCCAGCTCGCGCGCGGCGGCGTTGATGCGGACGATCCACAGGGCGCGGAACTGGCGCTTGCGCTGGCGACGGTCGCGGTAGGCATACTGCCCCGCCTTCATCACCGCTTCCTTGGCGATGCGGTAGACGTTCTTGCGCCGGCCGCGATAGCCCTTGGCCTGGACCAGGATCTTCTTGTGGCGCGCGCGCGCCGTTACTCCACGTTTGACTCGTGACATGTCGGCCCCCCTTTACGCGAACGGCAGCATCGCGCGCACGGACTTGACGTCGGCGGCGACAACCCCGGTGATCCCGCGCAGCTGGCGCTTGGACTTGGTGGTTTTCTTGGTCAGGATGTGGCGCTTGAACGCCGAAGCGCGCTTGATGGTGCCGCCGGGGCGCACCTTGAAGCGCTTTTTGGCGCCGCTCTTGGTCTTCATCTTAGGCATAGAAGAACTCCTCTTTTAACATGGCACCGGGTGACCTTCTCTGTGAAGGCGCTTGCAAGACCCGCAGCCACTTGTATCGTCCGCCCGCCTTATTCGGCTGGACGAACGGCATTACAGCTTCACTTGCTTCTTGGTCGGGGCCATCACCATCACCAGCTGGCGGCCTTCCATTTTCGGGAACTGCTCCACCACGCCGAACTCCAGCAGATCGGCCTTGACGCGTTCCAGGAGCCTGATGCCGAACTCCTGGTGGGCCATCTCGCGGCCCCTGAAGCGCAGCGTGACCTTGGTCTTGTCGCCCTCCTGCAGGAAGCGCGTCAGGTTGCGCAGCTTGATCTGGTAATCGCCCTCGTCCGTGCCCGGCCTGAACTTCACTTCCTTGACCTGGATCTGCTTCTGCTTCTGCCGGGCGTCGTGCGCGCGCTTCGCCTCCTGGTACTTGAACTTGCCGATGTCCATGATCCGGCAAACCGGCGGCTGCGCCAGCGGCGCTATCTCGACCAAGTCAACACCGACTTCTGCCGCCATCTCCAGGGCCGTGCGCAAGGGCACGATGCCGAGCTGCTCGCCTTCGAGTCCGACCAAACGGATCTCGGGGGCGCTTATTTCGTTGTTGACGCGCTGCGTCTTTTCCTGGGCGATGTTCGGTTCTCCAAATAATAAAAAAACTGTCAGCCCGCTACGCCCCTCGCGTCGCGCTCGGCTAACAGGCGCTCGATCAACACTTCCGGGGACATCTGCCCGAGATCTCTATTGCCACGGGCACGCACGGCGACCATCCCTTCGGCCTTTTCCTTATCGCCGACGACGATCAGGTAGGGCCGCTTCAGCAGGCTATGCTCGCGTATTTTATAGTTAATCTTCTCGCCGCGCAAATCGGATTCGACGCGCAGGCCCGCAGCCGTGAGCCGTTCGGCCAGCGCCTTGGCATAATCGGACTGGGCCTCCGAGATGTTCATCACCACCGCCTGCACCGGCGAGAGCCAGAGCGGGAAGGCGCCGGCGTGGTGCTCGATCAGGATGCCGATGAAGCGCTCGAGCGAGCCCAGCACCGCGCGATGCAGCATCACCGGGGTGTGGCGGGCGTTGTCCTCGCCGATGTATTCGGCGCCGAGCCGCCCCGGCAGGGCGAAGTCGAGCTGCAGCGTGCCGCATTGCCAGACGCGACCCAGGCAGTCCTTGAGCGAGAATTCGATCTTCGGCCCGTAGAAGGCGCCCTCGCCCGGCTGCAATTCGTAAGCCAGGCTCTTGGCGGTCAATGACTGCGCCAGCGCCGCCTCGGCCCGGTCCCAGGCCTCGTCGGCACCGATGCGCTTCTCCGGCCGGGTCGATAGCTTGACCAGGATGTCGGTGAAGCCGAAGTCGGCATAGACCTCGCGCAACAGGTCGATGAAGGCGGCGGCCTCGCCCTGCACCTGATCCTCGGCGCAGAAGATGTGGGCGTCGTCCTGGACGAAGCCGCGCACGCGCATGATGCCGTGCAGCGCGCCGGAGGGTTCGTTGCGGTGGCAGGAGCCGAATTCGGCCAGGCGCAGCGGCAGCTCGCGGTAGCTCTTGATGCCCTGGTTGAAGATCTGGATGTGGCCCGGGCAGTTCATCGGCTTCACCGCGTATTCGCGGTTCTCCGAGGAAGTCGTGAACATGTGCTCGTGGTAGTTCTCCCAGTGCCCCGACTTCTCCCAGAGCACGCGGTCCATCACCTGCGGCGTCTTCACCTCCTGGTAGCCGTGGGCGCCGAGCAGGCCGCGCATGTACTGTTCGATCTCCTGCCACAGGGTCCAGCCGTGCGGATGCCAGAACACCATGCCGGGCGATTCTTCCTGCAGGTGGAACAGATCGAGCTGCCGGCCGAGCTTGCGATGGTCGCGCTTCTCGGCCTCCTCCAGCATGTTGAGATAGGCTTCGAGCTCCTCCTTCTTCGCCCAGGCGGTGCCGTAGATGCGCTGCAACTGCTCGTTCTTCTGGTCGCCGCGCCAGTAGGCGCCGGCCACCTTCATCAGCTTGAAGACCTTGAGCTTGCCCGTGGAGGGCACGTGCGGGCCGCGACACAGATCGACGAAATCGCCCTCGCGGTAGAGCGAGACTTCCTGATCGGCCGGGATCGCCGCGATCAGTTCGGCCTTGTACTGCTCGCCGATGGACTCGAAGAATTCGACGGCCCGATCGCGCGGCAGGACTTCGCGGCTGACCGGAAAGTCGCGGCGGGCGAGTTGCGCCATCCTCGCCTCGATGGCGGCGAGGTCTTCCGGCGTGAACGGCCGCTTGTAGGCGAAGTCGTAGTAGAAGCCGTTTTCGATCACCGGGCCGATGGTCACCTGGGCCTCGGGGAACAACTCCTTGACCGCATAGGCGAGCAGATGCGCGGTGGAATGGCGGATGATCTCGAGGCCATCCTTGTCCTTGTCGGTGATTATCGAAAGTTGCGCGTCTTGCGCGATCAGATGCGAGGTATCGACCAGCCTGCCGTCGACCCTGCCCGCCAGCGCCGCCTTGGCCAGTCCCGGGCCGATGCTCGCGGCCACTTCGGCCACCGTCACCGGCTGCGAATACTCGCGCTTGGAACCGTCGGGCAAGGCAATGGTCGGCATGATCGCATCCACGCAAAAAACGCGACAGGGCGCTCAAACCGGCGCCCTGTCGTCTTCAGTGTTTGGTAGGCGCGATTGGACTCGAACCAACGACCCCCACCATGTCAAGGTGGTGCTCTAACCAGCTGAGCTACGCGCCTGAAGGACGTGCATTGTAACCGAAAGCAGCGCCTTGTCCAGAACTGTCCGCAACGACGGGCCGGCTGCCGTCCTTGCCTCGATGGTTCCCACATGGTATAGACCGCTGCATCCAGCCGCCGCCCCGCGACGGCGTCACACTCATTCCAACCATGACGAGATCATGAATCGCTGGCGAGACCTGTTGCTGCTGGCCTGCGCCCTGTTCAGCGCCGGCGCCCCGGCGCTCGCCGCCGAGCGCGGCGTCGTGGTGGTGACCAGCGCACGCAGCGCCGACTACGACCAGGCCATCGCCGCCCTCGCCGACGAACTGGCGCACGGCGGCCTGCCCCGCGGGTCGCTCGAGGTCGTCGCCGCGGCCGACTTCCCGTCCCGGACGGAGCTCCCGCCGAAACTCTACGTCGCCCTGGGCAGCGCCGCGGCGCTCGCCCTGACCGCGGCCGGGAACGAGGCGCCGCGGCTCTACGCCCTGTTGCCGCGCGAACGCTTCGAGCAGATCACCGCCAAGCGCGGGCGGCCTGCGGTATCGGCGGTCTACCTCGACCAGCCCTTCTCCCGCCAGCTCGAGCTCCTGCGCCTCGCCCTGCCCAAGGCCAGGCGCGTCGGCGTGCTCTGGGGTCCGGGCTCGCGCCCGCTGGCGCCGGCCCTCGCCGCCGCCGCCTCGCCCCGCGGCCTGCAGCTGATCGGCGCCACGCTGGCACCGGGCCAGCCCCTCTACCCCGCCCTGGCGCAGGTCCTGGACCGCACCGACGCCCTGCTGGCGGTGGCCGACCCCCTCGTCTACAACGGCGCCACCATCGAGAACATCCTGCTCGCCTCGTTCCGCGCCGGCGTGCCGCTCGTTGCCTTCTCGCCCGCCTACGTCAGGGCCGGCGCCCTGCTGGCGCTCTATTCGACGCCGGCCCAGATCGGCGCCCAGGCCGGCAGGATGGCCCGCGCGACGCTCCAAGGCCGGCCCCTGCCGGCGCCCCAGTACCCCGCGCAATTCACCGTCACCGCCAACCGCCACGTCGCCCGCGCCCTCGGCCTCGACCTGAACGCAGCCGCCTTGGCGGCGCGCCTGCAGCAGATGGAACACGCGCCATGAAACCGCTCGGCATCCGTTCCCGCATCCTGCTCGCCGCACTTTTGCCCGTGGCCCTGCTGGCGGCGTTGTTGTCCGGGATCTTCATCGAAGATCGCGTCAGCGACCTCGACGCCGCCCAGCGCCAGCGGGCCGAGGCGCTGGCGAGACAGATCGCCTCGGCGAGCGAGTACGGCCTGTTCTCCGGCAACCGGGCGGCGCTGCAAAACCTGGTGCGCACCGCGATACGCGAGGCCGACGTGCGTTCGGCCACCATCTTCGACGCCGAGGGACGGGTGCTCGCCCGCGCCGGCACCGCCGATTACGGCAAGCTGGCACGGTTCGGCGGCGAGCGCAGCGAGAGCGCCGAACCGGCGGCCCACGTCCTGCTGCTGACGCAAGCGATCGTCGGCTCGCAACTGGCGCTCAACGATCTCTACAGCGGCACCGCCGCGCCCCGCCCGCTCAGGCTGGGCGAGGTGGTGCTGGAGCTGTCCACCGCCAGCGTGCAGCAGCGCCGGCGCGAACTGATGCTGGCGGGACTGCTGACGACGCTGGGCAGCCTGCTCTTCGGCAGCTTCTTGGCGGTGCGGCTTTCCCGCGGCGTGATCGAGCCGATCGTCGAGGTCGGCAAGGTGGTCGAGCGCATCGGCCGGGGCGAGCTCTCGGCCCGCGTCGCGATCGACGAAAGCAGTTCGCTGC
>DATKVJ010000003.1:0-11550 GCA_035530135.1 Rhodocyclaceae bacterium | reverse complement strand
TGACGAGCGTATTCCTCAAGCCCGCGGCGGCGATTTCAGCGTTTCGGCATCCTGGCCGAACAGGATGCGCTTCGACTCCTCGTCGACCGTCGGCGCGGGATTGATCGCCTGTGCCAGCGCGTAGGCGCGCACGGTCGCCGGACGCTCGCCGATCGCCTTGAACCAGCGCCCGAGATTGGGAAAGTCCGCGAGATTCTGACGCTGCCGCTCGTGGGGCACGATCCAGGGATAGCAGGCCATGTCCGCGATCGAGTAGTCGCCGGCGATGTACTCGCGCCCGGCCAGGCGACGGTCGAGCACCGCGTAGAGGCGCGAGGTTTCCTTGACGTAGCGCTCGATCGCGTAGGGGATCGGCTCAGGCGCGTAGGCTAGGAAGTGATGGTTCTGGCCGGCCATCGGCCCCAAGCCGCCCATCTGCCAGAACAGCCACTGCAGGACCTCGTTGCGCCCGCGCAGCTCGGCGGGAATGAAGCGGCCGGTCTTGTCGGCGAGATAGAGCAGGATCGCCCCGGATTCGAACACCGACAGCGGTGGACCGCCATCTGCGGGGGCACGGTCGACGATCGCGGGGATCCGGTTGTTGGGGGAGATCTTCAGGAAGTCGGGCGCGAACTGCTCGCCCTTGCCGATGTTGATCGGCACGATCCGGTGAGGCAGGCCGGCCTCCTCCAGGAACATGGTGATCTTGTGGCCGTTCGGGGTGGTCCAGTAGTAGAGATCTATCACAGCCGCTCCTCAGGGAAGATTCGTGGAAATGCCCGGTCGCCGGGATGGTTCGCGGTTCGAGCGCCCCGAATGCCATGTATTTTATATCTTACGGCATAATGTCGGCTCTTTTCTGAAAAAACCGGCGCTATCCCCAAGGGATGCCATTCGACCAAGGGACGCCATTTGAGCCTCCGTTTTCCGACAGCGTATCTGGCGCAGCGCCTGGCCGGTCTGATGCCAGGCGAACTGGGCGCGCAAGATCTGGCGGCCCTGCTCTCCCCCGGCACCCACATCGGCCTGCTCAGGGAACGACGGGCGCAGATGATCGTCAACCGCGTCCGGCTGGTGGCCTTGCTGTTCGCCATCCTGACGCCCTTGTGGAGCTTCATCGACTTCCTGTTCTTTCCCTTCCCCCTGTGGGCGGCGCTGGCGCTGATGCGCATCGCCGCCAGCGGCGCCTTCGCGCTGCTGACCCTACGCTGGCGACCCGATCGCAGCATGGCGGACGCCTACTGGGCGCTGGCGATGCTGTTCGCGATTCCCGGCCTCTTCTACCTCGCCACCCAGGAGGTTTTGGCTTACTACCATCTGCAGGGTCTCTCGGAGGCGATCAAGGCCGGCTACGCCTTCCTGCCCTTCGTGCTTTTGGCGGGAATCTCGATATTCCCGCTGACCATGATCGAGAGTCTGCTGATCGCCCTACCCCTGCTATTCACCCAGGCCGTCTCCGGCCTGCTGTTCGGGCCGATGCTGGGCTGGCCCTCGTTCGCCGGCGCCTTCTGGCTGCAGGTGCTGATCACCAGCGTCGCCATCCTCTCCGGCATGAGCCAGCTCGCTTTCATGATCGCACTGTTCCACCAGGCCATCCGCGATCCATTGACCGGGGTCTTCTCCCGCCGCAGCGGCGAGGAACTGCTGATGCGGCAGTTCCAGATATCCCTGCGCAGCCAAGTCCCCTTGTCGATCGCCTTCGTCGATCTCGATCACTTCAAGACGATCAACGACCGCTACGGTCACGACGCAGGGGACAAGGTGCTGATCGCGGCCGCGGCGGCGATGATCAAAAGCATGAGGCTCTCCGACATCCTGGTGCGCTGGGGCGGCGAGGAGTTCGTGCTGATCATGCCCGACACCGACCCGGACGAGGCCAGGCGGGCCCTGACCCGCCTGCGGCAGGCGGGCTTCGGCGAACGCCCGGACGGTTCGCGCCTGACCGCCAGCATCGGCTTTGCCGAACGCAGCCAGGACAGGTGCGGGGACTGGCGGCAACTGGTGGAGGCGGCCGACCGGCGGATGTACCTGGCCAAGCAGGGAGGACGCGACCGAGTGCTCTTCGACGATCCGCCGACGACTTAACCGGGATTGCTTCGTTCCGCAGGGACTTCCTGCGGTCGTCGCTTCGCTCCTCGCAACGACCACGGTTTATCGCGATGACGCAGATTTGTCATTGCGAGCATAGCGAAGCTATCCGACGCTGCGTACTGCCGACCCCTCAGCCGGCCAGGGCGAGCAACTGATCGATCGTCAGCGGCTTGGCGATCAGGTAGCCCTGAACCGCATCGCAATGATGCGCTTTCAAGAAATCGAACTGCTCGCGGGTCTCCACCCCCTCGGCGATCACGCCCAGGCGCAAGCTGTGCGCGAGCGCGATGATGGCCTGGACGATCGCGGCATCGTCCGGATCGGTCATGATGTCGCGCACGAAGGACTGGTCGATCTTCAGGACGTGGATGGGGAAACGCTTCAGATAGGCCAGCGAGGAGTAGCCGGTGCCGAAATCGTCGATCGCCAGGCGGATGCCCGCGTCGTTGAGCTGTTGCAGAATCCGGGTGGCGTGCACCACGTCGTGCATGATCATGCTCTCGGTGACCTCCAGCTCCAGCAGGGATGGCCCCAGCCCGGCACGCGCCAGGATGCCGCTCACCCGCTCGACGAAATCCTCCTGGCGCAACTGCAAGGCGGAGACATTGACGCACATCAGCAGGCCGGGAAAACCCGCCGTCTGCAGCCTGACCGCTTCGCGGCAGGCTTCTTCCAGCACCCACTCGCCGATCGCGACGATCAGACCGGTCTCTTCCGCGACCGGAATGAAGCGGGCGGGAGAAACCAGGCCCAGGTTCGGGTGCTGCCAGCGGATCAGCGCCTCGCAGCCGGTGATCCTGCCGCTCGCGACATCCAGCTTCGGCTGATAATTCAAAATGAACTCGCCCCTGGCCAAGGCCTGGCGCAAGTCGTTTTCGAGCAGCAGGCGGGCGTGGGCGTCGGCGTTCAACTGCTCGGAGAAGAACTGGTACTGGCCGCGCCCGGACTCCTTGGCGTGGTGCATGGCGGCATCGGCATTCATCACCAGCGCCTCCGCATCCTCGCCGTCCCTGGGATAGCAGGCGATGCCGATGCTGGCACTCGTTACCAGCTCGCGACCGGCGACCGAATAGGGCTGGGACAGCGCGGTGAGCAGCTTGCCGGCCACCTGGGCCGCCTGCTCCGGACCGGATATGCCCTGCACCAGCAGAATGAATTCATCCCCGCTCTGACGGCACACCGTATCTGTTTCCCGCACCGTGGCGGTCAGACGTCGGGCCACCTCCTGCAACACCTGGTTGCCGACCGGATGGCCGAGAAAATCATTGATGTTCTTGAAGCGGTCGAGATTCGCGAACAGCACGACGAGCTGCGTCTGTTGCCGCCTAGCTTGCGCTATGGCCTGCGTCAGCCGGTCGGAGAACAGCGTCCGGTTGGGCAGGCCTGTGAGCAGGTCGTGCTGGGCGAGAAACTGGACCCAATCCTCCGCCCTCTTGCGCTCGCTGATATCGACGCCGGAAGCCACCAATTGGACGATCCGACCCTCGTGATCGCGCAGCGGCCCGATGGTGAAATCGATGGGCATGACCCGCCCCTCGGCCATCAACAGGGCGACGTCGTAGCGCGAGACCCTGCCCTGCCGCGCGCCATCCATGGCGTCCCTGAGCTGCGTCCGCAATTCCGGCTGGTGCGACCACCAGTGGGTCTCGGCGAAATGGGCGCCGAGCACCTCCTCTCGCCGGATACCGGCCAGCTCCAGCGGCACGCGGTTGACTTCGAGCAGGCAGCCGTCGAGATCGAGCAGCGCGACGAAGGAAAACAGATTGTCGAGCACGTTGCGCAGCCGCTGCCGCTCCAGGGCGCCCTCGTTCATCAGCTGCTCGGCCAGGGTCTTGCCGGCCAGCACCTGCTGCTGGCGGCGGTGGGCGAGCGCGCTGAGATAGAGCGTGGCGGCGGCGATCAGAGCGATGAACAAGCCGCGCCTGGCGAGCTTGTCGCGCCAGGGTGCCAGCACGTCGTCCAAGCGGTCGGCCAGGATTATGTTGAGACCGGTATCGCCGATGCGGCGGAACACGCAGATCCGCTCGATGCCTTCTAGCGTCGAGGCGCCGAGCTTTCGGGCCGAAGATACGCCGCTGTGCAGAAACCGCCCGAACGGCCCGTTCATGGCCAGACTGGCGCCGAGATAGCTCTGCGGCGCGGGCAGGCGGTAGAGGATGGTGCCCTCGCGGTTGACCACGGCGATGGCGCTGCCGGCCCCCCTCGGCTTGATCTGGTTCAGCATGGCATGGAAAAATTGGGGGGCCAGCGTGGCGGCGACGATGCCGTGAAAACCTCCCTGGCCATCGACGATCGGGCAGGACATCGTGATCGCGATGTCGCCGCCGGCCTTGGCGGGTCGCGACACGAAACAGTCGCGCCGATGGCTGCGCTCGTCGCGTAGCGCGTTGAAGTATCGGTGCGCCGAGACGTTGGCCCCCTTGAGCTGCGGGCGGCTCGACGCCTCGATTCGCCCCGCGGCGTCGGTGCTCAGCAACTGGCCGAGTTCCGGAAATTTGCCCAGGCTGGCGGCGAGCCCGGCCGCGAATGTTGAAAGCCGGTCCGGCGGCGTGTTCAGACGATCCCCAGCGGTCTTTTGCAGCAGCAGCTCGATGCTGCGCATCGCGCCGGCGATTTGGGCGTCGGCGATGCGCGCGTGGGCCCCGAGGAAGCGGTACTCCTGCGCCAGCGTCTGCTCATAGTCTTCGTGCGTGATCCATACCGTCGAAGTGCCTAACACCAACAGCACGAAGAAGGGAATGATCCAAAGTTGGGACAATGGCGCATTGCGCGACACCGAACCGGCAGATCGCGGACGATCCAGAACGGTGGTCATGGCGAGGCCGGATGAGTCCATTTTCATCGTTCAAAGAAACGCATGATTTCCGCCGGAATGGCGCAAAGCGCCAGACTTCGATCGACGGCACCCAGTTTCACCGCTTCCTTGGGCATGCCATAGACCACGCAGGAGGCCTCGTCCTGCGCCAGCGTGTGGGCGCCGGCGTCGCGCATCTCCTTCAGGCCGCGCGCGCCGTCGTCGCCCATGCCGGTCATGATCGCCCCCAGGGCGTTCTTGCCGGCGCTCTTGGCGACCGAGCGGAACAGCACATCGACCGACGGCCGGTGGCGATTGACCAGCGGGCCGTCCAGCACCTCGACGTGATACTGCGCGCCGCTGCGCTTGAGCACCATGTGCCGCCCGCCGGGTGCGATCAGCGCCAGTCCCGGCATCACGCGGTCGTTGTGCTTCGCCTCCCGCACCTCGACCTGGCACAGGGAATCGAGCCGGGCGGCGAAGGAGGCGGTGAATTTCTCCGGCATGTGCTGGACGATGACGATGCCCGGCGCGACCCCCGGCAGCCGGGTCAGCACCGCCTCCAGCGCCTGCGTGCCGCCGGTCGAGGTGCCCAGGGCAACCAGGCGCTCGGTGGTCTGGGTCATCGCCCGCTCTGACCTCGGCAGGACGGCGTCGGCGCTGAGCTTGGCGGCCGGCGGTGGCGTGGCGCCATTGATGCGCTGGAGCCGGGCGCCGGCCGCCGCCCTGACCGCGTGCACCAGTTCGGAGGCCGCATCCTCCATCAGGAAGCGGCGCCCGCCTATGCCCGGCTTGGCGACGACGCCGATGGCGCCGGCGGCCAGCGCCTCGATGGTCGTCGCCGCGCCCTTCTCGGTGAGCGAGGAGCAGATCACCACCGGTGTCGGATGCTCGGCCATCAGCTTCTTGAGGAAGGTGATGCCGTCCATCCGCGGCATCTCGATGTCGAGCACGATGACGTCCGGCCAGCGCTTGGCCATCTTGTCCAGCGCGAAGATCGGGTCCATCGCCGTGCCGATCACCTCGATCGCTGGGTCCGCCCCGAGCACCCCCGAGACCACCTGGCGCACCACCGCGGAATCATCGACGACGAACACCTTTATCTGCCGTAGCATATCTTCCCGTTCGCGCACTTGCTGCACTGTTCCGAGTCGGCGCCCAGGCTGACCCGCCGCACCCAGACCTCGCCGCTCCACATGTCGAAAATGACGTTCCGGTGACCGGTACCCTCCAGATCCCCGCCCTTGGAGCGGATGCCGTGCTGCGCAATCAGCCTGCGCCCCGCCTGGGCGTTCTTCCTGCCGACGTGGTCGTTGCGACAGCGCTCGGGATTCGGGAACATGTTGCCGCCGCCGAACATCTTCACCTCGTATTCGTGCAGCTCGGTGCCCGCCCGGATGATCTCGGCGATCAAAAGCTGCAGCGCTTCGTCGGCATACTTGCCGTCGAAGGCTAGGACCGCGTCGCGCGGCCGGCCGGGCAGCATGTAGTGGCACATGCCGCCGATGCGCCGCTTGGGATGCCACAACGTGATCGCGACGCAGGAGCCCAGCAGGGTGCGGATGCGCGTGTCGCTGTCGCCGAAGTAGTACTCTCCGGGATTCAGGAAAATCTCGACGGCGCCGATGGGCGTTTTCATTCCTTGCGGTAGATCGACGGGGAAACGGAACGCAACCGGTCGGTGACGCCGTTCAGGGTCTCCGAATGGCCGATCAGCAGGTGGCCGCCCGGCTTCAGCATCGGGATCAGGCGCTGCACGACGCTGCGCTTCGTCTCCTGCTCGAAATAGATCATGACGTTGCGCAGGAAGATCAGATCGAATTCGCCCAGCCTGGGCAGCGGCTCGTTCAGATTCACCTGCAGGAAACGGATCCGCTCCCTCAGGCTGCGCTCGATCAAAAAGCTGCCCTCGTGCCGGCCTGTGCCTCTCAGGCAGTGAGCCTTGAGATAGGCCTCGGGAATGTTCCTGGCGCGCTCCATCGGATACAGACCGCTCCTGGCTCTTTCCAGAACCCGGGTGCTGAGGTCCGAGGCGACGATCTCCCAGGGGGCGGCGCCCAGGCGCTCTGCCAGCAGCATCGCCAGGCTATAGGGCTCCTCGCCGCTGGAACAGGCCGCGCTCCAGATGCGCAAACTCGCCTTGCCATTCCTCGCAGGCAAGACCCGCTCGCGCAGGAAATCGAAGTGCTTGGGTTCGCGGAAGAAGTAGGTCTCGTTGGTGGTCAATAGATCCAGCGCGATCTGAAGTTCAGCTGCTTCTTGGCCGCCGGTGAGCAGCCGGAAATAATCGCCGTAGCTGGTCAGGCCGTGGTGTTTCAGGCGCTTGCCCAGACGCCCGCAGACCAGCGCCTTCTTCGCCGGAGACAGATGGATGCCCGCCAGGCGCCGCAGCAGCCCCTGGAACTGGGCGAACTCGCCGTCGCTGATGTGGCGCTCGCCATTGCTCACCGGCACGCTCACTGGCATTTGAAGCCGGCCTCCAATAAATTAGGCGCCGGCCTCTTGCGCCGCCAGATCCTGGCCGGCCGCGCGCCCGAGCATAGCCAGATCCTCCATCGAGAGCACGCGATTGACGTTCAATACGATCACGAAACGTCCATCGACCTTGCCCATGCCTTGGATGAAGTCGGTGCGGATCTTGGCGCCGAAGGCCGGCGGCGGTTCGATCTGGTCCTGGCGGATTTCCAGCACCTCGCTCACCGCATCGACGATCACCCCGATGTCCTGGTGTTCGCCGTCGGCCTCGACCTCGATGATGACGATGCAGCTTCTGCGCTTCACCTCGGTCGATCCGCTGGAAAAGCGCCGCGCCAGATCGACCACCGGTACCACCGCGCCCCTGAGGTTGATCACGCCGCGGATGCAGTCGGGCATCATCGGCACCACGGTGAGATGGCCGTAATCGATGATCTCCTTGACGCTGAGGATGGCGATCGCGTACATCTCGCCGCCCAGGACGAAGGTCAGGTACTGCCGGTGATCGGCGGCATCGGCCTGCTGCTCGGCCTTGACTAAGGCTCCCATGATCCTCTCCTAGAACTTGACGAAATCGGCGTCGGCGAGCGAGGGCTCGGACAGGCTGGCCAGCTTGCCCGCCGCCGCCTTGATGCGGCCGAGCTTGGACTTTTCTGCCGTCTTCCTGGACGCCGGAGCCGAAGGTGCGTCGCCGGTCGTGAAGAAGGACATGGTCTGCTGCAGCTGCTGCGCCTGGCTGCCCATCTCCTCGGAGGTCGCCGCCAGTTCCTCGGAAGCCGAGGCGCTCTGCTGCGTGGTCTGGTTCAACTGGCTCATCGCGGTATTGATCTGGCCCACACCCGCCGACTGTTCCTCGCTGGCCGCGGTGATCTCCTGCACCAGGTCGGAGGTCTTCCGGATCGAGGGCACGATCTCGTCCAGCAGTCGTCCCGCCTTCTCCGCCAGCGACACGCTGCCCTTGGCCACCTCGCCGATCTCCTGCGCCGCCACCTGGCTGCGTTCCGCCAGCTTCCTCACCTCCGCCGCCACCACCGCGAAGCCCTTGCCGTGCTCGCCGGCCCGCGCCGCCTCGATCGCGGCGTTGAGCGCCAGCATGTTGGTCTGGTAGGCGATGTCGTCGATGATGCCGATCTTGTCGGCGATGCTCTTCATCGCCGCCACCGTCTGGCCCACCGCTTCGCCGCCCTCGCCGGCTTCCTTGGCCGCCTTCGAGGCCATGCCGTCGGTGACCTTGGCGTTCTCGGTGTTCTGGTTGATCGATGCCGACATCTGCTCGATCGAGGCCGAGGTCTCCTCGACGCTCGCCGCCTGCTCGCTCGCGCCCTGGGCCAAGGTCTGCGCCGTGGCGGAGACCTCCTCGGAGGCCGAGGACAGATTGTCGGCGGCGCTCCTCACCTCGCCGATGATCTGCGACAGCCTATCCACCATGTGCTTCATCGCCATCAGCAACTGGCCGGTCTCGTCCTTCGAAGTCACCTCTATCCTCGCGGTCAGATCGCCTTCGGCCAGCTGGTTGGCGACATTCACCGCTTCCGATATCGGACGGGTGATCGAACGGGTGACCCACCAGCCGAAGCCGATCGCGATCAACAGCGCCCCGAGTCCCAGCGCGATGCTGAGGCTGCGCGCGCTGTGGTATTCATCCTCCGATGCCCGCCCGCCATCGACCATCAGCTCGTGCTGGTAATGGACCAGATTGTGCACCGCCCCGATATAGCTGTCCTGCAGCGGGCGCATATTGCCCAGCAGGAAGGCCTCCGCCTGGTCGTTTTGCTTGTCCGCCAGGAGCTTCAGGTAGCGATCTTCGCCCGCGACGTACTTGAGCCTGGTATCGACGATGCCCTTCAGCAGTTCCTTGCCCTTTTCCGACTGGATGGTCTTGTCGAGCTTGTCCAGGGTCTCCCCGATCGCCTTGCGCGCATCCTGGATCTTGGCCTGCTCCCTGGCCAGATCGTCGGGATCCTTGATGAACAGCAGGTCGCGCATCGACAGCGCGATCTGGTTGATGTTGCCGTCGATGTCGTTGGCCAGCACGGTTTTCGGATACTTGTCGGTGACGATGTCCTCGGTCGCTGTTGCCATCCCGCTCATGTTTCTCATGCTGGTGGCCACGATGATCAGCAGCAGCGCGATCAGGACGCCGAAGCCGAGCGCCAGACGTGTGCCGATTTTCATGTTCTTGAACATTTCAAACCCTCCTAATTGAGTGCGGATTGAAGAGACAATGCTTTTTGCGTCGATGCAGCCGCCCCATCCGTCTGCTGGATTTCGCGGTTGGCGGCGTGCTGGACGGTCGCCGGTACGTCCAGAATCAATGCCACCTCGCCGCTGCCCAGGATGGTCGAGCCGGAGATGCCGCGTAGATGGCGGAACATCCCGCCCAGCGGCTTGATCACCGTTTGGAACTCGCCCAGCAGGCGATCGACCACCAGACCGGCCTTCTGGCCGGCGTAATGGACCACCACCACGTTCTCCCGGCGCGGCTTCTCGCCTTCGATGTCGAACAGTTGGCGCAGACGGACGAAGGGCAGGACCTCGCCGCGCAGATTGAGGTAATCGCGCCTACCCCCCCGGTCGGCCGCCGTCAGCTCCAGGCATTCGACCACCATGTCGAGCGGCACGACGAAGGAGGACCCGCCCACCTCGATCAGGAAGCCGTCGATGATCGCCAAGGTCAGCGGCAGGCGGATCCTCACCGTGGTGCCCAGCCCCTCCTGGCTGTCCAGCTCGATGCTGCCGCGCAGCGCCTCGATGTTCCGCCGCACCACGTCCATGCCGACGCCGCGGCCGGAGATATTGGTCACCTGCTCGGCGGTCGAGAAGCCCGGCTCGAAGATCAGGTTGTGGATCTCGTGGTCGGAGAGATTCTGGCCCGACGACACGATGCCGCGCTCGACGGCCTTGTTCAGGATCTTCTCGCGGTTCAGTCCGCCGCCGTCGTCGGCGACCTCGATGATGATGCTGCCGGACTCGTGATAGGCGTTGAGCGCGACCCTGGCCTGGACCGGCTTGCCCTTTGCCTGCCGCAGCGCCGGCGCCTCGATGCCGTGGTCGATGGCGTTCCTGACCAGATGCATCAAGGGGTCGTTGATCTTCTCGACCACCATCTTGTCCAGTTCGGTGTCGTTGCCGCTGGTCACGAGTTCGATGTCCTTGCCCAGCTCGCGGCTCACGTCGCGGACGACGCGCTGGAAGCGATGGAAGGTCTCGCCGATCTCGACCATGCGCAGGGACAACGCGCTGTCTCGGATCTCCTCGACCAGACGGCCCATCAGCGACATCGCCTCGTTCAACGCGCCGTCGCCCGCGCTCTGCGCGCGCAGGCTGGCCGATGCCCCGGCGATCACCATCTCGCCGACCTGGGTGATCAGCGCCTCGAGCTTGGCGGCATCGACGCGGACGAACTTCGCTTCCTGGTTGCGGCGATCCTTGGCACGCTGCTGCTTGTCCAGCGCCGCGTGCACCACGGCCTCGTGCACCACTTGGTCATGGACCAGGATCTCGCCCAGCGGCGCCCCGGCCTCGCTGCCCGCCTGCTGCTGGGCCAAGGCGTCGGCCAGTTCCGCCTGGCTCAAGGCGCCGCAGGCCAGCAGGATCTCGCCGACGCGTTCGTTGCTCTCGGGCAAGTCCTCGATCAGCCGCAGATATTGCTCGATCCTGCTGTGCGGCGGCAGGATCCTGATCTGGCAGTCGTCGCGCACGAATTCGAAGGCGCCCTCGATGGTCTCCTTGGAGGCTTCGCTTCTCAGCGTGATTTCGAAGCCCAGGTAGCAGGCCTCGGGATCCATCGCCTCAGCCTCCGGCATCGCGTCCCACAGCGTGACGGTGCGCTGCACGTCGCCCAGGGTGGTGAGATAGCGCAGGAACGAGGCCGGGTCCATGCCGTTTCTCAGCACCTCCCGGCCGAAGCGCAGAGAGATGTGCCAGGCGTCGCTGCCGACCTCGCCGCCGCCGGAGGTCTCCACCTCGGCGGCGTGCTCGACCGGCGGCTGATCGCGCACCACGCTCGGCAGCGGCGAGAACTGCGCCAGGCGTTCGAGCAGACGTTCCCCTTGTTCCCTGAGCGAGGCTGCCGGGCCTTGCTCGGTGTTGGAAATCTGGTCCACCAGATGGCCGATGTGGTCGCCGCATTCGAGCATCACCGCCGTGAACTGGTCATCCACCTGAAGCTCGCCGTTCCTGGCGCGATCCAGGATGTTCTCGACCACGTG
>DATKVJ010000002.1:0-19402 GCA_035530135.1 Rhodocyclaceae bacterium | reverse complement strand
GGGGCGAGCTTCTCGGTCAATACCTTCCTCACCGAGCGCATCCATGAAACGATTTCGGGCTATACGGCGCCGCTGGCGGTCAAGGTCTATGGCAACGATCTCGACCTGCTCGATCGCAAGGCCGAGGAAATCGCCGCCGCGATACGCGGCGTCGCCGGTGCCGGCGCGGTGCAGGTCCAGGCGCCTGAGGGCGCTCCGCAACTGCTGATCCATCTGCGCGAGGGCGCCCTGGCGCGGCTGGGCATCGCCCCGGCGGACGCCCTGAGTGCGGTCGAGACCGCCTACGCCGGCACGCGGGTAGGCGAGATCTACGAGGGCAACCGCGCCTTCGACGTGACGGTGGTGCTCTCGCCGCGCCTGCGCCGAAGTCCGGCGCAGGTGGGCGAGCTGCCCCTGAAAACGCCGGCCGGCCGCATGGTGCCGCTCAAGGAGGTGGCGGACATCACCCAGACCGAGGGGCGCTATCTGATCCTGCACGACGACGCGCAACGCCTGCAGGTGGTGACCGCTGCGGTGCACGGGCGGGCGCTGTCGGGTTTCGTGGCCGCGGTGAAGCGGCGGATCGCCGCCCGGGTCACCCTGCCGCGCGGCACCTACCTGGTCTATGCCGGCGACGCGCCGGCGCAGGCCCGCGCCCGGCAGGATCTGCTGCTGCATTCGGCGCTGGCCGCCGCCGGTGTGGCGCTGCTGCTGTTCATGGCGCTGGGCGGCGTGCGCCCGACCGTCCTGGTGTTCGCCAACCTGCCCTTCGCCCTGGCCGGCGGCGTCGCCATGGTGCTCGCCGGCGGCGGCGTGCTGTCGATCGGCTCGCTGGTGGGCTTCGTCACCCTGTTCGGCATCACCCTGCGCAACGCCATCATGCTGATCTCCCACTACCGCCACCTGGTCGAGGTCGAGGGCGTGCCCTGGGACAAGGCGGCGGCGATCCGGGGCGCGGCGGAACGGCTGTCGCCGATCCTGATGACGGCCCTGGTCACCGCCCTGGGATTGCTGCCCCTGGCGCTGACCAGCGGCGCGCCCGGCAACGAGATCGAAGGCCCGATGGCGGCCGTCATCCTGGGCGGCCTGATCACCTCCACGGCGCTCAATCTGCTGATCCTGCCGACCCTCGCGCTGCGCTACGGGCGTTTCGGGCGCCGGGACGATACGGTGCGGTTTTAGCTCATCGCCACGGCCGTCGGCGACGGCTAATTCGAGCTCGCCCGACGTCCATGCGCTTGCCGCAAGGGGACCCAGCGCGGCAGCATGGAGGCGAGCACGCCGTCCTTGAGGACCAGGTGATGATAGAGGGCGGCGAGCGCATGGAATCCCGCCAGCCAGAGGATCGCATCGCCGAGCCAGGTGTGGATCGTCGCGATCGTCGCGCCCGCACCGTGTGAAATGCCGAGCGGGGACGGAATCTTCACGCCGGCGAGGAGCGTCAGGGGATGCCCTTCGAGCCAGGCGCCGGCGATGGCGGTGAATGGCAGCGCGAACAGCAGCAGATAGAGCGCCCCTTGCACGGTCCTCGCCGCGATGCCCATCCAGCGCGAGCGCTGCGGCGGCTCCGGTCGCGTGTCGACCATCCGCCACAGGACGCGCATCACGACGAGTGCCAACACGCACAAGCCCAAGCTCTCGTGGAGCTGCCGGTCGAAATCGCGGGCGGGCGAGTACAGGCGCTGCTCGGATCCTCCCGGCCCGTAGATGAAGGCGATCAGGACGAGGATCGCCGTGGTCCAATGGAAGGCCTGGGCGACAGGCCCGTAGTGCGTGCGCGAGCGGCTTTCCATTTCCCGGCCTTTCATGAACCCTGGGGACGACAAGCGATGGAGGATCTTCGTCTGGTACCAGAATACCGAAGGGCCGATGGCCTTGTCCATGAGCGCCTTGCGTTCCGAGTGGCGCGTGGGACAATGACGCGCTATGGACGCGAGCAACGCCAGGGACGACCAGGAGGACAGCTCAGCCGTCACCTGCGCCAACTGCAAGGCCTGCTGTTGCCGGCTGGAGGTCTTGCTGATGGGCGATGACGACATACCGCTGCGCTTGACCGTCGAAGATCGGTGGGGCGGCTGGGTGATGCGCCGCCTCGGCGACGGCTGGTGCGCGGCCCTGGATCGGAACACCATGAGCTGCACCATCTATGAACGCCGCCCGGGCGTCTGCCGTGGCTACCCGATGGGCGGGAGCGATTGCCTGGTCGAGCGCTCCCGGATGGACACGTTTTAGAGTCATCGCCTTGAGGAGATGCGCATGCGCTCGACTCGTGCAAGCGCCGCCCTCGCCCGGCTAAATCAGCGGAGCGAGGGCCGTCGCTACACGATGGCCCTCACCAGCAGCGGCCTGTTCAAGCTGCGCGAGCGGATTGCTGGCGTCGAGCAAGCGCTTTCCGATGCCCTGCCGCTGGACGACTTCGTGCGCCTGTTGAATTCCATGGGTCCCCAAAAAGCGCCGCGCATCACAAAAAACGAGGCGGCCTTTGCGCAACAGTTGGTCAGGAAACCCAAGACCTGAAGCAATTCTGTCGGCGAAGCCGCGGCGGCTCCGATCGCGAACATCAGAAGGAACTAATTTAGTTTCCCGCGCACTAATCGGCCGTGCCTATCCCAACAAGCGTCCCCGGCACCGTCGCTCACACCGCACCCATCGCCAAGCTGCAAGGGATTTGTACGCAGCTCAATCAACCGCAAACAAGGAAAAATCATGGCTAAGAAAATGAGCTCCGCCGCAATGGCGATCACTGGACTCCTCATCCTGTCATTGCCGGGCATTTCATCCGCCGCCTTCGCCGAAACCGGCGCCGGCGTGGCGGAAAACACCAGGCCACCATTGCAGATCGCCAACCGGACCGGACTCAAAGTGGTAGTCCAGGTGAATTATGCGGATACCATTCCCAACGGCATCGGCAAGCAAGTGTTGGCGGCAAAGAATCTCTACGATCAATACACCGCCCTGGGCATGAAAGCCGGCAAGGACTACGAGATTGCCATGGTGTTCAGAGCCGACGGCGCCCAGTTTCTGCTGACCGACACGGCCTACGACCAGAAAGTGAAACAGCCGCATCCGCAGGGCAATCCCAACCGGGCGATCCTCGAGGCGCTGAACCAGGGCGGCGTGAAGATGTACGAGTGCGGCGTGGCGATGCGCTTGAAGGGCTACACGCCCCAGGACATTCTCCCCCTTAGCCGCATCGTGGTGTCGGGCATCGGCGCCATGGTCGATTTCGAGAAATCCGGCTATCTCTCGATCACGCCCTAAGGCGTACTCGGGCCTTGGCGCTCGCGCCGGGATTCATGAATCCGCGCACGGGTACTTGCCATAGACGATTTTCGCGTCCCGGTGAGCGCGCGCCAAGGTGCAGATCGACGGATCGTCGTCGTGTCCGCTGAAGAAATCGTCGGCCTGGGCGAGCATCACCATCCGGATCGCGGCCTCGTCGCTCAGGCCGTATTTTTCGGTGATGAGCGTGGTGACTTCGTCGAGATATTCTTCGTAGTTCATTTTTGCTCGCGCCGCCTCCGCTTGTTGTCGGCTCAAGTGCCCGCTCGCCCAGGCGGTGCGGCGCCGGGACTCGAGGCCGAAGGCCATTCGACGGTGCTCCGAAGAAAATCTCCGATTGACCGTGCCCGCCGGGGCCTGCGATACTCCCCGCGCCGCCCTTGAATTTCCCCTCCTTCCATCTTACACACTTCCCCGAGCCGGCCTGACCGTGAACGCGCCCATCGATCCGAATCTGCCGCTCTACCCGGGGATCAGGCTGGCCGACGTGGTCCTCGTCCAGTCGGCGACGGACGCGGGCGCCGCGCTGGCGGCGTTGATGGCCACCGATGCCATCGGCTTCGATACCGAATCGAAGCCGACCTTCGCCAAGGGTGAAGTGTCGACCGGCCCGCATCTGATCCAGCTGGCTACCGACGACAAGGCGTATCTGTTCCGCGTCAGCGGCCGACCGGCGCTGGAAGGCCTGCGCGCCATCCTGGAGTCGCCGCAGGTGCTGAAGGTGGGTTTCGGCCTCCGCGACGATCTGTTGCGCCTGGAAACCAAGCTGGGGATCAGCTCCATCCACGTCCTCGATCTGGCGCTCGCCCTGCGCCAGGGGCAGCGTGCCGACGTGGGCGCCAAGACCGCGGTGGCCCGGTTTTTTGGCCAGCGCTTGCAGAAATCCAAGAGGACGTCGACCACGAACTGGTCGAATCCGCTGCTCACCGAACGGCAGATGCTCTACGCCGCCAACGACGCGCAGGTGGCGTTGCGGGTGTATCGCTCGTGGCGGCAAGTCGGCGTAAGCGCTCCGGCTTGCGGCCGGTGAGCCATTGCCAGCGCGTGCGGGATCAAGGCCGATTCACTTCGCATTTCGCTCGCGAATGATCGGCGGCACGTACTTGACGGAGAACTTCCAGCCTGCCGGCGTGGCCTTGAGGATCAGGGCCTTCGACTTGGCGCCATCTTCGAAAGCGGGCGCCGAGCCGAGCAGTTCTATGGCGCCGATGCCCTTGATGACGCACGCGCCCGGAATCGTGACGAAAGCCGATTCCGCCGCCGTCAGAACGAACTGGCCCTCCTTCGACTCCGAACATGACAAGCCCTTGGGCAGGCTGGATGGATCGCGTTTCCAGGCACGGCGCAGATCGTCGAGGCCCTTGAGCAATTCCTCGGTGGTGTTGACCGCGAGACCGAGTTCACAAGATTTCGCATGGCCCATTCGTTTGCTCCTGGCTGGAATTTTGGCCCCATTGTAGCCGCCGCCGATGCGCCCCCGGGCAGGGAGGCCACGCCCGATCCGGAGCCGCTGCGCCCCACCGAAAAGGAGGAACCGAGATGCCGATGCCGGTCCCCGCAATTTTAGCCGGCGTAGCCGACGGCCGGCGCGCTCGGCGGCGCTTCCCATGATCAGCGCCCTGGTCGTCAGCTACGGCTACCTGGCGGTATTTCTGGGCACGCTGTTCGAAGGGGAAACCTTCCTGCTCGCCGCCGGCTTCGCCGCCCACCGCGGCCTGCTAGCCTGGCCGTGGGTCGTCGCGGTGGCCTTCGTCGGCGCCAGCCTGGGCGACCAGCTGGCCTTCCTGCTCGGCCGCTGGCGGGGTGCCGCCCTGATCGCGCGGCACCCCGCGCTGGCCCGACGCGCGCCGCGGGTACACACCGTATTCGAGCGCCATCACGTCCTGTTCATCCTCAGCATCCGTTTTATCTACGGCCTGCGCCTCGCCGGCCCCATCGTCATGGGCACCAGTCGCTTGCCTTTTCTGCGCTTCGCCTTGCTCGACATGCTCGGCGCCGCGCTCTGGGCGCCGCTGATAGCCGGCGCCGGCTATTTATTCGGCGTGGCGATGGAGGCCTTGCTGGGGGAGATCCAGCACATCGAGGAAGCCGCCCTGATCGGCTTGCTGGCGGCGGGCTTCATCGTCTGGCTTTGGCGGCGCAGGCGCGCCGCGCCTCCGCGCTAGTCGGCCGGCCCCGCCGGGCAGCTCAATCGTCGATTTCCAGCTTGCTCGCGATCAGGCTCATCGCCGAACCCGAGCCGCTCATCGTGCCATAGACCTGCACCTGGGCGCCGTTGGCCGGCTGGCCGCCGCTGATCGTGGCGGCGCTGAAATCCACCGTGATCCCGTTCACGCTGCAGGTGTTGCCCGACAGCTGGCTGATCACGCCTTCCATCTCCCGGTGCATGTCCTGGCCGCCCATGCCCTCGCCGCCGCCCGAGGGCGCGGACGCGAGCATGAAGGTGACGGTATCGACCTGCCATTGGCCGCCGACCAGCGCGGCATTGAGGCTGACGTACTTGCCGTTGATGAGGTCGGCGCGGGTGCCGCCGACAAAGAAGGGGCTCGCCGCCAGCACCGCCTGGATCTGGCTGCCGTTTTCGTTGTCCAGGGTCAGCGTGAAGGCATTGCTCGTCGCGTTGAAATTGCTGACCACGCCCCGCAGATCGCCGACGCTGCCGTCGGTCGCGCCCTGGACGCTCTGGATGTTCACCGTGCTGGCGAGCACGACGTTGTTCGAGACCCGGCCGTGGATTTCCACGTAGGCATTGTTCTGCAGGTTGGCCGAGCTGCCGCCGGTGAAGCTGGCGGTGCTGGCATCGACCAGCACGCCGCGCACCTGGAAGTTGGCGGCGCTGACGAAGTTGCTGACGGTGCCGTGCAGTTCCGCCTGGATCGTGTCGCTGTCGTACTGGCTGACGCTGGTCGCGGTCAGTACATTGGTGGCCGGATCGAAGCTGCCGGCGACGATCACATCGACTTCGTTGGCCAGGCTCAGGGAGGCCGGCGACAGCGTCGCGGCAGAGGCATTGACGCTCACGCCATGGACGCTGAAGCTGGCGTTGCTGACGTAGTTGCCGATCTCGCCGGACAGGCGCAGCGTGCCCACCGCGCTCGCCGAGGTGGACAGCTTGCGGATGGCGATGGCGTCGGCGTTCATGCCGGTGCCGGAGAGCGGCGCGCTGCTGAACGCCGACACCCGCTCGCCGTTGGCCAGGCTCTGCCCGGCGGGCGTGATCGTCGTGGTCGCGCCGACGTTCACGGTCAAGTCGCCGAGGCTGAAGCTGGTCGCATTCGGGCTCAGCTTGCTGACCGTGCCGGAAACCCGCACCGGGCAGCCGCCGGTGCACACGCTGGGCTTGAGTTCGATGCGCGTGGCGGCGACGTAGGACCCAAGGGCATCGGTATGGGGCAGGCCATGCACCTCGACCCGGTCATTCACCTGGATATCCGAGAATTGCGTGTAGCCGTCATAGACCGTGATCGGCAGCGTCGGATCGCTGGCATTGACCACCACGCGGGTGCCGGCGACGGTGAGCGAGTTCGTCGGCGCCGAGATCGCGGAGACCACGCCGATCACCTCGGGGACGATGTGCACCGCGGTGGCGTTGCCGCTGGCATCGGTATCCACTTCGGCGCGCTCGCCGATGCCGACCTGGGTCCGGGATATCGCCTGCGCGGCGCTGCTGTCGCCGGTGACGTCGTAGCTGGCCGAGGCGTCGGGGTAGCGGCTGCCGTCGATGATGACGCTGCCGAAGCCGGTGACGATGCCGGCGACCAGGCCGGTGCCGCCCGAGCCGACGCCGGCGAGCAGCGCTGCGCCGCCGCCGGCGCCGCAGCCGGACAGCGTCGCGATGAAGAGTAGCGCGGCGAGCCGCTGGGACAGTTTGGAAATCATTTATCGCTCCCGGTGTCAGATGCAGCGCCCTGCGACTGGGCAGCGGCGATTGCGGTTGCATAGAAATAGTTGCCCAGCCTGAAGCGCTGCGGCCGGGCGCAGCCCTGGTCCGCTTCGCACAAGCGGCTGGCCTCCCTGATGATCTCCAGCGAGTGCTTCTCCCAGAGCCGGCGGCTCAGGCCTGCCAGCTTGGCGATCGAAGCCTCGGAGAGCTCGCTGCCGAACACCGCCTGCTCCAGGAAGGGCGGGCCGCCGCCCTTCAGGTTGGAGGTCGCGGCGGCGAGGTGGTCCTGCAGGTTGGCGGCGAACATCGCCAGCATCTCGCCCAGGTCGTCGCGCGGGATGAAGCTGTCCTTCAGCAGGACCACCCGCTCGGCCCCGCCCTCGCCCTCGCAGCTCACCATGCCCTGAGCCTCCATCGATTTCAGCACCGAACCGGGATGGACGTCCTGGGTGATTTCCAGCGCCAGGCTCTCGAAGGAAGGCGCCGGCCCGCGCAAGGGCAGCCGCCTGGGCTTGCCGTTCTTCTGCACATAGACCGGATCGCTGATCCATTTGGTGAATACCAGCGAGGACACCGGTCCGGAATGGGAGACCGATGCGCCGCGGGTCTGGTTCAGTTCGCGGATATCCTTGCGATGCAGTCCGGAGAGCAGGCTGACCGAGGAATCGTTGATCTTGACCCCGCTCTTCTCCAGCTCCAGTTGCGCCGCCCGCACGAACACCGGCTTCAGGGCCCGGACGAACAGCGGGTAGTTGACGCCCTCCAGCAGCAGATAGCGGACCAAGGGCAGCAGCGTCGCGACGCTGGCCTCCAGCACCTGCTCGCTCTTCGGTTTGGCATCTGCTGCGCCCGTCGGCTTCATCGCTCACAGGTGAATCGGGGGGTAAGGGAAGTGATGGAGGAGATGGAAAGGGAATTTTTCCCATTGTCGCGGGCTTTCCGGATGCTGTCAAGGCCGGCGCCCCGGCCGCGGCCGCCCCGCCCCCGGAGGGGGCTGCCGGGCCCGAGGCAATGACATCGACCCGGGTCAGCCGGCGTCGTCGGCCCGGCTCAGGGCGACGGTCTTCTGCACCACGCCGCCGCGCCTCAGCATGTTCAGATACTCCGCCTCGTCGAGCTTGAGCACTTGCTCCAGGTAGGCGATGTTCTTCTCGACCGACTCGATGTAGTAGTTGGCGTCGACGCCGAACCAGTCCTTGAAGTGGAGGGCCAGCTTTTGGTAGATTCCGGAAAACTCGCCGTCGAGCTTCTCGCGGGTGCTCTGGTAGAACTGCCCGGTGCGGCGCAGCAAGTCCTGCATGCTCTCGAAACCGCCCACCTTGGCTTCCTCGAATTCCAGATACAGCAACAGCAGCTTTTCCAGGTAGGCGCGGTCGGCCATCTGCCCGACCAGGTCGGCGCTGGCGACGATCTGCGCCAGCAGTCTGGCGCGCGGGTCGGGAAAGTCGATCGCCGCGAAAGCCTGCGCCGGATTGGTGCTCAGCATGATGGCGGTGAGCGGCGCGACGTAGCCCGGAGGCAGCCCGTGGCGGTCGAGATACTCGGTCATGAACGCGATGCCGCGTTGGACGTGGGTCGCGGTGTATTGGGCGCCGGTGCCGCCCGCCTCCCCGTCCTTCTGCGCGTAGCCGATATCGTGGAGCAGCGCGCCGAGCATGATCAGGGTGAGTTCCTCGCCGGACAGGCGGCCGCCGGAGAGTTGCACGCCGTGCGTCAGTCGCACCGCGCACAGGAACACGTCCATGGTGTGCGACATGTCGTGGTACAGGGTCTCGATCGCGCGGTAACCGGGGTACTCGCCGCGGAACAGCCGGACCACGTCGGCAAACACGGCTCCGATCCGGCGGCGGTCGTAGCCGGGATCCGTGCGCCCGAGGACGTCGCTCGCCGCGGTCCAGACCCGCTCCGGGTTCTCGTTCTGAAACAGGGCACGGATCGCCCCGGCGCCGGGAGCATTGGGCATCATCCGCCGATGGACCGGGGCAGTTTCAAAATCAGCCCGTCAGCAAGACGTAGGCGATGGAAAGAACGAAGCTCAGCGTGAGCCACAGGGCGGCCGGGACCAGGCTGCGGTTGCGCCCGAGGGCCAGCGCGTAGGCGGCCTTGAGCAGGTTGTTGCTGCCGCTGGCGATGACGATCGCGCCGACGATGGCGGCACCGCTGACCTGGAACTTGCCCTCCAGGAGCGACAGGATGAAGGGGTCGATGTCGCTGAAACCGACCGCGAACGAGAGCAGGTGCAGGCCGCCCGCGCCGTAGCCGGTCACGACGAACTGGGTGAGCGCCGCGAAGAACACGAACAGCAGCGCGAACAGCAGCGCGGTGGAAAACTCCAGCGGATGCCGGACCGGCTCCTGGACATCGGCGACATTGCCGGACAGATCCGTCGAACGCCGGTAGAGCAGCCAGGCGAGCAGCGCCGACGCGCCGGCCAGCACGGTGAAGGGCGCGGCCAGGTGCCACGCCGCGGCGTGATGGCCGAGGATCAGGATCAGGACCATCAGGCGCAGATACATCATCGCGGTGGCCAGGACGATCGCCGCGGCGAACAAGCGGTTGCCCGAGGGCGCGCCGTGCGCCCGCCGGCTCAGCACCACGGTGGTCGCGGTGCTCGAATACAGGCCGCCCAGGATGCCGGTGAGCAGGACGCCGCCCTTGGGAATGAAATAGGTCTGCGCCAGGTAGCTGAGATAGGAGATGCCGGAGACCACGATCACCGCCAGCCACAACTGGCTGTAGCTGACGCTGACGAAGGAGGCGATCTGGCGGTCCGGGAGCACCGGCAGGACCAGGCCCGCCATGATCAAAAACTTGGCGAGGGTGACCGTCTCGGTGCTGCGGAAGACATCGGAGAAGCGGCGGATGTGGGGTTTTTCGCTGAGCAGCAGCAGCACCACGACGACGTAGATGATCAGCAGCCAGATCGGCTGCCCCAGGGCGAGCGGCCCGAGCGGATAGGTCAGGAGCGCGATCAGGCTCGGCAGCAGGCTCTGCTCGCCGGCCTTCAGGCGATCGTAGTATTGCAGCGCCAAGAGGATCGCCAGCGCCACCAGACCGGCCGCGAACAGCTCGAGCGAAGGATCCAGGGCGGCCAGCGCGAAGCCCAGCACCGCCAGCAGCGTCAGGGTGCGGGTGGTGCCGAAACCCAGGTCCTTGTTCTGCGCCCGGCGATAGCTATGGACCTCCAGTCCGATGACGAAGCCGAACAGCACGGTGGCCACGAAGGCGACGAAGAGCGGCGGCAGTTCCGGCAGGTGGAGCACGCTCAGCTTCCCCCGCCTGGACTCGGACGCAGCAGCTCGATCCTGAATTCCGGCTCGTAGGGCGGCACGTGGCACTCCACCACGTCGCCCGTCGCCACCTGCAGCCTGACCCCGACGATGTCGGCGGCGACCGGCAGCTGCGCCGTGCAGCGGTCGACGAGCACCGCGGCGCGGATCACCGGCGCGCCGCGCTGCGACAGGTGGGAGAGCACGCGCGCCAAGGAGTGCCCCTGGTAGAGCACGTCGTCCGCCACCAGTACCGTCGCGCGCGACAGATCGCGCGCGGCGAACTCGGCGTTCTCGGTCAGCTCGGTCTCCGGATGGAGCAGCGCCAGGTCGTCGCCGTAGCGCTTCAGGCGCAGTTCGTAGCGCGGCACGTCCAGCCCGTGCCGCCGGCGCAAGTCGGACGCCAGCATCGCCGCCAGCGGCGCGCCGCGGCGCAGGATGCCCAGCAGCAGCGGATCCTCGGCGCCGGCGAGCAGCGCCGCCGCCCGATCGGCCATGCGCGCGAGCACGGCGGCCACCGCCGCCGCGTCGTAGAGGCAGAAGCGCTGTCCGGAAACGCGCTCGATGCTCACAGGCCGAGCTGATCCCAGATCAGATCGACGCGCTGCACGACCGCCTCGCTCATGGCGATCGGCCGCCCCCATTCGCGGCTGGTCTCGCCCGGCCACTTGTTGGTGGCGTCGATGCCCATCTTGCTGCCCAGGCCCGCCACCGGACTGGCGAAATCCAGGTAGTCGATCGGGGTGTTCTCGGCGATCAGGGTGTCGCGCGCGGCGTCGACCCGCGTCGTCAGCGCCCAGATCACCTCGGGCCAGGAGCGGATATCGACGTCGTCGTCGGTGACGATGATGAACTTGGTGTACATGAACTGGCGCAGGAAGCTCCAGATGCCGAACATCACGCGCTTGGCGTGGCCCGGGTACTGCTTCCTGATCGACACCACCGCCAGCCGGTAGGAGCAGCCCTCGGGCGGCAAGTAGAAGTCCACGATCTCCGGATACTGCTTCTGCAAGAGCGGCACGAACACCTCGTTCAGCGCCAGGCCGAGCATCGCCGGCTCGTCGGGCGGCTTGCCGGTGTAGGTGGAGTGGTAGATCGCGTCCTTCCGCATGGTGATGCGCTCCACGGTGAACACCGGGAACTCCGCCACCTCGTTGTAGTAGCCGGTGTGGTCGCCGTAGGGTCCCTCCGCCGCCGTCTCGCCCGGATGGATCACGCCCTCCAGGACGATCTCGCCGGCTGCGGGCACCTGCAGGTCGGAGCCGAGACACTGCACCACCTCGGTCTTGGCGCCACGCAGCAGGCCGGCGAACTGGTACTCGGAGAGCGCGTCGGGCACCGGCGTCACCGCCGCCAGCAGGGTGGCCGGATCGGCGCCGATCGCCACCGCCACCGGGAAGGGCCGGTCCGGATGTTCCAGCAGGTGGTCGCGGTAGTCCTGCGCGCCGCCGCGATGCGCGAGCCAGCGCATGATCAGCTTGTTCCTGGCTATCACCTGCTGGCGGTAGATGCCGATGTTCTGCCGCTTCTTGCACGGCCCGCGGGTCACGGTCAGGCCCCAGGTGATCAGGGGTGCCACGTCGCCGGGCCAGCAGGTCTGGATCGGCAGGCGCGCGAGATCGACCTCCTCCCTTTCCCATACCCGTTCCTGGACCGGCGCCTTGGTGATCAGCTTGGGCGCCATGTTGAGCACCTGCTTCAGCACCGGCAGCTTCTCCCACGCGTCCTTGAGTCCCTTGGGCGGCTCCGGCTCCTTCAGATAAGCGAGCAGCTCGCCGACGCTGCGCAGCGTCGTCTTCCAGTCGTCGGCATCTGCCCCCTCGCCTTCGTGCGCCACCGCCAGCGCCACCCGCCGCGGCGTGCCGAAGAGATTGGCGAGCACCGGCATGTCCGAGCCCAGCGGATGCTCGAACAGCAGCGCCGGCCCGCCCGCGCGCAGCACGCGGTCGCAGATCTCGGTCATCTCCAGGCGGGGATCGACCGGGACGGCGATGCGCTTCAACTCGCCAAGTCTTTCCAGTTGCGCGATGAAGTCGCGCAGGTCTTGATATTTCATCTCGGGTCACGCAGGCGGCGATCGACCAGGCATTATATAGGCCCGCAGCCATAGAAGGCCCCGCCCGCCCGATGCCCGACTTCGACGACGACACCTGGCTGCTGCTGGTGAACCCGATCTCCGGCGGCGGCCGCGGCGTGCGCGACCGAAGCAAAATCGAGGCGGCGCTCGCGGCGCACGGGCAGCGCCACCTCGCGGTGCAGAGCGAGTATCCGGGGCACGCGATCGCGCTGGTGTCCGAGGCGATCGACCAGGGCTGCCGCCGGGTGCTGGTCGCAGGCGGCGACGGCAGCGTCAGCGAGGCGGTCAATGGCATCTTCGAGCAGCGCTCGGCGGCGCCCGAAGCGGTGCTGCTCGCGCTGCTTCCTATCGGCACCGGCAACGACTGGGCCCGCGGCCCGGGACCGACGCCGGACTACGACGGCGCGCTGCGCCTGATCGCGGCGGAGGCCACGAGCGAGAAGGACCGGCAGCGCCGCCACGACGTCGGGGTGATCGAATTTCCGGCGACCGGCAAGGCCCGCTATTTCATCAACGTCGCCGGCGGCGGCTTCGACGCCGCGGTGATAGAGCGCATGCCCTCGCGCCGCTTCGGCCGTCTGGCCTACCTGCTCGGCCTGCTGCGCGCGCTGGCCGCCTACCGGCCGCTGTCCCTGCATCTTTCCATCGACGGCCGGAAAGAGGCCGCCGAGGCCTTCGTCTTCTTCGCCTGCATCGGCCGCTACTGCGGCGGCGGCATGCTGGTGGCGCCGCGGGCGCGCTCGGACGACGGCCTGCTCGACCTGACCCTGATCCGCCACATGAGCCGCTGGCGCGTGCTCGCCTCTCTGCCGCGCCTGTTCGACGGCAGCCTGGAGCGTCATCCCAAGGTGTCCGTCTGGCGGGCCGGCAGCGCGGCGATCGAGGCGCCGGCGGGCACCGCGATCGAGGCCGACGGCGAGCTGGTCGGCCACGCCCCGGCGACGCTCACCGTGCTGCGCCGGGCGCTGCGGATCGTGGCGCCGCCGGCCTGGGCGGCTCAGGCGCTCCAGTAGCCCGGCTTCGAATAGACCTTCCTCAGGTGCTCGACGAAGAAGCGTACCTTGGCCGGCACGTGCGCCTGCTGCGGATACATCGCGCGGATGTCGTAGTCGGGCAGCGCGTACTCGTCCAGCACCGTCACCAGTTCGCCGCGTTCGATGTCCGCCTGGATCTCCCAGGTCGAGCGCCAGGCCAGCCCCAGGCCCTGCCGCGCCCAGAGGTGGAGCAGCTCGCCGTCGTTGCAATCCGGATTGCCCCGGACGCGGATCGTCACCTGCCGGCCCTTGTCCTGGAACGACCAGCCGCCCTGCTGCCCGCCCTGGGGATTGAAGGCGAGGCAGTTGTGCTGCTGCAGCTCGGCCGGCGTGCGCGGCGTGCCGTGGCGCTTCAGATACCTGGGCGAGGCGCAGACCAGGCGCTGGTTGGGCCACAGCCGCAGCGCCACCAGGTTCGGATCGAGCACGCTGCCGATGCGTATGCCCAGGTCGTGGCCCTCCCGGGTGAGATCGACGACGCGGTCGGTGAGGTCGATCGAGATCTGCACCTCGGGGTTTTTGGCAAGGAAGGACGGCGCGTGCGGCGCCACGTGCCGGCGGCCGAAACCCGCCGGGGCGGTGATCCTGAGGTGGCCGGTCGCCCGCTGCCGGCCGGCGCTCATCATCTCCTCGCTGGCCGCGAGTTCCGCCAAGAGCTTGCGGCAGCGCTCGACGAAGACGCTGCCCTGCTCGGTCAGCGACAGGTGGCGGGTCGAGCGATGCAGCAGCTTGACGCCCAGGCGCCGCTCCAGCGCATTGACCCGGCGCCCGAGCATCGCCGGCGTCACGTCCAATGCCTGCGCCGCCTTGGCCAGGCTGCCGGCATCGACGGCGGCGACCAGGGCTTCCATCTGCTTGAGCTTGTCCATATACCAAAAGTATCGTCTGGAATGAGAAATTGTGAGCTTATCATAACGTAAAGTACACTCTATGATGGGCGCACATTCAGTTTCAGGAGTCCCATCATGGCCAGGATGAAAGCGATCGAAGCCGCAGTGCGCATACTCGAAATGGAAGGCGTCACCGACGCCTTCGGGGTGCCCGGCGCCGCCATCAATCCGCTCTACGCGGCGCTGAAAGCATCGGGCAGGATCAAGCACTATCTCGCCCGCCACGTCGAGGGCGCCTCGCACATGGCCGAGGGCTACACGCGCACGCGCGCCGGCAACATCGGCGTGTGCATCGGCACCTCGGGTCCGGCCGGCACCGACATGATCACCGGCCTGTACTCGGCTTCCGCCGATTCGATCCCGATCCTGTGCATCACCGGCCAGGCGCCGCGCGCGCGCTTGTTCAAGGAAGACTTCCAGGCGGTGGATATCGAGTCCATCGCCAAGCCGGTGACCAAGTGGGCGGTGACCGTGCGCGAGCCGGCCCAGGTGCCCGGGGTGTTCCAGCAGGCCTTCCACCTGATGCGCTCGGGCCGGCCCGGCCCGGTGCTGATCGACCTGCCCTTCGACGTGCAGATGAGCGAGATCGAGTTCGACCCGGACTGCTACGAGCCGCTGGCGGTGCACAAGCCCCGCGCCAGCCGCAAGCAGGCCGAGCGCGCCATCGCCATGCTGAACGATGCCGAGCGGCCGCTGATCGTCGCCGGCGGCGGCATCATCAACGCCGACGCCGCCGCGCTGCTGGTGGAGTTCGCCGAGCTCACCGGCGTGCCGGTGATCCCGACCCTGATGGGCTGGGGCGCTATCCCCGACGACCATCCGCTGATGGCGGGCATGGTCGGCCTGCAGACCTCGCACCGCTACGGCAACGCCACGATGCTCGCCTCCGACTTCGTGCTCGGCATCGGCAACCGCTGGGCCAACCGCCACACCGGCAGCGTGGACGTCTATAGCAAGGGCCGGAAGTTCGTGCACGTGGATATCGAGCCGACCCAGATCGGCCGCGTCTTCGCCCCGGACTTCGGCATCGCCTCGGACGCCGGCGCGGCGCTGGCACTGTTCGTCGAGGTGGCCAGGGATCTCAAGGCCGCGGGCAAGTTGCGCGACCGCTCGGCATGGGCGGGACAATGCCGCGAGCGCAAGCGCACGATGCTGAGGAAGAGCGACTTCGACAACGTGCCGATGAAGCCGCAGCGCGTCTACCAAATGATGAACGAGGCCTTCGGCCGCGATGTCTGCTACGTGTCCACCATCGGCCTGTCGCAGATCGCCGGCGCGCAGTTCCTGCACGTCCACCATCCGCGCCACTGGATCAACTGCGGCCAGGCCGGCCCGCTCGGCTGGACCGTGCCCGCCGCCCTCGGGGTCCGCGCCGCCGACCCCGACCGGCGCCTGGTGGCGCTCTCGGGCGACTACGACTTCCAGTTCATGATCGAGGAGCTGGCGGTGGGCGCGCAGTTCAAATTGCCCTACCTGCACATAGTGGTCAATAATTCCTACCTGGGACTGATCCGCCAGGCGCAGCGCGGCTTCAACATCGACCACTGCGTCCAGCTCTCGTTCGAGAACATCAACTCGCCCGAGGTGAACGAGTACGGCGTCGATCACGTCAAGGTGGTCGAGGGCCTGGGCTGCAAGGCGATCCGCGTGAGGACGCCGGAAGAGCTGGGAGCGGCGCTGGCGCAGGCGGAGCAGTGGATGGCCGAGTACCGGGTGCCGGTGGTGGTCGAGGTGATCCTGGAGCGCGTCACCAACATCGCCATGGGCACCGAGATCGACAACGTCACCGAGTTCGAGGAAGTCCTCGACCTGGCCTGACGCTCACCCGATACCCGGTGACCGGCATTGGCTCGACGAGTGTTGGATTGCTTCGCTGCGCTCGCAATGACGAAGGTTCGCCGCAATGACGAAGGTTCGCCGCGATGACGCAGGTCTGTCATTGCGAGCGCAGCGAAGCAATCTAGCAATCTCGCAATCTCGTCGTGATCGAATGTTGTAGCTCATATTGCATTACTGGAGACAGATAGATGCCGAAGTTCGCCGCCAACCTGACGATGCTCTACAACGAGCTCGATTTTCTCGACCGCTTCGCAGCCGCCGCCCAGTCCGGCTTCGAGGGCGTCGAATACCTGTTCCCCTACGACTACCCGAAGGAGCAACTGGCCGAGCGCCTGGCCGCCCACGGTCTCAAGCAGGTGCTGCACAACCTGCCCGCCGGCAACTGGGCCGGCGGCGAGCGCGGCATCGCGATCCTGCCCGATCGCGTCGGCGAGTTCCAGGACGGCGTCGGATTGGCGATAGCCTACGCCAAGGCGCTGGGCTGCACCCAGTTGAACTGCCTGGCCGGCATCGCTCCCGCGAACGTCGCGCGCGACAGGCTCGAAGCGACCCTGGTCGCCAACCTGCGCTTCGCCGCCGACCAATTGGAGGCCGAGGGCATCAGGCTGCTGGTCGAGGCGATCAACACCTTCGACATCCCGGGCTTCTACGTCAGCGGCACGGCGCAGACCCTGGACCTGATCGCCGCGACCGGCAGCGACAACGTCTTCGTCCAGTACGACATCTACCACATGCAGCGGATGGAGGGCGAGCTGGCCGCGACCATGCAGAAACACCTGGCGAAGATCGCCCACGTCCAGCTCGCCGACAACCCGGGACGCAACGAGCCGGGCACCGGCGAGATCAACTATCCCTTCCTGTTCGACTGGCTGGACAAGATCGGTTACGCTGGCTGGATAGGCTGCGAATACAAACCCAAGGGCGGCACGGTGGCGGGCCTGGGCTGGCTCGAACCCCATCTGGCCTGAACACGAACCGTCATCGCGAGCGCCGCGGCCTTGCGTGCCTTTCCATGAACCCACAAGATTGCTCGTCGTTGCGAGCGCAGCGCGGCAACCTCAGATCGCCACGCTGCGCTCGCGATGACGAAAATTTGTTGCGCTCGCGATGACGATGAAATTTGCAGCGACTCGCGATGATGAAGAAATTTGCAGCGGATTCTCAATGACGAAGGAATTTGCCGCGACTCGCGATTACGAAGAAATTTTCAGCGAATCGCAATGACGCATTACGGAAAAACCAATAGCACCTAGCTTCGCGGCACACCACAGGAGAAATGCAATGAGCAGAATCGGATTCGTTGGCCTAGGCATCATGGGCGCGCCGATGGCGGGCCAGCTGATCAAGGGCGGGCACGAAGTGTATCTGTCGAGCCGGACGAGCGTGCCGCAGGCGCTGGTCGATGCCGGCGGCAAGGCCTGCGCCAACGCCATGGAAGTCGCGCGCCAGGCCGAGGTGGTCTTCTTGATGGTGCCCGACACCCCGGACGTCGAGGCCGTTCTGTTCGGCGCAAACGGCGTGGCCCACGGCCTGTCCGCCGGCAAGACGGTGGTGGACATGAGCTCGATCTCGCCGATCGCCACCAAGGAATTCGCCAAGCGCGTGAATGATCTGGGCTGCCAGTACCTCGACGCCCCGGTCTCCGGCGGCGAGGTCGGGGCGAAGAACGCGACGCTGTCGATCATGGTCGGCGGCAGCCAGAAAAGCTTCGACGCGGTGCTGCCGTTGTTCCAGTTGATGGGCAAGAACATCACCCTGGTCGGCGGCAACGGCGACGGCCAGACCGCCAAGGTCGCCAACCAGATCATCGTCGCGCTGACCATCGAGGCGGTCTCCGAGGCGCTGCTGTTCTCCGCCAAGGCCGGCGCCGATCCGGCCAAGGTCCGCGAGGCGCTGATGGGCGGCTTCGCCTCCTCGAAGATCCTCGAGGTGCATGGCGAGCGCATGATCAAGCGCACCTTCAATCCGGGCTTCCGCATTGAGCTGCACCAGAAGGATCTGGCGCTGGCCTTGAACAGCGCGCGCCAGCTCGGCGTGTCGCTGCCCAACACCGCCACCGCCCAGGAACTGTTCAACGCCTGCGCCGCCCACGGCGGCCGCGCCTGGGACCACTCGGCGATGGTGCGCGCGCTGGAGACGATGGCCAACTTCGAGATCGGCCAGACGCCGCAGTAGACTGGCTGAATGACGACTACCAAGATCCCTCCGCGCGAACTGCTGCGCAACATGTTCGAGGCGGCGATCGCCTCGGCCCAGCCGGCGCTGTGCCTGCCCCCGCACCTGCCGCAGCCGCCGCGCGGCCGCCTGGTGGTGATCGGCGCCGGCAAGGCCTCGGCGGCGATGGCCGCCGCGGTCGAGGCGAACTTTCCCGGTGAAATGTCTGGCCTAGTGGTGACGCGCTACGGCTACGCCCAGCCCTGCCGCAGGATCGAGATCGTCGAGGCCGCGCATCCGGTGCCCGACCTTGCCGGCATGAACGCCGCCCGCCGCATGCTGAAACTGGTGGTAGGTCTCACCGCCGACGACACCGTGCTGTGCCTGATCTCGGGCGGCGGCTCGGCGCTCCTGCCGCTGCCGGCGGCAGGCATCACGCTGGAGGACAAGCAGAATATCAACCGCGCGCTGCTCAAATCCGGCGCCACCATCGGCGAGCTGAACTGCGTGCGCCGCCACCTCTCCGCAATCAAGGGCGGCCGGCTCGCCGCCGCCTGCGGCAAGGCCACGGTGGTGACGCTGTTGATCTCCGACGTGCCCGGCGACAAGCCGATGGACATTGCCTCCGGCCCCACCGTCGCCGATCCCACCACCTGCGCCGACGCGCTGGAAATCGTCCGCCGCTACCGCATCCCCTTGCCCGCCGCGGCCGAGGAACTGCTGCGGTCCGGACGGGGCGAGAGCATCAAGCCGGGCGATCCGCGCCTTGCGAACTGCGAGACCAGGATCATCGCCGCGCCGCAACTGGCGCTCGAAGCCGCGGCGGCCGTGGCCCGAGAAGCCGGCATCGCGGCGCACATCCTCGGCGACAGCCTGGAGGGCGAGGCCCGCGACGTCGGCCTGGTGATGGCCGGCATCGCGCGCCAGGTGGCGCTGCGCGGCCAGCCCTTCGCCGCGCCCTGCGTCCTGCTCTCGGGCGGCGAGACCACGGTGAC
>DATKVJ010000001.1:0-23803 GCA_035530135.1 Rhodocyclaceae bacterium | reverse complement strand
GTCAGCGCCTGGGCCTGGCGGTGGTGCGGATGCATGGTCGCCTCCGAAGCGGCGTTGGCCTTGGTCGATGCCGCTTCCAGCTTGTCCGCCAGAAGCTTGATCGCTTCCTTTTCCTGCTTGTAGCGGAGGACCTCCTGCCGGTAGAACTCGCGCTTCTCGGGTGGCGCCAGCGCCTGCGCCAGCTCGGCCAGGTTCTGCTTGTTGCTCTTGGCCTGGTAATAGGCCCACTGGTTCGAGGCCTCGGTCTTCTTCAGCACCGCCTCGTTCTTCTGCAGCATCGCCTCGTTCTGCGTATCGCCGCCCTGATAGGCGACGACGGCGCCGACCGTGGCCAGGATCGCGGTGACCACCGCCACCCGCGAGGCCAGGCTGTCGCCGCTGTGCGCGGCGTGTTCGACGGCGTGGTCGTGCGGGCCGTGAACGTGGATGCCTCCTTCCGACATGCTGTCTCCTTAGGGGCGTTGATAGGTGACGAAAGCGTAATCGAAGCCCGCTTCGGCGCGATGGCGCTCGCGCGCGGTCTCGCGCCAGGCGGCCGGGTCGAAGTCGGGAAAGTGCGTGTCGCCAGGGAAGTCGCGGTCGATCTCGGTGAGCTGCAGGCACTGCGCCGCGGGCAGCGCCAGCGCGTAGATCTCGGCGCCGCCGATGACGAAGGCCTCAGAAGCATCGGCGCAGGCGGCGAGCGCCGCCGGGAGCGAATCGACGACGCGGCAGCCGGGGGCCGAGAAACCCGGGTCGCGGCTGATGACGATGTTGCTCCTGCCCGGCAGCGGCCTGCCCAGCGAGACCCAGGTCTTGCGCCCCATGATGATCGGATGACCCAGGGTGAGCGCCTTGAAGCGCTTGAGATCCTCGGGCAGCCGCCAGGGCAGCGCGTTGTCGCTGCCGATGACGCCGTTCTTCGCCACCGCGGCGATCAGGGTGAGGCGGGGTGGGGCGGGCATTTCAGACCGCCACCGGCGCCGGGATGTGCGGATGGGGATCGTAGCCTTCGAGGCTGAAGTCCTCGAAGCGGAAGGCGAAGATGTCCCGCACCTCCGGATTCAGGCGCATCGATGGCAGCGGCCGGGGCGTGCGCGAGAGCTGCAGCCTGGCCTGCTCCAGATGATTGATGTACAAGTGGGCGTCGCCCAGGGTATGGACGAAGTCGCCCGGCTGGTAGCCGCAGACCTGGGCCAGCATCAGCGTCAGGAGTGCGTAGGAGGCGATGTTGAAGGGCACGCCGAGGAAGATGTCGGCGCTGCGCTGGTAGAGCTGGCAGGACAGCCTGCCGCCGGCGACGTAGAACTGGAACAGGGCGTGGCAGGGCGGCAGCTTCATCTTGTCCACCTCGCCCGGGTTCCAGGCCGAGACCAGATGGCGGCGCGAATCCGGGGCGTGCTTCAAGCCCTCGACCAGGAGCGCGATCTGGTCGATCTCGCGCCCATCGGCGGCGGCCCAGCGGCGCCACTGCTTGCCATAGACCGGGCCCAGGTCGCCGTCGGCGTCGGCCCAGTCGTCCCAGATCGAGACGCCGTTGTCCTTCAGATAGCGGACATTGGTGTCGCCGCGCAGGAACCACAGCAGCTCGTGGATGATCGACTTGGTGTGCAGCTTCTTGGTGGTGAGCAGCGGGAAGCCGGCCGCGAGGTCGTAGCGCGTCTGCCAGCCGAACACCGAGCGCGTGCCGGTGCCGGTGCGGTCGCTCTTGGCGTGGCCGCGTTCGAGCACGTGGCGCATCAGGTCGAGATAGGGCTGCATCGTCTACTTCGGGCGCTGCGCCGACTTGGGGCGGAAGGCCTTGATCACCGCCTCGTCGGTCTCGACGTAGGGCCCGCCGATCAGATCCAGGCAGTAGGGGACGGCGGCGAAGATGCCGGTCACGACCGGCTTGCCTGCTGCGTCCTTCACCCCCTCCAGGGTCTCCTTGATCGACTTGGGCTGGCCCGGCAGGTTCAGGATCAGCGCCTTGCCTCGGATTGCGCCGATCTGGCGCGAGAGGATCGCGGTGGGCACAAAGTGCAGGCTGATCCGGCGCATTTCCTCGCCGAAGCCCGGCATCAGCTTGTCCGCCACGGCCAGCGTCGCCTCCGGCGTGACGTCGCGGGGCGAGGGGCCGGTGCCGCCGGTGGTGAGCACCAGGTGGCAGCCGACCTCGTCGCACAGCTCGATCAGGGTCTTTTCGATCAGCGTCCGCTCGTCGGGAATCAGCCTGGTTTCCATGCGCCAGGGCGAGGCGAGGGCGGTCGAGAACCAGTGCTTGAGCGCCGGTATCCCCTGGTCCTCATAGACGCCGCCCGAGGCGCGATCGGAGATCGACACCAGGCCGATCAGCAGTTCGTCTGGCACGTCAGGAGCCCTCCGTTTCTTGATCCGCTTCCTCGAGCTCGCGCAGCAACCGGAAAATTTCCCGGAAGGCGCGCGGCGGCTTGGCCAGTTCGCGTTCCTTCAGCGCGTTGCGGCGCAGCTGGCGCAGCTGCTGCAGGTCGGCTCCGGGGTGCGCCGCGGCGATTTCGGTGAGGGCCGCCGCTTCGTCATCGAGCAGCTCCGCGCGCAGCCGTTCGAGGCGGTGGAAGCGGGCGTTCTCCGCCGCCGAGCGTCCCTCTGCGGCGTCGACTGCCGCCTGGAAGGGCGCCGGGTCGATGGCGCGCATCAGCTTGCCGATGTATTGCAACTGTCGGCGTCTGGCCTCATGCTTGGTGAAGCGCCGGGCGTCGGCGAGCGCGATCCTCAGGGCGTCTGGCATCTCTATTTTCAATAGGCGCTCGGCCGGCAGTTCCAGCAGCGCCTGACCGAGATCCTGCAATGCGCTCATGTCGCGCTTCTTCTGCGATTTGCTCGGCGGCTCGGGCGTATTGGAGGTATCGGCGGTATCGGGTGTGTCCACGGGTATCATTATAACTTTGTCACGGACTCCGCCCATGTCTGCCTCAGAATTCAGTTATGCCCAGGAAACGCTGCGCCAACTCGCCGCCGACGTGCTCGATCACGCCCGCCAAGGGGGCGCATCGGCGTGCGAGACCGACGTCTCGGAAGCCTTCGGCCAGTCGGTCACGGTGCGCAAGGGCGAAGTCGAGACCATCGAGTACAACCGCGACAAGGGCATCGGCGTCACCGTCTATCTCGGCCAGCGGCGCGGCCACGCCAGCACCTCGGACTTTTCCCGGCAGGCGCTGCGCGCCACCGTCGAGGCGGCGCTGGCTATCGCCCGGTACACCGCGCCCGACCCCTGCGCCGGCCTGCCCGACGAGGCGCTGCTGGCCAGGGACGGCGTGGACCTCGATCTCTATCACCCTTGGGCGCTGCCGGTGGAGGAGGCCATCACCATCGCCCGTCGCTGCGAGCAGGCCGCCTTCGCCGCCAGCCCCCTGGTGAAGAATTCTGAGGGCGCCAGCGTCTCGGTGCAGCAGTCGCAATTCGTCTCGGCCAACAGCCTGGGCTTCATGGGCGGATTCCCGACCTCCCGCCATTACATTTCCTGCGCGGTGATCGCCGGGGAGAACGAGGCGATGCAGCGCGACGACTGGTACACCACCGGACGCGATCCGGGACGGCTGGCCTCGCCCGAGGCGATCGGCGACTACGCCGCCAGGCGGGCCCTGTCGCGCCTCGCCGCCAGGCGGCTTTCGACCCGGTCGGTGCCGGTGCTGTTCGAGGCGCCGCTGGCCGCCTCGCTGATCGGCAATTTCGTCCATGCCGCCAGCGGCGGCGCGCTCTACCGCAAAGCTTCCTTCCTGGCCGATAGCCTGGGCCAGGCCGTCTTTCCGTCCCATGTGCGGATCAGCGAGCGGCCGCACCTGAAATGCGGCCTGGCCAGCAGCCCGTTCGACGACGACGGCGTCGCGACCCGCGACCGCGAGGTGGTGGCAGACGGCATCCTCAACGGTTACTTCCTATCGACCTATTCGGCGAGGAAGCTCGGGATGCAGACCACCGGCAACGCCGGCGGCTGCCACAACCTGATCGTGCGGCCTGGCGGGCTGGATTTCCAGGGCCTGCTGCGCGAGATGGACACCGGGCTGCTGGTCACCGAGTTGCTCGGCCACGGGGTCAATTACGTCACCGGCGATTATTCGCGCGGCGCCGCCGGCTACTGGGTGGAGGGCGGCGAGATACGCTATCCGGTGCAGGAAATCACCATCGCCGGCAATCTGAAGGAGATACTCGCCGGCATCGTCGCGGTCGGTTCGGACGTCCTGGTGCGCGGCTCCAAGCAAGTCGGCTCGATACTCGTCGAGCGCATGACGGTGGCCGGAAGCTAGTGCCGCGTCGCGGTACTGGTGCCTGCGCAGCAGGCATTGCCCCGCCGGGCGGGGTTTCGGGCATTCTGCGCTATGGTGTAGTATTCCAAACGGGATCCCGATCAAGGGGCCTGGAATCAGGGCGCTGCCGCACGACGGCACGGTGAAACAAAATCAAAACTCAAGGAGAAGCTTGTATGGAAAGACGTAAATTTCTGAAGTCGGCCGGACTCGGCCTGGCCGGCGCGGGCGCCGTGACCATGTCGGCCCAGGCTCTGGCCCAGGCGCCGGCGATCAAGTGGCGCCTGGCCTCCAGCTTTCCCCGGAGTCTCGACACCATCTACGGTGCCGCCGAGACCATCTCCAAAATCGTCGCGGCCGCGACCGGCGGCAAGTTCCAGATCCAGGTGTTCGCCGGCGGCGAAATCATCCCGCCCTTCCAGGTGGCCGATGCGGTCAAGGACGGCACCGTCGAGTGCGGTCACACCGCGAGCTACTACTATTTCGGCAAGGATCCGACCTTCGCCTTCGACACCGCTGTCCCCTTCGGCCTCAACAGCCGGCAGCAGAGCGCCTGGATGTACGAGGGCGGTGGCATGGAACTGATGCGCGACTTCTACAAGGGCTACAACATCTACAACCTTCCCGCGGGCAACACCGGTACCCAGATGGGCGGCTGGTTCCGCAAGGAGATCAAGACGGTGGCCGACCTCAAGGGCCTGAAGTTCCGCGTCGGCGGTTTCGCCGGCGCGGTGCTGACCAAGCTCGGCGTCGTGCCCCAGATGATTCCCGGCGGCGACATTTATCCCTCGCTGGAGAAGGGCACGATCGACGCCGCCGAGTGGGTCGGCCCCTACGACGACGAGAAGCTGGGCTTCAACAAGGTCGCCAAGTTCTACTACTATCCGGGCTGGTGGGAAGGCGGCGCGCAGCTCTCGCTGTACGTGAACCACAAGCAGTGGACCAGCCTGCCCAAGGACTACCAGGTCATTCTCGAGGCGGCCTGCGCCCAGGCCCACAGCGACATGCAGGCCAGATACGACGCCAAGAACCCGGCCGCCATGAAGCGGTTGATCGCCGGCGGCACGCAGTTGCGTCCGTTCTCGCGCGAGATCATGATGGCCTCCTACAAGGCCGCGCACGAGGTGTACGCTGAGATGGCGGCCAAGAACCCGAAGTTCAAGAAGGTCTATGTGCCCTGGAAGGCCTTCCGCGACCAGGAGGTGGAGTGGTTCAGCATCGCCGAGACCAGCTTCGACAACTTCATGGAAGCCGAAGCGCGTGCCGCGCAGATGGCGGCCATGAAAAAGAAGTAAGCAGCCGGCTGGCGATGAAAAAGCCCGCGCAACGCGCGGGCTTTTTTCGTCCCGCGTTCGGCTACTGGCCGCTGCCGGGAGGCGGTGGAAACGCTCCGTCGGGTCCGAGCGGGCCGTCGTCCATCGGCGCCGGTATCATCAATTGCACCTTGTTGGTGTCGATCTGCACGGTCTTGTCCAGGCCCATGGTCACCAGTTGCGGGAAGGCGATCAGCAATCCGACCATGATGATCTGGATCAGCACGAAGGGGATGGCGCCCCAGTAGATCTCCGTGGTCTTGACCTTGGCCGGCGCCACCGAGCGCAGGTAGAACAGCGCGAAACCGAAGGGCGGGTGCATGAACGAGGTCTGCATGTTCACCGCCAGCAAGACGCCGAACCAGACGAGATCGATGCCCATCTTGTCCGCGACCGGCCCGATCAGCGGGATGACGATGAAGGACAGCTCGAAGAAGTCGAGGAAGAAGGCCAGGAAGAAGATCAGGATGTTCACCACGATCAGGAAGCCGAGCTTCCCGCCCGGCAGGTTGAGCAGCAGGTGCTCGACCCAGACGTGGCCATTGACGCCGTAAAAGGTCAGGCTGAAGAAGCGCGAGCCGACCAGGATGAAGAGCACGAAGGTGGTGAGCTTGGCGGTGGAATCCAGCGCCTGCCGGAGCAGCTTCATCGACAGGCGGCGGCGGGCGACCGCCATGATCAGCGCGCCCGAGGCGCCCATGGCGCCGCCCTCGGTCGGCGTCGCGATGCCCAGGAAGATGGTGCCCAGCACCAGGAAGATCAGCAGCAGCGGCGGCAGCATGGTGGTCACCACGCGTAGCGCCAGTTTCATGCCGTGCAGGCTGCGGGCTTCGGGCGGCAGCGCCGGCGCCGCCAGCGGCTTGAAGATGGTGATCAGGGCGACGTAGCCGACGTACAAGCCGGAGAGCACCAGGCCGGGGATGATCGCGCCCTGGTACATGTCGCCGACCGACTTGCCCAGCTGGTCGGCCATGATGATCAGCACCAGCGAGGGCGGGATGATCTGCGCCAGGGTGCCGGAGGCGGCAATCACGCCGGTGGCGAGCCGCTGGTTGTAGCCGTAGCGCAGCATGATCGGCAGCGAGATCAGGCCCATCGAGATCACCGATGCCGCGACCACGCCGGTGGTCGCGGCGAGCAGCGCGCCGACGAAGATCACCGCGTAGGCGAGACCGCCGCGCATCGTGCCGAACAACTGGCCGATGGTTTCGAGCAGGTCTTCGGCCAGGCCGCTGCGCTCCAGGATCAGGCCCATCAGGGTGAAGAAGGGCACCGCCAGCAGGGTGTCGTTGGACATCACCCCGAAGATCCGCTCCGGTATCGCCTGGAACAGGGCCGGGTGGAGCAGGCCGAGCTTGATGCCGAGCAGGCCGAAGAGGATGCCGTTGGCGGCCAGGGCGAAGGCCACCGGGAAGCCGATCAGCATGAACAGGATCAGCGAGCCGAACATGATCGGCGCGATGTTGGCGACCAGGAAGGCGCTCATTGCTCGATCCCCCCGTGGGCCTTGATCTCGGCGACCAGTTCTTCCTCAGGCGTGGGCACGTTCTCGGCCTCCAACGGGTCGGGGATCAGGCCCATCAGGAAGGCGATGCGCTTGATCAGCTCGGAGATGCCCTGGATCGTGAGCAGCAGGAAGCCCACCGGGACCATCAACCGCGCCGGCCAGACGATCAGGCCGCCGGCGTTCGAGGAGTGTTCGCCGGAATGCCAGGAATCGAGAAAAACCGGCCACGACAGCCACAGGGCGAGCAGCGCCATCGGCAGCAGGAACACCAGGATGCCGAAGATGTCCATCCAGGTATGGAAGCGCCTTGAATAGTGCGAGGAGAGGACGTCGATGCGCACGTGGGCGTTGTGCAGGAAGGTGTAGCCGGCGCCGAGCAGGAACACCGCCGAGAACAGGTACCACTGCAATTCCAGGTAGGCGTTCGAGCTGCGGTCGAAGACCTTGCGCACGATGGCATTGACGGCGCTGACTATGACCGCGGCGAGGACCAGCCAGTAGATGTTGCGGCCGACCAACTCGTTGATCGCGTCTATCAAGCGGGAAATTTTCAGCAGGAAGTTCATCGAGCGGTCTCCTTCAGGGGGATTGCCCCGATTGCGGGTAACATGGGATCTTGCAGGCACCGCTTCTTGTGGGAGCGTCAAGCAAAACGCCGAGATGTTAATCCGGAATCGCAGTTTTTTCCAGGGGAATATGGGAACTGCGGCCTTCTGCAACCAGACCCGATGAGCCCGAAGACAAGACTCTGCCTGGTCCGCCACGGCGAGACCGACTGGAATACCGAGCGCCGCATCCAGGGCCAGATCGATATTCCGCTCAACGCCAAGGGCCGCACCCAGGCCGTCGCCATGGCCCGCGGCCTGGCCGATGAGCACTTCGCAGCGGTCTATTGCAGCGATCTGGCGCGGGCGCGGCAGACCGCGGCAGCGCTGTCCGGCCAGGCGCCCATCGCCGATCCGGCGCTGCGCGAGCGGCATTACGGCGTGCTGCAGTCGCTCACCCTGGAGGAGGCGAGGCAGCGTCAGCCGGAGGCGCATCGCCGCTATCTGGCGCGCGAACTGGATTACGACTACGACGGCGGCGAGAGCCTGAACGGCTTCGCTGCCCGGGCGCAGGCCGGGATCGGGGCGCTGCTGCGCCGCCACGCCGGTCAGACAATATTGGCGGTGAGCCACGGCGGCGTGCTCGACGTCGTCTATCGCCGCGCCAGCGGCCGCGGCCTCACGACGCCGCGCGACTTCCCGGTGCCCAATGCCGCGGTGAACTGGCTGGAGACCGAAGGCGAGGACTGGCGCATCCTGGTCTGGGCGGACCAACGCCACCTGGGGGCCCTGGACGAGCTTCCCGGCTAATGCCCGTCGTTGTCACCGGGAGTTGTTACCCGGGCAACCCAGGGCACTTGTGCCAGTGGAGCAGGTGCTAGTGCCCGTCGTTGTCACCCGGGGGTTGTCACCCGGGGACAAGCCAGGGGACTTGTACCCGTGAGGTGCTAGCCGGCGCCGCGCCGGGTTGGTGGTAAAATCGCGCTCCAGCCCACTTCCCCTATCCCGGACATGTTTTCCAAGCTGAACACCGTGGCCAAGCAAGATCCCGAGCTGTGGCAGGCGATCCAGTCCGAGAATCGCCGCCAGGAAGATCACATCGAGCTGATCGCCTCGGAAAACTACGTCTCCTGCGCCGTGCTCGAGGCGCAGGGCTCGCAACTGACCAACAAGTACGCCGAGGGCTATCCCGGCAAGCGCTACTACGGCGGCTGCGAGTACGTCGACATCGCCGAACAGCTGGCGATCGACCGGGTCAAGAAACTGTTCGGCGCAGAATACGCCAATGTCCAGCCGCACTCCGGCTCGCAGGCCAACCAGGCGGTGTATTTCTCGGTGCTCGCCCCGGGCGACACCATCCTCGGCATGTCGCTGGCCCACGGCGGCCACCTGACCCACGGCGCCAGCGTGAATATCTCCGGCAAGCTGTTCAATGCGGTGGCCTACGGCCTCGATCCGGTCACCGAGGAGATCGATTACGCCGAGGTGTTGCGTCTGGCCAGGGAGCACAAACCGAAGATGATCGTCGCCGGGGCCTCGGCCTATGCGCTGAAGATCGACTTCAAGCGCTTCCGCGAAATTGCGGACGCCGTCGGCGCCTACCTGTTCGTGGACATGGCGCACTACGCCGGCCTGATCGCCGCGGGCTTCTACCCGAGTCCGGTGCCCTTCGCCGATTTCGTCACCAGCACCACCCACAAGACCCTGCGCGGCCCGCGCGGCGGCTTGATCCTGGCCCGCGCGGCGTACGAGAAGGCACTCAACTCGGCGATCTTCCCCAGCCTGCAGGGCGGCCCGCTGATGCACGTGATCGCGGCTAAAGCCGTCGCCTTCAAGGAGGCGATGACGCCGGAGTTCCGCGACTATCAGGAGCAGGTGATCGACAATGCCCAGGTCATGGTCAAGGTGCTCGCCGCCCGCGGCCTGCGCATCGTCTCCGGCCGCACCGAGTCGCACCTGTTCCTGGTGGACCTGCAGCCCAAGCACATCACCGGCAAGGACGCCGAAGCGGCGTTGGGCCTCGCCCACATCACCGTCAACAAGAACGCCATCCCCAACGATCCGCAGAAGCCCTTCGTCACCAGCGGCATCCGCATCGGCACGCCGGCGATGACCACCCGCGGTTTCACCGAGATCGAGGCCGAGCAGGTCGCCGACCTGATCGCCGACGTGCTCGACGCGCCGGCGGACCCGAAGGTGATCGCTGGCGTGAAGGCCAAGGTGGCGGAGCTGTGCAAGAAATTTCCGGTGTATGGGTGATGACGGGCCGGCCCGCGACGGTGGTCGAGGGTATGCCCGGCTCACGGGTTAGCCGCCATGAAATGCCCCTATTGCGCTGACGCCAACACCCAGGTCGTCGATACCCGCGAGAACGAGGACGGCGACACCGTGCGCCGGCGGCGGCGCTGTCTGGCCTGCGACAAGCGCTTCACCACCTACGAGCGGGTCGAGCTGCAACTGCCGCTGGTGGTGAAGAAGAACGGCAGCCGCACCGAGTACGACCGCGAGAAGGTGTTGGCCAGCATGATGCTGGCTTTGAGAAAACGCCCGGTCACCACCGAGAGCGTCGATGCCGCGATCGATCGCATCGAGGAGAAGCTGGTCACGCTGGGCGAGCGGGAAGTCCCCAGCGACAAGGTCGGCGAGCTGGTGATGCGCGAATTGAAGAAGCTCGACAAGATCGCCTACATCCGCTTCTCGTCGGTCTATCGCAACTTCGAGGACGTCGAGGAATTCTCCGACGCCATCCGCGAGGTCAGGAAACCGCGCCCGCGGCGTCCCCGCGATCCGGCCTGAGCGGTCTTGTACTTCAGCGCAGACGACCACCGTTTCATGGCGCAGGCGCTGCGTCTGGCCCGCCGCGGCCTTTATTCCACCACGCCGAACCCGCGCGTCGGCTGCGTCCTGGTGCAGGGCGGGGCGGTCATCGGCGAGGGGTTCACCCAGCCAGCCGGCCAGAATCACGCCGAGATCGAGGCGCTCGCCGATGCCCGTAGCCGTCGCGCCCAAGTCCGCGGCGCGACCGCCTACGTCACGCTCGAACCCTGCAGCCACTACGGCCTGACGCCCCCCTGCGTCGAGGCGCTGGTCGCGGCCGGTGTCTCCCGGGTCGTTGCCGCGATGCGAGATCCCAACCCGCTGGTGGCCGGGCAGGGACTGGAGCGACTGCGGGCCGCGGGCATTTCGACAGCCTGCGGGTTGATGGCAGCCGAGGCGGCGGAGCTGAACGTCGGTTTTGTCGCGCGCATGACCCGCGGTCGGCCGTGGCTGAGGCTGAAGCTCGCCGCCAGCCTGGACGGCAAGACCGCCCTCAACAACGGCCGCTCGCAGTGGCTCACCGGCGCCGCGGCGCGCCTGGACGGCCACCGCTGGCGCGCTCGGGCCTGCGCCATCCTGACTGGCATCGGCACCGTCAGGGACGACGATCCGCGCCTCTCGGTCAGGGACATAGATACCGACCGGCAGCCGCTCAAGGTGGTGGTCGACAGCCGCCTGGAACTGCCGCTGTCGGCGCAGCTCCTGGGCGGCAGCACCCTGGTGGCGGCTGCGCAGGACGATGCGGCGAAGATCGCAGCGCTGGGCCGCGCCGGCGCCGAGGTGGTGGTGCTGCCCAACGCCAGGGGCAAGGTGGATCTGGCCGAACTGATGCGCGAGCTGGCGCGCCGCGGCATCAACGAAATTCACGCCGAGGCCGGCGCCAAGCTGAATGGCTCCTTGCTGCGCGAGGGGCTGGTCGATGAGCTGCTGCTCTATCTCGCCCCGATGCTTCTGGGCGACGCCGCGCGCGGCATGTTCGACCTGCCCGAGTTGGCCGATCTCGCCGGCAGGCAGCGCCTGAGGCTCACCGATCTCACCCGCGTCGGCGACGACATCCGGATCCTCGCGCGTTTAGACTGAGCGGGTGCCGCAGACCTTGCAGCCCGGGTCGCGCGGGATGGCGATCGAGCGCCATTCCATCGCCAAGCCGTCGAGCAGCAGCAGCCGGCCGGCGAGGCTCTGGCCGCAGCCGATCAGGAGCTTCAGCGCTTCGGCCGCCTGCATGCTGCCGACGATGCCGGTGAGCGGGGCGAACACGCCCATCACCGCGCAGCGTACCTCCTCGACGTCCTCGCCCTCGGGAAACAGGCAGTGATAGCAGGGCGAGGCGGGCTCGCGCGGGTCGAACACCGAGATCTGGCCTTCGAAGCGGATGGCGGCACCGGACACCAGCGGCTTGCCGGATTTGACGCAGGCGCGATTGACGGCGTGGCGGGTGGCGAAGTTGTCACAGCAGTCCACCACCACGTCGGCGGCGCCGACTTCGGCCTCCAGCAACGCTCCCGTCAGCCGCCGGGCGATGGGAATGACGCGACAGCCAGGGTTGACCTCGGCGAGCGCGTCGCGGCCGGATTCGGCCTTGGGCCGGCCGATGCCGCGGCTGCGGTGCAGGATCTGGCGCTGCAGATTGGTGAGGTCGACCGTGTCGCCGTCTGCCAGGGCGATCGTGCCGACGCCGGCCGAAGCGAGGTAGAGCGCGGCCGGCGAGCCCAGGCCGCCGGCGCCGACCACCAGCGCCCGCGCCGCGAGCAGCCGCTCCTGACCCTCGACGCCGACCTGCGGTAGCAGGATGTGGCGGCTGTAGCGGAGCAGTTGCTGGTCATCCATGAACGGTGCTGAGCGTTGAGCGCAGCGGCGGGTCGCCCAGCCTAAGCGCTCACCGCTGCTTGATGATCTGCCAGGCCTTGAGCAATCCGAGCGCCTGGTTCAGCTGGTAATCGTTCTTGGAGGCGAACTCGAACGGCACCGGCTTGGCTTCCGTCTCGCTTTGCTTCGGTGGCGCTTTTGGCGCGACGGTCTTGTCCTTGTCGTTCTCGAGATGGTGTTCCAGATCGACTTCGCGCAGTTGATCCTGCGCTCCGCCGTTGGGCGTCTCGTGCACCACCACGTCGGGAGTGATCCCCTTGACCTGGATCGAGCGCCCGTTTGGCGTGTAGTAGCGCGCCGTGGTCAGTTTGATCGCGGTGTTGTTGGAGAGCGGCAGGATGGTCTGAACCGAGGCTTTGCCGAAGGTCTGGGTGCCGAGCAGGACGGCGCGCTTGTGATCCTGGAGGGCGCCGGCGACGATCTCCGAGGCCGATGCCGAGCCGCCATTGACCAGGACGATCAACGGCACGGTCTTGATGCCGGCGGGCAGCTTCTTCAGGAAATCTGCGCTGCCGCTGGGCAGGTAGTCCTCCGGGCTGGCGATGAACTTGCGCTTGGAGTCCTCGGTGCGGCCGTCGGTAGAGACGATCAGCGCCTTGGGCGGCAGGAAGGCGGCGGCCACGCCCACCGCGCCGTGCAGCAAGCCACCCGGATCGTTGCGCAGATCGAGCACCAGTCCGCGCAGGCCGCCCTTGTTCTGCTGATAGAGCTTGTCTACCTGCTTGACCACGTCGGCGGCGGTCTCTTCCTGGAACTGGGCGATGCGCATGTATCCGTAGCCGGGCGCGAGCATCTTCGACTTGACGCTCTGCACCTTGATCTTCTCGCGCGTGATGGTCAGCACGATGGGCTTGCTCTCGCCCTTCCTGACGATGGTCAGGGTGATCTGCGTCTTGGGCTTGCCGCGCATGCGCTTGACGGCGTCGGAGAGGGTCATGCCCTGGACCGCCGTGTCGTCTATCTTGATGATCAGGTCGCCGGCCTTGACGCCGGCCTTGAAAGCCGGGGTGTCGTCGATCGGCGCCACCACCTTGACGAAGCCGTCTTCCATGCCGACCTCGATCCCCAGGCCGCCAAATTCCCCCTGGGTGCTGACCTGGAGATCCTTGTAGGCGTCCGCGTCGAGATAGGCGGAGTGCGGGTCGAGGTTGGAGAGCATGCCGCTGATCGCGTAGGTGATCAGCTTCTTGTCACTGATCGGCTCGACATAACCCTGCTTGATGGCATTGAAGACGTCGGCAAAGTTGCGCAACTCCTCGACCGGCAGCGGCGACGCTGCATCCGCAGCATCCTTGCTGGCGCTGGCGGAAAAGTTGAGACTGATCAGGATGCCGGCGACCAGGCCGAAGAGCACCAATCCGAATTTCTGAAATTTGTTGCGCATGCGTGAAAGACTCCGTTGGGGCGGCGAGGTTCCGCCTACTTCAGATTGACCCATTTGAGCGGATCGATGGTGAGGCCTTGATAGCGAAGCTCAAAGTATAAACCGGATTCCGGATTGCCGCCGCTGTTGCCCACCGCGGCCAGTTGTTCGCCGCCCGCCACCTTGTCGCCGACCTTGCGGGCGAGCGATTGGTTGTTGCCATAGACGCTGAGGTAGCCGTCGCCGTGGTCCACGATGATCAGTTTGCCGAAGCCGCGCAGCCAGCCGGCGAAGACCACCCGGCCCGGGGCCACTGCACGTACCTCCGCGCCCGCCGCGGCGCGGATGAACAGTCCCTTCCAGGTCGCGCCGCCGTCGGCCCGGGACGCGCCGTAACGGTTGATCACTTCGCCGCGAGTCGGCAGGCGCAGGCGGCCTCTCAGCCCAGCGAAGTTGCCGGAGAAGCCCGAAGCCTCGGGCAGATGTTCGTTCCTCAAGACGGTCTGTGCCCCGCGCCTGGCCGGGGGTCTGGCCCTAACGGGCTTGCGCGCGATGCGGGACAGGCGTTTGATCAGCGTCGCCAGGCGCCTCTCGTCGCGCTTGAGGGTGTCGATCTGGCGCTTTTGTTCCTCGATCCTGCCGGAGATCTTGGCCAGCACCGCCTGGCGCTGCTGCTGCCGCTCGAGCAGGGCGGCGCGCTGCTGCTGCTGCCGGCTCTCGATGGCATCGAGTTCATCGTGCTTGGCGCGCATGACCTCGGTCAGCCGCTGCTTCTCGCTCAGGGTGCCGCGCAGCCGGCGCAGCAGCTCGGCCCTGGCGCGCGAGAGCAGGGATAGGTAGTGGAAATCGCGCGCCGCCTGGTTGGGGTCGGAGCCGGCGAGGAGTATTTGCAGCGCGTCGGTCTCGCCGTCGACGTACTGGCGGTAGAGCATCTTGGCGAGCTGCGCCTGCTGGGCCGCAATCTGGGTCTCCAGGCGCTGCGACTGCCGCGAAAGGTCGGCCAGCTCCGCCGCCACCCGGTCGCGCTGTCCGCCCAGCTGGCTCAAGCTGCGGTTGATGTCTGAAATCGCCGCCTCGGCTGCTTTCAGCTGGCCGGCTGTTATGCTGCGCGTCGCTTCGCTCTTGACCAGGTCGCGGCTCAGCGTCTGGATGCGACCGTGCAGATGCTTCAGCTGTTGGCGCTTGACCTGAGCCGCCGGCGTCGCGTGGGCTTGCCCGACGGCCAGCGCCAGCGCCAGCGCGGCCAGGCGCAGCAGCTTACTACTTGGCCTTGCCTTGATTGGCGACGGCCTGCATCGCGGCCTGGATGGCATCCTCATCGCCGAGATAATAATGCCTCTGCGGCTTCAGCTCGTCGTCGAGTTCATAGACCAGCGGCTGGCCGGTGGGAATGTTGAGGCCGACGATGTCGGCATCGGAGACGCCGTCCAGATACTTGATCAAGGCGCGCAGGCTGTTGCCGTGGGCGGCGATGATCACGCTCTTGCCGGACTCGACCATCGGCGCGATGGTCTCGAACCAGTAGGGCAGGAAGCGGTGCACGGTGTCCTTCAGGCATTCCGTCCTGGGAAATTCCCCGGGCGCCAAGCCGGCGTAGCGCGGTTCGTCCGTCTCCAGCCTCGGGTCGCCGTCCGCCAGCGCCGGCGGCGGTGTGTCGTAGGCGCGGCGCCAGATCAGCACCTGTTCTTCGCCAAACTTTGCCGCGGTCTCGGCCTTGTTGAGGCCCTGCAGGGCGCCGTAATGGCGCTCGTTCAAGCGCCAGGAATGATGGATCGGGATCCACATCCGGTCCATCTCCTCGAGCACAGTCCACAGCGTCTTGATGGCGCGCCTGAGCACCGAGGTGTACGCGACGTCGAAGCGGTAGCCTTCCCGCTTCAGCAACTGGCCCGCGGCGATCGCCTCGGCCAGACCCTTTTCGGTGAGCCCGACGTCGGTCCAGCCGGTGAAGCGGTTTTCCTTGTTCCAGGTCGATTCGCCGTGGCGCAGCAGGACGATTTTCTTCATTTTTGGCTAGAAATGGCGGGAATGTGCATAGAAGCGGCAGCGCCGAATGGGCGCCGACAAAGAAGTATTCTATAATATTCGATAATTTTATTCGACCGTACGGCGCCGCCAACGACAAGATGATGGACAATTCCATTCGCGATCTGATCGAGAAGCAGGAGCAAATCGAGACGGCGGCGCGTGCGCTGAAGGCGATTTCGCATCCGCTGCGGCTCAAGATACTCTGCGTCGTCGGCGATCAGGAGGTCTGCGTCCAGGATATCGTCGATGCCGTCGGAACCACCCAGAGCAACATCTCGCAGCACCTGGCGATCCTGCGCGACAAGGGTGTGCTGCAGACGCGCAAGGACGCCAACCGCGTCTTCTACCGCGTTGCCGACGCCCGAACGCTGCAGCTGATCGTGCTGATGCGCGAGGTATTCTGCGGTGTCCCCAACCAGAAGAATTGATGGAGTCTTGATGGAGTCGAACTTGCTGCACTTTGCCCAGAACAACCTGATCTATGTGGTGCTGGCAGCCGCCAGCGGCGCCATGCTGCTGTGGCAAACGGTGATGGGTGCTGGCGGCGCCGACGGCGTCACGCCGCTGCAGGCGACGCTGTTGATGAATCGCGAAGATGCGCTGGTGGTCGACGTGCGCGAGGCGACCGAGTGGTCCGCCGGGCATATTCCCAACTCGCGCCATATCCCGCTCTCCCAGCTCTCGAAGCGGATTGGCGAGATCGAAAAATTCAAGACGCGCGATGTGATCGTCAATTGCCAGAGCGGCAACCGCTCCGCCTCGGCCTGCGGCGCCTTGAAGAAGCTGGGCTTCGAGAAGGTGCATAACCTCGCCGGCGGCATCAGCGCCTGGCGCGAGGCCGGCCTGCCGATCACCAGCAAGTGACCCAGCCATGAGCGCCAAAGTCCTGATGTATACCACCGCCGTCTGCCCCTACTGCATGCGCGCCGAGCAGCTGCTTCACAGGAAGGGCGTCGCCGACATCGAAAAGATACGCGTCGATCTCGAACCGGCCCGGCGCGAGGAGATGATGGCGCGCACCGGCCGGCGCAGCGTGCCGCAGATCTACATCGGCGACACCCACGTCGGCGGCTTCGACGATCTCGCCGCGCTCGATCACGCCGGCGGCCTGGACCCGCTGCTGCGCGGATGAATCGATCTCGTCTACCCCTCACCCACCACGACCGAATATCATGAGCGAAGCCCCCGTTTTCAACATCGAGAAGATCTACGCCAAGGACCTGTCCCTGGAAATTCCCCACGCTCCCCAGGTATTCCTGGAACGCGATGCGCCCGAGATCGAGGTGCAATTGCACACCGCGGGTAACGCCATAGACGAGGGCCTGTTCGAGGTGGTGCTGACCGTGACGGTGACGGCAAAGCTCGCCGAAAAGACCCTGTTTCTGGTGGAGGCCGGTCAGGCCGGGATCTTCCAGTTGCGCAACGTGCCTCAGGAAGACATCGATCCGATCCTCTCGGTGGCCTGTCCCAACATCCTGTTTCCCTACGTCCGCGAGACGATCTCCGACCTCGTCGTGCGCGCCGGCTTTCCGCCGGTGCTGCTCGCGCCGGTGAATTTCGAGGCGATGTACCAGCAGCGCCAGCTGGCGCAGCAACAGGCCCCGACCGAGGTTCCGATCCAGTGACCGCGTTCTTCCGAGCCGCCCTGGTCGGTGTCGCGCTGTTGCTCGCCGCCGGCCCCGCAGCGGCGCTCGACTATCGCTCGCTGGCGGAGCCCGCGGTGATGTACGACGCGCCGTCGATCAAGGCCAAGCCGCTCTATGTCGTCGCGCGCGCTACTCCGGTCGAGGTGGTGGTGGCGCTCGACGGCTGGCTCAAGGTGCGCGACGCCACCGGCAGCCTGGCCTGGATCGAGAAGCGCGTCGTGGCCGATCAGCGCACCGTGCAGGTCAGCGTATCTCGCGCCCAGGTGCGCTCCCAGCCGCAGGCGGATGCGCCCCTGGTGTTCGAGGCCGAGAAGAACGTGGTGCTGACGCTGCTCGAGGCGGCGCCGCCGGGTTGGGCCAAGGTGCAGCATCGCGACGGTCAGACCGGCTACGTCCGCGCGGACCAGGTATGGGGTTTGTGACATCGCCATCCTCCCATCCCCCTTCCCGGGGAAGGGGGTGACTGTTGCTCGTTGTCCTCGCAGAAACTTGAATCTCCCACCTTGGGTCGGCCCGGCGGCGGGCGAGCGCAGCCCGACGGGGTGCCTGCGACCATGAAAATCGCGGTGCTCGGCGCCGGCGCCTGGGGCACCGCCCTGGCCATCGCGCTGGCCCGCGATCACCAGCTCACCCTGTGGGCGCGTGATGCCGCGCAAGCCGCGGCCATGCAGACGGCGCGCGAGAACGAACGCTATTTACCGGGCATGGCCTTTCCCGAGGCGCTGAATATCTCCGGCGAATTCCCGGCCGCGGTGCGCGGGGTAGAGCTGGCACTGGTCGCGGTGCCGGTCTCCGGCCTGAGATCCACCCTGGCTTCGTTGCGCGAGGCGGCGCCGAGCTTGCCATTCCTGTGGCTGTGCAAGGGGTTGGAGGCCGGCAGCGGCTTGTTGCCCCACCAGGTCGCGGCAGAGGAGATGCCCGGCGATGTGCCCTCCGGCGCGCTGACCGGGCCCAGCTTCGCCCAGGAAGTGGCGCGCGGTCTGCCGACCGCCCTGTGTCTCGCCGCCCGCGACCCGCGCTTTGCCCATCGCTTGGTGCGTGCCCTGTCCGGGCCGCGCCTGCGCCTTTACGCCAACGACGACGTCGTCGGCGCCGAGGTCGGCGGCGCGGTCAAGAACGTGCTGGCGATCGCCACCGGCATCTCCGACGGCCTGGGGCTCGGCAACAACGCCCGCGCGGCGCTGATCACCCGCGGCCTGGCGGAGATCACCCGGTTCGGGATGGCGCTGGGCGGCAGGCGCGAGACCTTCATGGGTCTGGCGGGCATGGGCGATCTGATCCTCACCTGCACCGGGGACCTGTCGCGTAATCGCCGCGTCGGTCTGGCGCTGGCCTCGGGCAGGCCGCTGGCGGCGATTTCCCGCGAGCTGGGGCATGTCGCCGAGGGTGTTTCGAGCGCCCAGGAAGTGGCGCGGCGGGCCGCGACGCTGGGCGTCGATATGCCGATTACCGCCGCCGTTTGCGCCGTGCTCGCCGGCGCCATGACCCCGATCCTCGCCGTCGAACAGCTGATGGGGCGAGATCCGAGAGAGGAATGAGGCCGCGGCGATCAGCCGCCGCCGGCGAAGTCCATCTGCCGCCAGGCCTCGAAGGCCACCACCGCGACGGTGTTGGAGAGATTGATGCTGCGGTTGCCCGGCCGCATCGGCAGCCGCAGCCGGCGCTCGGCAGCGACGCTGATTATGATTTCATCGGGCAGTCCGCGCGTCTCCGGGCCGAACACGAAGGCGTCGTCGGGCAAGTAGCTCGGCCGGTCGTGACGCACGGTGCCGCGCGTGGACAGCGCGAACAGGCGCCGTTCGCCGAGCGCCGCTAAGCAGGCCGCCCAGTCTTCATGGACGCAAACTTCGGTGAGCTCGGCGTAGTCCAGGCCGGCGCGGCGTAGCCGCGCTTCGCTGAGATCGAAGCCTAGGGGCCTGATGAGATGCAGGCGGGCGCCGACGTTGGCACACAGGCGGATGACGTTGCCGGTGTTGGGCGGAATTTCCGGCTGGTAGAGCACGATGGCGAGGCTCATGCGCTCTCAGGACGCCAGCGTCCGCGCCACGACCCAGTTGGTGACCCGGTGGGCGCCGTGTCTCTTGAGGGTGCGGGCGAATTCGTTCAGCGTCGCGCCGCTGGTCATGACGTCGTCGATCACCAGCACCGATTTCCCGGTCAGGTTCTGGCGGCACTCGAAGGCCCCGCGCACGTTTTTCTGCCTGGCCCGCCAGGGCAGGCTGGCCTGCGGCGCGGTGTCCTGTCTGCGGACGCATGTCCCGATTGGCAACGGCAGGCCGAGCGCGCGCGCCAGCGGTCTGGCGATCTCCAGCGCCTGGTTGAAGCCCCGCTCCCCCAGGCGGCGCACGCCCAGCGGCAGTGCCAGCACCAGCTCGCCGTTCGGCCGGGAGCCGGCCAACAGCGCCCGGGCGAACCACGGGGCCAGCGCCAGGCGATGCTCATACTTGAGCGCCTGCACCAGGCGGTCGAGCGGAAAGTCGTAGCGGAAACCGGCGACGGTGGCGTCGAAATGCGGCGGCTGCCTGAGGCAGCTGCCGCAGACCGCCCCGGCCGCAGTGGGCAGGGCGCAGACCGGGCACACCGGGCGCGGCAGGCGCGGCAGGGCTTCGGCGCAAGCGCTACAGAGCAGCGCCGGCCCGGCGCCGGCGCCGCAGAGCAGACAGTCCTGCGGCAGGAGCGCAGCGCCCATGCCCTGAAAAGCGAGTGCCGCGGCGCGGTAAATTGACAAGCGCTGCCCCTTCGTCGATGATCTGCCCTCCGCATTTTACGCTTTCCGGATCGAGCGCCGCCCATGCCAGCCATTGCCCCAGAACCAGACAACAGCCAGTCCGCGAGAAGGTGGCGAACGGAGGAGATCGAGGCGCTGTTCGCGCTGCCCTTCAACGATCTCATCCATCGCGCGCAAGCGGTGCACCGCGACCATTTCGACGCCAACGCCGTGCAGCGCTCGACCCTGCTTTCGATCAAGACCGGCGGCTGTTCGGAGGATTGCGGCTACTGTTCGCAATCGGCTCGGCACGATACCGGGGTCGAGCGCGAGTCGTTGCTGTCGTTGGACGAAGTCGTCGTTGCGGCCACGGCGGCCCGCGATCAGGGCGCCAGCCGCTTCTGCATGGGCGCCGCCTGGCGCGGGCCGAGGCAGCAGGACCTGGAGCAGGTGAGCGCCATGGTGCGCGCGGTCAAGGACCTCGGCCTGGAGACCTGCGTCACCCTGGGCATGCTGCAGCAGGGCCAGGCCGAGCAGCTGAGAGCGGCCGGTCTGGATTACTACAACCACAATCTCGACACCGCTCCGGAGTTCTACGGCCAGGTGATCTCCAGCCACAGCCAGTTCGATCGCTTGGACACGCTGACGAAGGTGCGCAATGCCGGCATCAACGTCTGCTGCGGCGGCATCGTCGGCATGGGCGAGAATCGCCGCGTCCGCGCGGCGCTGGTCGCCGAGTTGGCCAACATGAACCCGCCGCCGGAGTCGGTGCCGATCAATCATCTGGTACCGATTCCCGGCACGCCGTTGGAGAATGCGGCGGCCCTCGACCCCTTCGAATTCGTCCGCACCATCGCCTGCGCCCGCATCGCCATGCCGCGGAGCATGGTGAGGCTGTCCGCCGGGCGCGAGCAAATGTCCGACGAACTGCAGGCGCTGTGTTTCCTGGCCGGCGCCAATTCCATTTTCTACGGCGACAAGTTGCTCACCGCGGACAACCCAGAGGCCGGGCATGACGAGGAACTCTTCGCCCGCTTGGGCCTCAAGGCGATGTGAACGGGACGCTGGGGCAGCGGTGAGACGGGCATTTTCCCGTGCCGCACTGAGCTACGACTCGGCCGCGGTAGTAGCGCGCGAGACCGGGCTGCGCATGGCCGAGCGCCTCGATCTGGTGCGCATCGCGCCGGCGCGGATCGCCGACATCGGCTGCGCCACCGGCGACGGCCTGCGCCAGCTGCAGCGGCGTTATCCCGCTGCCCTGCCGCTGGCCGTCGATTCGGCCAGCGCCATGCTCGCGGCGGTGAAAGCGCGAACCTCGCTCGGTCAGCGCCTGTTCGGTCGTGCGCCCTGCCTGGTCAACGCCGATGCGCGGGCTCTGCCGCTGGCCGGCGGATCGCTGGGCCTGGCCTGGTCGAATCTGATGCTGCACTGGCTCGACGATCCTCTGCCGGTATTCCGAGAACTCAATCGCGTGCTCGAGGTCGGTGGCCTGCTGATGTTCTCGATGCTCGGCCCCGACACCCTGAAGGAATTGCGCGCCGCCTGCGCGGACGCCGGCGTTGTCGCGCCGCTGCGCAGCTTCCTCGACATGCACGACGTCGGCGACGCGTTGCTGGCGGCCGGTTTTGCCGATCCGGTGATGGACATGGAGATGCTAACCCTGACCTACCGCACGGCGCGGGGCCTGCTGGCCGACCAGCGGCATCTGGGGGTGCGCGACGGACTGTTGGGCCGCCTGCCCTGGCGGGACTGGCGCAAGGTGCTCTCCGCCTATGCCGGGCGGCGGGTCGATGGCCGCCTGTCGGCGAGCTTCGAGATCGTCTACGGCCACGCTTGGAAGGCGCAGCCGAGGACGATCGACGACGGCCGCGCGATCGTCCGCTTCGAAACCCGGGCGTCAGCGCCCTCTAGGGCTTGGCCAAAATCGTGAATGTCTTGGCCGGCCTCCCTCCGGCCAACTGGCGCAGCCGTTCCTGCTCGCGCCAGAAGGCGCGCACCAGCAGCAGCAGAAAAAGCAGCGCGGCATAAATCGCCGGCAGGGTGACGTCCAGTTTCACCAGCCACCAGTAATGCAGGACGCCGAAAATGGTGATCACGTAGATCGAACGGTGCAACTGCTGCCAGCGCCTGCCGCCGAGACGTCTGATCATGGCGTTGCTGGATGTCGCAGCCAACGGGATGAGCAGGATGAAGGCGGCCATGCCGACAGTGATGAAGGGGCGCTTCACGATATCCTTGGCGATCGCCTGCCAGTCGAAGAACTGATCCAGCCAGAGGTAGCTCACGAGGTGCAGCAGGGCGTAGCAGAAAGCGAACAGGCCGAGCATCCGGCGCAGCCGCAGCAGCCAGTGCCAGCCGCTGAACTTGCGCAGCGGCGATACCGTCAGCGTGATCAGCAGGAAGTTGAGCGTCCAGGTGCCCAGCGAGTGCTGGATGAACTCGATCGGGTTGGCGCCCAGAGCGTCTCGCCACGCTCCCCAGGCGAGCCGGACCAGCGGCACCAGGCAGAGGGCGAACAGGATCGCCTTGATCGTAGTGATCTGCCGCGCTGAGGCTTGGCCCGCCATCAGAAGTATTTCCGCAGGTCCATGCCGGCATAGAGCTTCGCCACCTGATCGCCGTAACCGTTGAACAGCAGCGTCTTCCGTTTCGCGAATTCGCCGATGCGTCGCTCGGTTGCCTGCGACCAGCGCGGATGATCGACCGCGGGATTGACGTTGGAATAGAAGCCGTATTCGTTGGGAGCGGCCTTCATCCACGCGGTTTGCGGTTGGCGATCGGTCAGGCGGACCCTGACGATGGATTTCGCCCCCTTGAAGCCATACTTCCACGGTACCACCAGGCGCAGCGGGGCGCCGTTCTGCTTGGGCAGGACTTCACCGTACAGGCCGGCGGCGAGTATCGTCAGCGGCTGCATCGCCTCGTCCAGGCGCAGTCCTTCCAGATAGGGCCAGTCGAGTATCCCGCTCCTGACGCCGGGCATGATCTTGGGGTCGGCGGCGGAGATAAATTCGACGTACTTGGCGCTGCCCAGCGGTTCGGCCTGTCTTAGCAGCGCTGCCAGCGGCAGACCGATCCAGGGGATGACCATGCTCCAGCCTTCGACGCAGCGCATTCGGTAGATGCGCTCCTCGAGCGGCACCAGGCGGATCAAGTCGTCGATGGCGTAGGTCTTGGGTCGCTGCACCAGACCCTCGATGGCGACCTGCCAGGGGCGCGTCTTCAGGGCTTGCGCCTGCTCCGCCGGATCGGACTTGTCGGTCCCGAATTCGTAGAAGTTGTTGTAATGGGTGACGTCCTGGTAGGGCGTCTGCTTTTCCGCGGTGCTGAGGGGGCTATTGCGGGCGTAAATGAGCTTCTCGCTGGCTTGTGCCGAGAACGGCAGCGCCGCGGCGAGCGCCGTGCCGGCGATGCCCTTCAGCAGTTCGCGCCTTTTTTCGAACAGCGCGCGTGGGGTGATTTCGGAGGGCGGGATGTCGGAGGGTCTTTGGATCAACATGGCGGTTTCTCCCAATCGGTTAATGCGAATTGGTCGCATCAGAGAACGAAACCTTACACCGGGCGGCACGATTAAAAAAGGGTGGCTAGGCCACCCTTTCTGATCGCTGCCGCTGCCCGCCGGACTGCGGGACTCAGCGCAAGCCGGCGATGTAGTCGGACAGGGCCTTGATCTGCGGGTCGGTCATCCTGAGCGCGATCGTGCGCATCATCTTGTTCGGATCGTTGGCGCGCAGACCGGAGCGGAAGGCTTGCAGCTGCGCCGCGGTGTA